>NZ_JBFOHM010000008.1:0-319353 GCF_040812005.1 Arthrobacter sp. HS15c
ATCAGTCCGCAGAAACGCCCTCCCGGCATGGCTGCACCACTACAATCACCACAGGCCCCACACCGCAATCGGAGGCCACCCGCCCATCAGTCGGTTAACCAACCTGCCTGGGCAGTACAGCTAGCGGGCACCGGTTAAAGGCGAAGCGGGGCCTCTCATGGAGAGGCCCCGCTTTGTATGTTCAGTGAGCGCTTACGCGTCCGGGATCTGGGTGCCGTCCTGCGGGCCGGCCGGCTTGCTGCCTGCAGCCGCTGCGGCTTCTGCCTGCGAGCGCGCCACGTGCGCGTGGACCTCGTCCATGTCCAGGGCCTTGACGGCGTCAACCACCTGCTCCAGCTGCTGGGCGTTCAGGGCGCCCGGCTGCGAGAAGACCAGGACCTTTTCGCGGAAGGCCATCAGCGTGGGGATGGACGTGATGCCCGCCTCGGCGGCGAGCTGCTGCTCGGCCTCGGTGTCCACCTTCGTGAACAGGACGTCGGAGTGCTTCTCCGACACTGCGCTGTACGTGGGCCCGAACTGCTTGCACGGACCGCACCATTCAGCCCAGAAGTCCACCAGGACAATGTCATTGCCTTCGATGGTCGATGCGAACTGATCACTGGTGATGTCAACGGTAGCCATGCCTTCAACGGTACGCGAGCAAGCCATGCAATGTCGCGGTCGGGGGCACCCTGTTCGCTTCCCGCGTCATCGGGAATAACCGCGGCGCCCCCATATACAGCACGGGCCGCCCAGCCTACCCTTGGGGTCATCAGCCGCTGAATGCCGCACACAGGAGGGCGCATGCCGCACGCAATCTCCACCAGGTCCCTGACCAAGAAATTCGGCCGCCGGGAGGTGCTTCACGGCGTGGATTTCGCCGTCGAGGCAGGGTCGGTGTTCGGCGTGATCGGCCCCAACGGAGCGGGCAAGACCACCACCATGCGCTGCCTCCTGGACATCATCCGCCCCACGTCCGGCGAGGTCCGGGTCCTGGGCACGGATCCCCGGCTGGGCGGTCCGGAGCTCCGCCGCCGGATCGGGTACCTTCCGGGCGAGCTGTTCCTTGAGGGCAGAGTGACAGGCCGGAAGCTCCTGGCCCACTACCAGGCCATCAGCGGTCCGGTGGCTCCGGGCAGGATCGATGCGCTGGCCGAACGGCTGGGGCTGGACCTGGACAGCCACACCCGCAAGCTGTCCAAGGGCAACAAGCAGAAGCTGGGCCTGGTCCAGGCGTTTATGCACGATCCCGAACTACTGGTCCTCGATGAGCCCACCAGCGGCCTTGACCCGCTGGTGCAGCAGGAGTTCCACGCCATGATGCGCGAAGCGCAGCACAAAGGCCAGACCATCTTCCTCAGCTCCCATGTCCTCAGCGAGGTCCAGCAGACGGCGGACACGGTGGCCATCCTCCGGGACGGCCGGATCATCGCGGTGGAGTCGGTGAGCGGGCTGCGGGAAGGTGCCGTGCGGCACGTCCGTCTTTCGGCCACCGGAATTGCAGCGCATGACGCCGGCGCGCGGCTGGGTGCGGTGCCCGGCGTCGGACACGTGGAGGTACTTCAGTCCGGCAGCGGCGTCACCCTGACCGCCACGCTGGAGGGAGAGATCCAGCCGCTGGTCCAGGCGCTGGCATCCCTGCAGCTCACCGATCTTGTCCTGGAGGAGCCCGACCTGGAGGAATCGGTGCTGAAGATGTATTCAACCCCGCAGGAGGCAGCAAAGTGAGCGCTACCCTGCCGCTGTTCCGCCGGGCGTTTTTCGACACGTGGCGCTCCACTCTCGGCTGGGCAGCCGGGCTGGCAGCCGCCACGTTCCTCTACCTGCCGCTGTACCCGTCCATCGGCGGGAGCGCCCAGATGCAGGACATGATCGATGCCCTCCCTGCCGAGATGACCAAGGCGCTCAACTACGACCAGATTGCCACCGGGCCCGGCTACACCCAGGCCACGCTTTACGGACTGATCGGGTTCCTGCTGATGACCATCGCCTCCGTGGGGTGGGGTGCCGCGGCCGTGGGCGGCGACGAGGAATCCGGCCAGCTGGAGCTGACCCTCGCCCACGGTGTGACCCGCGTCCAGGTGGTGCTGGAACGCGCACTGTCCCTGTTCCTCAGGGTGGTGCTGCTCGCGGCGCTGGTGTTTGTGCTGGTCCGGCTGCTCAACGATTCGGCCCAGCTCGACATCCGGCCGGAGAACCTGTTCGGCGCGGCAGTGCTGTTCGCCGGCCTGGCGCTCCTGAGCGGAACCGCTGCGCTCTGCGCGGGTGCCGTGTCCGGCCGGCGGACCTACGGGTTGGCCGCCGGCGCCGCCGTGGGCGTCCTGGGGTACGTGTTCAACGCCGTCGGCCGGCAGAGCAAGGACGTGGAGTGGCTGCTGAACCTGAGCCCCTACCACTGGGCCTATGGGAATTCTCCGGTGACCAACGGCGCGGACTGGGCAGCAGCCGGGTGGCTCTGGGGCATTTCAGCAGCTTTGGTGGCTGCGGCCGCGTTCGCGGTGAACAGGCGCGACGTCGGCGCGTAGCCGGTCAGCGCACCGGGCGGGCGCTGCTCTCCCAGAGGTGCGGTGCCGGTGTCCGGCTGCCGGGCAGAGCGTTTGTCTCGCGCCACTCGTGGATCCATTCCGGGAGCACAAGACCGGCCGGGGGCTGGCCGAACTCGCGCAGGATCTCGTCCTGGCTGACGGGTTTGCCTTTGCTGACCAGGCGGGTGGCGATGTAGGCACGGGCGTAAATCTCGCCGTCGGCCACCATGCGCTGCTCAAAGTAGATGGCCTTGGCGTCCAGGCCGATGATCCTGGTTTCGATGGTGTACTGCTGCCACAGCTGCAGGGACTTCCGGAAGGCGATGGTCTCCCCCGCCGCCACCGGGGTCCAGCCGCGCTGGCGCATCCTCTTCCAGACGCCGCTGCGGACCATCAGGTCGAACCGGCCCAGGTCCATGAGGGAAAAGTACATACCGTTGTTGACGTGCATGGCGATGTCGATGTCGGTGGGCAGGACGCGCAGCGGCAGGGACGAGGCGTCCCAGATGGTCAGCGCGGAGCGGCGGGCGGACGTGAACAGCATCAGGAGGGTGCGCAGAAGCAGGTGCATCCCTCAATGTTACCGGCGGGTAACTTGGTGGCAAGCCTCCGGTTCATCCTTTCGGGACATTAACGGCCTAAGCGGCGGTCCGATTCCAGGATTGCCCGCTCAAGGAAGGCCTCGAACAAGCCGTCGCCTACCCTGGGTTTTACCTGTGGGCTATCGATGGCCGGCTGGGTGGCCTGATTTGCCCGCTCGACGGCAGCATCCAGCACCGAGCGGGCATCGGCCACAGCCACCGAATCGCCTTCCTCCGCTGCCGCGAGCATGGTGATGGCGCTTCGCAAGGCCTCACCCGAGCTGGCTGCGGCGTCAATCCAATGAATGGCATCGTTGTAAAACCCCTGCACCGGGACGCGTGAAAGGACGTCAGGAAGCCTGCTGATCGTTGCCGCCCGTCGTTCCAGCGCCGAGTCATCAAACGTGCCGTTCTCGTAGGATCGCCAGAACTCCTCCATGTCTGCCGCGAGCAGCGGGGACTTCGCCGTCAGCTCATCAATGGTCCAGTACTTGTTGAGATCTGCGAACGTCTTCACCGCATCCTGAACGTCCTTGTCCGGTCCAGCGATCCCTTCGAGGGCGACATTCAAAGAATCCTCGCCGTCGGATCGTGGACCATTCCACATGTAGTCTGCAAAGCTGGCAAGCGCCGGCATGGATGCGTAAGGCTGAACCATGGGATTGGCGGTGATTCCGGGGATCACGGTGTACAAATCCGGGTTGCGGCCCACTACGGGTCCCAGAAAGAGCCGGTCAGGGGCAAAATCATTGACCGGATAGTTGTCCCAAAGAAAAATCCCTCGAGGCTGCTCCGGAGTGCCATATGCCATGCTGGCCGCTTTCGCGGACTCGGGCGTGATGGTCGGGGACACTATATCGAGGCCGGTCCATTGCACCAGGACGCCAGCGTCCAGCTTGGCGCCGAGTTCCTCCCTGTAGGGGTCGGTCTCCACGCCGTTGAATTTGGTTGGCACCATCTCGAGTGGGTTGACATCCGGGTTTTCCTGCACGAATTGCCGATTGATGCTGTTGAGGAAGGCCGCCTGTGCTGCGGCGAGCCCGCGTTCGCCCTCCACGTTCGCCGCGCGGTCCGCTGTGCATTTCAGGTCCAAATCAATGTCATCCAACGCAATTGAGAACGTCTTGACCCCCAGCTCGTGCACGGCCTGCATTTTGCCTAGCGCTGACTCCAGGTCCGCCTTGTCGGAATAGCAGATGTCTTGACCCGGCGAGAGGGCGAAGACAAATCTCACATGATTCCGTGCGGCGCTCTGAATGAGCTCCGATAACTCCTCCAGCTGGCGGCCCGCGTATTGCTGGCGCCAGTCTCCGCGAAGCAAGGGGTCGTTCTTAGGAGAGTACATGTAGGTGTTCAGCTTTTGCCGGCCATAGAATTCCAACTGATCCAGCCGGGCCTGGTGTGTCCACGGAGAGCCGTAAAAACCTTCCACTACGCCACGAATGCCCATGAGGGGCCAGTCCCGGATGACGACGGGAACCCCGCCGGAGTCCTCCGCGACCTCCCTCAAGGTCTGCGCCGCGTAGTACACACCATCCTGGTCATGCCCGGCCAGCACGATTGCAGGTTGTCGGCCGTCCCAGCCTGCGGCCAAAACATAGCCCTCCGGCTTATCCAGTGCTTCCGCACCGTCGACATCCATAGCCGCCAAAGCCGGGCCGATGGACAAGTTGTCCTCAGGCGTGCCGATGTAGACCCGGGTATGGCTTGTTTTGTAGCCGGCGGAGTCGGGCGCTTCCAGGGTGCCGCCGGCTTTCGCGATCATCTGCGTCACGATCTCAAGCGCGGCGTTGTCGGTCACCGGTCCCCGGTCAATCACGACACGCCCACGCAGCGACACCGACGTCCTGGCGGCTTCAATGCTCTGCGGCGTTGGAAACACCCGCACGGATTCGGCGGACAGCCGTAGAGAAGGGGGATCCGGGTGTTGGTCTGCGGCGAAACCCAGCAGGACCAGGACGGAAACCAGCAAAGACGTCATCAGCTTCGGGCCGTCCGTACTTAGACGCCTCTTCAAAGGCCTCCGCCCTAACGCCATGAATGGCACCTTCTCCCCCGCTGCAGGGCCTGACCATGCCGCCTGACATGGCCCGGCTGACCGGTCCACGACATCGTCTCTGGGAGCCAGCATATCCGGCCAGTCTCTGCAGACACCCGCGCTCGCTGCGTCCCTCCAAGCAGCCCACAGGTACCCGCAGCGGAAAGGGTAGGTATCCGATCCGTTTGCGCCAAGTAATCCTCGAAAAAACTCGGGTAATGCCTACTCGTGCCGCCTGCTCCCCCGTTTCCTAGACTCGAAATTCCTAGGGCCAAACAAAGTTGCTGGCGCATCCTCCGAGCTGGGGTGGGTGATGCCGCTTCATAGTGGAGCTTCCGTATCTTCTGGGTATGCGGGCGGCTCCCATCATGCGCATCCCTGCGCGGCGCCGGTCACTGACCGGAACCGCATCGCGCATCACACCTCGATCCGTCCCGCAACGAAAAGAGCCGGCGTCCGCCGCTGCTTTTTCCTTGCCGGGGCCGACCTGCGATGGGCCACCCATGTACCAGTTGACCGCAAAAGCTTCCGAGCCGCCCCGCCGAAACTTCGAAACAGACGTCCCCCGGACAGAACTGACCCAAGACCGCAAGCCGGTCAGTAACCGGCTCTGGGCAGGCATGGCCGCCGCGGCCGTGGTCTCCGCCGTCGGCGTCGGAGTCCTGGCCGGCCCCGTGCGCACAGCTGAGGTGTCGCCGCCCGCGGAGGCAAGCACGACGTCGGCCGCACCGGTAGTGAGCGTCGCACGGCCGTTGGTTGCGGCGCCCCTGGATGAACCGTACGTCGGCACCTTTGTGCCCGGTTCGGTTGAGGCTGCCACGGCGCAGCCGGAGGTGGCCGCCGCGCCGGCCGAGGCTCCCCCTGCGCCGGCTCCGGAGCCTGCACCGGCGCCTGCCCCCGCCGGAGACTCCAACCGCTACACCGTTGTCCCCGGCGACACCGTGGGCGGGATCGCGGCGCGGTACGGCGTGGACATGAACGCGATGCTGGCCGCCAACGGACTGGGTGTTTACAGCATCATCGTTCCCGGCCAGACCCTCGTGCTGTCAGGTCCCGCCGTCGCATCAGCTCCGGCGTACGCACCTGCACCGGCTGTGGCAGGGCCCGCTCCGGCAGCAGCCCCGGCCCCGGTCCAGGCCGCTCCGGCCGTCCGGACGATCTACGTCGCAGGTGCGGGCGGACAGGCCATGGTGGATGCGTGCATCGGGCCGATCCATTTCACCCCCAATGACGGCTACTCGCTGTTCATCACCGAACACGACTTCTGCGGCGGCTGGGCACGGTTCTCCGGCATCGCCGTGGGGGAAACCATCAGCATCCCGGGCTACGGAACCTACACGGCGACAGCCCGCGGCCAGGTCCCCAACCCCGGCACCACCAACGACGTCCTCCGGGTGTTCGGCGGTTTCCCCAGGGCGATCCTGCAGACCTGCATCCCGGGGACCAGCCAGATGCTCCTGATCGCGCTGAACTGATTTTCCTCAGCTTGTCCGCGGTTTCGAACCGTCAGGGCCAGGAGCCGCGGACAAGGCCATTTCGAACCTCAACGGTTCGGGCCACACAGTAACGCCACGGAGTGGGACTCCGTGGCGTTCCGGGTTGAATTGCTGACTACACCTGCATTCGGCTGCGTTCCGAAATATGCTCCACCAGCTCGCCCACACGCTGTTCGGAGTAGTTGCGGGCGATGTCACCCTGGCTGATGATGCCCACCAACTTGTGGTCGGCAATGACCGGGAGGCGACGGATCTGGTGCTTCTCCATCAGTTCGATGGCGGCGTCAACGTTTGCGTCGGCGTCGACCCAGTGGGGCCGTCCGCTGGCGAGCTCACGGGCCATCATTTCGCGTGGGTCGCGGCCGGCGGCGACGCACTTGAGCACGATGTCACGGTCGGTGATCATGCCCTTCAACTTGCCGTCGTCTCCGCAGATGGGCAACGATCCGCAGTCCAGATCCTGCATCATCCGTGCGGCATCAGCGAGGGACTGTTCTTCCTTGATACACCGTGCATCCGTAGTCATGAATTCACGTACAGCACTCATTGGTCCTCCTTCATCGATTGATGTATCGACACAGGGCACCGGGGCACGTGCGCCGATGGTGTCAGCCTACGCCGGGCCGGGCGTTGCTGTCGACGACGGTTTTGGACCGGACTTCGGTGGCATCTTTTCCCCTTCAAATGGTCAATTCCCCGTGTAATGCCGAGGGGAATAGACCATTCGAAGGGGAGTATCCGGAGACACGAAAAAGCCTCCGGAACCTGGTGGTTCCGGAGGCTTTTCCTTGGGTGGCAGATGAGGGATTCGAACCCCCGTAGGCGTTGCCAGCTGATTTACAGTCAGCCCCCTTTGGCCGCTCGGGTAATCTGCCGAACTTCAAAAGAAGATCACCCCCGGCTGCAGTGTTCAGAACGTCCGTTTCCGGGCCGTTCCGCTTCCAGTAACCGCGGGCAAGACAACTTTACAGAACTTCTGCCGAAGAATCGAATCGAGCCCCACGGCGTCCGGAAAAGAGCGGAAAACCCCTGAAATGACGGGGAAAACCGGCCGGAATCAGGCCTCGCCGAGAATGCGTCCGGCGAGCCGGGCCTCGAACTTCACGGCCTGTTCCTCGGTGATCTGGTTCAACTGGACGGCCCGCAGCAGGTCCTCGCTCACGCCGTCCATCCGGGAGGAGGCATCCGCGACAGGACTGAAGATGATGGAGGCTGCAACCGCGGCGGCGGCGACGGATGTGGCTGCAGTGGCAACGGCGCCTGCGGCAGCAGCGGTGGTTCGGTTGACGTAACGGATGGCATTGCGGTGCATGGTCTTTCCCTTCGCGCTCTTTCCCAACAACTCCAACTCTCCGGCGCCGGCCTTCGTTCCCGCCCGGTGTCCGCTGTGAGGAAACTGTGAAGACAGCAACAACCAACAGGGCCATCCGTATTAGGCTGGAACGCAGAGATCAGGCCCCGCGGGGCACCCCCAGCACAAGGAGAGTCATGGCAGGCGAGTCAACGTTCGACGTCGTAAGCAAAGTCGACAAGCAGGAAGTGGCCAACGCGCTGAACCAGGCACAGAAGGAACTGGTCCAGCGCTACGACTTCAAGGGCGTCGGCGCCGAGGTCGATTTCAGCGGCGAGAAGATCCTGATGAAGGCGAACTCGGAGGAACGCGTCCTGGCCGTCCTGGACGTGCTCCAGTCCAAGCTGATCCGCCGCGGCATCTCGCTGAAGTCCCTGGACACCGGCGAGCCGTACCCATCCGGCAAGGAATTCCGCCTTGAGGCTTCCATCAAGGAAGGCATCGAGCAGGATCTGGCCAAGAAGATCAACAAGTTGATCCGCGATGAGGGGCCCAAGGGCGTCAAATCCCAGATCCAGGGCGACGAGCTCCGCGTTTCGTCCAAGTCCCGAGATGACCTGCAGGCCGTCATGGCGCTCCTGAAGGACTTTGACGAGGCCGACCTGCAGTTCGTGAACTTCCGCAGCTAGGACACTGGTTCGGCGTCAGGACGCAGAACCGGGCTGGGGACACTGGAAATCGGGTGTCCCCAGCCCGTTTCTGTGTCGCAGCCCCTTTGCGTCAGGTCAGGGCCGGCCGGCCATCCGCTCCAGCCGGGCAATCCGCTCCTTCATGGGCGGGTGCGTGGCAAACAGCTTGATCATCGCCCCGCCGCGGAACGGGTTGGCGATCATCAGGTGCGAGGTGTTCACCAGCTTCTGGTCCTGCGGGAGCGGCGCGATCCGGACGCCCTGCTCGATCCTGCCCAGGGCTGAGGCGAGCGCCAGCGGATCGCCGGTCAGCCGCGCACCGTCCTCGTCGGCGTCGTACTCCCTGGTCCGGGAGATGGCCAGCTGGATCAGGGACGCCGCGAAGGGCGCCAGCAATGCCATGGCCAGCATGGCCAGCGGGTTGGAGTTGCGACGGTCGCCGCCGAAGAACAGCAGCATCTGGCCCACCGAGGTGATGACGCCGGCGACGGCGGCCGCCACCGAGGAGGTCAGGATGTCGCGGTTGTACACGTGCATCAGCTCGTGCCCCAGGACGGCGCGGAGCTCCCTGGCGTCCAGAAGCTGGACGATGCCTTCGGTGACACAGACGGCGGCGTTCCGTGGATTCCGCCCCGTGGCGAAGGCGTTCGGGTTCATCGTGGGCGAGACGTAGATGCGCGGCATCGGCTGGTTGGCGCGGACAGAGAGCTCGCGGACGATCTGGTAGAGCTGCGGCGCCTGGGCCTCGGTGACCGGGTAGGCCTGCATGGAGCGGATGGCGATCTTGTCGCTGTTCCAGTAGCCGTAGGCCGTGGTGGCCACGCCAATAAGTGCCATGATCCAGATGGGCGCCGAACTGCGGGTATTGAGGCCGATCAGGCCGCCCAGGCCCAGCAGGACAGCCCAGAGGACGCCGAAGAGCGCCGCAGTTTTCAGGCCGTTGTAATGCTTGTGCACGTCCACTCCTCCACCTCTGCCCGGCAGGTCCTAGCGGACCGGGTTGCGGGCATCGTACTTCCGAAAACCCGGCTGCAGCTGTGCGGCCAACCATGCCACGGCAATGCACAACACCCCGCCGAGCAGCAGGACCCAGCCCTCAGTCAAAATCTTAGTCCCGCCGCCTGCCAGCAGGTCACCCACGCGCGGTCCCCCGGCGACCACCACGATGAAGACGCCCTGGAGACGTCCCCGCAGGTGGTCCGGCGTCGCGGCCTGCAGGATGGTGTTGCGGAAGACGCTGCTGATGGAGTCCGCGATTCCCGCCAGTGCACAGCACAAAGCCGCCGGCAGCAGCCAAAGCGTGGCGCCGCCGTCGCCCGTCCGGCCGGCCAGGAGCACCACCACGCCGAAGCCCGCAATCGAGGCGCCCCAGCCCATCACCGACCACACCACGGCACTCCCCTGCCAGCGGACGTGGCCGAGCGGCCCGGAAAACAGCCCGGCCAGGAACGCGCCCACCGCGGTGGAGGCCAGCAGGATGCCCACGGTGGACTCGCCGCCGCCGATCGTCACGGCACCGATGGCGGGCATGAGCGCGCGCGGCTGGGCGAGGATCATGGCCACGAGGTCGATGATGAATGTCATCCGCAGGTTGGGCCGCGTGCCCAGGAACCGGAAGCCTTCAACAACGGACCGGATTCCGGCGCGCCCGGCGCTCCCCGCCGGCGGCATGGACGGCAGCCGGAAGACGGCCCAAAGCACAAACGCGAAGCTGATGAAGTCGATCGTGTAGGTCCAAGCGAAGCCCACCCACGCCACGAGCACGCCTGCCAGCAGGGGCCCCACCGTCATGGCCAGGCCGAAGGACACCATGCTGAGCGCGTTGGCGGCCGGCAGCAGTTCTTTGCGGATCAGTACGGGGATGATGGCGCTGCGGGCCGGCTGGTTGATGGCCTGCGCCGCGCTTTGCAGCGCGACCAGCAGGTACAGGATCCAGACGTTGCCCAGCTGCAGCCACGACTGCAGCGCGATCAGGCCCGTGGTCAGCCACAGGACCGCGGTGGCCAGGAGCGCCACCCGCCGGCGGTCGTGGGAATCGGCGATGGAACCGCCCAGCAGGCCGCCGAACACCAGCGGCACCAGCGCAAACACGCCCAGCAGGCCCACATAGAAGCTGTCCTGGGTGAGCCGGTACACCTCCAGGCTCACGGCCACCAGGGTGAGCTGGCTGCCGACGGCGGATACCGCGGAGCCCAGCCAGAGGCGGCGGAAAGCAGGGCTCTCCCTGAGCGGTGTGATATCGGCCAGCAGTTTCCCCACCCTGCAACCCTAGCGGGGCAGCCATGTCCTGTTGTGTCACACGCTTGGTATCCTCAGGCGGGGGAAGGAATTGGCTTATGAATCTGTCCAGGCGGCTGCTTTTTGCATCGGCGTTTTGGGAGGTGGCCCGGCCACGGACTGCCCTGAACGCCGGCCATCTCCTCATTCGGCTCACGAATCCCGCTGTCGCCTTCGATCTCCGCTCCGCCGCCGACTGGCTCCTGTGCCACAATGCGGCGCGGCAGGCCCTCGCCGACGTGCTCGGCGCCAAACGCTGCACCGTGGTTTTTGCCCATCAGTGGCATCCCATCGGGGCGGCCATCGGAGAGCCTGAAGTCGAGTCCTCCACCCCAACCTTCCACGTGTTCGGGCGCTGGGACGGTGAACCCGTCACCCCGGGCGAACAGCTCCGCCTTCCCGCGCAGCGCCGGGTGCCCGCTCCTGAGGACCAGCTCGTGGAGTACGACGGCGGCCTCCGCGCCGCCCTGCGCCGTTCGGCTTTGGAGCGCTCAAGTGAGCCGGCATTGGTGGGCGATGCCGCACCGGAACTCGTTGCGTCCCAGCCCCGGTTCAAGGCCGGCGCCCACCACACTGTGCTTGCGCCGGCGTCGGGCGAACCGGGCCTGACGGCCGGGCACCTGCTGGCGCTGGCCGCCTCCCTGCAGGGCCTGACGGAACGCCGCAGCGTGACCGGGCTGAGCTGCGTGGTGCCGGAGCCGGGCAGCGGGCCGGTGGAGGTCCACGCCATGGGCCGCTCTGCAGGGGAATCGGTCAATCCCATGCAGGAATTCCTGGATCTGCCGGAAGTTAGCCAAGCCTTATTGTGATGAACTCATAATAAGTGTTTCAATAGAGGCATGACGGAACACTTTGGCGGCCACGAAGCATGGGCTGCTGCCCTGCGCGCCCACGGCCGCCGGGTGACCAAACAGCGGCTGGCGGTGCTGGCCGCCGTCGAGCACCACCCCCACTCTCCGGCGGAGAGCATCCTGGCCGCCGCGCGCACGGAACTCCCGGAGCTCACGGCCCAGTCCGTCTACGTGGTCCTGGGCGACCTGACCGACCTTCACATGCTGCGCCGCTTCGAACCGCCGCACTCCCCCGCGCTGTACGAGACCCGGGTGGGCGACAACCACCACCACGCGATCTGCATCAGCTGCGGCCGCGTCGAGGACGTGGAGTGCGCCGTCGGGCATGCGCCCTGCCTCACCCCGCACTGGGATGAGAACGCCAAGCCCATGACCATCCAGATCGCCGATGTGATGTACCAGGGCATCTGCCAGGACTGCCAGCAGTCCCAACAACTTTCCCCTCGAACGTCCCAAGTAACAGAGAAATAGGAGAAAAATGACTGCCATTTCAACCACCCAGTCAGGTGCGCCCGTCACGTCCGACGCGCACTCGAAGTCAGTTGGTGCCGACGGTGCCATCATCCTGACCGACCACTACCTGGTGGAAAAGCTCGCCCAGTTCAACCGCGAGCGGGTGCCGGAGCGCGTAGTGCACGCCAAGGGCGGCGGCGCATTCGGTACGTTCAAGGCCACCGAGGACATCTCCAAGTACACCAAGGCCGCGTTCCTGCAGCCCGGTGCCGAGACCGAGATGCTGATCCGCTTCTCCTCCGTCGCAGGCGAGAACGGCTCCCCGGACACCTGGCGCGACCCCCGCGGTTTCGCCGTGAAGTTCTACACCTCCGAGGGCAACTACGACCTCGTGGGCAACAACACCCCGGTCTTCTTCATCCGCGACGGCATCAAGTTCCCGGACTTCATCCACTCCCAGAAGCGCCTGCCGGGCACCCACCTGCGCGACGCCGACATGCAGTGGGACTTCTGGACCCTGTCCCCCGAGTCCGCACACCAGGTCACCTGGCTCATGGGCGACCGCGGCCTGCCGGCTTCCTGGCGTGAAATGCAGGGCTACGGCTCGCACACCTACCAGTGGATCAACGCCGAGGGCGAGCGCTTCTGGGTCAAGTACCACTTCAAGTCCAACCAGGGCGTCAACTCCATCACCGGCGACGAGGCTGCTGAACTGGCCGGTTCGGACGCGGACTTCTACATCCGCGACCTGTCCGAAAACATCGCCGCCGGCAACTTCCCGTCCTGGGACCTGCACGTCCAGGTCATGCCGTACGAGGACGCCAAGACCTACCGGTTCAACCCGTTCGACCTCACCAAGGTCTGGCCGCACTCCGACTACCCGCTGATCAAGGTGGGCACCATGGAGCTGAACAAGAACCCGGAGAACTACTTCGCGCAGATCGAGCAGGCCACCTTCGCGCCGTCGAACTTCGTGCCGGGCATCGCCGCCTCCCCGGACAAGATGCTGCAGGCCCGCATCTTCTCCTACGCCGACGCACACCGCTACCGCGTGGGCACCAACCACGCGCAGATCCCGGTGAACCAGCCCAAGAACCAGGTCAACAACTACAGCCAGGACGGCTCCGGACGTTACCTGTTCAACGCCCCCACCGTCCCGGTCTACGCCCCCAACTCCGTGGGCGGTCCCGCTGCAGTTGAGCCGCAGAACCCGGCCGGCGGCTGGGAGAATGACGGCGAGCTGACGCTCTCCGCGCACACCCTGCACGCCGAGGACAGCGACTTCGGCCAGGCCGGCACGCTGTACCGCGAGGTCTACGACGATGCCGCCAAGGCCCGCTTCCTGGACACCATCACCGGTGCCGTGGGCGGCGTGAAGAGCCCGGGCATCAAGGAACGCGCCATCCAGTACTGGACCAACGTCGACGCCGAGCTCGGCGCCAAGCTGCGCGCCAACCTTGGTGCGGCTTCCGCGGCCGACTCCGACGCCGAGGCCGCCAACAAGATCGGCTAATTGGCCCTTGCATCACTCGGTGGCTTGTGCCACCCGGGAACACCCCGCTGCGGATACTCCGCGGCGGGGTGTTCTGCGTTTGGGCCCCTTGTCCCTGTAGCCTGCAGTTTCCCGGCGCTTTCCACATACGGGATGCCGGCTCTGGCTGGAGCCGGCTGCGGTCCCTAGGATCACTGCATGAGTACATTCCAAGGCATCCCCGCTGGGGCATTCGAGTTCTATGCCGAGCTTGAGGACAACAACAACCGGGAGTGGTGGCTGGAGCACAAGGACAGCTACAACACCCTGGTCAGGGACCCGGTCACGGCGCTGCTGGCCGAGCTCGAACCGCGGTTCGGGCCGGGGAAGGTCTTCCGCCCCAACCGGGACATTAGGTTTTCCCAGGACAAATCTCCGTACAAGACGGCCCAGGGCGGCTTCGCGGCCACCCAGGAAGGCGTCGGCTACTACGTGCAGGTGAGTGCCGACGGGTTGTTGGTAGGCGGCGGCTGCCACACCAGCACGCCGGCCCAGCTGGTCCGGTTCCGGAACTCCGTTGATGCCTCAAGCACCGGCGAAGCCCTCAGGCAGATCGTTGATTCCGTAGCGGCCGCCGGCTTTGCGGTGGAGGGCGAAAAGCTGAAGACCGTGCCCCGCGGGTTCGACAAGGACCACCCGCGGGCGGAGCTGCTGAAGCACAAGTCGTTGTCCGCGCGTGTTGAGCTGGGCGAGCCGGACTGGGTGCACAGCCCGGAAGCGGCCCGGAAGATCTCCGAAATGTGGGACCAGCTGCGGCCGCTGGTGGAGTGGGTGGGCCGGCACGCCTCACCCTGAGGGGTGGTTGCGGAAGCCGGTCCGGCTTTGCCGATGGGTTAGGCCGAGGACTCCTGCGCCGCCGCTGCGAGCCGGGTTTCCAGGTTGTTGAAGAAGACGGTGAGCATCAGCTCAAAGGCCTTCGTAGCGGCTTCCTGCTGGTTCATCACTACAAAGTCGAACTGCAGGCCGTAAAAGGTGGAGGTGAAGAGCCGGGCATCGGTGTCCGCGAATTCCTCCGGGATGCCCTGCACCATCAGCCAGTCGCGGGTTTTGTGGTGGAGCATGCGGAAGTGTTCCTGGGAGGTGCCGCGCGGCTCAGCTGCCACGATGTCCTGGGCCGTGGCTTCGAACTCGAGGCGGGCCAGATGCCGGTTCCGCTGGGCCATGGTCCACTGCCAGGACTCCAGCAGGTACGTCTTCCACGCTTCCCGGTCGATGTCGTGCACGTCGGCGCCGCGCATGCTGTCCAGCCGTGACTCGATGGACCCGATGATCTCGTTGACCAGCTGCTCGCGGCTGCCGAAGTGGTACACCAGCACGTACGCGCTGATGCCCAGGCCATCCGCCAGGCTGCGGAACGTCAGTTCCGCCAGCGTCTTGTCCATCAGATAGTCCAGGATCGCGGAGAGCAGCTCTGCCTTGCGTTCAGGTTTTGCGGGGCGGGCCATGAATCCATCCTAAGTACTGGCGGAGCGTGGTCCAGCCGCGGGGCTTACTGCGGAGTCAGCTCGATATTGTACGAACGGATGTGCGTGACCTGTCCGCCAATGAAGTCGTAGATGTCGCAGGACGCCACCCTGCTGAGGCTGCCCTCCGCGGCACGGTACCCGGCTACGCTGTCAATCACCACGCTGGCGGGACCGGCAATCACCTTGAACTGGTCGAAGCTGGTCTCAGTACCCCGGAGTTCCGCAGCCACCGAGGCGCAGGCATCCACAACCGCCTGCTTGCCGACCAGAACGTCCTCCCCCACCAGCTCCCAGACAACGTCTTCGCTAAGGCATGGCATTGCTTCGTCAAACCGGTGGCTCGAAATGGCGCGGGCTATTTCCTCGATCGACAGGTCCACACTGGCCTCCCTGGGGCTGGAAACATGGTCAACAGCCCCTTGGGACGGCCAGGGAGCCGTCTGATCATTGAACTCCAAAGCCGCCCGGCCCGCCATGCCCTGAAAACACGAAACCGCTCGCCGAGCGGGTCAGCGGGCGGTCTCATCCGATGCGGGTATCAGGCACCAGGTTCCGGATGCCTCAGGCGCGGCTGAACTCGTCCTCGTCGTCGGAGGAATTCGGAGCGGTTGCGTCCGAGGGGCCGTTGACAGCTTCCTTGGCCTCGGTGAAGCGCTCGTTGAGGCGGGAGTGGCGCTGGCCGTAGGCGAAGTAAATGGCGAGTCCGATGACCAGCCAGATGGCGAAGAAGATCCACGTCTCCACGGCCAGGTTGGTCATCAGGTAGAGGCACAGCACGGCGGATACCACCGGCAGGACCTTGCCGAACGGCACACGGAAGGAGGGCTTGAGGTCGGGACGCTTCTTGCGCAGCACCAGGATGCCCAGGCTCACCATCACAAACGCCGACAGCGTGCCGATGTTGATCATTTCCTCCAGCAGGTCCACGTTGGTGAGGCCTGCGACGAGTGCCACGGCGGCACCGCAGATCACCTGGAGGCGTGCCGGCGTCGAACGCTTTTCACTGGTTTTGGACAGGGCACGCGGCAGCAGGCCGTCGCGGCTCATGGCCAGCACCACGCGGGACAGGCCCATCAGGAGCACCATGATCACGGTGGTCAGGCCGATCAGGGAGCCGAAGGCGATGACCTTCGCCGCCGTGGTGTCGCCCACCGCTTCGAAGGCAGTGGTCAGGGTGGGGTTCTTGGCTTCAGCCAGGTCGGTGTAGGACACCATGCCCGTCAGCGCGAGGGACACCAGGATGTAGAGGAGCGTGACGACGGCGAGGCCGCCGAAGATGCCGCGCGGCAGGGTCTTCTGCGGGTTCTTCACTTCCTCGGCGGACGTGGCCACCACGTCGAATCCAATGAAGGCGAAGAACACGAGGGCCGCGCCGGCGAAGATGCCCAGCGTGCCGTACTGGGCGGGGGCAGCGCCGGTGAGGAAGCCGAAGAAGGACTGCTTGAGCACGTCGGCAGCGCCGCTGGCGCCGGTTGGCTCGGCTGCGGGCACGAAGGGGCTGTAGTTCTCGAACTTGACGTAGGTGAAGCCCACCACGATCACAAACAGGACCACGGCGATCTTGATCAGCGTGAAGATGTTGCCGACGCGGGCAGAGAGCTTGGTTCCTAGGACGAGCAGCACCGTGAAGACCGCCACGATCAGGAAGGCTCCCCAGTAGAGGTCCACCCCGCCGAGGGACACGGCAGCCGGAACGTCTGCCCCCATCAGGGCGAACACCTTGCTGAGGTAGATGCCCCAGTACTTGGCGATCACGGCCGCGGCGGTGAAGAGTTCCAGGATCAGGTTCCAGCCGATGATCCAGGCCAGCAGTTCACCCATCGTGGCGTACGTGAAGACGTAGGCTGACCCGGCGACGGGGATGGCGGTGGCAAACTCGGCGTAGCACATGATGGCCAGCGCGCAGGTGACGGCGGCGATGGCGAAGGAGAGAGTCACGGCGGGTCCGGCAAAGTTGGCGGCGGCCTTGGCTCCGACGGAGAAGATGCCGGCCCCGACAGCGACCGCGACACCCATGATCATCAGGTCCCAGGTGCTTAGGGACCGTTTGAGCGTGCGTCCGGGTTCATCGGCGTCGGCCATTGACTGCTCGATTGATTTGGTCCGGAGGAGGTTCATAAGAGATCCACAATCCTGATAGGGGATGGAAACAGACTTATCAACTTTACTGTCCAGCCACTGGACTGTTCCAGTTGTCCCGCATCGTGAGACAGCCCTAATGCCGAAGTTAATTGTGGAAAACACCTCGAGGCCCTCCTATTTGGAGGGCCTCGAGGGTAAAACACCGAACCGCCTAAACAGGCCAATCCATCAGGGTGGACCGGATAAGGAAGCGCTTCCCCTCCGGCGACTCCACCGAGAACCCGCTGCCCCGGCCGGGAACAACGTCCACCGTCAGGTGCGTATGGCTCCAGTAGCTGAACTGTTCACGGGACATCCAGAACTCCAGCGGATGACCGTGTCCGGGGCCGCCGGGAGGGTCGGACGTGACGCCTCCGCCCGTCCCGGCACCGGAGAGGTCGAACAGGCCCAGCAGGACATCCGAATCGCCGGTGATGAACTCCCCGGCGGGATAGCACATCGGCGAGGATCCGTCGCAGCAGCCGCCGGACTGGTGGAACATCAGCGGCCCGTGCTGGCGCCACAGTGTCCGCAGCAGTTCCACGGCCTCGGCGGTGAGCGCCACCCGGGAGAAGTCCTCCCCGGGCAGCGTCACTGCGGCCTCGAGCCTGTCCTGGGGCATCAGAACCTCAGGACCACACGGCCGTCGATCTTGGCGTGCTTCATTTCGTCAAGGACGGCGTTGACTTCCCCGAGCTCCCGCACCGAAACGGTGGGGTGGATCTTGCCCTGGGCGTAGAAATCCAGCGCCTCCTCCAGGTCCTGCCGGGTGCCCACGATCGAACCGCGGACGGTCAAGCCCTTGAGCACAATCTCGAAGATGGGCGCCGGAAAGTCGCCCGGCGGCAGCCCATTGAACACAATCGTCCCGCCGCGGCGGGCCATGCCGATCGCCTGTCCAAAAGCTGACGGGTGCACTGCGGTGACCAGGACTCCATGGCAACCTCCGGTTTCACGCTGGATGACTTCTACTGGATCTTCGTGCAGGGCGTTGACGGTCAGCTCGGCGCCGTGGGCCTTCGCCAGGGCGAGCTTGTCGTCCGCGATGTCCACGGCTGCAACCCGCAGGCCCATGGCCACCGCGTACTGGACGGCGATGTGCCCCAGGCCGCCGATGCCCGAGATGGTGACCCACTGCCCCGGCTTGGCCTCTGTCATTTTCAGGCCCTTGTAGACCGTGACGCCGGCGCACAGCACAGGTGCCACCTCCACGGGGTCCGAGCCTGCCGGGATCCTGGCGGCAAAGCGGGTGTCCACCAGCATGTACTCGCCGAAGGATCCGTCCACGCTGTATCCGGCGTTCTTCTGCACCTCGCACAGTGTTTCCCACCCGGTGCGGCAGTACTGGCAGTCGCCGCAGGCGGACCAGAGCCACGCGTTGCCCACGAGGTCGCCGACGGCGAGGTCAGTGACGCCCTCGCCGAGGGCCACCACTTCGCCCACGCCTTCGTGGCCGGGGACAAACGGCGGCGACGGCTTGACGGGCCAGTCACCCTCCGCTGCGTGGAGGTCGGTGTGGCAGACGCCGGTGGTGAGCACTTTGACCAGTGCTTCCCCCGGCTCCGGGGTGGGGATGGCGATGTTCTGGATCTGGAGATCCTTGCCGAATTCTGTTACTACTGCTGCTTGCATTGTCGTCGTCATTGGCGAAATCCTTGCGTTGTTGTAGCGGTGGTAAAGCGTGGGACGCAGACCGGGCTTAGAAGAAGCCCAGCTTGTTCTCGTTGTAGCTGACCAGGAGGTTCTTGGTCTGCTGGTAGTGGTCCAGCATCATGGAGTGGTTTTCACGCCCGATGCCTGAGGACTTGTAGCCGCCGAACGCGGCGCCAGCCGGGTAGGCATGGTAGTTGTTGACCCAGACACGGCCTGCCTGGATTTCGCGCCCGGCACGGTACGCAACGTTGCCGTTGCGGGACCAGACGCCGGCTCCGAGGCCGTACAGGGTGTCGTTGGCGATTTCCATCGCATCGTCATAGTCGCTGAAGCGCGAGACGGAAACCACCGGGCCGAAGATCTCCTCCTGGAAGATCCGCATCTTGTTGTGGCCCTCGAAAACGGTGGGCTGGACGTAGTAGCCGCCGGCAAGGTCGCCGGGCAGCTCCGCCCGGGCACCGCCGGTGAGCACCTTGGCGCCCTCCTGCTTTCCGATGTCGATGTAGGAGAGGATCTTTTCGAGCTGGTCGTTGGAGGCCTGGGCGCCCACCTGGGTTTCGGTGTCCAGCGGGTTGCCCTGGATCATCTTCTCCACCCGGGCCACGGCGTCGGACATGAACGAGTCGTAGATGTCCTCCTGGACCAGGGCACGGGACGGGCACGTGCAGACCTCGCCCTGGTTGAAGGCGAACAGCGCGAAGCCCTCCTGGGCCTTGTCGTAGAACGCGTCGTTGCTTTCCGCAACATCGTTGAAGAAGATGTTGGGGCTCTTGCCGCCCAGTTCCAGGGTGACCGGGATCAGGTTCTGGCTGGCGTACTGGCTGATCAGCCGGCCGGTGGTGGTTTCGCCGGTGAAGGCGATCTTGCGGATCCGTGGGCTGGAGGCGAGCGGCTTGCCCGCCTCGACGCCGAAGCCGTTGACGATGTTCAGCACACCGGCCGGGAGCAGGTCACCGATGAGCTCGATCAGGACCAGGATGGACGACGGCGTCTGCTCGGCCGGCTTGAGGACCACGGCGTTGCCGGCGGCGAGCGCCGGGGCGAGCTTCCAGACAGCCATCAGGATGGGGAAGTTCCACGGAATGATCTGGCCCACGACGCCGAGCGGCTCGTGGTAGTGGTACGCGGTGGTGTCGTCGTCGAGCTGGGACAGCCGGCCCTCCTGGGCGCGGACCGCCGAGGCGAAGTAGCGGAAGTGGTCCGCGGCGAGCGGGATGTCCGCGTTCAGGGTTTCCCGGATGGGCTTGCCGTTGTCCCAGGATTCGGCGACGGCCAGCATCTCGGTGTTTTCGTCGATCCGGTCGGCGATCTTATTCAGGATGGCGGCGCGTTCCGCCACTGACGTTTTGCCCCAGGACGGCGCGATCTTGTGCGCGGCGTCCAGGGCAAGCTCGATGTCCTCCGCCGTGCCCCGTGCAACCTCGCAGAAGACCTTGCCGGTGACGGGCGTGATGTTTTCAAAGTACTGTCCCTTGACGGGGGCAACCCACTCGCCGCCGATCCAGTTCTCGTAGCGGTCCTTGAACGTGACCTTCGAACCGTCGGTACCGGGCTGTGCGTAAACAGTCATTGCTAGCTCCTTTGCTGTGCATGAGGTGGCCTTGATACTGGGGCCGCCGTTGGTTTCAGCGTAGGAGTGTGGAGGTTGCAGCCAGGTTGCGCCGGGGTGAGCCAGCTCACAGGAAAGGTTGCGCGGCGCCGGACGGGGACCGGCCAGGGGCTTTACGCGCTGAGTTCGGCTTCCAGCCGCTCGAGGTCGGCGACGACGGCGGCCCGCTTGGGCGAGCGCGGCGGCAGCAGCTTGAGCGCGGCAGTCCGGACGTCGACGTCGTCCCTCGCTTCGGGCAGGGCCGCGTACTTGAGCAGCGTCTCGGCGCTGCCGTCGGTGAGTACCGCTTCGCGCATCAGCGAGGAGACCCTGTCGCGGAGGTCGATGATGCCCGGCGCTTCGGACCGCGGGAGCACGGCGCCGCGGTAGATTTCCAACGCAATGCGGTGCGCTCCGCGCTGCAGGCAGCTGAGCACCTGGCCGCTGTCGGGGACCAGGTCCATGCTGAGCTTGTACGGCCGGGATTCGGGCACGGCGGCGGGGTTGAGCTGGACGAGGATCTTGCGGAGCCGGACCATCTCGGCTCGGAGCGTCATGGTGGAGCCGTCGCCCGGGTAGAGCAGGACGCTGAGCTCCTCGGCGTTCAGCCCGTCCGGGTGGGTGCTGAGCAAGGCGAGGATTTCGCTGTGCCGGGCGGACAGGGCCACGGTCTTGCCTTCGATGCTGAGCAAAGCCTGGTCGCGGCCCAGCAGCTGCAGGCTGTTGCGGTACAGGCTTCCTTCCTTCGTGGACCCGCCTCCCCCGGCCCGCGCCGAACCTGCCCTGGCCGCGGAACTGCTGCTCCGCCGTCGGGCCGGCCGGCTGGCAAGGGTTGCCGCCAGCTGGAGCCGTTCAACACGCAACTGAGCCTGCGCGGCCGCCACCGTGGCTTCGACGAGGGACAGCGTGTGGGGCGCCACCGCGGAAGCCTTGCCCGTGATGTCCACAACGCCGAGCAGCGCGCCGGAATCCGGATCGTGGAACGGCACCGCCGTGCAGCTCCAGGGGTGCACGGACCGCTGGTAGTGCTCGGCACCGGAAATCTGGATGCCGCGGCCCAGGGCCAGGGCAGTTCCGGGCGCGCTGGTGCCCACAGTGGCCTCGGACCAATCCGCACCGGGCACGAACATCATTCCTTCCGCCCGCCGCTGCAGGACCGGGTCGCCTTCCACCCAGAGCAGCCGGCCCACTTCGTCACCCACGGCCACCAGCAGGCCGCTGTCGTGGCTGGGCTGGACCAGGAGCTTGTGGATCACGGGCATGATGCTGGCGAGCGGGTGCTGGCGGCGGTATTCCTCGAGCTCGTCCGTGTCCAGTGCCAGCGGCGCTTCGGGGTTGTCCGGGTTCGCCTTCAGCCGGGCCGACCGCTGCCAGGACTCGCGGATCAGCTTGCGCAGGCCGGGGATTTCCTCTGCGCCCGGGAAACCGGCACCGGGAAAATCGGCGCCGGGACCCGCGAGGCGGATCACGCCGTCGAGCCGTTCATGGCCCGCCAGGGCACTGCGCTGGATCAGCCCCTCGGAATCGCTACCGGGAGCCGCCGGGTGGATCAGGTTCCTCATCGAACTCCCACTTGCGCTCAGCCTGCAGGCGCGGCGCATTGCCGACAGCCTTGGTGTGGCCACAAGTGTAGCCCCGCGTCCGCACGCCCGCCTAGGGCTGGCAGGCGGGGCGGACGGAGGCCAGCCGTCGGTCAGCCTCGGACTAGTCGCGGGAGATGCTGATCATTTCCTCGCGGGGAACCACCTTGATGCGTTCGCGGACGACGCCGTTGGTCCCGTCAGTGCCTGTCCACGCCGCGCCGAGGGCTGCTTCGTGGGCGTCGAGCTTGTTCCAGCCTTCCCACGTGGTGTACTCGATGCCGCGCTCCTCCAGCAGGTGGATGATCGCCTGCGGATCCGGGTTCTGGGCCGGCGGCAGGGTGAGGCGGTCCTCGAGCAGGTAGCCGATGGTCTCCAGGGCGTCGCCCTTGGTGTGCCCGATCAGGCCGACGGGGCCACGCTTGATCCAACCGGTGGTGTAGATGCCCGGGACCGGGGTGCCGTCGGCGTCCAGCACGCGGCCGCCCTCGTTGGGGACCACGCCGCGCTTGGCGTCGTACTCAAGTTCGTCCAGCGCCGAGCCGTGGTAGCCGATGGCGCGGTAAACGGCCTGGACCGGGTAGTCCACGAATTCGCCGGTGCCCTTGACGTTGCCGGTGCCGTCCAGCTGCATGCGCTCGAACTTGATGCCGGCAACCTGCCCGGCCCCGCCGTTGTCAGCGTCCTCGTAAATCTCCACCGGGCTGTGCAGGAAGTGCAGGTGCAGCCGGCGGGAGGAGGGCTCCTCCGCTTCGGCGTGCTCCTCGACGAGCCAGTTGGTGAGCGTGTTCACCATGGTCTTGATCTGGTTGTTGCTGCGGATCGCGTCGTCGGAGGCTTCGTCGAATTCGAAGTCCTCGGGGTACAGGACGATGTCCACATCCTTCATGTGGCTCAGTTCGCGCAGCTCCAGCGGGGTGAACTTCACCTGGGCTGGGCCGCGGCGGCCGAAGACATGGACGTCGGTGACCGGGGAGTTTTTCAGGCCCTGGTAGACGTTGTCCGGGATTTCGGTGGTGAGCAGTTCATCGGCATGCTTGACCAGCATCCGGGCGACGTCGAGGGCCACGTTGCCGTTGCCGATCACGGCGATTTCCTTGGCGTCCAGCGGCCATTCGCGGGGAACGTCCGGGTGGCCGTCGTACCAGGAGACGAAGTCCGCTCCCCCGTACGAGCCGTCCAGTTCGATGCCCGGGATGTCCAGTTGTGCGTCCTTGATGGCGCCGGTGGAGAAGATCACGGCGTCATAGAAGGCACGGAAGTCGTGCAGTGTCAGGTCCCGGCCGTACGTGACGTTTCCCAGGAAGCGAATGTCCCCCCGGTCCAGGACCTTGTGCAGGGCGTTGACGATGCCCTTAATGCGCGGGTGGTCCGGAGCCACGCCGTAGCGGATCAGGCCATACGGCGCGGGGTAGGCCTCGAACAGGTCAATGCTGACTTCAAAGTCGCCGCCCTTGACCTCGTTGGATTTGGTGAGGATGTCCGCGGCGTAGACCCCCGCCGGTCCGGCGCCCACAATGGCGACGCGGAGGGGACGTTTGGAGCTGGTTTCGCCTGGGTTGGACACCGGGAGCCCTTCTGGAAGCAGGATATTGCGCCGGAGGCACAGTGCAGCAGCGCGCACAGTGCAGGAAGCGCACAATGCCCCATTCTAAATGTCTGCGGGGCCGGACGGGGTAACGCGTGACGCAGGACTCAGCCGCTTTTCCGCAGCGGAACAACGTCCCCTTCGCGGTACAGCAGCGCCCGCAGCTCAGACTCGGCCGAGTCCACCCGCCTGGGATCGATCGTTTCACCGGCGGCGAAGTGGTCCAGCAGCCGCGGATCCACGTAGCTCTTGCGCGCGATCGACGGCGTGTTCCCCAGCACGGCGGCCGCGTCCTGCATTGCTGCGCTGATGGCCTGCTTCCGGGCACCAACGGTTTTCTGCGGGCCGCTCCGTGCGAGGCTGACTGCGGCGGCCACGGTGCCACGCAGGGTGCGGAAATCCTTCGCGGTAAAGTCCGAGCCCGTGCGCTCCTTGACGTAGGCGTTGATGTCGGCGCTGGTGACTGGGTGCCAGCTGCGGCCATTCTTGAACGCCAGCAGCCGGGCGTTGCCGCCGCGCCGCTTGAGCGTGCGCACCAGGGCGGCGAGGTCGGCGTCGTGGATTTCCGATTCCCAGTCCTTGCCGCTCTTGGCCGGGAACTTCAGCTCCAGGCATTCCTTCCGCACGTGGACATGGGCGCACAGGAGCGTGGCCAGGCCGTGGCTGCCGTTTTCGTTGGTGTACCGCTCGGAGCCCACCCGGAGGGATCCGCTGTCCAGCATCCTGAAGGCCGCCGCCAGGACGCGTTCGCGACTGTGGCCGTCGCTGCGCAGGTCCAGGGTGACCAGGCGCCGGGCGGTGGGCAGCGACTCCGCCAACTGCAGGGCACGGTCGAACTTGACCCGGTCCTTCCGCTCCCGCCACTCGGGGTGGTAGATGTACTGCCGCCGGCCCACGGCGTCGAGGCCCGTGGCCTGGATGTGCCCGTTGTCGAAGGGCGCGATCCACACGTCTGTCCAGGCCGGCGGGATGCCGATGCTTTCCAGCCTGTCCCGGACGGGTCCCGGCGGCAGTGTGGAACCGTCCAGATCCCGGTAGCTGAAGCCTGTCCCGGCGGCCACCCGGCGGTAGCCGCGGCCGGAGGCGTTGCTGCGGCGGAGCCTCACGCTGCGTCCTCCGCCAGGTTCATCCTTGTCATAAAAGCAAGCATACTGACTAGTTGCTGGAATACCTCTCCGTCAATTGGTGTTACTGGTTAGGTGCCTACTCCCGACGGATCCGTCTCCTCCCCCAGCGCCCCCACGACGTCAGGCCGGCAAGCCTCGCCCCGGCCGGGGGTGCCGGCTCCCGGGCTCAAGGCAGTGGACAAGGAGACGACGGCGGGAATCGCCTTCGGCATCGGCGCGTACGGCCTGTGGGGGCTGCTCCCGCTGTACTTCTTTGCGCTGCAGCCGGCCGGCGCGGTGGAAATCGTGGCCAACCGGGTGGTCTGGTCGCTGATCTTCTGCACGCTGCTCATCACGGTTACCCGTTCGTGGCGGGCCATCGCGGGCGCGTTCCGCGACCGTTCGGTTTTCGCCACCCTGGCGATCGCCGCCGTCCTCATCGCCATCAACTGGCTGACCTACACCTACGGGGTGACCACGGGGCAGGCCGTCGAAGCGTCGCTCGGCTACTTCATCAACCCGCTAGTGTCTGTCCTGCTCGGCGTGTTTGTGCTGAAGGAGAAACTGCGTCCGCTCCAGTGGGCCGCCGTGGGAATCGGTTTTATTGCCGTTGGAGTGCTGACGGCGTCCTACGGCAAACTCCCGTGGATCGCCCTGACTTTGGCGGTGAGCTTTGGCCTGTACGGGTTCGTGAAGAAGCGCGTGGGGCCGAAGGTCGACGCCGTGACCAGCCTCAGCGTGGAGACGATGGTCCTGGCGCCGCTGGCTGCCGCCACCATGGTGTGGCTGGGAGTGAGTGGCGTGGCCACCCTGGCCAGCGAGGGTCCGGGGCACTTCTGGCTCCTGGTGGCCTCCGGCGTCATCACCGCGGTGCCGCTGCTGTTCTTCGGGGCCTCGGCCCGGCGGCTGCCGATGACCACGATCGGGCTGCTCCAGTATTTCGCGCCTGTGCTCCAGTTCATCGTGGCGCTGGTGGTGTTCCGGGAGGCCATGACCCTGGACCGGTGGATCGGGTTCGGCGTGGTGTGGCTGGCGCTGCTGGTCCTCACGGTGGACATGCTCCGCACCACCCGCAAGAACTCCGTGGCGAGGAAGCTGGCCCGCACCTCCTAGACGAGCGCCTTAAAAACCAAGCGCGAACTGGCAGCTAATGACGTCAAATCGGGGATTTGAGGTCATTAGCTGCCAGTTCGCGCTGTGGGGTGGGGCTGCGTCCTAGGCGTTGGCCTTGATGGCGGCGGCCAGGACGTCCAGGCCGTCGTTCAGCAGCTCGTCGGTGATGACCAGCGGCGGGAGCAGGCGGATGACGTTGCCGTAAGTGCCGCAGGTGAGGATGATGACACCCTCCTTGAGGCAGGCGGCGGCCACGGCCTTTGTCAGTTCCGGGTTGGGTTCCTTGGAACCGGCCTGGACCAGTTCGATGGCCAGCATGGCGCCGCGGCCGCGGATGTCGCCGATCACGGCTTTGTCCGCGGAGGCCAGCTCGGCCTGGAGCTCCTGCAGGCGTCCCGTGGCGAGCGCCTCGATGTGGCGGGCGCGTCCGGCGAGGTTGTACTCCTCCATGGAGCCGATCGCGGCCAGCGCGGCAGCGCACGCAACCGGGTTGCCGCCGTAGGTGCCGCCGAGGCCGCCCGGGTGGACGGCGTCGAGCAGGTCCGCGCGGCCGGTGATCGCGGACAGCGGCATGCCGCCGGCGATTCCCTTGGCCATGGTCAGGATGTCCGGGACAACACCTTCGTGGTTCACCGCGAACCATTCGCCGGTGCGGCAGAAGCCGGACTGGACCTCGTCGGCGATGAAAACGATGCCCTTTTCCTTGGCCCAGTCGGCGAGAGCCGGCAGGAAGCCTTCGGCCGGGACGATGAAGCCGCCCTCGCCCTGGATGGGTTCGATGATGATCGCGGCCACCTGGTCGCCGCCGATCTGCTTCTCGATCATGGTGATGGCGCGCTTGGCGGCCTCGGCACCGGTGATCGAGGGGTTCTCCTCGCGGTACGGGTAGCTCATGGGCATGCGGTACACCTCGGGCGCGAACGGACCGAAGTTGGTCTTGTACGGCATGGCCTTGGCGGTCAGCGCCATGGTCAGGTTGGTGCGGCCGTGGTAGGCGTGGTCAAAGGCGACGACGGCGTCCCGGCCGGTTGCGAGGCGGGCCACCTTGACGGCGTTCTCCACTGCCTCGGCGCCGGAGTTGAACAGCACCGTGCGCTTTTCGTGGTCGCCCGGGGTCAAACGGTTCAGCTGCTCGGCGAGGGCCACGTAGCTTTCGTACGGGGTGACCATAAAACAGGTGTGGGTGAAGTGCTCCACAGCTTCCTTCACGGCACCGACGACGGCGGGATCGGACGCACCGACGCTGGTCACCGCGATGCCCGAGCCGAGGTCGATGAAGGAGTTACCGTCGACGTCGTGGATGATCCCGCCGTCGGCGTCCGCCACGTAGACGGGGACGCTGGAGGCGACGCCGGCAGCAACAACAGCCTTGCGGCGTTCGGTCAGGGCCACGGACTTGGGGCCCGGGAAGTCGGCCTGGACACGGCGCTTCTGCTCCAGGCGGAAGGTGAGTTCACTTGCGGTGGTGGTCATGGGAGGGCCTTTCTTGAAAGCTGGGATGGTGGGGTCTCGACGAGCTCGACCACCGGGAGAGTTGCTAGGCGTCGAGTGCGGACATCACGTGCTTGATACGCGTGTAGTCCTCGACGCCGTACATGGAGAGGTCCTTGCCGTAGCCGGACTGCTTGAAGCCGCCGTGGGGCATTTCGGCGGTGAGGAGGATATGGGTGTTGATCCACACGGCGCCGAAGTCCAGGTCGCGGCTCATCCGCATGGCGGTGCCGTGGTCGGACGTCCAGACGCTGGAGGCCAGGGCGTATTCGACGTCGTTCGCCAGCTCGAGTGCCTCCGCCTCGGTGCTGAACTTCTGCACCGTGATGACCGGGCCGAAGGTTTCCTTCTGCACGATGTCGTCTGTCTGCTTGGCGCCGGTGACGATGGTGGGCTCGAAGAAGAAGCCCTTGTCGCCTGCGCGGTGGCCGCCGGTGACGATCTTGCAGTTCTCCGGAAGGTGCTCCACCACCGAAGTCACGGCGTTGAAGTGGTTTACGTTGTTCAGCGGGCCGAAGTAGTTGTCTTCGTCGTTCTGCGAGCCGGTGTGCAGGGTCCGGGTGTGCTCCACCATGGCCGCCACAACGTCGTCGTGCACCGAGTCCTCGACCAGCACGCGGGTGATGGCGGTGCAGTCCTGGCCGGCGTTGAAGAAGGCGAACTCGGCGATGGCCGCGGCGCTCTTCTTGATGTCGGCGTCCTTGAACACGATGGCCGGGGCCTTGCCGCCGAGTTCCAGGTGGGCGCGCTTGAGGCCCTTCGCGGCTCCGGAGGCCACGGCGATGCCTGCCCGGACCGAGCCGGTGATGGAGACCAGGCCGGGGATCTTGTGCTCCACCATCATGGCGCCGGTTTCACCGGTTCCCAGGACAACGTTCAGGACGCCGGCGGGCAGGATTTCGCCTGCCAGGCGGGCCAGCACCAGGGTGGATTCCGGCGTGGTGTCGGAGGGCTTGAGGACCACGGTGTTGCCGGCGGCGAGGGCGGGGCCGATCTTCCAGATGGCCATCAGGAAGGGGTAGTTCCACGGAGCCACCTGGGCGACGACGCCGATGGGTTCGCGGCGCACGTAGGAGGTGTGGCCTTCGAAGTATTCTCCGGCGGACTTGCCCTCAAGGATGCGGGCAGCGCCGGCGAAGAAGCGGAGCTGGTCGGCGCCGGCGGCAACTTCCTCGGAGGCGATCAGGCTGCGGACCTGGCCTGTGTTGCGGTGCTGGGCTTCGACGAGCTCATCGCTGTTGGCCTCGACGGCGTCGGCGAGCTTGAGCAGCATCAGCTGGCGCTGGCCGGGGGTGGCGTGCTTCCAGGTCTTGAACGCATCCTTGGCCGCGGTCATGGCCGCGTCAACGTCAGCCTGGACGGAGACGGGCGACTGGGCCACAACCTCGCCGTTGGTGGGATTGACGATGTCCAGCAGGCCGGTGCCGGCGGGCGTGACGAACTCACCGTTGATGAAGTTCTGCAAGGTTTGAACCACGGTGTGCAACCTCTTTCATAGGGATCATCAGCTGCGAAGCGGATGGATGCGACTGCTTTGAGCCTATGCCAGCGCCCCTAGCCAGGGAATAGCCACCTGCACACCTTTGAAGAACATGTTTAGTGCGGTTGCCCAGCGCCCGGTTATCCTTTAAACCATGGCCATTTCCCTCGCTGCACTCCTTGGCGTGAGCTCCCTGAACCTGTCCAAGGCAGGCCTCGCCGAGACCACCTGGCACCAGGACATCAACTGGGTCGCCGTGACGGAACTCGAGGATCCGCAGCGGTTCATCAACGGAGGTGAACTGGTGCTCACCACCGGGCTGCGCCTGAAGTCCGCGCCGGAGCAGCGCCGGTTTGTCCGCCAGGTCCAGCGCGCCGGCGCAGTGGGCATCGGCTTCGGCATCGGCCTCTCGCACGACGCCGTCCCGCCGGCCATGATCGCCGAGGCCAACCGCTGGGGCCTGCCCATGGTGGAGGTCCCCTACGAGACGCCGTTCATCGCGATCGGCAAGCTGGTGGCGGACGCCCAGTCCGCTGACCACTACTCCAAGCTGGAGCGGCTCATCGCCGGGCACCAGGTCCTGGCCCGTGCGCTGCTGACCGGCGGCGGCCTGGCCGAACTCCTGAAGCACCTGGGCAGCATGCTCCGGACCGACATCGCGCTCACCCAGTTCACGGCGCAGCTCTACAGCAGCAGCATGGACCACCCCTCCGCGGACACCTGGGCCTCCTACCCGATCCCCACCGGCCGCCGCGATGCCTGCACCCTCTGGGTCCGCCAGCCGTTCGAGGATTCGGGCATCATCGGCTACGCCCAGAACCTGATCAGCGTGGAGCTGAACAACATGGTCAAGCAGCGCCAGGCCCAGCGCGCCCTCTGCGGCCAGGTGCTGGAGGACGTCATCCACGGCGCCCTCGAGACCAGCGAAGCGCAGCGCCGGCTCGCCGGGGTGGGCCTGAACAGCACGCGGAAGAACGTGGTGCTGCTGGCCGTTTCCGCAGCCCACCACAAGGCCCTGGTGAGCACCTCGGTGCCGCAGCCGCTGGAGAACGCGGTGGCCGCCGTCGTCGGGAAGGACCTGGTGGTGGTCATTAACGACGACGGCGGCGCGGCACCTGCGCTGGCCCGGAAGCTCAGCGACCACCTGGCTGAGGCCGGCATCCACGCGACGATCGGCATCGGCGGCGCGTACACCAAGCCCAACGGCCTGCGCTGGAGCTACTTCGAGGCCCGCGATGCCGCCAGCCATGGCCTGCCGGTGAACGAACCGGAACGGCTGAGCCTGACCTCGCTGCTGCTGGCGAGCGAGGACGTCCCGCTGGCGGACATGGCCAACGAATCCCTGAATCCGTTGCGGGCCTTCGACTCCGCCCACGGCGCGGAACTGATGACCACGCTGGAAAGCTACCTGGGCAACAACGGTTCGGTGGCCGCCGTCGCCGAAGCCCTGACCCTGCACCGGAACACCGTGCGCTACCGCCTGGCGCAGATCACCGAGCTGACCGGCTACGACCCATCAGTCACGGCAGACAGGGTGCAGCTGTGGCTGGCCCTTGCTGTCGCGCGGCTCGGCGGCCGGCAGGGCAGGTAGGTAGGCCGGGCTGGCTTAGAGCACCCCGGCTTTCAGGCGCTTCTTCGACTTCTTCCAGGCCTTCACGTACGTCGCCTCGGCTTCGGCCGCGAGCTGTACTTGCCGGGTCTGGAGCGTGATGTAGGCCGAGGCGACGGGTTCGGACAGGCCCGGGACGGCGCCGAACTCCGCCAGCAGGTCCCGGGCGATGACACCGTCGTGGAAATCGCCCAGTGCTTGCTGCAGCCGGTGCGCAGCCTTCGCAACCTTCACAGCACGCTTGCCGTGGACCGGCACCATCGATTCCGCCACGTGCCGCACCTTCTTGGCATCCTTGCGGACCTGGTGCAGGGCGGATTCGTGCGGAGCGCCCCGCCGCGCATTCTTCGCTGCCCGGTGCGACAGGCGCAGCCGCTTGGCGGCCTTGCCCACCAGCTTGCCCGCCACCTTCCGGGCCGGAGCATCCGCCTCCGGCCTGGCGGGGGGCTGGTCGCGGAAGCGTTCAAGGTCGTCCAGCAGCCGGTAGTACCGCTCGGACAGCAGGGTGCCCTGGAGTTTCCGGTAGGCCGTGTCCAGGGTGTCCCCCAGGTCCTTCTCGAGCTGGGCCTTCACGGCCGTCGCGGCCGGGCCGGGCTCAAGGTCGTCGATGTGGCCGCGGAGCCGGTCCAGCATGACTTCGGCGTCACGCGGTTCCCCGAGGATCTGGCCGAGCCATTTGAGTTCATCGCACAGCCGCCGGACCGCCACGGCGCTGTACAGCTGCCGGTAGGCCGAGAGCGCCGAACGTGCCCGGCGCGTGGCCGAGCGCATCTCGTGAACGGCTTCCGGTTCCTCCAGGCGGACGCCCGGATCGCGCGCCAGGATTTCCTGGATCTGGGCACCGAGGTAGGCCGTGACGACGGCGGTGGCCGGCGATTTCTTGCCGGCAGCTGCAACGGCGGGGGCGGCCCGGTCGTGGGGACTCAGGTCCGGCCCGCCGGCGAGCGCCCGTGCCAGTTTGGATGTGTATTCAGCAGGGCTGGCTCCGGCGGCGGCCAGGGCGTGGTCCGCTGCGGGGAAGAGTTCGGGGCTGCCGTGGACGAGTTCAAGCTCCCATTCGCGCCACCGCTGCGTGGTGCCGGAGTCCCCCGCGGCGCCGAGCAGGTCCGCGCTCACCCGGTCGTCCGCAAGGTCCGCCAGATGCATGCCGTCTTCGGCGTACAACGGGTAGGTGGTCCGCCGGGTCTCCAGCCTGACCACCGGTGCCACGTCGTCACCGCGCAGGTAGGCGCGCAGGTGCGCCAGCAGCCTGTCAGGCACGACGTCGGCCTGGCCCAGTGGCTCGTGGAGCTCACGCCGCTGCTGGGGTCCTGATTCATCGGTCGCCTCGGATGCGCCGGGAACGGCTTCCGCCGGGAGTTTCAGGTGCCATCCGGCGTCGGTATCGCCGGTCCGCCGGCGCAGGGTCATCCGCCGGGAAGCCAGGGTGTGCCGGCCGGTGTCGAAGTACACGGCATCCAGCGTTGCCGTCCGTGGCTCCCCCACCCGAGCCACTCCTGCCACGCCGGTCAGCGACGGCACCTCGGCCGCCTCGCCGACGTCGTACTTCTTTTCGATCTCGATTCCCTGGGCAACCACTGCGCTCCGTCCTTCCACATCACTGCGGCGCATCCGGACCATACTGTCCGGACATGCCGTGGCCACGAGTCTATGGCCCCGACGTTAACGGCCGGGAGAGGTTGGCCACAAAACCATAGACATCAAACGTCTAACGTCTAACCTTGTAGGATGACCACCGCCGCCTCAGCCCCCTCCGCACTGGACGCCCCACCCAAGCCGCGTACCGCCGTCGTGCTGGGTGTCATTGCCCTGGTGCTGATCGGCCTGAACCTGCGCGCCGGGATCACCGGGGCGTCGGCCTTGCTGCACGACCTGCAGGTGGTGCTGGGCTACGGGCCGCTGGTGGCGTCGATCATTCCCTCGATTCCCACCCTCTGTTTTGCGGTGGCGGGTGCAGGCACGTCCTGGCTCACCGGCCGGCTGGGCGTGGAGAAGGCCATCCTGCTGGCGCTGGCGATGCTGGCCGGCGGGCTGATGGTCCGAGGCATCCCGGCCACGGGCGCGCTGGTGGCCGGGACGGTGCTGGGGATGTCCGGACTGGCGGTCTGCAACGTGGCCATGCCGTCGTTTATCCGCGAGCACTTCGCCCAGCGCACGTCGCTAATGACGGCGCTCTATACGGTGACCATGACCACCGGAGCCACCGTGACCGCCGTCGCCGTCGTCCCGCTGGCCCAGGCCCTCGGCTCGCCCTCTGCCGCCGTCGGGGCGATCGGCATCATGGCCGTGGCCGCGTTCCTGGGCTTCCTTCCCGTGGCGCTGCACGCCCACCGCAACAGCGTCCGCACCAAAGCCGGGCACGTTTCGCCCTGGCCCCTGCTGCGCACCCGCAAAGGCCTGCTGCTGACCGCGATTTTCACCCTGCAGGCCCTGCTCGCGTATGCGCTGCTGAGCTGGTTCCCGTACATGCTGACCACCATGGGGCTCAGCGCCTCGGCGAGTGGCCTGATGTACGGGCTGATGCAGCTGGTGTCCGTTCCTGCCGGGATGGTGCTGATCGCCATCGGCTCCCGCCCGCGGATGCTCCGCCCGGCCTTCTACCTTGCCAGCGTCACCATGGCGGCGGGCGTGGCGCTGCTGCTGTTCCTGCCGGTATCTCTGGCGGTGGTCCCGGCGGTCCTGCTGGGCTTCGGCCTGGGCATTTTCCCGCTGGTGATGGTCATGATCAGCCGCAGCGGCGAGAGCACCGCGGAGACCACGGCCCTGTCCACCCTGGCCCAGTCCACCGGCTACCTGCTGGCCACGGCCGGCCCGTTCGGCACCGGCCTGCTGCACAGCGCCACCGGCGGCTGGACGCTGCCGCTCGCCATCCTCCTGGGCCTCGCCCTGGTCCAGATTGTTGTTGCGCACCTGATCAGCGGCCGCCCGGCAATGACCGGCCGCCCCGCCGCGAAGAAGAAGTAGGCCACCATGACCCTGAGCACCTCACACCGCCAGCCCCTTGCCGACGAAATCACCGCCAAGCTGCGGGCCATGATCCATTCGGGCGAGTGGCCGCTGCAGCAGCGGATTCCGTCCGAGCCCGAGCTGATGGCCAAGCTTGGCGTCTCCCGCGGCACCCTCCGCGAGGCGGTCAAGGCCCTGGCGCACAGCGGCATGCTGGAAGTCCGTCGCGGGGACGGCACCTACGTCCGCGCCACCAGCGAGATGTCAGGCGCGGCGCGGCGCATGTACCAGGACCACACCGAGGAGCACATCCTGGAGGTCCGGGTGGGGCTGGACACCCAGGCCGCCCGCCTCGCCGCCCGGCATGCAACGGACGACGACGTCTCCGCCCTGCGTGCACTGCTCGCCGAGCGCGATGCGGCATGGCACGCGGCGGACTACGCGGCGTGGGCACGCGCAGACTGGGGTTTCCACGAGCGCGTGGCCCAGGCATCCCGGAACCCGCTGCTGCACGAGTTGTACGTCAGCTTCGGCGCCGTCTTCCATGACGATCTCCTGAAGCAGCAGCAGCGCCCCGGTTTCGACGGCCTCCCGCATGAAGGCCACGACACCCTCGTGGATGCCATCGAGGCCCGGGACAGCGACGCCGCGGTGGCCAGCGTCAACCGGAACCTGAACTCCTGCGCGGAGTGGCTGGGCGCGTAGGCCCTATGGCGGGGTTTCGCCACACTCCAAGCGGTCAGTAGGCTTGCTATCTGACGTAGGCAGTTGTTCCCGGGCGCCGCCTGCATGCGGGGTGCCCGCCGATGAAGGAGTACACATGGCGCAAGCCGCACGCCTGTCCGAGAGCCAACGAAAGCCGGCCGCGGAACTGTGGGCTGACGGGCTGGGCAGGGTGGGCATCCGCTCCGCCCAGGTCCTGCTGATCCTGGCAGTGGCCGTCGCCTCGGTTTACGCGTTGATGCAGATCAAGCTGCTGGTCATTCCGGTGCTGATCGCCCTGATTCTTGCCGCCGCCATCGGACCGTTCGTAAACATCCTCCGCCGCCGCGGGCTGCCCGGCGCAGCGGCTACGGGCATTGCGTTTGTGGCCCTCCTGCTTGTCCTGGCGGGGGTTGCCACGGTGATCTACTTCTCCGTCCGGAGCCAGTGGACAGAGCTGGCGCAGCAGGCCACTCAAGGCCTGGACGAACTGGAGAACTTCCTACGCACGGGCCCCGTGCCCATCGACCAGGAGCAGCTGGACCAGGCCCGTGAGGGGATCATTCAGTTCGCTACGAGCAGCCAGGTCCGCTCAGGCGCCATCACCGGCCTGTCCGTGGTGACCGAGTTCATCACCGGAACCATCCTGATGGTGGTTATCCTGTTCTTCTTCCTCAAGGACGGGGCCAAGATCTGGAACTTCTTCCTGCGGCCGTTCAAGGGTGAGCGCGAAGCGAAACTCCGCCGCGTGGGAAGCCGCACCCTGGAGGTGCTGGGCGGTTATGTCCGTGGCACCGCCATCGTGGCCCTGGTGGATGCCGTAGCAATCGGTGCGGCACTCCTCATCCTGCAGGTACCGCTGGCATTCCCGCTGGCCATCATCGTTTTTATGACCGCCTTCATCCCGCTGGTGGGGGCAACGGTGGCAGGCATCCTCGCGGCACTGGTTGCCCTCGTTGCCAACGGCCCCGTGGTGGCGCTGATCGTCGTCGCGGTGGTGGTGGCCGTCAACCAGCTGGAAGGCGACTTCCTGCAGCCTGTCGTCATGGGCAAGTCCCTCCAGCTCCACGCCCTGGTGATTCTGATGGCGCTGACCGCCGGGACCATCCTGGCCGGCATCGTGGGCGCGGTGTTGGCTGTCCCGCTGGCCGCCGTCGCCTGGGCGATCATCCAGGTATGGACCGCGGAGGATCCGAACCTCGAGGACATGAACCCGGACCTCCCACCGGCCAACACCCAGCCCGCCTGAGGCCTCACCGGTTCTCGAGCCGGATCTTCAAAATCGAGCCGCATATTCCTTGGCGCACTGGATATATCCGGTGCCACAGCGGATTTGCGAGTCGCAGGCACATTTGCACGTCGCAAATTGAACGCCCGACGGCGGCCCGGCACCTGGGTGCCCGGCCGCCGTCGTACTTGGGTTTGTGGGTGGTTAGGAGCGGAGGCCGGCGAAGACGTTCTTGGGCCGCTGCATCTCGCCGTGCTTGGCGCCGAGGATGACTACCGCCGCCGCGAAGGCTGGAATGGCCCACTGCAGGATCTTGAGCTGCTGCTGCGCCGACTTCAGCTCATCGGACGCCGCCGGCTGGGGCTCCGTGGCGCCGCGTGCACCCTGGCCGGCGAGCTTCTCCACCTTCTTGCCAAGGACGCCGGCGTAAAGCGTCACGCCAGCACCCGCCAGCGTCACCGCCGTCTTGATCACGGTGTCCCTGGCCACGCCGTCCTGCGTGGCGATGCGCCCCTTGTTCTCCCAGGCGATGGCGAGGTCAGCCACCAGGTGCGAGGCGAACGCCGCCGTCTGGAGCGGCGCCCACTTCATCCAGCCGGCGCTGGACAGGCGCGTGCGTTCCGCCGGGTCCTTGGCCAGCGCCGTCGCCCCGTTCAGCCCGATCGCTCCCATCAGCGAACCGCCGAACCATGCCGCGGCGCTCAGATCGTGAACGGACCGGGCTACAAGATTTCCTGCCATGATGTGTTTTCCTAACGTCGAACTGGTTCCGAAAAATGCCGCTGGTGCGGTCTTTACTGGCCGTGTTCCATCAATGTCATGGAATTGCTATGGTAAGCACACTTACTAATATTACGAAACCCCGACTTGAAGCACGCTTACGCGTAATATCGTCGCCATGGAAAACACTGGGACTTTGTTCGGCTGGGCCTTCGGCGACCCCGCCCGTGAAGATGACGCCGCATACATGGCAAGCCTTGAGAAGGAAGCGCTGGAGAACGCGACGGCCACAGCCAAGGCCAAGGGCGTCACGGTGGTCGCAGGCTCTGAAGTCTTCACCGCCCTCAGCGCGAATGACAGCCTGGTGGAACTGGACCACGCTCCCGGCAAGCTGGTGGTCCGCTGCACCGTGCACGTGGAAGGCCCCGGGGCCGCGAAGCTGCACGCGGAAGGGCCCATGAACGGGTAGCTCGCATGGCAGACGGGGAATCGAGCATCAGCGAGGCGGCGGATGCCGTCGAGGAGGCGTCCGACACCAAGGCGCTTGATGTTGTGGCGCGCTCCGGTTTTGCCGTGATGGCCCTGCTCCACATTATTGTCGGCGCAATTGCCGTTGCCCTCGCCTTCGGCCAGCCCGGGCAGGCCGAGGCCACAGGCGCTATCGAGCAGCTGGCCGCGAACCCGTGGGGACCCGCCGTGCTGTGGGCCTGCGTGGTTGCGTGCACCGGACTCGCGCTGTGGCAGCTGAGCGAAGCGACGCTCCGGGCACGGCGCCTTCCCGCCGGGAAGCGCCTGGGGAAGCTCATCTCGTCAGGATGCCTGGCCGTGGCCTACGGCAGCGTGGGGCTCAGCTTCGCGGGGTTCGCCGTGGGCATGCGCGGGGACTCGGGAGACACCACCCGGGACTTCAGCACCGCGCTCCTGAACGCACCCTTTGGCCTGCCGGTGCTGGTGGCGGTCGGCCTGACCACCATGGGCGTCGGCGTTTATTTTGTGGTGAAGGGGCTGCGGCGCGGGTTCAAGGAGGAGCTGTTCCGGTTCGACGGCACCCGGCGCGGCAAACTCATCGATGCCCTGGGCGTCACCGGTCACGTGGCCAAGGGAATCGCGCTGAACCTCGCCGGGCTGCTCTTCGTCATCGCCGCCGGGAAGCAGAGCCCGGAGGAATCTACCGGGCTGGACGGCAGTCTCAAGGCGCTCCGCGACCACCCGTTCGGTCCGTACCTTCTCGTCGCGATCGGCGCGGGCTTCATCTGCTACGGCATGTTTGCGCTGGTCCGGGCACGGTTTGGCCGGATGTAACGCGGGCTGCCGGAAACCGCCGGCGCGGAAACCGCCGGCGCGGGGAGTTAGCCCGGTCGGTTTAAAACCAAAGCGCGAACCGGCAGCTAATGACGTCAACCGTGCGGTTTGAGGTCATTAGCTGCCAGTTCGCGCTGTGAGGGGAACCGGTCCGTACTTAGACGTTGGCGGCCACGCCGTCGCGGGAGATGGCAACCATGTCCTCGCGCGGCACCACCTTGATGCGCTCACGCTTGACCTCAACACCGTGGGATCCGCCGGCCTCAGTGGCCGCGGCGCCGAGCGCGAGTTCGTGTGCGTCCAGGGCCAGCCAGCCTTCCCAGCTGGTGAACTTCACGCCGCGGGCATCGAGGAGCTCGACGACGGCGTCCGCCTCGGGAACGGCGGCAACCGGCAGGTTTTCGCGGTCCTCGAGCAGGTACGTCACGGTCTCCAGGGCGTCGCCCTTGGTGTGCCCGATGAGGCCGACCGGTCCGCGCTTGATCCAGCCCGTGGCGTAGATGCCCGGCACGTGGGTGCCGGCGGCATCCAGGACGCGTCCGCCGTCGTTCGGCACAACGCCCTTTTTGTGGTCGAACTCGATCTCCGGCAGGGCCGAGCCGAAGTAGCCGATGGCGCGGTAGACGGCCTGGACCGGGTAGTCCACAAACTCGCCGGTGCCGCGGGCGTTGCCCGTGCCGTCCAGCTCGGTGCGCTCGAACTTCATGCCGGCAACGCGGCCGGGGGTCTCGGCGTCGTCGAAGATTTCCACGGGGCTGTGCAGGAAGTGCAGGTGCAGGCGGCGGGAAGCGGTCAGCTCGGAGAGGTCCTCGGGCTGCTCGGCGATCCAGTTGGTGAGCGTGCCCACCATGGTCTTGACCTGGTTGTTGCTCTGGATCAGGCGGTCCGATTCCTCGTCGAACTCGAAGTCCTCGGCGTAGAGGATGATGTCCACGTCCTTGGAGTGGGACAGCTCGCGGAGTTCCAGCGGCGTGAACTTGACCTGTGCGGGGCCGCGGCGGCCGAAGACGTGGACGTCAGTGACGGGTGAGTTCTTCAGGCCGGCGTAGACGTTGTCCGGGATTTCGGAGACCAGCAGGTCATCGGCGTGCTTGGACAGGACACGGGCCACGTCCAAGGCCACGTTGCCGTTGCCGATCACGGCGATTTCCTTGGCGTCCAGCGGCCATTCGCGCGAGACGTCGGGGTGGCCGTCGTACCAGGAGACGAAGTCGGCGCCGCCGTAGGAGCCGTCCAGCTCGATGCCGGGGATGTTCAGGTCCGCGTCCTTGATGGCGCCGGTGGCGAAGATGACGGCGTCGTAGTGGGTGCGGAGGTCCTCGATGGAGAGGTCCGTGCCGTAGTCCACGTTGCCGAAGAAGCGGATGTCTCCGCGGTCCAGGACCTTGTGCAGGGCGTTGACGATGCCCTTGATGCGGGGGTGGTCCGGGGCAACGCCGTAGCGGATCAGGCCGTAGGGTGCCGGGTAACGGTCAAAGAGGTCGATGCCCACGGTCAGCTCGCCGCTCTTGACGGCTTCGCTCTTGGTGAGGATGTCGGCGGCGTAGACGCCGGCCGGGCCGGAGCCCACAACGGCAACGCGCAGCGGACGCTCGGCAGATCCTACGGTGGTGCTGGTTGACACGGCTGTGTTCCTTTTCGTCTGCATCGGTTGCTCCGTAATGGCCCTTTTGAGGCCTCATAAGGGCGGTTGCGGAGCAATCGATGGGTTTCAGGGGGCTAAAACTCGGGTGGTACGGGGCTTGTTCGGGCTGGTGGTGCTGTAGTCGGCGGTCTTGAAGTGCGACGGCGCGAAGGGGCTTACGCGCACTACGTCACCGATCACAATCACGGCGGGATTTGCGACGCCGGCGGCTTCCGCCTGGTCGGCGATGGAACCGAGCGTGCCGATGGTCACGCGCTGATTCGGCAGATAGCCGTTCTCAACGATGCCAACTGGAGTGTCCAGAGGCAAACCGGCACCTGCCAGGGCGGCCGCTGAATCCCGGAGCGCGGCGACGCCCATCAGCAGGACGACTGTATGGTCCGGGCGGGCCGGGACTTCGGAGAGTTCCTCATGGCCGGTGACCACACTGAAGCCCTTGGCCAGGCCGCGGTGCGTCACGGGAATGCCGGCGGCGGCGGGAACGGAGATCGCGGACGTGACGCCGGAGACCACTTCAACCTCGACGCCGTGCTGCCGGCAGTATTCGGCTTCCTCGCCGCCGCGGCCCAGAACGTAGGGGTCGCCGCCCTTGAGCCTGACCACGCGGTGGCCTTTGAGTGCTTCTTCGACGAGGATGCGGTTGATGTCGGCCTGCGGTACGGGATGGTGGCCGGGGGTCTTTCCGACCTCGATGACGCGAACGTCCGGGGCAAGTTCGTTGAGCAGTTCACGCGGGCCGAGCCGGTCTGCCACCACAACGTCGGCCTGGCCCAGGAGCCGGCGGCCGCGGACGGTGATGAGGCCTGTGTCGCCGGGTCCGCCGCCCACGAGAGCTACGGAGCCGGCAGATGCACGACGGCGGCGCAGCGGGAGGTCGCCCGTTTCCAGGGCTGTGGCGACGGCGTCCCGCAGGGCCATGGCGCGGCGCGGGTCTCCCCCGGCGTTCACGGCGATCTGGACGTCGTCCACGACTGCGACGGCGGGAGTCCATGCGGCTGAAGCTTCGTGGTCGGAGGCGTTGACACACCAGATGCGCTGCGCCTCGGCGTCTTGCGCGACTTGGGTGTCCACGGCGGGATCGCCGGTGGCGGTCTGGACGAACCAGACGCCGTCGACGTCGGTGCGGACGTAGGTGCGCGGCTCCCAGGTGAGGAGCCCGGCGTCGGCCAGGTCCTGGAGCGCGGCGGAGGCAACGGGAGCCACGACGGTGACCCGGGCACCGGCGTCGAGCAGCCCCTTGGCGCGGCGGGCAGCCACGGGGCCCCCGCCCACCACCAGCACGGGGCGGCCGAGCAGCCGCAGTGCTGTGGGGTAAATATCCTGAATTGCCATGGATCAACGGTAGGGCCGCGTCACATTGACCAACAACGGCAGTGGAAACACCAGTTCACGTAAGGTAACGCTGCGTCACATACGGCTGGGCCACCGTCGTGCCGTCTTCGTGGGGCACATTGGCGCCGATGAGGGCCGGCGAAGGCTCAATCCTCGGCGTGTCCGTGTCGAAGTGCCCCACGACGGCGGCTGGCCGGGTTAGCGGGCGGCGCCCGGCAGCCCGCGCGAGAGAGCCTGGTTGAGCAGGGCGGCCGCCGTCCACCGCTGGGAGGCGACAGCCTCTTCCCGGCTCAGGCCGCCGACATCCGTGAGCCAGACCAGGGACTCAATGCCGGTGGCACTGCGGATCGCCAGGACCAGCCGGTGGATGTCCTTTTCCGCCATGGTTTCCTGGAGCGGGGAGAGCGCCTCAGTGATCCAGGCGATCGCCCGGCCCTGGCGCAGGGGCAGGCCTTTTTGCTGCTCGGCGGTCTGTTCGAGGGAGAGCCTCAACATGGTCCGCTGCTGCGCCTCCGTTTCGAGGATCATCCGGGTGAACTCAACCACGACGGCGTCCAGGCGCTCTGCGACGTCGGCCGGCGGATTTTCCGGGAGCAGCGATGCCGCGGCCGTTTCCGGGTGCGCGGCGGCGAGCAGTTCACGTTGCCCCGGGAAGTACCGGTACGCCGTGCTGCGGGCGACGCCGGCGACGAGCGCGGCCTCGTCCACCGTGGGCGACGTGCCGTCAGCAACAAGCTGGCGCGCCGCAGCGACCAGGGCATCAAGGGTGCGGCGTTTCTGGCCCGTCCGGCCGACGTCTACGTAGGGTCTTGACATGCACTTCATGGTACTCCAGTCTTGTTATGGGACATTAGTCCCATAAGCCCATCAGCGTCGAGGCGGCCACCATGGAGACAAAGAATTCAGCATCCGCAATTGTCCGGCAGCCCGGTGAAGGGGCCAGACGCTGGTTCTTCGGCGGAGGCGTGCAGACCTGGAAGGCCACGGAAGAAGACACCGCCGGGGCGTTCCTGCTCTTCGAAGACGAGATGGAACTCAACAAGGTCACGCCCCTGCACACCCACCCCGACTCCGACGAGACGATGTACATCCTGTGCGGCGAGATCCTGATGAACATGGACGGCACCGAGCACCGGGTCGCTGCGGGCGGGGTGACCATTGCGCCTAGAGGCGTCCCGCACGCATTCAAGGTCACGCAGGAGGGGACCCGCGTGCTGTGCCTGCACACCCCCGGCGGTGCCCAGGCGTTCTACTTCGGCGCCAGTGAACCGCTCGCTGCCGGTGAGGCTTCAGGAGTTGTTGATTTCGGCCGCATCCGGGAATCCGGGCGGCTCAATGGCGGCATTGAGCTCCTGGGTCCACCGCCGTTCCCGGAAGACTAGGCGTTCTTCAACCTCAGGTAGTGGTCCCGGTCCGGCTTGTCCAGGTGCTCGATCGCGTAGCGCAAGGCCGTCCGCGGCATCGTGGCTGCGTGCGCGTCCAGGAACTCCAGCAGCCGGGGCCGGTCGCTCCGGCCGGCGTCGCGGAGCCAGCCGCCGGTTGCCTTGTGGATCAGGTCCTCCTTGTCGTCGAGGAGCAGTTCGGCGATGGCGAACGTGTCTTTGACGTCGCCGGTCCGCAGGAACCACGAAGTCGCCACGATGGCCGTCCGCCGCTCCCACAGATTGGCTGAGCGGGCCAGGCCGTAAAGGACGTCGCGGGGCTTGTCAACGAGCCACCCGCCCACAACCCGTCCGGCGCCCAGGTCCACTAGGTCCCAGTTGTTGATCCGGTCGTGGCGGCGCAGGTACAGCCCGTAAAGATCCCGGCGGCGGTCTTCGGTCGCCTTCTTGCCGGACGCCTGGAGTGCCATGATCTTGACGGCTCCGGCCCGCGCCTCGTGGATGTCCTCGTCCAGGAGCGCCTCAATCTGCGGCAGCTCCATGGCCACGAATTCCTTGCCGAGATCGAAGACCTGCCCCATCCGCACGCCGATAAAGAAGTCGCCTTCGGCGTAGTCTCCCGGGCCTGTCTTGAAGTAGCGCTGGTACTTCCGGTGTTCGTCGTCGGACTGCAGGTCGTGCAGCCGGGCGAGGAACGCGGCGGCAGTGGGATGAGGTGGAGGTCCGGAGGCCATGGCGCCAGTCTGCCAGACGCGCTGCCACGCCGTCGTGGGGCACATTGGCGGGGATTTCGGCGCCGACCTTCCCAAACTGCGGCGTGTCCGTGTCAAAGTGCCCCAGTCCGGCGGGTCGGGGCAATGACGTCGCGCCAACAGACAGCAAAGCCCGACGGCGGGACTCGCCGTCGGGCTCTGCTGTGACGCTGTGTGGGTGGTCGGGTTAGCGGGTGCTTCCGGAGAGGAGGCCGCGGCTTCGGAGCAGGCGCTTCTCGATCGGCGCAAACACCAGCAGTTCGATCAGGATGCCGACGCCGAGGATCAGGAGGATGGCCGCCATCACCACGGTCATGTCGGACAGGACGCGGCCCTGGTCCAGCAGCGAGCCGAGGCCGAAGCCGATGGTGCCGCCCACGGCAATGATTTCCGCCGCCATCAGGGAGCGCCACGAGAACGCCCAGCCCTGCTTCAGCCCGCCAAGGTAGCCGGGAAGGGCTGCGGGCAGGATGATCTGGACAGCCATCTGCAACCGGTTCGCGCCCAGGACTGTGCCCACGCGGCGGTACTGCGGCGGGATCTGGTCCACGCCGGAGATCAGGCCGTTGATGATGGACGGGATGGCGCCCATGAACACCACAAAGTAGACGGTGGCGTCGGTGAGGCCGAACCAGATGATCGCAGCCGGAACCCATGCCACGGAAGGCAGCACCTGCAGACCGGAAATCAGTGGTCCAAAGGCACGGCGGAGCGGAGCTACCTGGGCCAGCAGCAGCCCCACCGGGGTGGCAATGGCAACGCTGATCAGGAACCCGACCAGCCCACGCTGCAGCGAGGTCCACACGGCTTCCTGGAGTTTGCCTTCGCCCCACAGGACTCCGACCTGGCCCAGCACGTCGAGCGGGCCGGGCACCAGGTCGCGGCGCTTCACGCCAAGGGAAACGTAGAACTGCCAGACCAGGACCAGAACCACCAGGGCCGCGATGGGCAGCAGGATACGGCTCCAGTCGACGCGGGTCTTACGCGCGGCGTCGGACTGCAGGGAATCCAGGCCGGCTTCCAGCTGGCGCAGGTCCTCATGCCCGGTGGACGTCCGCGTCAGGGCAGCGTGGATGTGGCGGGACTCGGGCTGGGTCTCGACAGCCTCGATTACCGGCTCGCTTTCGGCGAGGGGTGTGGGGTTATTTGGCATGGCGGCGAATCTCCTCCCGGAGCCGGGCGGTGATGACCCCGGTCAGCTGTCCGGCCAGGCCGGCGTCGGTTCGGTGTTCCTCGGTGACGGCCCACTCTTCGACCACGCGGCCCGGGCGGGAGGACAGCAGCAGCACGCGCTGGCCCAGCCGAACGGCCTCGCGGACGTTGTGGGTGACAAAAACGATGGTCCGCCCGGTCTCTTTCCAGATGCGTTCCAGCTCATCGTGCAGCAGGTCGCGGGTGATGGCGTCCAGGGCCGCGAAAGGCTCGTCCATCAGCAGCAGCTGCCGGTCCTGGGCCAGGGATCGGGCCAGTGAAACACGCTGGCGCATGCCGCCGGAGAGCTCGTGCGGGCGCTTGTCCCCTGCTCCGCCGAGGTGCACCAGCTCCAGCAACTCGTTGGCCTTGGCACGGCGCTCGGCCTTGCCCACGCCGCGCAGCTGCAGCGCCAGCTCGATGTTCTCCCGGGCCGTGAGCCAGGGGAACAGGGCGGCGTCCTGGAACATAAACGCCGCGCCGTCGCTGGGCACTTCCAGGGCGCCCGACGTCGGGGCCTCGAGTCCCGCCATGATGTTCAGCAGGGTGGATTTGCCGCAGCCGGAGGCACCGAGGAGGGCGACGAACTCGCCCGACGCGATGGTGGCGTTGACGTCGTCCAGCACCGGGGCGCCGTCGCCGAAGCGCTTGCCCAGGTTTTCCAGTACGACTGGCATGGTCCCGTCCTTAGGTTGGTGGTGCGGTTGCTGGGTGATGCAGTGCTTGGTGGTCAGTCCTGGCCGAGGTTGGCTGCGGAGATGGACTTTCCGGTGACTTCGTTCAGGGCCCGGAGGTCGAACAGACCGTTGATGTCGGCCTGTTTGGTGGTGCCGGCCGCCACCCCGTCCTTGAGCAGCTTGGGATAGGTCCCGGCCAGCGGATCCACGGTGAAAATGATGTTCTTCAGCGACCGGTCGATAACGTCCGCCGGGAGGGCTGCGCCGGCGGATTCCTGCAGCGCGGCGTTGATGACGGCCGCTTTCTCCGCGGAGGGGGTGTCATTGAGCCAGGCAACGGACTTGGCGTGGCCCCGGAGGAGGGCCTTGACCGTGTCCGGGTGCTCCGCCGCGAAGGTCTTGTTGACGATCAGGATGGTGGTGGGGAACTCCCCCGGCTTGCCGGACGCTGAACCGTCCCAGAGATCCTTTTCATCCACCAGGACCTTGGCTCCGGCCTGGAGCACCAAACGCGAGGCCCACGGCTCAGGCAACCACGCGCCGTCGAGCTTTCCGTCCTGGAAGAGCTTCAGCGTCTGGGCGTTGTCCGTGGGGTTGATGGCGACGTCGCCGCTGCCGTCCACGTTGGTGTCGTAGCCCTGTGAGCCCAGCCAGGCGCGCAGCGCGACGTCCTGGGTGCCGCCGAGCTGGGGCGTGGCGAGGGTTTTGCCCTTGAGGTCCGCGGCGGAATTAATGTCCGGCCGGACCACCAGCTGGGCACCGCCGGCCGCGGCACCGGCAATGACGCTCACCGACTCCCCGCCGCTCTTGACGAACGAGTTGATGGCGGGGTTGGGGCCGATGTAGGCGGCGTCGATGGCGCCGGCGTTCAGGGCCTCGATGGCGGCCGGCCCGGCGTTGAACGTAGCAGTGCTGAGCTTGGTGCTGCCCAGTTCCTTGGCCAGGAAGCCCTGGTTGATGCCCACCAGGGCAGCGGCGTGGGTGATGTTGCCGAAGTAGCCCAGCTTCAGTTCTTCAGCGGGAGTGGGCGACGGCGTGGCAGCCTGGGCGTCAGTGTTACGCGAAACGCTGGACGCCACCACGGCGCCCACGGCGATCAGCAGGACCAGCCCGATGGCCAGCGCAGCCTCGACGGCACGCTTGTGCCTGGGCACCGCGCTTTCACCGGCCACGATCCGGGTCATCCCGGGCTTGGAACTAGTCATTGTTTCACCATAGGGAGTGCCGATTACCCGTTCAATGAAGCAGAAACGCTGGGTCACGCGAGTTCATCTAGCGTCACATTCGGTGGCTGGGAGACGCGGTTCGCGCAGTTCAGTCGCCCTTAACGTTGACCAGCTGCCGCAGCTTGTGCCGCACCTTGACGAGGTCCGCGGCGTCCCTCATCACGACGTCGATGGGCTTGTAGGCCGCCGGGATCTCATCGATGAACGCGTCGCTGGGGCGGAACTCGATGCCGTGCATGGCTTCCTTCAGTTCCGCCAGCGAGAACGTCTTGCGGGCCGCAGTCCGGGAGTACTCGCGGCCGGCCCCGTGCGGGGAGGAGTTCAGCGAGGCGCGGTTGCCCAGGCCGTCCACCACGTACGACGCCGTCCCCATGGACCCCGGAATAAGTCCCGGATCGCCCGGCTCGGCCCTGATCGCCCCCTTGCGCGAGACCCACACGGATTTGCCGTAGTGCATCTCCAGCTGTGTGAAGTTGTGGTGGCAGTTGATCCGCTCACGTTCCGTGACATGGCCGCCCACCCAGTGGCCGAACTGTGCGATCACGCGGTCCATCATTTCCTCGCGGTTCAGCAGGGCGAAGTGCTGGGCCCAGCGGAGCTCCCTGATGTACGCATCAAACTGGGGTGTGCCTTCGTCCAGGTAGGCGAGGTCGGGGTCGGGCAGTTTGGTCCCCCGCTTCCGCGTCACCTGCTGGGCGACGCCGATATGGTGCTGCGCGATCTTGTTCCCTACGCCGCGGGAGCCGGAGTGCAGGAACAGCCAGGCGGCGCCGGTTTCGTCGGCGGAGACCTCGATGAAGTGGTTGCCCGAACCCAGGGAGCCAAGCTGCAGCTCCCACCTTTCGACGTACTGGGCGGGGTTGAAGCCTGCCTTGGCCGCCAGCCTTTTGAGCTCGGCAATCCGCGGCTCGGCGGTGGCCAGGACTCTCCGGTTGTTGTGGCCGGCGGACAGCGGAATGGCGCGCTCGATGTCCTCGCGCAGCCGCTTCCGGTCCCTGGGCAGGTCCTTCACCGAGTACTGGGTCCGCACGGCGATCATGCCGCAGCCGATGTCCACGCCGACGGCGGCCGGAATGATGGCGTGCAGGGTGGGGATCACCGAACCCACGGTGGCGCCCTTGCCCAGGTGCGCGTCCGGCATCAGGGCCAGATGCGGGTAGATGAAGGGCAGCGTGGAGGCGGCCAGCGCCTGGTCAAGGGTCTTGGCGTCCAGGATCGAGGCCCAGCTGATGAGCTTGGGGTTGATGGTCTCCACCGGTTCGCCTCCTCCTGTCGATGATGGTGGGCGAGGCAGCGGGTGGCAAGCACCGTAGGGGTCCCGAAACGAGGAAATCGCCGGAAACATGCGAGGTCGCCGCGCATTTGCGGCGACCTCGCATGTTTCCGGCGACCTCACGGGTGAGGCCAACGTCAGATCGAGTAGCGCTCGTCCTCGTGGTCGCCCGGGTGGTCCTTGACCAGGCCCGCGGCCAGCGTGTTGCCGTCCAGCGGGTCGATCACCAGGAACGCGCCGGTGCGGCGGTGGTGCAGATAGTTCTCCAACGGGAGCGGTGCGGCGAGCCGGAGCTGCGCGTGGCCGATGTCGTTCAGCTCCAGGCTTGACGCCGCCTCCAGCTTGAAGGACGCGAGGTCCAGCTTGCCGCTGACGTTGCGTACAAGCGCCTGGACGGTGCGGGTGCCGTGCTTGACCAGCACCTTGGCACCTTCCCGCAAAGGCTTGGGCGAGAGCCAGCACAGGGCTGCGTACAGGTCGGCGGAGGACTCGCGGACGGTTCCGGCGGCGGCGATGGTGTCACCGCGGGCGACGTCGAATTCCTCGGCCAGGCGGATGGCCACGGACTGCGGCGCGAACGCCTCCTCCAGGGACTCACCGGCGAAGTCGATGCCGGTTACCGTGGTGGTGCGGGAGGCCTGGCCGGGCGTCAGCACAGACACCTTGTCCCCCACCTTGACGGAACCCTCGGTGATCTGGCCAGCGTACGCACGGTAGTCACGGTAGGCCTCCACGTCCAGGCCGCCTGCAACGGCGTCGGGCGCCAGCGCACCCTGCGGCCGGATGACCAGCTGCACGGGGAAGCGGAAGCTCTCAAGCTGAGTGTCGATCTCGTCCGCGGCCGGCAGGGTCTCGAGGACCTCCAGCAGGGCCGGGCCGTCGTACCAGGGGGTGCGCTCGGACCGGTCCACCACATTGTCGCCGTCGAGGGCGGACACCGGGATCACCAGCAGGTCGTCGATGTGGTCAGCCGTCCCCAGCGCAGCCGCGCCGATGCCCAGTTCGCGGGCCACCTGCTGCACGTCGGCCTGGATTTCGCGGAACACGGACTCGCTGAAGTCCACGAGGTCGATCTTGTTGACGGCCACAATCACGTGCGCCACGCGCAGCAGCTGCAGCACGGACAGGTGCCGGCGGGTCTGCTCCAGGACACCCTTGCGGGCGTCAATGAGTACGACGACGGCATCCGCAGTGGACGCGCCGGTCACCGTGTTTTTGGTGTACTGCACGTGCCCGGGGCAGTCGGCCAGGATGAAGCTGCGCTGGTCCGTGGCGAAGTAGCGGTAGGCCACATCGATCGTGATGCCCTGCTCCCGCTCGGCGCGCAGGCCGTCTGTCAGGAGGGCCAGGTCGATCGCCTGGGTGCCGGTGGCACCCGCGCCGCCGAAGCCGCGGTCCGCGGAGGTGCGGGCAACGGCGTCGAGCTGGTCAGCGAGGATCGCCTTGGAGTCGTGCAGGAGGCGGCCCACCAGAGTGGACTTCCCGTCGTCGACCGATCCTGCCGTGGCGAAGCGGAACAGCGTGGTGGGCAGGGCTGTTTCCAGCTCAGCGGCCAATGTGTCGGTGCTCATTTAGAAGTACCCATCCTTCTTGCGGTCTTCCATGGCTGCCTCGGAGATGCGGTCATCTGCACGGGTGGCGCCACGTTCGGTGATGGTGGAGGCGGCAACTTCGATCACAACGTCGCTCACGGTGGCTGCGGCCGATTCAACGGCACCGGTGCAGGACATGTCGCCCACGGTGCGGTAGCGGACCGTCTTGGTGATGACTTCCTCGTGCGGCAGCGGCTGGGAAACCTCGCCCACCGCGCGCCACATGCCGTCGCGGGCAAACACTTCGCGGTCGTGGGCGTAGTACAGGCCCGGCAGCTCGATGTTCTCGCGTTCGATGTAGCGCCAGATGTCCAGCTCGGTCCAGTTGCTGATGGGGAACGCGCGGACGTGCTGGCCCACGGTGTGGCGGCCGTTGTAGAGGTTCCACAGTTCGGGGCGCTGGTTGCGCGGGTCCCACTGGCCGAACTCGTCGCGGAGGCTCAGGATGCGCTCCTTGGCGCGGGCCTTGTCCTCGTCGCGGCGGCCGCCGCCGAACACGGCGTCGAACTTGTTCTTCTGGATGGCGTCCAGCAGCGGGACGGTCTGCAGCGGGTTGCGGGTGCCGTCGGCGCGCTCGGCCAGCTCGCCGCGGTCGATGAACTCCTGCACGGAGCCGACGACCAGCTTCAAGCCCAGCCGCTCGACGGTGCGGTCGCGGAAGTCGATGACCTCGGGGAAATTGTGGCCGGTGTCCACGTGCAGCACGGGGAACGGCACCTTGCCCGGCCAGAACGCCTTCGTGGCCAGGTGCAGCATCACCACGGAGTCCTTGCCGCCGGAGAACAGCAGCGCGGGCTTCTCGAACTCGGCCACGACTTCGCGGATGATGTGGATCGCTTCGGACTCGAGGGCGTCCAGGCTGGAGAGGCGCGTGGATACGGCGGCTTCAGTCACCTGGATGGTCTCCTCAGTTAGGAAAGTGCTCATACGTGTAGTCCGCATTCTGTCTTGTCGGTCCCTGCCCAGCGGCCGGCGCGGGGATCGTCGCCCGGTGCCACCTTCCGGGTGCAGGGCTGGCAGCCAATGGAGGGGTAACCCTGGGAAAGCAGCGGGTTGACCGGCAGGAGGTTGTCATCGGAGTACTGGACCAGCTGGTCGAACGTCCACGCGGCCACCGGGTTGACCTTGACCAGGCCGTTGACGTGGTCCCAGGTCACCAGCGGGGTATTGGTGCGGGTGGGGGCCTCGTCGCGGCGGACGCCGGTGAACCAGAGTTCGTAGCCGGCCAGGGTGCGGCGCAGCGGCGCCACCTTGCGGAGGGCGCAGCACTGGGCTGCGTCGCGGGCAAAGAGGTCCTTGCCGAGGAGCCGGTCCTGCTGCTCCACGGTGTTCTCCGGCAGAACGTCAACGACGTTGACGCGCAGGTTCGCGGCCACCTCGTCGCGCGTGGCGTAGGTTTCCGGGAAGTGGTAGCCGGTCTCCAGGAACAGGACGTCGACGCCGGGCATCTGGTCAGCGACCAGGGCCGGGAGGACGGCGTCGGCCATGGAGCAGGCGACGGCCACTGCGGAGAGGTCGAAGTTGCGCTCCACCCAGGCGATCACGTCGCGGGCCGGGGCGTCCCAGCCGAGCTCGGCGGCGCCGGACTCGGCGATGGCCTTGAGCTCGTCGTGGGTGCGGAGGGTGGGCTTGGTTTCGACAGGCTCAACCACCGGGTCGATACCCGCTGCGTGTTTACTCACTGGAGGGCCTCCTCATCTGCTGCGTGGGCCCACTCGGCGAAGGTCTGGCCTTCGGCGCGCTGGGCAACGAACGTGCGGACGACGCGTTCGACGTAGTCCGGCAGGTCCTCGACGTAGACCTTGAGGCCGCGGACGGTGCGTCCCAGGCCTGCCTCTTCGCGGTCGGTGGAAGCTAGCCCGCCGCCGAGGTGGACCTGGAAACCCGGGGTGGGGTCGCCGTCGGGCGTTGGAAGCATCATGCCCTTGAGGCCGATGTCCGCGGTCTGGATGCGGGCGCAGGAGTTGGGGCAGCCGTTGATGTGCAGGGACAGGGCGTGCGGCAGTTCACCGGACGCCGCGAGGTCCGCCAGGCGGCGTTCCAGCTCGGCGACGGCGGTGGCCGCGGTGACCTTCGTTTCTACGATGGCCAGCTTGCAGTATTCGATGCCGGTGCAGGCGATGGTGCCGCGGCGGAACACGGACGGGCGGGCGGACAGGCCCAGGGCGTCCAGCTCGGCAACCAGCGGCTCAACTTGGTCCTTGGCGACATCCAGCACCACGAGCTTCTGGTGCGGGGTGGTGCGCAGGCGGTACGAGCCGCGGGCCTCAAGGGTGTCCGCGAGCTTCACCAGCTGACCGCCGGACAGGCGGCCGGCCAGTGGGGTGGCACCGATGAAGAACTTGCCGTCCTTCTGCTCGTGCACGCCGATGTGGTCACCCGGGGACGTGGGCTTGGGCGCGGCCGGACCGTCGGCCAGCTTGTAGCCCAGGTATTCGTCCTCGAGGATCTGGCGGAACTTCTCCGGACCCCAGTCGGCCATCAGGAACTTCAGGCGGGCCTTGGTGCGCATCCGGCGGTAGCCGTAGTCGCGGAAGATGCTGGTGACGCCGAGCCATACTTCGGCGGCTTCCTCGGGGCGGACGAAGGCGCCGAGCCGCTTGCCGAGCATCGGGTTGGTGGACAGCGCGCCGCCGGCCCAGAGGTCGTAGCCGATGCCCAGTTCGGGGTGCTTCACACCCACCAGGGCGAAGTCATTGATCTCGTGGACCACGTCCTGGCTGGGGTGGCCGGTGATGGCGGTCTTGTACTTGCGCGGCAGGTTGGACAGCAGCGGGTTGCCGATGAACCGCTCCCCCAGTTCCGCGATCAGCGGGGTGGGGTCGATGATCTCGTCCTTGGCGATGCCGGCCACCGGGGAGCCCAGGATGACACGGGGCACGTCGCCGCAGGCCTCGGTGGTGGACAGGCCAACACCTTCGAGGCGGGTCCAGATCTCGGGGATGTCCTCCACGCGGATCCAGTGCAGCTGGATGTTCTGGCGGTCGGTGAGGTCGGCGGAATCCCGGGCGAAATCAACGGAAATCTGGCCGATGACGCGCAGCTGCTCGGTGGTGAGCGCACCGCCGTCGATCCTCACACGGAGCATGAAGTACTTGTCTTCGAGCTCGTGCGGCTCCAACGTTGCGGTCTTGCCGCCGTCGATCCCGGGCTTGCGCTGGGTGTACAGGCCCCACCAGCGGAAGCGGCCGTGCAGGTCCTGGCCGGGGATGGAGTCGAAGCCCTCTTTGGAGTAGATGGACTCGATACGCTCGCGCACGTTAAGGCCGTCGTCTTCCTGTTTCCAGGTTTCGTTGGCGTTCAGCGGGGTTTTTCCGTCCACTTTCCACTGGCCGTGCGGCTTTGCAGCGGGGCGGGTGGAGGTGCGTGCGGGGCGCTTGGGGGTAGCGGGGTCCGCAGACGCTCCGGCTAGAGCTGTATCAGTCATGCATCGACTGTAGGTCCCACCTGAATAGCGTCACAAAGGGTCGGGAAACGCTAAGTCACCTAGGGAAATATTTCGTCATGAACCGCCGAAGGGCCTTGAAGATGCCCCCGGGCTGTGCATCGGCGGGGGGCACCGCGGGCCCCCTTTGCTGTGCTGTTGAGGCGCCTTCCGGCCCGCTTAGGGCCCCGCCGCTTCCTGTCCGGTGGCGGCGGCCGCTTCGGTGCTGGCGACGGCGACGGCGGCGTCGTAGCGGTCCAGCGCGATCTCGGCCATGAGCCGCGACGGCAGCAGCGGTTCCGTCACGATGTCGGCTTCGGCTTTCGCCAGTTGGTCGTGGAAGAAGCCGTGCGCCAAGAGATAGGAGGCGATGATTACCCGTCCTTGTCCGCCGCCCGGATATGCGGCACGCAAGGAGGCAACGGCGTCGGGCACTGAAGGCTTCGCAGCGGCGCCATAGGCGGGCACAATCCGGTTGCCTCGAAGCTCCCTGAGGTGTTCGGCGAGCTTTTCAACGCTGGCTGAGGCCTTGGGGTTGGTGGATCCTGCGGCCGCCAGCACCACGGCGTCGTGTTCGGTGGCCCCCGCCTCGCGCAGCCGCTGGTCGAGGATCTCCGCCAGCCTGGCGTCCGGGCCGAGGGGTTCTGACGCGCTGCTGCCCTCGCGGCCTCGCGCCGCCTTGGCGATGTCCACTTTGGTGTGGAAGCCCACGCTGAGCAGCAGGGGCACAATCACCGCCGGCTCGCCCTCCGGCAGCCCTGCCATGACGTCAACGAGGTCCGGGTCCTGGACATCAACGTATGCCTCCCGCACATCCAGGCCGGGGCGCAGGGCGGCGATGTCGGCACGGAGGCCGTTGACCTCGGAAGCACCCAGCGGGCTGGACGTTCCGTGGGCGCAGGCGATCATGATGGGGCTGTTCATACCCGCTAGCGTAACGTTGGAGCCGCCCTGTCCGCCCTCTTGAAATACGCCGGGACGCTCCATGACATTCCCTTTTGACATCGCCCTGGTCTGGCTGGACCTGGCCGGCGTCTTCTTCTTCGCCGTCTCCGGATCCCTGCTCGCGGCGCGGAAACAGTTCGACCTGGTCGGCTCGCTGCTTCTGGCCTCCCTGGTGTCGTTGGGCGGCGGCGTGATCCGCGACATCATCCTGAACACCACCCCGGCCGCGTTCACCAACCCGGCATACCTGGCACCTCCCGTCCTTGCCACCGTGCTGGTCTACTTCCTGTTTTCCAGCGTCCAGCGGTTCACCTCGCTGCTGACCCTGTTCGACGCCGGCGGGCTGGCACTGTTCTGTATCACCGGCACGCTGAAGGCGCTGACGCTGGGGATGAACCCGGTTGCCGCTGTGCTGCTTGGGGTGACGACGGCGGTGGGCGGGGGCCTGTTGCGGGACATCACTGCCAATGAGGTGCCCCAGCTGTTCGACCCCCGCGACCTGTACGCACTCCCCGCTTTCAGCGGCGCGGCCCTGACCACTTTCCTCTGGGTGACCGGTTCCTTCAACGCTTTGACAGCGTGCGCTGTGGCGGCCGTGGTGTTCACCTTCCGTGTCATCGCGTGGCGCCGCTCCTGGTACGTTCCGCTCGCAGTGCACGGCTGGCACCGGCGGGGTGTGGACGGTTCCGCTGGCACTGATGGGGCTGGTGGGGCTGGGCGCGGCTCGGGAGCACCCCGGAATTAGCTACGATATGACCATGACTGACATGTTCCTCGAGAAGTTCCGCGCGCTTGTTCCGAAGTATCTCGAAGACGAATGGCAGGAAGAGGACGGGCTGTCCGCCGACGAGCTTGACTCCGCCCTCGACGAACACCAATTCCAGATCCCCCTGGTCCTGCGCGAGTTCTACCTGGCCCTTGGCGGCTGCGAGGACCTGATGGAGGCGTACCACTACTTCTGGGACCCCGAGGAACTCGAAGTGGACGACGAGGGCTTCCTGATGTTCCTGGAGGACGAGGAAGAGCAGTTCACCTGGGGCTTCCGAGTGGGCGACCTCGGCGTCCCGGACCCCATCGTCTACCGCCGCAACAACGCCCGCGCCCAGTGGAAGTCCGAGGAAGGCACGTTCTCGGAGTTTGTCTTCGACATGTTCGAGTGGGCTTTCAACGACGAGGAAGACTAGGGGTTCCTGGGGCTTGGTGGCTGGCTCTGCCGCCGTCGCGGGGCACTTTGACACGGACACGCCGTCAATGAAGCATGGAATGCGCTTGCAGGGCGCCAATGTGCCCCACGACCGGCCTTAACGCGCGCCGAAGCCTCCCTGCCGGCACAGCTCCAGTACCGCCAACACCTCTGCCACCATCCGCTCAGGGTGATGGACGACGTCGTCATAGCCGAATCTGAGGCCAAGACGCCCGCCGATCAGGGTGGCGTTGTTCCGCTTTCGGTCCTTCTTTACTTGCCGTGGCTCCAAATGGGTGCTGCCGTCGGTCTCCACCACGAGGCAATCCTCAATGAGGAAGTCCACCTCGCCCACGCCCGAAAGCTCTACGTGCCTGCGGATGTGGAGCCCCGCCCGCCGGAAGTGGTAGTTGGCCAGCACCTCCAGTACGGAATCCGCCCGAGGGATTACGTAGTCCAACAGGGACCTGGCGCGGGCGTTGCGGTTCCCAGGGAGCTTCCGCCGCAGGAAATCCACCGTGACGTCTCCCCGCTGGGCTGCGCACTGGACCATAACCAGCGCCTCCACCGCGGGCAGGCATCGCAGAGCATGAATGAGGACGTCGGCCAGGCCCGCCACGGGCAGCCATCTGTGCGGCGGATGTCCACACCTCCCGTGAAGCACCGTCCCAGGCGGGGCCTTCTTATGCCCTGGGCTCAGGTGCACAGAACCCGGGTCATGCAGCGTCCATAACTGGTACGTGGGTGCGGCTGACAAGCAGGTCAGCAGGGCGTTGTGCTCCAGCGCCAGGCCGAGTACATCCGCCTGCCGCGGCATGCTGTAGACGCCCCGCCGGATCCGTACGATGCGCCCGGCGGCCAGTGCTTTGTCGATGTAGGCCCTGGAAAATCCGGCCTTATGGAGCGTCGAAGCCCGGGCCACGCTCCGCGGAGCGAGAAAACTCTCAATATCCATGACTCCACGGTGCCCGCCGGCCACAGCAGAGGGCAGATCCAGGCTGCGCCATGTGGACAACGCCGCCGTCCTGGGGCACTTCGACACGGACACGCCGCCACTCCAGCGCGGAATGCGCTTGCTGCCCGCCAATGTGCCCCACGACAGGCCGAAAAGTTCGTGACACGCGCAGTAACAAGGGACTTGCATCTTGTGACAAAGCTGTCATAGACTGTTCACGGATCCGCTAAACGCCTCCGGCGGATCTGATGCGAACGGAGAAATAGCCCCGGTTCGACGCAACGTATGACTCGTATCGTTGCTGAGAATCGGGGCTATTCCGTTTAAGCCAAAGGCCTGGCCTGGGCGATAACCCGGGCCAGGCCCCCATAAAGAACTAGCTGGCGCGGTCCACCACAGCCAAGGCGAAGTTCGACAGCGAGGACTTCACAACACCCTCCGGCAGTGGCGCCAGCGCGGCAATGGCCTCGTCGGCCCAGCGGCGTGCAACTACCCAGGACTCGGCGGTGACGGGGTGCTCGCGCAGCCCGGCAACTGCGGCGGCCAGGGCGTCGTCGGAGGTCAGGTCGCCGTCAATCAGCTTCAAAAGTTCGACGGCGGACTGGTCGCCATCCGCTGCGGCGCGCCGCAGGAGCAGGACCGGCAGCGTGGGAACACCTTCGCGGAGGTCGGTCCCCGGGGACTTGCCGGACTTGACCTTGATGCCGGTGACGTCAATGACGTCGTCGGCGAGCTGGAAGGCCACGCCCACCTTCTCGCCGTACTCCACCAGGACGTCCTCGTAGGTGGGATCGGCGCCGGCGAAGATGGCACCCAGCTGGCCGGAGGCGGCAACCAGGGACCCGGTCTTGTCGGCAATGACGGAGAGGTAGTGCTCCACCGGGTCCTCGTCGGGACGCGGGCCAACGGTTTCGTGCAACTGGCCGAGGCAGAGGCGCTCGAACGTGCGGGCTTGGATGCCGAGGGCACGCGAACCCAGCTCGGACACCAGGATGGACGCGCGGGCAAAGATGAGGTCGCCCGTGAGGACGGCCACGGAGTTGCCCCAGACCTCGTGGGCCGTGGGGGCGCCGCGGCGGAACGGGGCCGAGTCCATCACGTCGTCGTGGTAGAGCGTTGCCAGGTGGGTCAGTTCCACCACGACGGCGGCCTGCACCACGGCCGGCAGTGAAGCGTCGCCCAGGTGAGCACACAGCAGTGTCAGCAGCGGCCGGATGCGCTTGCCGCCGGCTTCCACGAGGTGACGCGACGTTGCGTCAGCCAGCGGGTCCGAGTTGGCGATGGCTTCGCGCAGCTTCTTTTCCACCCGCGCCAGGTTGTTGGTGATGGCGGGGCCCAGCTCGGCGTCCTCCGCGATCGCCGCGAAGCCTGCGGGCAGCTGAAGTCCCGTGGCAATGGCGGTGGTGTTGAGGCTGGGTTCGGAGTCCGGCAGGCCGTGCCCGGCGTGCGTCCAGCTGTGGTCTGCGGAGTTGGTCACGGGTTAACCCTAACTTTTTGTTGCGGATACCGCTGATTCGAGGCCGACGGTGTATTGGATGTGGCCGGAACCAGCGACTCCAGGACGCGGATGGCCCGGTCCTCGAAGCTTTTCGCGGCTGGATCGGTGAGGTTGGCAAGCAGCCGCACCACAAAGCGCATCAGCACGGGAATGGGCATCCCGGTCCGCAGCGCGAGCTTCATGACGGCGGGCTTTCCGATCAGCGCGGCAAAGGCCCGGCCCAGCGTGAAGTGCGATCCCCACTGGCCCCGAACATAGTCCGCGTAGCCGGAAAGGTGCGCATCGGCGTCGTACATTCCGCCCGCGGCATAAGAGCGCGAGGAGGCGTCAATGATGAACTCGGCCGCGAACCGCGCCGACTCCATGGCGTAGGAGATGCCCTCGCCGTTGAACGGGGAGACCATGCCGCCGGCGTCGCCCAGGAGCAGGAGTCCGGGCGAGTAGTGCGGGGTGCGGTTGAAGCCCATGGGCAGCGCGGCACCTCGGATTTCGCCCACCTGGTTTTCCGGGGTGAAGCCCCAGTCGGCGGGCATGCCAGCGGTCCATTCGCGCAGGACCTGTTTGTAGTCGAGCTTGCCGAAGTCCTTGGACGAGTTCAGGATCCCCAAGCCCACGTTGGAGGTGCCGTCGCCGACGCCGAACACCCAGCCGTAACCGGGGAGCAGTTTTCCGTCGCGGCCGGGGAGCTCCAGCCAGCCTTCCATCCAGTCGTCGTCGGTTCGGGGCGAGGTGAAGTAGGTGCGGACGGCGACGCCGAGGGGCCGGTCGTCGCGCTTCTGGATGCCCAGCGACACGGCGGTCCGCGTCGAGTTGCCGTCCGCGGCGAGGACGACGTCGGCGCTGAAGTCGCACGTCTCCCCCGTCTTGCGTCCGGACTCATCCAGGAGCGCTGCGCGGACTCCGGTCACGCGGCCATCCTCCGAGCGGAGGGCTTCGGTGACGCTGTGCCGCTCAAGGATCTCGGCGCCGGCGGCGTGGGCGTGGCGGGCGAGTTCCTCGTCGAACCCGAGGCGGGTACGGATCAGGCCGTACTGCGGGAAATCGGAGACCTCGGGCCAGGGCAGCTCGATGGTGCGGCCGCCGGCGATCAGGCGCAGACCTTTGTTCCTCCGCCAGCCCTCCGCTTCCGGGTGCGGCAGGCCAAGCTTCTGGATTTCGCGGACGGCCCGTGGGGTGAGGCCGTCGCCGCAGACCTTCTCGCGCGGGAAGCTGGTTTTTTCCAGGACGGTCACGCTGATGCCGGCCTTGGCAAGGTAAAACGCGGCGGTGGAGCCGGCAGGCCCCGCGCCGACAATCAGTACATTCACGCCGTTCAGCGGACGATGTTGCGGCGAAGCTTGGCGACGGGGCCTTTGTTCGCGGCAATGGCGGCCGCACCGCCGTCGGGGCTTGAGTCCGCCGGTTTGGTGGCGCGGTGGATGGCCACGATCCCGCCTGTGAGGTTGCGGTAGGTGACCTTTTCCCAGCCGGAGTCCTGCAGCCACGCGGCCAGGTGGTCCTGGTCCGGCCAGGCGCGGATGGACTCGGCGAGGTAGACGTAGGCGTCCGGGTTGGAGGCCACCTTCACGGCGATGGCGGGCAGGGCACGCATGAGGTATTCGGTGTACATCGTGCGCCACAGCGGAACCACAGGCTGCGAGAACTCGGCGATGACCAGTTTGCCTCCGGGCTTGGTGACGCGGAGCATCTCGGCCAGGGCCTTCTTGGGCTCATTGACGTTGCGCAGCCCGAACGAGATGGTGCTGGCGTCAAAGGAGTTGTCAGCGAAGGGCAGGTTGGTGGCGTCACCGGCAACAAAGTTGATGTCGGGGCGGCGGCGCTTGCCCACTTTGAGCATTCCGAGCGAGAAATCGCAGGCCACCACGTCTATGCCTGCATCGGCATATGGCTCGCTGGAAGTGCCGGTTCCGGCGGCCAGGTCGAGCACCCGCTGGCCCCTTGTGACTTCCATGGCTTCCACCACAACCTTGCGCCAGCGGCGGGTCTGCCCCATGGAGAGGACATCGTTGACGACGTCGTATTTAGGTGCGACGTCGTCAAACATCGTGGCTACTTCGTCCGGACGCTTATCCAAGGATGCTCGGTTCACTCAGCCATTGTCTCAAATGTTCAGCAGGCCCCCTAACCACGGGCGGTTTCCGCCGCCGGAGGCCGGTTACGGGGAGTCCCCGCGCCCGGGAGTACTGTTATCTCATCATGACGAGCACGTTCCGCACCTTGACAGTCCCCCTGGATGGAAAAGCATCTCCCGGGGGGCTGCCTCAGTTTCTGGTCCGGGACGATGTCCTCTGCTGGACCCGCCGCGAGGCCGGACTGGTGGGCTTCGGCGAGATCGCCCGGTTCACCGCGACGGGCCCCGAGCGCTTCCTGGAGGCCGACATCTGGTGGCGCCACCTGGTCCTGGAAGCCGAGATCACTGATTCGGTGGAACTGCCCGGTACTGGCCCGGTGGCTTTCGGCTCGTTCGCGTTCTCCAAAAAATCCGCCCATGAGTCCCGGCTGATCGTGCCGGAAATCGTGGTGGGCGTCCGGGACGGCCGCTACTGGGTCACCCAGTTAACGTTCGACGACGGCGCGCTCACCGAGGCGGGCGCCCTCGCCGCCCTGGAGCGCTGGCTCAGCAGCGGCAGCACTGGTGCCGCTGCCACGTTGGGCGGCGGTACGGCGCCGGCAGTTATCTCAACCGGGGACGGCACCTCCCCTGCCGTATCCGCAAAGGCGGGTCACGCCGTCGTACGTCCTTTGCCCCTGGCCGCTGGCGCAACGCTGCACACGGGGTCCCTGAGCGAAGAGGACTGGATGGCCGCCGTCGCCGCCGGCGTGGAGGAAATCCGGACCGGAGCGCTGGAGAAGCTGGTGCTGGCGCGAGACATCGTGGCCACGGTTCCCACCGGAGTGAATGCAGCCCGGGTGCTCCGCGAGCTGTCGGCACGGTACCGCGAATGCTGGACGTACGGGGTGGACGGGCTGGTGGGGGCCACGCCGGAGATGCTGATCCAGGTGGAGGGGCGCACCGCTCAGGCGCGCGTGCTCGCCGGGACGCTGGACCGGCGCGACGCGCACGGCGAGGCCGGAATCCCCATGGATTACGCGGAACGCGTGCTGGCCGGGTCCGAGAAGCAGCGGCACGAGCACGAGATCGCCATCCAGTCGCTGACGTCACAGCTCGCGCCGTTCTCCGAGGCCATGAACGCGCACGACGAGCCGTTCATCCTGGAACTGCCCAACGTGTGGCACCTGGCGTCGGACGTGAAGGCGGAACTCGCCGAGGTGGAGGGACACGTCCCCACCTGCCTGGCCCTGATCAACGCCCTGCACCCGACAGCCGCTGTCTGCGGCACACCGACGCTGGTGGCGGGTGCGCTGATCCGCAAGCTGGAACACCTGGACCGCGGACCCTATGCCGGGCCGGTGGGCTGGCTGGATGCGGCCGGCAACGGCGAGTGGGGCATCGCCCTGCGGGGTGCAGTAATCGAGTCGCCGGATACGGTGCGTCTGTATGCCGGCTGCGGCATAGTCGACGGTTCCCAGCCCGAGGCCGAGCTGGCCGAGACGTGGGCCAAGTTCCGGCCGATGCTTGAGTCGCTGGGTATCAACAGCTAGTTTTGGCGGCCACCCGGGCGGGGTGTCCGGAATCGCAGACACCTTCCCCTCGCCTAGTCTTGAAATCAGCGGTAGTTTAGTTATCCAATAGTGAAACTAAGTTTCCTGTGATGCACATCTCTTGTTCGGCGCTACACTATGAACCGATTTAGTACCGCATACCCCTGCAACAAAAGGTAAGAATTATGCAGCTCAAGTCCCTGGCCACGGCCAAAATGACCGCCAAGGCAGCAGCAATCCTCGCCGCCGGCGCCCTCACCCTTACGGCCTGCGGCGGCAGCACCACCCCGGCAGCGTCCGAAGGCGGCATCCAGCTCATCCATGCCGGCAAGCTCACAGTCTGCTCCGACGTCCCCTACGAGCCGTTCGAATTCCAGAAGGACGGCAAGACCGTCGGTTTCGACATGGACATCGCCGCGGAGGTCGCCAAGGACCTCAAAGCCGAACTGAGCGTTGTGGACAGCTCCTTCGAAGCGATCGAGACCGGCACAGCGCTCACCCAGTGCGACGTCTCCATCTCCTCGATCTCCATCACGGACACCCGCAAGTCCGTCATGGACTTCTCCACCCCGTACCTGGACGACGACCTGGCGCTCGTGGCCAGCACGGACTCCGGCATCAAGAGCCTGGACGACGCCAAGGGCAAGAAGGTTGGCGTCCAGCAGGCCACCACCGGCGCCGACTACGCAGCCGAGAAGGGCCTGGACGCCCAGCAGTTCGAGGACACCGGCCTCCTGGTCCAGGCCCTGCAGGCCGGCACCGTGGACGCAGCCCTGGGCAACCAGTCCGTCCTGGGCTACGCCATCAAGGATGCGCCCAAGTTCAAGGCCGTTGAGAAGTTCGCCACCGGTGAGCAGCTGGGCATCTCCATCAAAAAGGGCAACACCGCCATGGCCGAAAAGGTCAACGGAACGCTCAAGCGCCTGACCGACGACGGAACCCTCAAGAAGTTCGAGACCACCTGGTTCGGCGAGGTCGCCAAGTAGCCAGCGCTTCGGCCCCAGGCAACTGAGGCCTTCGCCGCCCTGAGAACCACGCCGCCGGGGCCCCGGACACGCTGTACCGCAGTAAGTCCGGGGCCTCAGCCACGCACTATGAATGTGAGCACCCCATGGCAATGACCGCACGTCAACGGGCCAGAGTGAGCCTGTATGTCCAGATCGGAATCTTCGTTGTGGCCGTGGCCGCACTCGCCCTGGCCACGGACTGGAAGACCATCGGCAACAGCGTCTTCAACTTCGGCAAGATCGGCCCGATGTTCCCGGATATCTTCCTGGTGGGCCTCAAAAACACCCTGATCTACACCTTCCTGGGCTTCGTCGTCGGCCTCTCCGGCGGCCTGCTGCTGGCCCTGATGAAACTCTCCAGCTTCCCGCTGTACCGCTGGATCGCCACCGGCTACATCGAGTTCTTCCGCGGCATCCCGGCACTGCTCGTGTTCATCGCCTTCGGGTACGGCGTCCCCCTGGCCTTCGGCGTCTCCTGGAACGTGACCATCGTGGTGATGGTTTCGCTGGGTATGGTCGCCTCGGCATATATTGCTGAAACCCTCCGCGCCGGCCTGCAGGCTGTGCCCAAGGGACAGCTGGAAGCCGCACGCTCGCTGGGCATGCCGCAGTGGCGGGCCATGGTCTCCATCGTCATCCCGCAGGCGTTCAAGATCGTGCTGCCGCCGCTGACCAACGAGGTCATCCTGCTCACCAAGGACTCCTCGCTGATCTACGTCCTGGGCCTCACCGCGTCGCAGTACGAGCTGACAAAGTTCGGCCGCGACGGCATCTCCAGCCTGGGCGCCGGCCTCACGCCGCTCCTGGTCGCCGGTGCCTTCTACCTGGTCATCACCATCCCGCTGAGCCTCCTGGCCCGGAAGTTCGAAAGCCGCTCCGCGCGGACCAAGCGATAGGCAGGGAAGCCATGAACGACGTCGTAAATTCCACCCCCGGCAACCCCGGCACCGTCCACGCGGCAGGCGTGTCCATCAAGGATCTGCGCAAGTCCTACGGCAGCAACGAAGTGCTCAAGGGCATCAGCCTGGACGTGGCGCCGGGTGAAGTGGTGTGCCTGATCGGCCCGTCCGGTTCCGGCAAGTCCACCCTGCTGCGCTGCGTCAACCTGCTGGAACAGCCCAACGAAGGCGCCATCCAGGTGGGCGGATTTGAAGCCACCGACCCCGACGTGGACATCGACAAAATGCGCCGCAAAGTGGGCATGGTGTTCCAGCAGTTCAACCTGTTCCCGCACCTGGATGCCAAGCGGAACTGCACCATCGCCCAGACCAAGGTACTGAAGAGGTCCCAGGCAGAGGCGGATAAGGTGGCCCAGCACAACCTGGAGCGCGTGGGGCTGGGGCACCTGTCCGACCGTTTCCCGGACCAGCTTTCCGGCGGCCAGCAGCAGCGCGTGGCCATTGCCCGGGCGCTGAGCATGAACCCCGAGCTGATGCTCTTTGACGAGCCCACGTCCGCGCTGGACCCCGAGACCGTCGGCGACGTCCTTTCGGTCATGCGGAACCTGGCCAAGGAAGGCATGACCATGCTGGTGGTGACCCACGAGATGGGCTTTGCCCGCGAAGTGGCCGACCGCGTGGTCTTTATGGACGGCGGCGTCGTGGTGGAGGAGGGCGTGGCCGAACAGGTCATCTCCGCCCCCACGCAGTCCCGCACCAAGGAGTTCCTGCGCCGCGTCCTGGATCCGACCCACATCGAGATCGAGGAATAGGCCCGCTCCGCCCGAACGTAGGACACGGAATCGGCCCGGGGACACTCATATTCGAGTGTCCCCGGGCCGATTCTGCGTCCCCGGGCCGTTACCGCGTCCTGATGAGGACCGTGGACGTCGAGGTACGCCGGCCCCGGACAGCATGCCTTCCAATTCCCCCCTCCACAGTTCACTCCACACCCACCGGACTACGTTCCGTCCCGTTGCCCGGATCCGGTCCTCCCGCAGCTTTTCGTCCACCACAACCTGCCCGGGGGTCCGCCCCTTGAGGTACTCCGGCTTGACGTACTTTTCGATGCCATCGAACTCCCCCACGGTCCGGCTGCGTTCCCAGTAGAAGTCAGTGAAAGCCACGCGGCCAGTGGAACTCCTGACCTCGTATTGCAGGATGGGTGCTTCAAAGCCAGCCATGTGAATGAGCCCGCGGCTGTACGATTCACCCGCAGATCCGGACCGGAAATCGGCAAACTCCACCGCCGACCTGACACGCCGCTCAGCGGCAGCGGAGTACCGGCCAGCCATGGCAGCGATAAGTCCAGCCTTTGTGAGCGCCGGAAGGCCCCGGGACCGGTCCGGCCTCAACACGTGGTCCAGTGGAACCACAGCCTCCGCAAACGGAACGGTTGCCGCAATATCGAGCACGGTGGTTTGGCGCGAGGTAACGGACAGACCATCCACGATTTCGGCGTCGACCATTCCCGGTTCAACGAGATGCTTCCGCACACCCGCTCGGGATCTGCCGCCTCCCCGGAAGAGCGTCAGGGCGTGGATGGGCTGGCCCCGCTGGATAGTGGGAATACCCCAGACAGAGGCGGCGGAATGAAGCGAGAAGGTCACCGGGAGGATGGCGGTTTCAGCCACCGCTTCGATCCGTAGCCGGTAGCGCTGCCATACGGTGAGCTCAGCCCAGGCAGACGCCTCGACGTAGACGCCCTGACGAATCCGCACCAACGAACCTGCCTTTACCGCGGCAGGCAGTGGGCGGGTACTCGCGCCAGCATCGGCCAAGTGTCGCGTCAGGATAAGGCGGGGAAGAGGACTCATACCGGGACGGTCTCACCTCCGCGACGGGCCGGGAAAGGCACCGATCCCGTTATGTGGACAACCCGCCATCGCTGTCGGATGCAGTTTCGGTCCGGAGACACCCGTTAATTCGCGTCCGTGGACCGAAACCGCGTCCTGAGTCAGCCCGCGAGGACTCCCGCGACTGCCGCGGCCACGGCTGCCTTGATGCGGGCGTGCAGGGCACGCAGCGCATGCCGGTCGGTCCGCACCTCGACGATGCTGCGGCCCTCGATCGGTAGGGCGAGCGCTTCGGCGAGTGCCGCCGTCGTACTTACCGAGCAATGCCCGACGCCGTACGCTGCGGCGAGTGCCGCGAGGTCCACGGTGTGCGGGGTGCTGAAGAGGCGCTCGACGGCGTCTCCGTAGGTTCCAGATTCGCGCACGGCCCCATGCTCGAGCAGGTCGAAGATGGCGCCGCCGGAGTCGTTAAGCACCACGATCCGGAGCGCGGGTTCGGCCTCCCCGGAGCCAAGGATAAGGCCGCCGGCGTCGTGCAGGAAGGTGACGTCGCCAAGCAGGAGGGTGGTTTCCTGCCGGCCGCCGAGGGCGATTCCGGTTGCAGTGGAGGTGGTGCCGTCGATCCCGGAGAGGCCCCGGCTGGCGTAGACCGTGGCGGCCGGTTCTGCGGCGGGCAGGCCGGCGAGGTCGACGTCGCGAATGCCGTTGGAGGACCCGAGCACCAGCTGGCCGCGCGAGTTGTTCCACACAACGGCGCCCACGGACGGCCCGGTGGCTGCAGCCTCCCCGGCCAGAACCTGGTCCAGGGCGTGCTGCGCGGCGGACCCGGCGAGCAGCCAGGCATCCAGCCACGAAGACGGGCCGCGGCCGGCGAATTCGGCGAGGTCGGCCAGGCTTTCCAGCGGCAGTTCAGTCCGCCGGCCGGGCTCGTACCAGGCCACGGGAACCGGCTGGTACAGCGCCGACGGCACGTCCGCCCGCGCCAGCAGGGAGGCCACCGGCCGGGACAGCGTGGGCCTGCCGAAGAGCACCACCCGATCGATCGGCTGCGCGGCTTCCGGTCCGAAGTGTTCCAGCAGCAGCCGGTACGGCCCCACCGCGTTCGGGCCGAAACGGGCGTTCGACGACGGCTCGGCCAGCAGCGGCAGGCCGTGGGCGCGGGCGAAGGCTTCGGCGACGGGACCGGCGTCGTGCCCTGCCAACACCACGGTGCGCCGCTCCGCGAGGTCACCGGACACTGGCGGAAGGTTCATGGTGAGCGGGTCAGTGCCGATGCGGAATTTCGGGCGGGCGGCTTCCGTGGGAAGGCTCTCCCCCGGCGCGGGAACCAGCGGGTCACGGAACGCAAGGTTCAGCTGGACGGGCCCGGGGGCGAGGTCAGAGAACGCCCCCGTGGCGGCGGCCAGCGCCGTCTCGACAGCGCGCAGGGGGCTGCTGCCGGCCTCGACGTCGGCGGCGAACCGGACGTGCTCGCCGAACAGGTCCAGCTGGATGGTGGTCTGGTTGGCGCCGGTGCCCCTCAGCTCTTCGGGCCGGTCGGCGGACAGCACCACCAGCGGGACGGCGGCGTGGTTGGCCTCCATCACGGCGGGCATGAGGTTCCCGACGGCGGTGCCGGACGTGGTGAGGACGGCCGCCGGGGAGCCCGTGGACAGGGCCAGGCCCAGCGCCGTGAATCCCGCGGAACGTTCATCGATCCGGACCAGCAAGTCGACGCGCCCGGCCGCCGATGCCTCGGCGAGTGCGTAGGCCATCGGAGCCGAGCGGGACCCCGGCGAGACCACCACATACTCAACGCCGCCGTCGATCAGGGCGTTGACGGCGATCCGCGCCGCCTCGACGGAGCCCAGGGAGGGTGCGGCTGGGGGTGCGGAGGCGCCGTCGTCGGATGCGGGCTGGAAGGCGGAGTCATTCGGCGAAGTCACCGCACCAGTCTGCCACCCCTAAAACCCTCTCTCACTTCCTGTCGCTTAAACCTGAACGCTCACTCACCCGGCGCCGGCGGCGGACGCGTACTGATAGAGCGATGGCCAAAAACCTGCAGGAAGTGAGAGAGGGTCCTGGAAGGTGGGCGGGGCCGGGCACTCCCCCGCACCCGTACTAAGCGCATAGACTCGGACCAGAAGGAGTATTCACATGGCAAAGGGTCCCACTGTTTACCACGTCGCCGAACGCGCCGGCGTCTCCATAGCAACTGTCTCGTTCACGTTCCGGCAGCCGGAAAAGGTCAAGGCGTCGACCCGCGAACTCGTGCTGGCGGCCGCCGAGGAGCTCGGCTATGTGCCCAGCGCGAGCGCCCGGGGCCTGGCGCGGGGCAGGACCGGGGCATTGGGCCTGTTTGCCTACGACTACCTGCTGGACCCTTCGGGCGGACCCGGACAAGGCGGACCGGGCGGACCCGGCGACCTGTCGCAGGACGTGGACGCACCAGGCGACCGCGAGGACGGGAACCTCCGGCTGTTCCCCCTCTATGTGGACGAGGTCCAGCGCGGTGTTGAGCTGGAATGCTGGCGCCGCGGCCAGGCGCTGCTGGTTGGCGGCGGCAACCCGGCGAACAACGAGGCCGTGCTGTCCGATATTGCCGGGAGGGTCGACGGGCTGGCCGTGTTCCCGCGTTCGGTGCCGGTCGAAGCCCTGGCCCGCATAGCCCGCCGCATCCCCGTGGTGGAGGTTTCCGAGAGCCAGCGCAACCGCGGCGTGGACCACGTGACCGTTGACAATGCGTCCGGCGCGCGGGCGATCACCGAACACCTGATCAACGTGCACGGACTCACCGACCTGCTGTTCATCGGCGCCATGCCGTCATCCGACAACGATGAACGACTCGAAGCCTTCCGCGGCGCCCTCACCGACGCCGGCGCGGGCCTCGGGCACGAGCCCCGGTATCCGGCAGGCAGCGAACCCGCGGTTGCGGAAATCGTCCGGACCATCTGCCAGCAGGGTGTCCTCCCGCAGGCTTTTGTGTGCGCCACCGACCAGGACGCACTGGTGGTCATGGATGTGCTGTTCGAGGCCGGGGTTGCGGTGCCGAAGCAGGTGGCCGTCACGGGGTTCGACGGCATCGCCGCAGGACGCGTCATCCGGCCGTCGCTGACCACGGTCCGGCAGCCGATGGAACGGATGGGGCGGACCATGGTGGAGCTGCTCCTGGACCGGCTGGACCACCCCGACAAGCCCCCGGTGGAGCTCCGCCTCCCCGTCAGCGTAGTGCTGCGCGAAAGCTGCGGCTGCACGCCGGCCTAGGCGCACGAGGGTCGCGCGCCGGGATCCCGTCGGCGCTCCGAAAGTAACGTACGACGGCGGCCCGCGGGCACCTGCGGGCGCGGACGCGCCGGCAGGTGCCACAACTGTACGTTCGCGCCAACAGGATCAGGAAAGTTTGCGGCAGCTGTTGCCAAAATCACATTCAATGCGCTTAGATTGATCTTACGAAATGAATCAAAGCGCTTAGATAATTCCTGGCGGGATGGCTCCGCCGCTCCTGCCCCCTCCGCACCGCGCCACCGCCGGCCCGCGGAACCACGAAAGGAACAACGATGATCCATCCGAATGCCAAGAAGGCAGCCGCCGTCGGCGTCGCCGCCGCACTGCTCCTGACAGCCTGCGGGCGGGACTCCTCCGGAACCACCGACGCTGCTCCGGCCAAAGACATCGCCTCCGGGCCGGCGTCGGGCACTATTACAGTGTGGGCACAGGGCGCCGAAGGTGAGGCACTTCCCGCCTTGCTGAAGGATTTCGAAGCCGAGAACCCGGGCGTCAAAGTCAACGTCACGGCCATCCCCTGGGACGCCGCCCTGAGCAAGTACCAGACGGCCATCGCCGGCGGCACCACCCCGGATGTGGCCCAGATGGGCACCACCTGGATGGGAGATTTCGCCGACTCCTTCGACCCCACACCCAAGGAGGTCGAGTCCGGCGACTTCTTCCCAAGCTCCGTAAAGTCCACCGAGGTTGAGGGAACCGCGTACGGGGTGCCCTGGTACGTTGACACCCGCGTGGTCTACTACCGCAGCGACCTCGCGGAAAAGGCCGGCATCACCAAGGCACCCGAAACCTGGGACGACTTCAAGGCCCTGGCCAAGGGCCTCCAGGAGAAAGCCGGAGCCAAATACGGCGTCCAGCTTCCCGCCGGCGTCGCCGGCTCCTACCTGGACACCCTCCCCTTCCAGTGGTCCAACGGCGCGAAGCTGATGAACGACGACGGCACCAAGTGGACCCTTGACACCCCGGAAGCGGCTGAGGCACTGAAGTACTACGCCAGCTTCTTTGCTGACGGGCTCGCCTCCAAGGTCGTGTCCACCGGAACCACCGCCGAAGCCGCGTTTGTGGACGGTTCCGCCCCCATGATGATGAGCGGCCCGTGGCACGTCGGCCTGCTGAACAAGGCCGGCGGCCCAGGCTTTGAGGACAAGTACAAGGTTGCCCTGATGCCGAAGGAAAAGACCTCCACGTCCTTCGTGGGCGGTTCCAACATGGTGGTCTTCAAGAAGTCCGAGAACCGCGATTCGTCGTGGAAGCTCCTCCAGTGGCTGTCCAAGCCGGAGGTCCAGCTCAAGTGGTACGAGGCCACCGGTGACCTGCCGTCCCAGCAGAGCGCCTGGAAGGACCCGTCGCTTGCCTCAGACAGCAAGCTCTCTGTGTTCGGCGACCAGCTCAAGTCCACCAACAACCCGCCGGCCGTTCCCACCTGGACCCAGGTCGCGGCAGCCGCCGACAAGGAAATCGAACAGATCGTCAAGGCCGGCAAGGATCCCGCCGAAGCCCTGAAGTCGCTGCAGCAGGCCGCAGATTCGATCGGCACCGGGAAGTAACAGTGGCTGCAACCACCAACACGATGCCTGCCGGCGCCTCACGGGGTGCCGGCAGGCCTCCGGCCAGGCCCGGAGGCTCGCGCCGTCGCCGCAACGCCATCACCGCGTGGCTGTTCGCAGCGCCGTTCGTCCTCATCTTCGGCGTGTTTATGCTCGGCCCGCTCGTGTCGTCGTTCCTGATGTCCTTCACGGATTTCACCAGCCGCGACATCGAGAGCCCGCTGTCAGTGGGATTCGTGGGGTTTGACCAGTACATCGCCCTGGTCAAGAATCCGCAGTTCGTGCACTCCATCCTGAACACGGCCTACTTCGTGCTGGTCGGCATCCCCCTCACCATGGTCCTGGCCCTCGCACTGGCGGTGGCCCTGAATAACGGGATCACCCGCTTCCGCACGGCTTTCCGCGTGGGCTTCTACACCCCCGTGGTCACCAGCATCATCGCCGTGGCCGTGGTGTGGCGGTTCATCCTCCAGCCCGACGGCCTGCTGAACATCATCCTCAGCTGGGTGGGCATCGCGGGACCGGACTGGCTCAACAGCACCGCCTGGTCCATGCCGTCCCTGATCCTGATGGCCGTGTGGCGGAACCTGGGCACGCTGATGATCATCTTCCTGGCCGGGCTACAGGCCGTCCCGTCGGACATCCTCGAGGCGGCCGAGGTGGACGGCGCCAGCTCCTGGCAGCGTTTTATGAAGATCACGCTACCGATGCTGCGTCCCACCCTCCTCCTGGGCACCGTCCTGCTGTCCGTAGGGTTCCTCCAGGTCTTCGAGGAGCCGTTTGTGATGACCAAGGGCGGCCCCCTGGACTCCACGCTGTCGGTCAGCTACTTCACCTTTAACCAGTTCGGCTTCGGCAAATACGGGCTCGCGTCGGCCGCCAGCTATGTGCTCTTCATAGCCATCGCACTGTTGAGCCTCATCCAATTCCGTGCCCTGCGATCCAAGGACTGAGGCCCCCATGACGATCCCGGAAACCGCACCCACCCCCACGGAGAAGACGCTGACGGAACGCGGAAAAGCGGAACGGTCGACGGCGGGAGGCACCCAGGTGCCAGCGTCCCCGCCCAACCCGGCGCGCCGCTGTCGTACCCGCCGGGTGCCCGCCCGCCAGGCCCTGATCTACGGCATCCTCATCGTCTCCGTCGGCGCGACGCTGCTGCCGTTTGTCTGGATGCTGCTCGGCGCGTTCAAGACCCAGGGTGAGCTGCTCCGCCGGCCCATTACCTGGTGGCCGGAACAGCCCACCCTGGACAACTTTGTGCTCTGGTTTACAGAACTGCACATCGGCACTTTCTACCTGAACAGCATTGTGGTGGCCGTGTTCACCGTGCTCGGCAACCTGCTGTTCTGCTCGATGGTGGGCTATGCCCTGGCCAAGATGGATTTCCCCGGCAAGCGTTTCCTGTTCCTGCTGGTGATGGTCATGCTGATGGTCCCGGGCGTGGTGACGTTTGTGCCGCTGTTCGTCCTGATCAGCAAACTGGGAATGGTCAGCACGTACCCGGCCCTGATCCTGCCGTTCCTCGCAGCGCCAATGGGGGTCTTCCTGATGCGGCAGTTCATCGCCGGCATTCCGGATTCGCTCATTGAGGCCGCCCGGATCGACGGCGCCGGCGAGCTGCGGACCTTCCTGCGGATTGTGATGCCGCTGTGCGGACCGCCCCTGGCCACGCTAGGAATTTTGACGTTCCTCGGGTCCTGGAACAACTTCCTGTGGCCGCTGGTGGTGGCGCAGACCGAGGAAATGTACACCCTTCCGGTGGCCCTGTCCCTCTACTCCACGGGCCAGAACGCCACCGAATATGGCTTGCTCCTGGCCGGTTCGGTGCTGGTGATCACGCCGATCCTCCTGCTCTTCGTCGCCCTGCAGCGCTACTTCATCCAGGGCGTTGCGGCCACCGGCATCAAGTAGCCGCGGCCGCCCGCCCCTTCTCCCCTAGAGAGCCCCATGACACAAGCCCAGAATCACGCACGCCCCGGGACGTCCGTCGCTGACGGAAAAGCGTTCCGGGACCTCAATGGCAACGGGATCATGGATCCCTTCGAAAACCCGGACCTCAGCCCGCACGAACGCGCCGCCGACCTGGTGGGCCGCCTCAGCCTCGAGGAAAAAGCCGGCCTGATGTTCCACACGGTCATCGAAACCGGCCCCGACGGCACACTCCTCGAGACCCCGGGCAACATCAGCAAGTCCCCCACCAGCACGGTGATCCTCGCCAAGTTCATGAACCATTTCAACGTCCATGCGCTCGGCACCGCCCGGGAGGCCGCCCGCTGGAGCAACGCCCTGCAGGAGCTTGCCGCGCAGACCCCGCACGGGATTCCTGTGACCATCTCCACGGACCCCCGGCATGCCTTCATCGAAAATTCCGGCGTCTCGTTCACGGCCGCCCACTTTTCGCAGTGGCCCGAGCCGATCGGCCTCGCGGCGGTGGGCAGCGGCGACCTGGTCCGCCGCTTCGCCGAGATCGCGCGGAAGGAATACACCGCCGTCGGGATCCGCGCGGCGCTGCACCCCACCGTTGACCTGGCCACCGAACCGCGGTGGTGCCGGCAGGCGGGAACCTTCGGGCAGGACTCGGAAGCCAGCGCCGCCTACGTCGTGGAATACCTTCAGGGGTTCCAGGGCGCGGAGCTGGGACCGGACAGCGTTGCCTGCACCACCAAACACTTCCCCGGCGGCGGTCCGCAGGCCGACGGCGAGGACGCGCACTTCCCGTACGGCCGCGAACAGGTCTACCCCGGCGGCCGGTTCGACGAGCACCTGGCCCCGTTCCGGGCGGCGATCGCCGAGAAGACCAGCGCGATCATGCCTTACTACGGCATGCCGGTGGGTGTGGAACTCGACGGCGAACCCGTTGAGGAGGTCGGCTTCGGCTACAACCGGCAGATCATCACCAATCTGCTCCGCGACAAGCTCAACTACGACGGCGTGGTCCTCAGCGACTGGGAACTGGTCAACGACAACATCGTGGGCGACCAGGTCCTGCCGGCGCGGGCGTGGGGCGTTGAAGAGCTCACCGCGCCCGAGCGCATGCTCAAGATCCTTAACGCGGGCGTTGACCAGTTCGGCGGCGAGGAATGCACCGAACTGCTCATCGGGCTGGTCCGGGACGGGCTGGTCAGCGAGTCGCGTTTGGACGAGTCCGCCCGCCGGCTGCTGCTGGTGAAATTCCAGCTGGGCCTGTTCGACAACCCGTTCGTGGATGAGGACGCCGCCGCGTCCGTGGTGGGGAACGCCGAATTCCGGCGCGAAGGACACCGAGCCCAGTCACAGTCCGTCACGGTGCTCACCAACGGAACGTCCGACGTCGGGCCCGTCCTTCCGCTGTCCGGCTCACCGGCCGTCTACCTGGAAGGCATGGACCCGCTCAGCCTGCACGGTTTCGGGACTGCGGTGCAGGACCCCGCCGACGCGGATGTTGCGTTCATCCGGCTGCACTCTCCCTGGGACCACCGGGACGATTTGTTCCTGGAGCAGCATTTCCATGCGGGCAGCCTGGACTTCCCGCCCGGGCTGGTTGCGCGCCTCAGGGCCCTGGCAGCGAAGGTTCCGCTGGTCATTGACGTGCGGCTGGACAGGCCCGCGATCCTCACACCCCTGGCCGGTTTCGCCGCGGCGCTGGTGGGGACCTTCGGGGTCTCGGACACGGCACTCCTGGACGCACTGTTCGGTCGGGTGAGCCCTGAAGGGCGCCTGCCGTTCGAGATCCCGCGTTCGATGGATGCCGTGCGCGCGTCCCGGCCGGACGTCCCCGGCGATACCGCCGATCCCCTTTTCCCGTACGGGCACGGCCTGCGCCTGCCGGAGCCAGCAGGGGCCACCTCTTTATCGGACACGTTAGGACAGACCTCATGAACCCTTACCCGAACCCCGGAATTTCCACCGCCACCCGCCGCCAGCTCCTGGCCGGCGCGGCCGCGTTCGCCGTCACCGGTTTCGCCGCCGCCACGGCTACTCCGGGCTACGCCGCCCCGCTCGGCGGGTCAGTGACAACCGGCGGGTCACTTGGATCAGGCCTGGGATCGCCGCTGTCCCGGGCGCGGAACAAAGAGGGCATCGACCGGAAGGTCATCAACCGCTGGGCGCACGACACCTGGCAGTCCCTGGTTGCCATGACCGATCCCGTGACCGGCCTGCCAGCTGACTACATCGGCGAGTCCACCACGGCCCCGGAGCGCAGCGGCTTCACGTCGCCCACCAACATCGGCGGCTACATGTGGAGCACCGTAGTGGCCCGGGAACTCAACCTCATCAGCGCCAGCGAGTGCCGGGAGCGGCTGACCCGGACGCTCACCACGCTGGTCGGGCTCAAGCACCACGAGCCCAGCGGCATGCTCTACAACTGGTACGACGAGGCCACCGGCGAGGTCGTCACCATCTGGCCCGAGAACGGGAACCCTGTGGCGCCGTTTATGTCCAGCGTGGACAACGGCTGGTTCGCGGCTGCGCTCATGACGGTCCGCAACGCCGAGCCGAAGCTCGCGGAGCTGGCGAACACCATCCTGGGCAGGATGGACTTCGGGATCTTCTACAACAAGGACGCCCGGCCCGGCGTGGCTGCCGGCCTGCTGCGGGGCGGGTTCTACGACGTCAAACCTCCCGTGGAAACGGTCCAGGGCAACTATCTGGGCCGCGGCCCGGACGTTTTCTACACGATGAACCACTACGACGTCACCAACTCCGAGCCGCGCATCGCCACGTACATCGGCATCGCCCTGGGCCAGCTTCCGCCGGAACACTATTTCGCCACCATGCGGGTCTTCCCGGACACCTGCGACTGGTCCTGGCAGGAGCAGAAGCCCATCGGCGAGCACCGGACGTACATGGGCATCGACGTCTTCGAGGGTGCCTACACCTACCGCGGCATGCGGATCGTGCCGAGCTGGGGCGGGGACATGTTTGAGTCGCTGATGCCGGACCTGTTCGTGCCCGAATCCAGCTGGGCGCCGAAGGCCTGGGGTATCAACCACCCCCTGACGGTCCGGGCACAGCGCGAATTCGGCCTGGACGACGCCAAGTACGGTTACTGGGGCTTCTCCCCGGCCAGCCACCCCAACGGCGGGTACTCCGAGTGGGGCGTGGACATCCTGGGCATGAGCAGCGACGGCTACCCGTCCGACGTCGAACGGACCAGCGTTGACGTCGGTTTTGAGGGCTGCCGTCCGGCCAGCAACCCGACGCCGGCCTGGGGCGACGGCGTGGTGACTCCCCATGCGGCGTTCCTCGCCATGGAATACGAGCCCCGCGAGGCGTACGACAACCTGGTGAAGATCGAGAACGACCTCGGCGCCTACGGCCAGGGCGGGTTCTTCGACGCCGTGGCCGTCAAGTCCGGTACCGTCGCCCGGCGGTACCTCTCACTGGACCAGGCCATGGTGCTGGGCGCCATCGGCAACGTGTTCGGCAACAACGTGATCCGCCGCAACTTCATCCAGGGCGAGGTGGAAGCGGTCATCAGGCCGCTGATCGCCGATGAGGAGTTCGGCGCCGGGCTGATCGGCTAGCCCTCTCTACCTGCCCCGGTCCAGTGCCGGCCGGGATCGGCGGGCGTCACCCCGGGCACGCTTTCGGGGAGCGGACGACGGCGGCGGCCCGGTTTGGCGGGGTAGCGGCACCGCCGGTGGGCCAAAAGGCTGCCTGGCGTGACGCCGTCGTACGTCCTGCCCGAACCCTCTCTCACTTCCTGTCGCTTAAAGCCGGACGCTCTATCACTACCTGTCGCTTAAACCCGGACGCTCTATCACTCGTCGCCCCGCGCGGGGCGGCAAGTGATAGAGCGTTTGCCAAAAACCTGCAGGAAGTGAGAGAGGGTCCTGGAAGGTTAGCCGCGGAAGACCTGGACCACCGACGGGCGGGGCGCACGCACCTGGCCGGGTGCCGGCGTCGTGCCTGCCGCGACATAGTCCGGGAAGTACGAGTTCGGCGCGTCGAACGAACCGTCCTCGCCCGGGTGCTGGACCGAGACGAAGACGGTGCGCTCGTCGTCGTGGATGATCGGTCCGCAGGTTTCGCCGTCGCGAGGTACGGCCAGGAACTGCTCCACCTTGCCGCGCTCGGCGCCGTCGAGGGTGACCTTGAACAGGCCGTCCGCGCGGCCGATGCCGGAGGGGGCGCCGTCGGTGGAGATCCAGAGGTTGCCCACGGAGTCGAACGCGAGGTTGTCCGGGCAGGAGATCGGCGAGACCTGGTCCACCGGGAAGCCGGAGAAGTAGGTGACGTCGCCCTGGGCCGGATCGCCGCAGACCATCAGCAGGTTCCAGGTGAACGTGGTGGAGGTCTGGTCGCCGGTTTCGGTGATTTCCACGATGTGGCCGTCGCGGTTGGCGTTGCGCGGGTTGATTTCCGTGGCGCCTTCCTTGCCCACCTTGCCGCGGTCCGAGTTGTTGGTGCAGGCCACGTAGACCTTGCCCGTGTGCAGGCTGGGCTGGACATCCTCGCAGCGGTCCATCTTGGTGGGGCCCACCTTGTCCGCGGCGAGGCGGGTGTAGACCAGGACCTCCTCCACAGTCATCCCGGGCACGGCCGAGGCACCGTCAACCACCAGGGGCAGCCATTCGCCGATGCCGTCGAACGAACCGTCCGCCGGGACAGCGCCTGTGCCCGTGATCTCGCCGGCGGGTGAGTTGCCGGTGAACTTGGCCACGTACAGGTTGCCGGCGGACAGCAGGGTCATGTTGTGCGCGCGGTCGCCTTCGCGGTACTTCCCGGCGGAGACGAACTTGTAGAGGTAGTCGAAGCGCTCGTCGTCGCCGGAGTACGCCACCACATGGCCGGAATCGGCCACGATCACGTTGGCGCCCTCGTGCTTGAAGCGGCCCAGCGCGGAGTGCTTCTTCGGGGTGGACGTGGGGTCGAACGGGTCCACTTCGACGATCCAGCCGAAGCGGTTGGCCTCGTTTTCGTAGCCGGCGTTGCGGGTGTCGAACCGCGGGTCATCGCGCTCCCACTTGCGGGCCGTGGCGTTCGATGTCAGGCCGTACCGCTTGTCGGACGCGGACATGCCCGGGGAGACGAAGTACCCGTTGAAGTTCTCCTCGCCGGACAGGATGGTGCCCCACGGGGTGGTGCCGCCGGAGCAGTTGCCCAGGGTGCCCTTGATAGCGCGGCCGGTGGGGTCAGCCACGGTCTTCACCAGCGGGGAACCCGCAACCGGACCCGTCAGTTCGTAGACCGTGCTGTTCAGGTAGCGGCGGTTCAGCCCCGCGCCCTGGACGTAGGACCACGGCTTGTTCTTGTTCTTCCGCTCCAGCTCGACGACGGTGAGCCCGTGCGCGGCCTGGCCCACGGCGCGAACGTCGGCCGCGGGCATGGTGGCGGGGAACATGATGTTCTCGTTCGTGTACTCGTGGTTGGCGAACAGCAGCGCGCGGCGGCCATTGCTGCCCGGAACCTCAAGGATGTCCGTGTAGTCGTTGTTGTAGCCGAACTGCTTTTCCTGGGCCGCGGCGGTCTGGTTGGCCAGGTCGAAGGCGGGCGCATCGTTGAAGATCGGGTCGCCCCACCGGATCACCGGCTGCCAGGTGAAGCCTTCCGGAACGGTGACGGCGTCGACGTCGGCGGCGATGGAATCGATGGCCGTGAACTTCAGCTTCGACGTCCCGAAGCCCTCCTTCGCGGCGGGCGACAGACCCGCGGCGGTCGCCGGCTGCGCGGACGTCACGGCACTTCCAAGTACGACGGCGAGAGCACCGGCGGCGCCGAAGCCCAGGGCGGCGCGGCGGGACATGGTGGCGGAGGCGATGTCGCGGAAGTAGCTGTTGGAGCTGGTGTTGCAGACGTCGCCGGCACAGGCGTTGTCGCACTTCAGCGCGCAGGTAACGGCGCTGCGCTTGCCCTTGGTGTGGCCGAGCATCGGCAGCAGGGTGAACTTGCGGGCAGTCGTTTCAGACATGGGGGCCTTCCAGGGAAAATCGATGCGGTTCCCCCACTCTGTCAGCCGGTTTCTACGCGCAGCCGTCAGCCAGGTGAAGTTCGGGTTAACCCCGCGTGACCTGCAGGAATGTGCGAGAGCGTCCGCGGAAAACCGACAGGAAGTGATAGAGCGTCCGCCGAAAACCGACAGAAAGTGAGAGAGCGTCCTGGGTGGAGGGGTGGGGCGGGTGGGGCGGGTGGGGCAGGGGGTGGGTCAGTCGGCGGCCGGGAGGAGGGCGTGGACCCTTGCCAGCCTCGCCAGCCACCAGTCCCGGCGTTCCGCGGGAGCCGCAAACCGCTCCAGCAGCCCCGCATCGGCGGAGACATCGCGCAGGCGGATGGCGCCGTCGTCGGCCACCAGCGGATCCAGCGTGATGTCCGACTCGAACAGGGACACGGTCCCCAGCCCGCACGCGTACGGCAGCTCGGGCAGCGAACCCGCCAACGCCAGCCCCGCGCGGATGCCCACGGACGTGTCCAGGGCAGAGCTGACGACGGCGGGCAGCCCGGCCTGCGCCACGATGTCCAGGGCGCGCCGCACTCCCCCGAGCGGCGCCACCTTAACCACGATCAGGTCGGCCGCGCCGGCGCGCGCCACCCGGAGCGGGTCGGATTCCTTGCGCACGCTTTCGTCGGCCGCGATCAGCACCGGCGTGCCCGCGGCCCGCAGCTGCGTGCGCACCTCGGCGAGGCCCTCAATCGTGGGCACCGGCTGCTCGGCGTATTCAAGTCCGACGGCGGCGAGCCGGGTCAGTGCCTGCACAGCCCCCGGCACGTCCCATCCCCCGTTGGCGTCGACGCGGATGGCGGCGTCCGGCAGGGCGGAACGGACGGCGGCCACCCGGGCGGCGTCGTCGTCGAGCGTCTGTCCGCGTTCGGCCACCTTGATCTTGACGGCGTCCACCCGGCCGAAACGGGCCAGAATGTCCGGCACCCGGTCCGCGGAAACGGCGGGAACGGTGGCGTTGACGGGGATCACCGAACGGACGGGCGAAGGGAAACCGTGCCAGCCGGCCTCGATGGCGGCCGCGAGCCAGCGGGAAGCCTCGGCGTCGGCGTATTCGGGGAACGCGCAGAACTCGCCCCACCCGTGCGGGCCGCGCAACAGCAGCGTTTCGCGTTCCAGGATGCCGCGGAACTTCACCCGCATGGGCAGGCTCACCACCTGGGCGGTGGCGAGCAGTTCGTCGAGGGAAGGGACGGAAGCAGGCATGCCTTTCAGCCTACCGGCGCGCTGCGGGCGCCCCGTCGGCTAGATCCACTTGTTGCGCTTGAACGTCCAATACAGGACCAGCCCCATGGCCAGCATCAGGCCCAGGGCAAACGGGTAGCCGAACACCCAGTTCAGCTCGGGCATCGACGTAAAGTTCATGCCGTAGATGGTGCCCACAAGGGTCGGCGCGAACAGGATGGCGGCCCACGACGAGATCCGCTTCACCTGCTCACTCTGGGCGAAGCTGGATTCGGTGAGCTTGCGCATCTCGTCGTTCTGCCGCTGCGCCACGAGGGCTGCGTTGACCGCCAGGGCGTTCTGCAGCAGGGCCCGGAAGGACGCCACCCGCTCGTTGAGCCGCAGCACGTGGTCCAGCACGTCACGGAAGTGGTCCTGCAGTTCCGGCCCGGGCGTCCGTTCCGGTGTCCCGGTCATCAGGGATTGCAGGATTCCCACCAGCGGGCTGGTGGCGCGCTGGAAGGTGATCACTTGGCGGGAGAGTTCGTAGATCCGGCGGGAGACGTCCGGGTCGGCACCGAAGAGGTCGTCCTCGATCTCGTCGACGTCGTTCTCCAACCCGGCGGCAACCGGCTCGTACTCGTCCACCACCTGGTCCAGGATGCCGTACAAAACCGCATCGGGACCCAGGGCGAGGAACTCCGGCATGGCTTCCATCCGCCGTCGGACCCTCGCCAAATCCGGGGATTCCGCGTGCCGGACCGTGACCACGTAATCGGCGCCGACAAACACGTGGATCTCGCCGAAGTCCACCTTCTCGACGTCGTCCAGGTAGCGGGCGGGCCGCAGCACCAGGAACACGCATTCGCCGTAGTGCTCCAGCTTGGCACGCTGGTGCCCGGCAAGCGCGTCCTCCACGGCCAGGGAGTTGAGGTCGAACTCCTCGGCCACCGAGCGGAGTTCGACGGCGTCCGGCCGGTACATGCCGATCCACGCCATTCCCTCCCGCTGCCGGAGGACGAAGTACGTCTCGTCGAGGCCTTCCGGGTCCGCGGTCCGCAGCCCGTCCACGTACACCGCGTTGTCGATAATGGTCATGCCGCGCCTCCTTTGGACAGGGTCTCGTTGGACAGGGCCTCGCCGGACAGGACTTCGGGGGAAAGAGCCTCGCCGGAATCGCCCGCCCGCTGACGCTCCCAGTCGTCCAGGACTGCGGGCATCCGTGCCGCGAGGAAGCGGTAGAAACTGCCCATTTCCGTCACCCGGGACCTGGCGGCGGATCCTGCCGGCAGCGCCTCGGCCGTCGCGTCCGTCAGCGCCGCGAGGCTCTGGTAGATGGGGCTCTTCCGCATCGAGACGACGTACCACTCGTCGTCGTAAAGGGCGTACAGGTCACGGCGGCTGCCGGGCTGGGAGACCCGGTGGACGAAGCCCACGGTCTGCAGGTACCGGACGGCGCCGGAGACCGCTGCGGCGCTCACTCCCAGCTTCCCGGCAAGCTCGGCCGCCGTGAGGCTGCCGTCCTCGGACGAGACCAGCGCCATCAGCGCCCTGGCAGGCATCTTGGGGAAGCCGGCCGCGGCGAAGGCCGCCGCGGCCTTTTCCGCCGCGGCGTTAATCTCAGCTTCCCCGGCCCTCATGCCGTCCCCGTTTCCCGCCGCCGCATGCCCAAGACGGCCACGACGGCGGCGAGCACAGCGATGGCGAGCATCCACCACGCGCCGCTCCAGTCCGTCGTCGGACCGTTGGGTACCGGGGTGTGGGTGAACGGCGAGAGGTCGCGGATGCTCTGGTCCAGGCCCACCATGCCGCCGAAGATGCCCATCACCACGCCGGCGCCCAGGAGCGCCCAGCCAGCGGCAATGGTCGCCGCCGGCCAGAGGACGAACACCAGCGCCGGGACGGCAAGGTAGATCAGGGCGGCGGGAAGCTGGGCCGCGGCGGTTTCCCATACGGCCCCCACGTCCATGGAGGTGTCGCCCGATCCGGTCAGGGAAACCCAGGCGCCCAGCCCCGCGAGGAACATGACCAGCACCACGGAGGCCGTGCCCAGCGCCAGGTAGCCGGTGAGCCAGCGGATCCGGCTGACCGGGGCGGCGAGCAGCAGTTCGGCGGTGCCTGCGGCCTCCTCCTGGCGCAGCCGGAGGACGGCCTGGAGTCCGCAGGCGGCGGCCAGGACCCCGACGATCGAGAACAGGACCGAGATCATGATCTGGGTCAGCGACGCCCCCTGGGACTGGATGATGGCACGAAGCACCGCGGTGACACTGCTGTCGGCCAGGTCGACGGCGGCGATCGCGCTGCCGAGTGAGCCGGCCAGGAGTCCCCCCGCCAGTCCGCCCAGGCTCCAGCCGACGATTGAACCGGCCTGCAGCCGCAGTGCGAGTGCAAAGGGGCTGTTCAGTCCCGGACGGGCGGCCACGCGGCCCGGCAGCGCTCCCCAGACGCTCGCGCCGCTGTCCCGCCGTTCCAGGAGGACCCAGGTGGCGGCGAGGCTTACGACGGCGAGCGCCAGCGGCAGGAGCAGCGGCCACCACCGGTCACCGGTGAAGGCGAACGTCTGCTGGCCCCAGCCGATCGGTGAGAACCAGCTGGCCGGGCCCGCCGTCATGACCGTCCCGCCGGCGTCGGGCGTGCCCGTGGCGTCGCCGATGCCCCGCAGGATGTACGCGAGGACAACGAGTGCGGCGGAGAACCCGTTCGCGCCGCGGGACGTCCCCATCAGCTGCGCCACGAGGAGGCCCACGCCCAGGAAGGCCAGTCCGACGGCGCCCGTGGCGGCTCCCGCGGCCAGGGCACCTGCGGGATCAAGCCCCGCCGCCGTGAAGCCGACAAACACCGCGAGCGCCACGAGGAGGTTGGCTGCTGTGCCGTGCAGGGCTGTGGCCACGGCCGGGGTCAGGCGGCCGGCCGGGGTGGACGCGGTCAGCTCGGCACTACCGCTTTCCTCCTCGGCCCGGGAGTGGCGCACGCCCAGGAACGTGCTCATCATCCCGGCCAGCAGGGCAAGGAAGGAGAAGATCTGGAAGAACGTGAAGGCGCCGATACTTGCCCCGCGGGCCAGGCCGCGGAGCATCAGGATGGCCGGAGTGGCGATGGCCACCTGCAGGATCTCGGCGCGGCTGGCATCGTCGCCGTAGGTCTGGTGAATGGCAGTGGCGGAGAACAAGGCCAGGGCGCCGATGCCCAGCACCCAGATGGCCAGCTGCCAGCGGTCACGCCGCAGCCGCTGGCCCCACAGGATCCGGAGTTCGCGCACCTCAGTCACGGCCCCTCGCGCCGAGCAGGTGCCGGTGCCGGGCGTGCTCGGGCTCTCCCCCGGCTGCCCCGGCGGTCACGGAGTTGTCACCGTAATGGCGCAGGAACAGCTCCTCGAGCGACGGCGGCGTGATGGTCAGTCCCTGCACACCCAGGGCACCAAGCGCCGGAAGCACCTCGGCGATCCGGTCCGAGTCGGCACCAAACCTGACCCGGCCGCCGTCGGACGTCAGGTCATGGACGGCACCCAGCCCGGCCAGGGCACGGGTGTCCAGGCCATCCGCCGCGAAGGAGACCTCGGTGCGGGTGAGGTGGCGCAGCGAGTCGAGCGTTCCGCCGTCCACGATCCTGCCGGCGCGGATGATACTCACGCGGTGGCAGAGCACTTCCACCTCGGAGAGGATGTGGCTGGAGAGGAGCACGGTGGCGCCGCGTTCGACGGCGGCGAGCACCTCCCGGCGGAAGACCGCCTCCATGAGCGGGTCAAGGCCGCTGGTGGGCTCGTCGAACAGGTACAGCTCGGCGTCCGTGGCCAGGGCGGCAATCAGGGCAACTTTCTGCCGGTTGCCTTTGGAGTAGGCGCGGCCTTTCTTGCCGGGGTCGAAGTCGAAGGCCTCGCAGAGGCGTGCCTTGCGCTGCCGGTAGTCACTGCCTTCCGCGACCCGGCCCTCCGAGGTGCGGCCGGACGTTCCGCCGGAGGTGCGGCCGGACGTGCCGCCGGAGGTGCCGCCGCGGAGGCGCGAGAGCAGGTCGATGGTTTCGCCGCCGGACAGGTTGGGCCAGAGGCGCACGTCGCCGGGGACGTAGGCCAGGCGCCGGTGCAGTTCCACGGACTGCGTCCACGGGTCAAGGCCCAGGACGCTGGCCGTGCCGGACGTGGCCTTCGCCAGGCCCAGCAGGATGCGGAGGGTGGTGGATTTACCGGCGCCGTTGGGGCCGAGGAATCCGTGGATCTCGCCGCGCCGGACGTCAAGGTCGAGTCCGTCAAGGGCCCGGACCCTGCCGAAATGCTTGTGCAAATCAACGGTCTGGATGATGGTCTCCATACAACGAACATTACTCAGATTCACAATTTTGTGAATACTGCAAATGCAAGCTGATGCCTTCCAACGCATATCCATATGGGTATACAATTTTGGCATGGCACGGGCAGCAACAACGGCAGATACGTTCAACGCGGTGGCTGAGCCCCGCCGTCGGGAAATCCTGGACGCACTGGCCCAACGCGAACGGCCGGTCAACGAACTCGTGGAAATCCTCGGCCTGGCCCAGCCGCACGTGTCCCGGCACCTGCGCGTGCTGCGCGAGGTCGGGGCGGTGGACGTGCGCGACGAAGGCCGGCAGCGGGTCTACCGGCTGAATCCGCAGGCGCTGAAGCCCATCCACGACTGGGTTGCCAGCTACCAGCACCTCTGGGAGGAGCGCTTCGATCTCCTGGAGGACGTGCTGGAGGACCTCAAAGAGCAGGAAAACTAACAGAAGGAGCAGGGCAATGGCACAGACAAGCAGCGGCACCATGGACGTCACTTTCCCCAGTGACGAGGAAATCCTGATCACCCGCACCCTCAACGCGCCCCGGCACCTCGTCTACAGGGCCTGGACCACGCCGGAGCTCGTCAAGCGCTGGTGGCCGGGACGGCGCGGCGAGATGACGGTGGCGGAGATGGACTTCCGGGTGGGCGGGGCGTGGCGGTACGTCATGGTGGCGCACGGCGAATTCGAGGTGGGCTTCCACGGCACGTACCGGGAGATCGTGCCCAACGAACGGATCGTCAACACGGAGGTCATGGAGGTGCCGGGCGCGCCCACGGACAGCGAGGAAGGCGCCGTGGTCAACACGGTCACCTTTGAAGAGGCCGACGGCGGCGCCACCACGGTCCGGATCCGCACCGATGCGGGCAGCAAGGAAGTCCGCGACATGATTGCGCAGTCCGGCATGGAAGGCGGCGTGCGCGAGCAGTTCGAGATCATCGAGGAGCTGGCGGCGGCCCTGGCCTGAGCCTGACAGCCGCACGCACTGCGTTGTAACGGTTGTTACAATTCCAGGTGTGACTTCCCTTGAACAGGTTTCCTGGCTGGTAATGCTCGTCCAGGTCCCCTCGGAGCCATCGCGGCACCGGGTGGCCGTCTGGCGCGAGCTGCGGCGCTTCGGCGCGGTCCCCATCGGCCAGGGCGCCTGGACCGCGCCGGATGTTCCCGCCTGCCGCGAGGGTGCTGGAAAAGCCAAGGAGCTTGCGCGCGCAGGCAGCGGCGAGCTGCTGCTGCTCACCACCGGGCCGACCGACGACGACGCGGCGCGGCTCCGTGAGCTGTTCACCGCCGCGCGTGCGGACGAGTGGGCGGAGTTCACCGCGGACTGCGGCAAGTTCACGGACGAAATTGCCAAGGAGATCGCCAAGCAGAAGTTCACGCTGGCCGAGCTCGAGGAAGAGGAGCAGAGCCTGGACCGGCTCCGGCGCTGGTTCCGGGCCATCCGCAGCAAGGACGTTTTCGGCAGCCCGGAAGCCGCAAGCGCCGACCAGAGCCTCGCCGGCTGCGTGGAAGCCTTGGACGGCTTCGCGGCCCTGGTTTACGGCGAGGTGCACTCATGACTACCGGCACCGCGCAAACCCGCACCGCCGGCGCATCGTCGGCCCCCTTGTACGCGGCAGGATTCGTCACCGCGTTCGGGGCCCACAGCATCGCCGCGGGCCTGGGCGCGCAAAGCGGGAACATCGGCCTGACGCTGCTTAGCCTGGGCATCCTCCTGGCCCTGTACGACGTCTCCGAGGTCTTCCTCAAGCCCGTGTTCGGCGCCCTGAGCGACAGGATCGGCGGCAAACCCGTCGTCGTCGGCGGTCTTGTGGCCTTCGCCGCGCTGTCGCTGATCGGCCTCTGGGCGGCAGACCCGCTGATGCTGGCGCTGGCGCGGCTCGGGCAGGGCGCTGCTGCCTCCGCGTTCTCGCCGGCGTCGTCTGCCTTGGTGGCGCGGATGGCGCGCGGCGGGAAGGCCGGCACGTATTTCGGCCGGTACGGGTCCTGGAAAAGCCTGGGCTACATCATCGGCCCGCTGCTGGGGGCAGGCCTGATCTGGGCAGGCGGGTTCGCCCTGCTGTTCGGCACCCTGTCGGCACTCGCGGCAGCCACGGCGCTGTGGGTGCTGCTGGCAGTGCCGCACCTGGAACCGCTCCCCCGCCAGCGCTACACCGTGCTGGACCTCGCGCGCCAGATCGGCGAGCGTCGCTTCCTGGTCCCCACGCTGGTACTGGCGGCGTCGACGGCGGCGCTCGGTGCCGCCGTCGGATTCCTCCCGGCGCTGGCAACCCGGCACGGCCTGGACGCTGTTGCGGGCACGGCAGCTGTCAGCCTGCTGGCTCTCTGCTCGGTCCTCACCCAGCCGCGGATCGGCAGGCTGCGCGACCGCAACGGCATCACCGACAACCAGGGCACGACGGCGGGACTCCTCCTCATCGCGGCCGGCGTCGCTTTGCTGGCGGTCGCCCCGGGACCGGTCACCATCTTCATCGCCGCGGCGGCGATCGGCGTCGGGGTCGGCGCCGCCACGCCCCTCGGTTTCGCACATCTTGCGGACACCACGCCGCCGGAACGGATGGGCCGCACCATGGGCTCCGCGGAGCTCGGCCGGGAACTGGGCGACGCGGGCGGGCCGCTGCTGGTGGGCGGGGTCGCCACGCTGACAGCCCTGCCGTTTGGCCTCGGCGCCCTCGCGCTGCTGATCGCGGCGGCCAGCCTCCCCCGCCTCGACCCGGTGAACCCGTCCCCGCCCAAGTAAGTAGCAGCAGATGTCCTTTTGAGCATCCAAACCGACATCTGCTGCCACTCAGTTGGGTGAAGCGCGCTCCCAGTTTTCTGTGACACCCTTAACCGATGACCTTTTCACGACAGGCCCCGGCCCGGACCCAGCTGCGCCCCGCCCCGGGGTCCGGCTTTATGTTCGCCTTCGCCACGCTGGCCTGCATCGTTGGATTGATTGCCACGTACTACTACTTCGTCCAGACCACCACGGGCCAGTTCATCGACGAGTCCGCGCTGGTTGAAGCCGTGGACATCCACGGTCCCGCGGGCAAGGCTGCCACCGAGTTCCTGGACTGGCTGCCCACCATCTCCCTGGTGATGGCCGCCGTCGTCGTCCTGTTTGTCACGGTGATCCGGCGACGCTGGACTGCCGCGGGGATCGCCGTGGCCGCGTGCATCGGCGCGAACATTGCCACCCAGGTGCTCAAGGACGTGCTGCCGGCCCGCCCGGACAAGGGCGTGATCACGCTGGAGCTGAATTCGCTGCCGTCCGGGCACACCACGCTCGCCGCCTCCGCTGCCGCGGCGGTGTTCCTGATGGCGTCGCCGCGCTGGCGCCCGATGGCCGGTTTTGTGGGCGGCACGTTCGCGATTGCGTCGGGCGTGTCCACCCTGATCAACCAGTGGCACCGGCCCGCCGACGTGGTGGCAGCGTTCCTGCTGGTGGGCGCGTTCATGATCCCCGCCGGCTGGCTGATCCTGCGGCACGACGGGGCCTGGAATGTGTGGGACGGTTTCGGCAGGCACGTGGGTTCGGCGAAGATCTGGCTGACCCTGCCCGTGGTGATCGGCCTGGCGTCGGCCGGCGTAGCGGTGTATTCGCTGGCCAGGATCGCGCCCGGCCCGGCCCAGGAAACCAGCACCACCAACTACTTCTGGGCGGGCATCGCCCTCATCGTGATCGCCGGGTACCTGGCCACGGTGGCCACCACGTCGCTGTTCGCCTATGCCGCACGACGGCGGGACGCGCCAAGGCGCTGACGGCACCCTTGCGGGCCGGCGGGGGCGGGACCAGAATGGGCACCACCAGTGCCTGCCCGAGGGGAAACCGATGATCCTGAAAACCACTCCTGTGCCGGCGGCTGCAGGCCTGACGGCAGAAATTTACGACGACGAGACCGCGTCCCTGGGCTACGTCCCCACCCACACACAGGCCATGGCGATCAACCCGCAGGCTTACCTGGCCTTCGAAGCCATGCTCCAGGCCATCACGGCTTCGATGGACCTGCGGCGGTATGAACTTGTCACCCTCGCCGCGGCGCAGGCCATCGGATCCACGCACTGCCGGCTGGCCCACGGCGTCAAGGCGCTGAAGGCTTTTCCGGAGGACCAGCTGGCGGAGATAGCCCGCGACTTCCGCAACGCGGGGCTGGAGCCGGCGGAGGTGGCCATGATGGAGTACGCCCAGAAAATGTGCCGGGACGCCGCTGGCATGACCGACGCCGACACCCTGGAACTGCGCGGCCACGGCTTCACGGACCGCGAAATCATGGACATCACACTGGCCGCCGCGGCGCGGAACTACCTGAGCCGCACGCTTCTGGCGCTGGCTGTGGACCTGGACGTGCCGCCGTCGCTCAGTCCCGAACTGCGGGACGCGCTGCTGGCACCACTGGCCCCGTCCCCGTGAGTAGCCGAGGAACCGGTGAGCACCAGGGCATCCAAATTCCGCCGGCCCCTTCGAACTGACTCGTCACCCACCTGCGTTCTCACCAGGCGACTCTACTTTTCGCGGAGTATCTTACGCAGCCAATCCGCGTCGCCCACTATGTTCAAACCGTCCCGGGCTATGGAGTCGAAGACCGGTGCCGCGGAAATTTCGCTTGTCCTGTAGACCAGCGGCCGGGCATCATTTCCGGTCCAGGACGCTATCCTTGCGGCCAAGCTGGCTATCCTTGCATCTGCCAGGTCATCGTCGACTTCGTCCGGCAACGCGATGAAGATATCCACGTCGCTGTCGGTTCGCATGTCGTTCCTTGCGGCGGAACCGAAGAGGACCACGCTTGTTGGAACGAATTCCCATGAATCAACCTCGCTGCGGATGCGGTCGAGGAGAACCGACTTGGCTGCGACCATGGCCTGAATCGCGTCCGCCAGCAAATGCTCGCGGTTAAGACGATAAGCGTGGGTCCTGCCAACAACTTCGTCTAGGACTATGCCCTGGTCAGTGAGCCGCTGGAGTGCCTTGCGGACTCCGGCGAGGGAACCAGCATCGGGGAGGAGCTTCTGAATGCCGGGCGCAGTAAAAGCCGCCTCCGCTCGTCCGAGGACGTAGAGCACGCCCATGTCGAGTGATGGACTGATTGTAGTGAGCGGATTCTGAAATCTCATCAAGCACCTCCGGACTCACTATTGTATGTCCAAATACACAAAAGTACATCTAAATGCACGAAAGTGGATGTTCCTGCGGGCGCTTCTGGCGGCTTTGGAGTGCGAGGCTAAGCGCCAGGTCGACGTGACCCATACACATTGCGTGGCGTACTATCCGCATTAACAACGGCGACGCGCCGTGTCGGAATCGAAGTTGTTCTTGGCCGAGCTGCGGCCTGGCCCTATTCACAACATTGTGTGAGGGTATAGCCTTTCGCCATCTCATCGAGGCGGGGGCACATGAAGCTACACGGAAAACGTCTAGCAGCCTTCCTCGTCGGCCTCGCGTTGATGGCATTGGGTTCACTGGCCGTCAGCGGATATGGCCAATGGCCGAGGGCAGTGGGTGAGATCGAATTCTTCCCTTACCCAACCAGCGGGTTCGGCCTGACGTCTGACGACGTGCCGGCCCGCCAAGGTGACAGGACTCTCCGCCTCGAGTCACGCGACACGCTGGTTGCCACCTTCAAGAGCGTCCTACCGTCTGACGATCGCGTGATCATTGACGTGACCGCCGGTAAGTTTCGCGACATGCCAGGGGCGTTCGTTGGCCTCCATTTCGGTTATCTGTCCGCGTCAGATGCCGACGGAGACGTAGTTTTCGATTGGAGCCCGCCCACTGTCGAGAAAGTTGGAGACGGACAGGCCGTGCTCATAGTCAAGGGCACCAGCCGCCCCATCAGTGGGCGCCTTGAAGTGCAAGCCTCATGGGCATGGTGCATGGATTCGCGATGCCGGACAAAAGTTGAGGGAAAGACTACAGGTCCTGTCGTAGCGATCAGCCCGCCCTCAGAGGTGACCAAACAAACCGCCACCGGCTTCGAAGTCCGGTCTTCGTCTGTGGATTTTTCAACGGTCATTGACGACAACTCAGCTCCGTCGCTCACAAAACAGCTGGGTCCGTCACCAGCCTTCTGGTCCAATCTGGCATCGCTGTGGAGGCAAGCTCTCCTTTTCGTGCCGTGGCTCATCGGCTTCGCTTGGTTACGGTCCCGACTTCGGGTGTTTGGAGCAACGCAAGACTTCCCCGCGACTGTCGTGTCAACACATCGGGCTGTGCTTCTCGCCGCAGTGGTCACCTCAGCCGTTCTTATGCTGAACTGGTTCCAGTCCACGATTAGCCCGACTGTCGATCGTCTGCGGAGTGATACTGGTCGAAGCGGCGCAGGAACCGAGTGGATTCCCTTCAACTATCCGGCAACGGTGGCTGCAATCGTGGCGGTTCTTGCCCTGTGGGTGTGGAGAGCTACTCCACCGGGCAACCCCTCGCCAGCAAAGTGGTCCAGTCTGTTCAAGATTTTGGTGCTGTTGTTCGGGTTAGCTGCAGTGGCGCTTCTTGGGTACACTGCGTTGGATCACTGGGAATTCGTGCCACCTGACGATTCCCGGTTTCTCACCTCGACGGAGTCTCTGGTGGCCTCGTCGCTGGGCGTGATTCTCGCTGCGGTCGGCGCACTTGCCGCTTCATTCGCGTTGGGCAAAGGGTCCGGATGGGCTAGGGACGGCCTGTGCGCGGCGAGTGTGATAGTGACCCTTGGACTGGCTTCCACGGTATATTCCGTGAACGCTTCCATGCTGAGCGGAATCCTGACGTTGGTAATTCTCGTGATGTTCGTCAGCGCTTTAATCTGGACCATTCTCGGCACGGTATTACCGGGTACATGGAGGCAGGGCGCCCCACGTTGGTGGATCTCGGTGGGAGTCTTCCTGTTTGCCCTGGCGTTCGCTGTTCCACCTACGGTTTCTGTCTACTCAATGTTTCCGGTGTCCCCTTATGATGCGCTGGATGTCTCATTCGCAGTTGAGCCCTTCATTCGGGTAGGCCTCATCGCTGGCGCGCTAGTGCTGCTCGGGTGGATAGCCCGCTCCGGCAAGGAGGTGCGGGTTTGGCGGCCATTGGCGGTTGGCACGATAGCTCTCCTTCTTCTGCGCCCGGAGAGTGTTGTCGCTGGCGTGCCGGTTTCCTTCGGTGTGGGGCTGGCACTGACTCTAAGTGTGCTTGTGAGACCGCGCGGAAGTATTGTCATTTCCAGTCTTCAGTCTGAAAAGGATGGTGTCCGCCGACTACTTGACGAACTACGCGCCATCAGACTGAAACGCGAACTAGGCCTTGCCTTGCGGAAACGCATCCGGTCTGGCGATCTATCCTCCGGGGACCGTGACAAGATTGTCGAAACGGTGACATCTGCCCTCGATGCCCCCGCGAGCCCGCCTGATGGCCAACGACGACACGAACTCCTAGGCCAGGCCGGAATGCCACAAGCCATGCAACGTGCTCTGCTGGCAACGGCCGTCAGCGGGGTGGCCGGTGTTGTTTTTTCGCTCCCGCTACTTGCAGGAACGATCTCCGGGTTGGATGTGCGCAATTCGAATACATTCGAAGCGATTCTGACAAGCATCCTTTCAGTCCGATTCCCGTTCTATGGGTTCGTATTCGGCTATTTTTTGCCCTACTTTAGGGGACACTCCGGACTGGCGAAGGCTGTCCGGTTCTTCATCGTGCTGGGAGCCTCAGAATCGCTGGCCATCCTTCTTCCATACAATCCCGCAGATGACCTACGCGGAGCCGTAACAGTGTTGTTGGTCCAACTCGCCGCATTGTGCGCCGTACTCGGCGTAGGAGCCGACCTCATGGCCATACACACAGCGAATGAGGGTGTGGATAGCCTGGCGGATCTTTATAACATGAGCCGCCTAGCCCTTTGGTCTTCGGGCATCTTGGCATCTGCGGCCACCGCGCTCGTCACCGCCATGCTGGGCGCTGCGTTAGCTGCGGCAGCGGAGAGTGTACTCCCACCCGCACCGCCTCCGATCATTCGACCGATCAACGGCGCTTCACAATAGTGCGCTGACCAAGCTCGGCGCCTACCCCTTGCCCGCACCGGCGTCAGGGGCAGACGAGCTTGCCGCCGGTGACGCTGTGGTTCAAGGTGGTGTCCATGGAGGCTGCCGTCGTGTCCAAGTACGTGGCGGTGACACGTATCGTCAACGGGCCACCAGCAGGATTGTCCTTGATGATCTGCGACGACTGCGCGGCCGGGCTCGCAATAATGCCAATGGTTCCGGAGCCCCCCGGCAGGAGGATGGTTGGCCCGGTGTAACTGGTGCCAAACGTCCCGTTGGCCTGCAGGGCGGCGTACGTGATTGTCGTCGGTGCTGCTGTGGCAGTGACCGTCAGGGTGGCCGTCTTGTCGGAGTTGCTGTTGGTGCAGGTGAGTGATCCGAGGGCCGGGCCGGGCCAGGCGCCGTTGGCGGTCACCGTCATGGTGGCGGTGGCCGACTGCTGCCAGAGCGCTGAGGCTGAAGCCCCTCCAATGCCCAGCAGAACGGTCAGCACGAAGGCGCCCACCGCAAGGGAGGCGCCTGGAAAACGTGCGAAGGACTTCACGCCAGTGCCTCGCCGTCGGCCTTCTTCGACTGCGCGGCTTTCTTCGATTGCGCGTTGCCCCGGGCGCCCTTGACCACCAGCAGCGCGCCGTAGCCAATGAGGCCGGCAGCGCCGAGCGTGACCCAGAGGTTCCGGTCGGCGTTGCCCAAGGCGTTGGCGGCGTAGCCCACGTACGGGACGGCGTAGAACAGCTTGCCCTTCATCTGCAGCGAACGGACGGGCTCGGCGTCGCTGACACCGTTGTTGTCGCCCTTGGTGATGAGGGTCTTCTCCCCCTCCTGGGTTGCCGCGAAGCCCACTATGCGGTGGGTTTCGACGTCGGGCCGGCCGGAGTACATCTGGAAGGTCACCACGTCGCCGTACTTGAGTTCGGCGAAGTCCACCGGCTTGACCACAAGGAAGGTTCCCGGCGGGAAGTTCGGTGCCATGGAGTTGGTGAGCACGGTGTAGGTCTGGGACCCGCTGACCTTCGGTATGACAATCAGCACCAGCGCCGCGAAAACCGCGATCATCAGAACCACGAAGTTCAGGACCTTGCCGGCAGTTGCCAGCGCGCCGCGGCCCTTCGGTGGGGTTTCGCCGGACTTCCTCCGGCTGGTTGCCGCTTCAGTGGAACGGTCGACGGCGGCAGTGCCGACCGCGCGGTCCTCAAGTTCGCCAACTGTCATCATCTCAGGCGCAGCCACTGGGCACCCCGCAAAGCTGGCGGGCGGTGAGCGGAAGGCTGATGTTCACGGCGTTGCCTTTCAGAAGGAAGGAGGTGGAGGAGCTGAGGCTGACCTGGAAGCACAGCACGGTACTTGTTGCTTTCGGGACGGCCGCGGACGTGAGTCCGGCGGCTGTCAGCACCGTGTACCCGGTCGCGGAGTTGCACTCTGCGACTGCTGTAGCGAACTTTCCGCTCACCGTGACGTACTGGGCCAGGCTGCCGAACCCGACATTCGTTACCGTGGCCTGGCCCGCTGTGATGCTGGTGCTGAACGTGCCGCCGGCGTTGGAGTTGTTTCCCACCACCAGGCTGGCGTACACCGGTGTTCCGGGTGCGAGGGTTGTGGCCGAGCCGAGGTTGATGGTCGCTGATGTCCCTCCGGGAAGGCTCATGTTGGTGGCCTGCCCGGAGGGGCTCGCAGTGAGGCTGACGTCGAACGATGCGGAGGTTACGGTTCCCGGGGTGGCCGAGGTGCCGGCATTCCACAGGGCGAAAGTGCCCTGTACTGCCAGCATCCCCAACACCACAGCTGCTGCGATGAGTGCACCGGCCCGCAGCATCCGCGGGATCCGCATTGTTCCTCCTGGTCCTGGTCCAAATCTGTCCTGATGGGCGGCTGGGATCTCAGCCAACCGCCCAGTCCAGACTAGGACAGGCCGTCACCCGTGGCGTTGACCTGGGTCAGGGTGAAACCGACATTGTTGAAGTTGTAGGTTGCGCTGACGTCGGCGCGGCCCGCGGTGGCTGCCTTGAACTCAAAGGTGATGGTCGACGTGACCGTCTGGGTGGCTCCCGTCGGGCGCAGCGGGTTGGAAACAGCCGAGCCGGCTACGGTCAGTACCGGAGCGGAAACCGTGACGTTTGCGGGTGTGAAGCCGTTGGTGGCGCTGATGCCGGAGGTGGCGATCGCGGCTGCCATCTTGTCGCCCACCAGGGTGACGTTGAGGTCCTGCGTGTAGGTGAGCTGGTCGCCCGGAACCACCTTGTAGGTGGCGATGTTGATAGTAGCGCCGAGCCGGTCCTTCCAGACACCGGCGCCGTTGACGACGTTCAGGTCGCCGGCAACGATGGTGCCCGGCGTCTGCGTGGAAGCTGCGTTCCAGTTGGCCAGTGTGCCGCCGCCGCCCAGCAGCAGTGCTGCGCCCAGTGCGATGGCTGCGGATCCCTTGATGAGCGTGGTGTTCTTCATGATGTTTGTGTCCCCTCAGACTTTTGCGTGCTTGTTTTTTACTGCTGAAGAACACATTGCACGCCTTCGATCAGGACTTATGGGGGGAAATAGTCAATGTTTGCTCAAGAAATTGACGCTTCAACCGGCCTCTGACCTGCGGTTTTATATCCAGTCGTTGGTCGAACCGGCCGCCAAGCGCCAAAAGCCCAACCAATCAGCCCGCGTACCCGGCGAGCAAAAAAGCGAGTACTTGCTACTCGTGCGTAACAAGCGCAAAAGGGCTTGAATGATGGGGACCGGTACGGAGGGGTTGGGCAGGCATCACAACGCAGCGATGTCCGCCAGGGTTTTCCGCACCGGTCATGTCCACAAGTTTCCCGGCGACCGGACACGTTCACACCGGGTTCAAACCGGGGCCGGCGGTGAGATGGCCTTTTGAGACCGGGCCATCCCCCCCAGCCACCGCCGGCCCCACCACCTCACGCTCCGCCGTCGTAAATGCCCCGCGTCTCAACCGTCCTCAGAGTCCTACCCCCGCAGCTGCTCCACAATGATCCGCGCCGTCTCGGGCTCCCCCAGGATCCGGAAGTGCCCCGCAGAGGGTAGCTCGATGTTCGTGGCCCCCGGCAGGACGCTGCCCTCGGGGATGTGCGGATCGAACACTCCGTAAATGGAGCTGATCCGGCTGTTGATGGTCTCTTCGCGCGCCATCTGCTGCGTCAGCGCGTTCCGCGGCGAGAAGATCCGCAGGCTGGGGATCAGCAGGTACCGGGCGTACCGCGATCCGGAGAACGGCGTGCAGACGGTGATCATGCGCCGGACACGCTGCTCGGGATCGAGGGCCAGCATGACGTACTTGCCGATCAGGCCGCCCTTGCTGTGCGCCACGATGGACGCGTCCGTCAGGCCGGCCTCTTCGAGGTGCTGCGCCACGAGACGCGCGGCAATGGGCACGTCCAGCTTATTCCGCTGCAGCATGGTCACCACGTGGACCGGATGCCCGGCGTCGTGGATGGCGTTGATGACGGGCAGCATGAACTGCCAGTTTTCATAGACCCCGGGGATGATCACCACGGGGCTGAGGTGTCCCTGGCGGAAGGATCCGGGCTGGACGCGGGACAGCAGGCCGCGCACCTGCCAGCCGGCGGCATAGGCGTAGTCCTGCGCCCACCACAGGCCCTTTTGCAGCGACCCGCTTGCGCCGGCGTCGTCACCCATCTGTTGAGGATAGCCGCTTTGGGTGCGCTGCCGGGCTCAGTAGTTGCGGCGGTGCTTGAGCCGGGGAATGACGACGGCGAACACGGCCGCCGCCGCGAACCCCAGCACGCCGGTGGCTGAGACCCCCGCGCCCAGGGTTGCGAGCGCGGTCACCCCGGAGAGGAGGAGGGGCCCGCCGGTGGATCCGGCGTCGGCCATGAACCGCCACAGGCCCAGGAACTGGCCACGGCCGCGGTCCGGCGAGAAGTCGGCGCCGAGGGTCATCACCAGGCCGGAGCTGATGCCGTTGCCGAATCCGATGAGCATGCCGGCCAGGAGCAGGCCGGTGAATCCGCCCGTCAGGGGTATGAGCAGCAGGGCCGTTCCCATGATCGCGGTGGACGGGATGGCCACCCACTGCCGGCCGCGGCGGTCCATGAGCTTGCCGGCGGGATAGAACACCAGCATGTCGATGGCGCCGGAGATGCCGTAGATCAGGGAGGCCTGGGTGGCGTCCATGCCCAGGTGGTCGGCCCACAGCGGGATGACCACCTGGCGGGAGGACCGCAGGGCGCTGAGGAGCAGGATGCCCACGCCCAGGCTGAGGAAGACTCCGGCGTGCGAAACGGCGACGCTGCGGAGGGTCGGTTGAGGGCCTACGTCGGCACCCGGCTTGGGTGCCGGAACCTCCAGGTCCGGGAGGGTGACGGACAGCAGCGCCGCTCCCACCATGGCCACCACGCCCACCCAGTACGCGCCGCTGAGGCCGGCGAACTGGATCACGGCGGCGCCGGCGAACGGACCGATGAACACGCCGATCCGGTTTACTCCGCCCAGGGTGGACAGCGCCCGGGCCCGGTAGTTGAGAGGCACCGCTTCGGTCAGGTATTTCTGCCGGGCCAGGCCAAACACGCTGGAGGACATGCCCACCACCAGCATCGCGGCCGCCAGCAGCCAGATGCCGTCCGGCAACTGCGGCGCCAGCGCGGCGGCCACCAGGGCGAGGGCGGCGGCGGCCGCGGCCCCGACGATGGACCAGCGTTCGCCGAACTTCAGGGTCACCAGGGATGCGGGCAGGTTGAAGAACCAGGATCCGAGCCCGATCAGGGTCACGATCAGCGCGGCAACCGCCACCGACGCGCCCAGGTCACGGGCGGACAGCGCGACGACGGGCATGACGGCGCCGGTGCCGATCCCGAACAGCAGGCTGGGTCCAAACGCGGCGACGGCGATGCTGCGGAGGCTGAACGGCTGGGGATCATCGGGCGAAGTCATCAGATTTATCCTATGACCCGGGCCTTCGCTCCCCAGCCCGCAACGTCACATGGCGGACTGGTGCTCCGTCACATGCGGATCAGGGTTCCACGCTCTTTTGCAGTTCCTGGAGATGGTCACCCAGTGTGCCGGTCACCGTCGGGTAAGGCACGACGTCGGCTGTGGGCTCTGGGGACAGAGTCGCCGTGAGTGCCGCGGCCCCGCCGGCCAGGGCCAGGAAAACCAGGACGGCCGCGAGCCAGCGGCCCCTGCCGCCCCGACTGCGGGGTGCATCCACACTGTCCGTTTCCGGGGTACTGCCGGGCTGGTGGTCAGTGGGTACCAGCCGTGCGTGGCCGGTCTCGCTGTTGGTCGACTCGATGCCAATGGCCGCGCCAACCGGGCTTGGCTGGGACAGTTCCGGGATCGGCTCCTCGGCTGTGACGGACGGCGGCCTGAAGGGCATCGCCGGCAGCATGTGTGTGGTGTCCGGGGCGAGGTGGCCGGGAGTGGATGCCGGCGAGACGAGGGCCTGCCGCAGCGCGATTTCAACATTTGCGGCTGAGGGGCGTTCCAGCGGTTCAAGGGCAGTCATGGACCGGAGCAGGGCCGCCCACGCAGCAGGAAGATCCTCCGGAATGTCGGGCGGCCGGTGGACCCTGGCCACGGCTGATTCCACCGCGTTGCCGGGGTATTCCTCTGTTTGCTTGATGCACTCGAGCAGGACCAGGCCCAGTGAATAGACGTCCGTCGCCGGCGTGAGGGGCGAGCCCATGACCTGTTCGGGACTGAGGTACGCCGCCGTGCCCACCATGGTTCCGGTTGCTGTTATATGTGTGCTGTCGGCGATCCGGGCGATCCCGAAGTCGGTGAGTTTGGGCCTGAGCGGCTCCCCGGGGCGGGTCGGCACCAGGAGGATGTTGCCCGGCTTGATGTCCCGGTGGATGATGCCAAGGCCGTGGACGTAGGCCAGTGCGTCGGCGATCCCGGCACCGATGACGGCGAGTTCATCCAAGGGGACGGGGCTGTGCCTGATGCGGTTGCGCAGGTCCTGCCCCTCGGCCAGTTCCATGGTCAGGAACGGGCGGGGCTCATCCGGGATGCGGGTGTCGATGCCGGCATCGAACAGCGTCACAAGGTTGGGATGGTTGAGCGTTGCCAGCAGTGTGGTTTCAGCTTCCTGGCGCTTAAGTTCGTCAGTGTCCGGGGCCTGGGGTGCGAAGAGCTTCAACGCGACGTCCCGGCCCAGGTTCTCGTCCCGCGCGCAGTACACGGAAGACATTGCGCCGCGGCCGATCACCTCGCCGAGCCGGTAGCGTCCGCCGACGACGTCGGCCCGGATGGAGTTCGGTGACTCCGCCACCATGTCCGTTCCTCCCGTGCGTAGCGGCACTGAAATGACGCTCACCCGGGCCCAGAAGCTGGCACCTCTAACGCCCCTGTGTGCGTGGAGATTTAACCATAAGCCTACTTATCAAAGCTGTCGAACCCGGGTTATTGTGGCGCTGTTCGACGCCCAATACACTTCTAGATAGTTGCCCCATCCCGTCCCGACGCGCTTGGAGGAAGTCACCGTGAATGGCACGAACCGCGGGATTCACGGCCGGGATGGCCAGCGATGACTTCAGCGAAACTTCCCCGGATCATCTACGATCCCAGGGGCCCGGAACGCATCCTCCCCACCCTGACCGCGCCGGAGCTCGCCGGTCTTCTCGATGCCCTGTACCGCCACCTTGACACGCCCTCACCCGAACTCGGGGCAGAGACCTGGTACGAATTGGCGGTGGAGGAAGCCGTCCGCAGGCAGTCCCTTAGCGGACGCACCGACCAAGACGCGGTCTGAAGCCACGGTCGCAGAATTTGGGGGGTCACAAGAAGCCATTTGAGGACTACCGTTTGCCTTGGGGGACGCTGCTACTTGTTCTCCGCAAACCAATAGGGAGGGTTTTATGGGGGACGTATGGCTCCGCACCATCAGCAACAGCCTGATCCGCGCGGCAAGTGTCACTGAAATAGCATCCACGCGCGGCACGCTGCATGAGGAGCAGGGGTTTGCGCTGAAGGTCATCGTGCAGGGCAAGGGCCACGTCCTCATCGACGACAGCGACCTTCAGGGCTCGCTGTCCGATCGGCTGGAGTATGCCCGGCACCTGGAGGACGCCCTGCTGCTCGCCATCGACGAGGCCAAGATCGCTGTGGCGTCCGTTGTGGTCAGCTTCGAGCCGGAAAGCCAGCACTGGTCCATGGCGGCAGCTCCGGAACTGGCCGGCGGCCTCGCCAACAAAGTGGAGGCATCTTTGTAACATCCCGGCGGAAGTGTTGCGCAGGTCACATAAGGTGCCTACTCTTGGTGAGGCTGCAAAGGCGCAGCCACCCAGGGTTCGACTGCAGCGTCGCAGGAGCCCAGGGTAACGGCTGCAGCGTCGCGGCCACATAGGGGAAGGCAGCACATTTTGACCGATAAGCTCAACATTCTTGTCCGTGTAGATCTCGACCACGCCCGCGCCCAGGTCCTCGCGCAGGGGCACGTCACCGTCCACAGCATCCAGGCCCTCTACGTCGTGGTGAAACGCGCCAACGCCCTGAAGGAAGGCCTGGACCTGGAGCTGGACATCACCAAAGCCCACGTTGATCCGGAAGCCCTGGAACAGCTCCAGGACTGCTCCCGGACCCACCACCTCCCGGCCAAGATCGATCCGAGCCAGTCCCACTGCACCCTCAGCGTGCTGCCGCCGCGGCACCACGACAGCCGGAGCCAGTTGCTGGCTGCCTGATCAGGTCCTCCCACGGCCACGCAGGTCGGGGCCTTGCGCCTCCCCTCCCGGGCCGTCTGTAAACTGGCGGAGCTACGCGAAACGTTCGCGTAAACGATTCTCCGAGGGCGGCGACGATGACGACGATGGTAAAAGTGGCCAAGCTTGCCGGCGTTTCCATCTCCACCGTTTCCCACGTACTCAACGGCACCCGGCACGTGAACGATGAGACGCGGCAGCGGGTCCTGAAGGCCATCGAGGACACCTCCTACCGGCAGGACGCCCTGGCCCGTGCCATGCGGCGGTCCAAGACGGACAGCATCGGTCTTATAGTTTCCGACGGCGGCGAGCCGGCTTTCGCGGAGATGATCCGGGGCGTGGAGGAAACGGCCGCCAGCCAGGGCATCACGTTGCTCCTCGCCAATTCGGCCGAAGACCCGCAACGCGAGGCGCGGGCCGTCCAGGCCCTTCTCGAACGCCGGGTGGACGGGCTGATCCTGGCCCGTGCCGCCGGCTCCGGCCAGGATGCCCTCGCGGAATTCGCGAACTACGACACACCCCTGGTGCTCATGGACCGGCTGTCCGATGACCCGTTCGACCAGGTGGGAGTCGAGAACCGCAAGCCCATCATGGAACTGGTGGAACACCTCGTATCGCAGGGCCACCAACGGATCCTGCTGGTCGTTGGGGACACCAGGGTTGCCACGCTTCACGAACGGCACGAGGCCTTCCAGGAAGCCATGACGACGGCGGGCATCCCGAAGGCGGACCGGCTGGCGGTCATCGCGGCGGACTCTGAAGAAACTGATGCCGGGATCTCGGCAGCGCTGTCGGCAGCCAAACCACCCACCGCTGTCATCGCCTGCAGCACCGTCCTGGCCGCCGCGGCACTCCGCCAGATCCAGCAGCGGGGCATGCGGATGCCGGAGGACATTGCCTTCGCAGCGTTCGACGGCTTCGCCTACGCGGACCTGTTCGAACCGCAGCTCACTACGGTCCGGCAGCCCGCCTTCCAGGTGGGGGCAACAGCGGCTGAGCTGCTAACCAAGCGGATTGCGGACAAGTCAGCGGATCACTCGGTCGTCCGTCTGGCCCCCACCATCGAATACCGCGCCTCCACCGGCGCAGCTCCTGCCTCGTAAAACTGATGTCCGTATAACTCTTCATTGTCACGGGTTATGTGCGGTAGGAGACTTGAGGCGACGGCATCCCATCTCGGGCCGCCCGCGGGGCCACCCGGCTGCGGGGCCCCACAGCACCCTGTAGCGGCCTGGTGGATCGATGAGCTCCATGACACCCCTCGGAAAGGCCGCTCACCGGTCGCGCCATCTCTGGTCCTTGGTGGCTATCGCACTGATTGGATGTCTCGGCGGGTGCGAGTATGAGCCCAACGACGTCTCCCTCCCGTCCGCCAGTCCTCCGACTACGGAGGCTCGCACGGCCCCACCGCTGCCGGACAGGGGCGACACCAGCACGGTCCCACCGCTGCCGGAGAGTGGCGACATCGACGCCGGCACATACCTCGTCCCCGTCGCCGGCTATAAGGAACCTTTCCAGATCACCGTCCCAGACGGCTGGTTTGCTATCGACAGCAAAAGCCTGGGCAAGGACGACCCGGATCACCCGGCCGAAGGGGCCGTCTTCGTGACTCTTTGGCCCGCCAACTATGTGTCGATGGACGCATGCACCTGGATGGGTGCCCTTGCCGATGTCGGTCCGTCGGTCGAGGCCTTCATTAGGGCTATGGCGGCGCAGTCGTCAACGGCAAGCAGTCCTCCCGCCAAGGTCACGGTAGGCAATTACTCCGGCTTCGAGTTCGACAACTCCGTCGAGGGCGATGTGGACATCAACGCCTGCGACGCCGACAGGTTATGTATCTACTCAGAAAATAGATTCACCTGCACACACGGGTACTCGACTCGGGGCGAGCGTGAAACCTACCGGGTGGTCGACCTGAACGGCCAGCGCGCTGTGATCGGGGTGAGGGAACTTCACGAATCAATCAATCCTGAACTGACGAGAGAGGCACGCGCCGCCTTGGACTCGATCGTGTTCAAGTCCGACAAGTGACCAGCTGATGCGATAGATGAGCCAGCCACCGGCGCAGGACCTGCCTCCTAGGACCTCTCTTCGACTGCAGGCATCCTCGGTTGCACCAGAAGGTTCTGATGCACCGAAACCCAGCCCTCAGCTTCCAGCTCCCCGTGGTCGAACTGGTCGGGGACAAGGATTACCCACCTGCCTTCCAGGTCGGAAATACTCGTCACCACGTCCCTGCCGTCGATCAGCCTGTTGCAGGTTGCCTCCCACACGCCATCATCGGCGACCGATTCGGTGATCAGGCAGAAGCTGTTCCGGTCGTAGGTGCTTGGAGCCGCGTAATAATTGCTGTTGCTGTACGTGCCCAGGAAGCGGGCACCTTCCATCCGGGCATCTTCCAGGGATGCGTAGTCACTAACGGGCATGTCCTGATCGGTCGCTGCCCGGTCCAGCACCTCAAGACTGCCAGGCTGGGCCACGAACATGGCCGCCCAGAGGAAGCCCAGGGCAACACACGTGCCCACGCCGGCGGCTGCAGCGAAAGCGATGATCAGCTGCCAGGTCCGCGTCACGCGATACGGCTGGCGAGCGATAGGCCACCGCTGCTGCACGGCGTAAAAAGTGAGTTGACTGGTCATGCGCTGCCCCCTCAGGCTGATTGGTCTGCCTGTAGGTTACACCGGGCGTGACCGCCCCACCCCTCAGGCGCTAACGGACCGTTGAGGCCCAACGCGCCAGGGGCCCCAACTGTACGTTCGCGCTGCTTTTCAACGGCGGCGGATCGGCTGCTGCGGACGAAACCTCAACAAACTTTCCTGTGACCCATTGCACATCGAAACGTTTGTCTCTAGTATCGAAACGTTCGCGCAATCGTTTCGCTGAGAAGGAGTCGCAGTGGCCACCATCGTAGATGTCGCCTCACTTGCCGGCGTTTCGACGTCCACTGTGTCGCACGTCCTCAACGACACCCGGCACGTGGAACCGGAAACCAAGGAGCGCGTCATCAGCGCTGTGAAGGCCACGGGTTACCGGCGGGACGTCCTCGCCCGGTCCATGCGACGCGCCAGGACCGACTCCATCGGCCTCGTGGTCTCCGATGCCGGGGAGCCGGCCTTCGCGGACATGGTGCACGGCGTGGAGGAAGCCGCCGCCCAGCTCGGCCTGTCCCTGCTGCTGGCCAACTCGGCGGAAGATCCCGCCCGGGAGCGCGCAGCAGTCGAGGCCCTCCTGGACCGCCGCGTGGACGGCCTGATCCTCGCACGGGCAGCCGGGTCAAGCCCCGCGCTGCTCGAGCGGATCCGCGAGGAAAAGAAGCCCCTGGTCCTGCTGGACCGGCTCGCGGACCTGGACGTGGACCAGGTGGGCGTCAACAACCAGTCGGCCATGGCAGCCCTGGTTGAACACCTCACGGACCGCGGCCACGAACGGATCATGCTGGTTTCCGGCGACCTGCGGGTCTCATCCCTCCGCGAGCGCCATGACGGGTTCCGGGCCGCCATGCTCAGGCGGGGCCTGGAAGTGCCGGCCGGCCTGCTGTGCGAAGGCACTGTCACCGCGGCAGAGACTTTTGACCGCGTCCAGGCGGTCCTCCGGGCTTCCACGGATTCTGATGAACGTCCGACGGCGGTCCTCGCCTGCAGCACGCTGCTGGCGGCGGGTGCCCTGCGGGCCCTGCAGCACGCCGGGTTGCGGGTGCCGGGGAACATGGCCTTCGCCACGTTCGACGGCTTCACCTACTCGGACCTCTTCCAGCCGCAGATCACCACCGTCCGCCAGCCGGCGTTCCGGCTCGGCGAAAGCGCCGTCAGTTTACTCATGCGGCGCCTCGAAGACCCCTCAGCCCCCACCAGGATCCTTCGGCTCGACTCAGAGATCGAATTCCGCAGCTCCACCGACTGACTGCTCCACCGACCAAACCGCGTCACCCACTACTGCTGTTCAAACCCATCGCATCCCATCAGTGCCCCCTCCGGGCGCCGCATGCAAAGGAGCATCACATGAGAAAAACACTCCGCACGTCCATCGCCACGGCGGCAGCCGTGGCCCTGCTGGCCCTCACCGCCTGCGGGAGCACCACGCAGACGGCGGCCCCGGCCGCTGACGGGCCCTATACCGCCCCGGCCAAGGACATCACGGCCACCATCTCCGTCTCCAACTGGGGCGATCCCGGCGACAAGGCCGTCTACGACGGCGTGGCCAAACGCTTCAAGGAGAAGTACCCCAACGTCACGGTGAACAACAACTTCACCCCCATCACCACGTGGACGGAATACGTCAACAAGCTGGTCACCCAGGCCGCCGCCGGGCAGGCTCCGGACGTCATCAACATCGCCACCGAGGGCGTGGAACTGGGCCTCGCCAACGAACTGTTCACTCCCCTGGACGGCTTCCTCGAGAACGACCCCGAAGCCAAGTCCCTGCGCGCGGACATCGACCCCAAGCTGCTGGCAGGATTCAGCAAGGACGGCTCCACGTACCTGATGCCCAACACGTTCAACACCATGGTGATCTTCTACAACACCAAGATGTTCGAGGCTGCCGGCATCGCACGTCCAAGCGACGACTGGACCTGGGACGAGTTCCTGGAAATCTCCAAGAAGCTGACCACGGGTTCCGGCGCGGACAAGGTGTACGGGTTCGCCATGCCGCACTACTCCTTCGGCATCACCCCGTGGCTCTACTCCAACGGCACCTCCATGATGAGCGATGACCTGAAAACGGCCCAGCTCACGGACGGGAAGGTCAAGGACACCGTGGGCTGGGTCCGCGACCTGGTCACCAAGCACGGCGTGTCCCCGCAGCCGAAGGGGTCCGACCCTTACCAGCTGTTCCCCGCCGGCAAGGCGGCCATGACCGGCGCCGGGCACTTCGTCACCGGCGGCTTCGCGAAAGCCGGATTCAAAGACTACGACATCCTGCCGTGGCCGAAGGGAACCACCAAGTCCACGGTTTTCGGCGCCGGCGCGTTCGCAGTCTCCAAGGCCTCCAAGAACCAGGAGCTGTCCTGGGAGTTCATCAAGATGCTCACCGACCAGCAGACGCAGAAGCAGTGGGCCGACGCCGGCGCCGCCGTTCCGTCGACCAGGACTGCCGCTTCATCACCGGAGTTCCTGTCCGCACCCGAGCACGCCGAGGAGTTCTACAACTCCCTGTCGTACGCCAAGCCGGTAGCCGCCCCGGGTGTCTACAACGTGCTGGATCCGGCGTTCATGCGGGCCATGGACGAGATCATGTCCGGCCAGGACATCGGCGCCTCGCTGGAGAAGGCCCAGAAGGATGTTGAGGAGGCGTTGAAGCAGTGACCATGACCGCCTCCAAAACCGCGCTGCCGCCCGTGCCCCCTTCGGGGCGCGGGGGGCGCCCCGGGCACCGAAGCGCCGCCCGGCGTCGGGAAGCCCTCACCGGCTACGTCTTCACCGCCCCCACGGTGATCGGCTTCCTGGTTTTCATCCTCGGCCCGCTGGTTGCCGCCCTGTACCTGAGCCTGACGAAGTACAACATCCTCACCGCCCCGAAGTTCATCGGCTTGGACAACTACGCCCGGATGTTCCGGGACGAACGCCTGGCCACCACCTACGGCAACACGGTCCTCTACGTGGGCGCCGCCGTCGTACTGATCAACGGGTTCGCGCTCCTGTTCGCGGTGCTGATCAACCAGCGGCTCCCCCGGGCACTGACCTACGTGTTCCGCTCCGCGTACTTCTTCCCGTACCTGGTGGCGCTGGTGTACGTGTCCATCATCTGGCAGGCACTGTTCCAGAAGGACACGGGCATCCTGAACTACTACATCACCGCGGTGGGCGGGGAACGGATCGACTGGCTCAACAGCTCCGAATTCGCCAAGGTGTCGGTCATCATCGTGGACACCTGGCGGAACGTGGGGTTCGCCATGCTGATCTTCGTGGCGGCCCTGCAGGAAGTCCCGAAGGACATGGTGGAGGCCGCCCGGATGGACGGCGCCAACGAGTGGCAGGTCTTCCGCCGCATCACCCTGCCGATGATCAGCCAGGCGACGTTCTTCAACATCACCATCACCATCATCGGCGCGTTCCAGATCTACGAATCGATCATCGTCCTCACCCGCGGCGGCCCGGGCGATGCCAGCCGCAGCGTGGTGATGTACATCGCCGAAGTTGCCTTCAACAAGTTCGACATGGGCTACGCGTCAGCCATCGCGGTCACCCTGTTCGTCATCATCATGCTGGTGACCATGGTGCAGTTCCGCCTCCGAAAGTCATGGGTGAACAATGAGTAACGCAGCTGTCCTTTCGTCCCGCCCAGGTGCCGGACGCCCAGGTTCCGGAAAAAACGCACGACGGCGGCGGCCCCGCCCCGGCGTCGGGAAGACCATTTCGGTGGTGCTGCTGGTCCTGGGCGCCATCGGGATGATCGCACCGTTCCTGTGGATGTTCACCACTTCGCTCCGGGACGCCAGCCAGGCGTACGACCTGCCGCCGCAGTGGCTGCCCACCGAATGGGACTGGTCCAACTACGTGGACGCGGTCAGCGGGCCGGTGCCGATCCTGAAGAACATGTTCAACAGCGCGGTCATCGCCATCGCGGTCAGCATCGGCATGATCCTCACCGCGCCGATGGCCGGCTACGCGTTCGCCAAGCTGGACTTCCCGGGCAAGAACTCCATCTTTGTGGGCCTGCTGTCCTCGCTAATGGTGCCTGCCCAGGTGACTATCATTCCGCTGTTCCTGCTGATGCGGACCTTCGGCCTGCTGGACAACCCGCTCAGCCTGATCCTGCCCGGCATCACCGGCGCACTGGGCGTGTTCCTGCTGCGGCAGTTCTTCCTGGGCCTGCCGCAGGAGATCATCGACGCCGCCCGGATGGACGGTGCCACGGCCTGGCAGACGTACCGGCTGATCGCGCTGCCGCTGGCCAAGAACGCCGTGAGCACCCTGGGTGTGATCACGTTCCTGGGCAGCTGGAACGCCTACTTTGCGCCGTCGATCTTCCTCAACAGCACGGACACCGCCACCCTGCCGCTGGGCCTGGTCCTCATGCTCGGCCCGTACGGCGCCGGCAACGTGGCCCAGGTCATGGCAGCCACCACCATCGCCATCGCCCCGGCACTGATCGTCTTCCTCGTGGCCCAGCGGTGGATCATCGCCAGCCTCACCCAGTCAGCCGTCAAGGGCTGAACAACTTTCCCGAAAGGAACCACTTATGTCTTCATCGCCCCGCTCAGGCCTGCTCTCAAGCCTGACCAAGCTCTCCACCGCCCGCACGGCCCGCGCCTCCAGCTGGGACCAGACCGGCAAGAACCGCGACAACTGGATCGTGATGCCCGGCGAGGAACGCACCCTGGCGGACATCGAGGGACCGGGCTCCATCACGCACATCTGGATGACCCAGTCCTGCCGGATCCAGCCGGGCCCCGGCCAGATCTCGCCCGAACTGGTGGGCGTGCCCATGCTGGAAATCCACAACGCACTCGGCGTCAGCTGGGAAGTGGTGGACCCGGACTACTACCGCAAGATCGTCCTGCGGATGTACTGGGATGACCAGGAAACCCCCAGCGTGATCGCGCCCTTGGGCGACTTCTTCGGCCTGCTGAACTCGCTCTCCGGCTCCTACGATTCGCTCCCGCTCTCCGTCTCCGCCAAGGAAGGGGAACTGAACACCTTCGGCGGCAGCGCGGCGTTCAACAGCTACTTCGAGATGCCCTTCAACTCAAGGGCCCGCATCACCGTCGAAAACCAGAACGACATCCCCTACCTGCAGTACTTCTACATCGACTACGAGCTCTACACCGAGCCCCTGCCGGAGGACACCGCGTACTTCCACGCCCACTGGCGCCGGCAGAAGCCCAACGCCGGCTGGGGCCCGGACCTGCAGACCAACAGCATCGAGGTGGCCATCCCCAACCTCACCGGCGAGGACAACTACGTGGTCCTGGAGACCGAGGGCCAGGGCCACTATGTGGGCTGCAACCTGGCCGTCCGCCACTTCCAGGGCTCCTGGTGGGGCGAGGGCGATGACATGATCTTCATCGACGACGACACCTGGCCGCCCAGCCTGCACGGCACCGGCATGGAGGACTACTTCGGCCACGCCTGGGGCATGCAGCACAACGCCTTCCTGATGAACGGCACCATGGTCCACGAGGAGAACGTGCCGGGCTTCCACCACAGCTACCGCTTCCACATGACCGATCCCATCAGGTTCCAGAAACGCATCAAGGTCACGTTCGAACACGGCCACGCCAACCACCTCTCCGATGACTGGTCCTCCACCGCCTACTGGTACCAGAACCTCCCCTCCCCCGTCCTGGAGATCGACGCCGTGGAGGAGCGCCTGCCGCTGCGGCCCCGCGACCAGGTGGAGGAGCGCCCCCTGCCGGAGCTGACGCCGGCACAGCAGGCCGCCCGCGACGCCTCCGCCGAACGGATGAAGCAGTTCACCGAAACGCGGGACGCCGTCCGGAACGAACGCAAGGCCGAAATCGACCAGTGGGAAAAGGCCAACGCCGAGCAGGCCCGGGAGATCCGGCAGCGGTTCCTGGCCGCCAACAGCGTCCTCGCCAACTAACCCGGGCCCCCTAACAATCAGCCAGCACCGAAGGATCAGCATGAACGCGCCAGAACCCCGCCCCGCTTTCCACTTCACTGCCGCCGAAGGATGGATCAACGATCCCCTGGGCGTCACCTGGAAGGACGGCCAGTACCACCTCTTCTACCAGTACGTCCCCGGCCGCACCACGTGGGCCTCCAACTGCCACTGGGGCCATGCCACCTCCCCGGACATGATCGCCTGGACGGAGCAGGGCGTCGCCGTCGCGCCCGGGGAAGGGGACGACGGCGTCTGGTCGGGTTCCATCGTCACCGGCACCGACGGTGCGGCCACCATGTTCTACACTTCGGTCACCGAACCGGACCTCGGCATCGGGACCGTCAGGACCGCCACCGCTGATGACGCTTCCTGGAACTCGTGGACCAAGGGCCCGAAACTGATGTCCGCACCGGACCTCGGCGTGGTGGCCTACCGGGACCCGTTCGTCTTCCGCGACGGCGGGCAGTGGCGGATGTTCGTCGGTGCCGGGCTGAAGGGCGGAACGGCGGCGGCGGTTTCGTACAGCTCCCCGGACCTGTCGCAGTGGACCCTGGACGGCATTGCCGCGGAGCGGGCCGGCACGGAAACGGAGCCGGTGTGGACCGGCACCATGTGGGAATGCCCGCAGCTGTTCGAGATTGACGGCTCCCACGTGCTGGTGACCTCCATCTGGGAGGACGACGTCCTGCACTACGTGGCGTACGGTGTGGGCAGCTACGCGGACGGCAAGTTCACCGCACGCTCCTGGGGGCAGCTCAGCTACGGCAAGAGCTACTACGCGCCGTCGTTCTTCCGCGACAAGGACGGGGCGCCGTCGCTGATTTTCTGGGTGCGGGGCGTCATCAGCCCGGACGGGCAGTGGGCCAGCGCCCTGAGCGTTCCGCACACGCTGACGCTCGACGGCGACACCCTGGTGGCTGCCCCGCACGCCGACCTCGCCGCGTACTCCGCGCCGGGCCGCCTGGAGCAGGCGGGCGCTGGAGTTTTCGAGGCAGTGCTCGACGGCGGCGTGGACCTGCGCTGCACCGTCACCGCCGGGACGGTCATCAGCCTGGCCACCCAGGACGGGACACTGGCCGCCCTCCGGCACGATGGCGACGGCATTGAAGTCACAGTCACCGGGAATCCGGACTTCGCCGACGTGTTCTTCCCTGCCGGTGAGGGAACCGAGCTGCGGGTGATCATCGACGCCGGCGTGCTGGAGATCTCCGGCCGTCAGGGGATCATCGCGGTCCCGTTGCCCATCGTGGACGTGCCCGTGACGGTGGCGGTGACCGGTGCCGCCGGCACGCCGCTGATCTGGAGGGTCACCAAGCCGGGAGCTGGGCGCCAGCGGCGCCTGGGCGCGCAGCCCTTGGGATTTGATCGAGATTACGCCCGGGCTACATGATTCCAGCCGTCTCCGGCAGCATGATGATTCGGCGATTGGGGAGACCAGTACCCTGCTGCGTGGCCTCACTAGTCACACTGGCAGGGATCGCCCGACCTCTACCCCATGCCCGAATCGCTGCAACATCTTCTGCGTTGGTATGGCTGTAGGGAATGACATCCTCAAAGAAGTCCATGATTTTGCCGTTTTCCGGCAATGCTGTTGATCCGGACGTAAACATGGCCGTCGCGATTTCGTGGACAACTGCGTCGATGTCTGACCCCGAGAATCCCTCCGAGGATGCTATGAGCGAACTTAGGAGTTGTACCGGCACAGCTTGGCCTAAGTACCTGGAGAAGTACATTTCGATGATTTCGGCGCGGTCGGTTGCGTCCGGCAGATCGACGAAGAACATCTCGTCAAAGCGGCCTTTGCGGAGCAGCTCGGGAGGCAACGAAGTGACATCGTTCGCGGTAGCCACCAGGAAAACTTTTGATGCAGACTCTTGGAGCCAGAATAGAAATTGTCCTATAAGTCGCTTGGATGTTCCAGAGTCGCCGCTTCCAGTGGCCAGAGCCTTCTCGATCTCATCGATCCAAAGAACGCACGGAGCGACTCGCTCAGCTGTCTCCAGTGCTTCCCGGAGTCTGCTCTCCGACTGCCCAACGTACATCCCAAGAATTGCCGACATGTCCAAGCGGTAGAGGGGAAGCCGCCAGTCTGAAGCGATCGCCTTAGCTGACAGGGACTTGCCGCAGCCAGGAACGCCAACCAGGAGGACGCCTTTGGGGGGCCGGAGACGTGTCTTGGACAGATCCGCTTTCATCAGTTCCTGCCGTGAAGCGAGCCAGGCCCTCAGATTCCGCAAGCCGCCGACTTTGTAGTCCTCCCGCAGCTTGACTCGTTCAATGCCATTCAGTTCGCCGAATATCCGATCCTTAAACTGCGAAAGTTCAGCCACATCACCGACCTCAAGCTTGCCCTTTGCGAGCATCGTTGCGATGACGTTAATGGCTTCCATTTCTGTAACGCCCGAAAGAATCTCGGCCGCCACTCTAATCTCGTCCTGGCGCCAGTCCACCTGGACCACGCCCCGGTGGTTATCCACCATCTCCGTGATGCTGAATAGCATCTCCTCAGGTGAAGGGAGGTCGAGTGCCACGCTCATCCCTTGCCGCGCGAGTCCAGACCAGACCGGCTTTGAACTGACGAGCACTATGGAACCTTGCCTGGTTTCCGCTAGCCGCACCATTTCCGCAAAGTGCCTTGCGGTAGAGCTTTCCTGATCCAGTTCCTCGACGTCCGTGAAAATGAAATTGGCATTGTTCCGGGCTGCAAACGTTGACCGGGCATGTTCAAGGGCTCCGGTAAGCGAATAATCGTCCGAGACTGCAGTCGAGCCGGCGAGCTCCCTGAGGCCTTCAGTCCGCGAGTGTACGTAGAAAGGCATGGCCTTCAAATCCGCCGCAACCCTCCGCAGCAATTCGAGCACGCGACTGGGTTCTATGGATGTGATGACCACTAATGGCACCCTCGCGTTGAGATACCTGCGCACTACATCGCTGGTGCCGGTCATATCTGGCATGGGCGTTCCTTACGGTTTGAATTTCTGGGAGTTGTCGAAGAATTGCACCCGTCGCCGGTTGCCTGTAGCGGCTGATACTTGCGGTATTGAAGGGAATGCTTCAGCTGTGGCGGCGTCCTGAGGGGTTACGGGACCTTGCAGTGGGGCAGGGGCGGCGACCGACCCGTCCTGAACAGTTTCGAGGGTCAAGACATGTATGAGGGAGTTTGTGCGTACAACGCCGAGGAGCCTGTCCGCGGCCGACGGGTCCACCCTCCCGTCGGCCGCAGATTTGGAGACATTCGTTTCAAGATCTGACTGCAACGTCAAAATTGACGCTTCGGCGTCTGCAGAAAGAGCATTTCTGACCCGATCCGGCAGGCTCGAGTGCCGAGCCAGTTGGACGCGACGTGCCAGGATCCTCCTCAGCTGAACTAGTTCCCGGCCCAAATCTTGGTCCGAGCGCGCTGTCCCGACTGCCTTGGAAAGCGAAGCCTGCCAGTCGTTCATGACTTGGGTAATTGCCGCATCGATATGAGCGAGCAACCGCGCCCATGTGCCCGGGCTAAAATCTTCTTCCTTAATCGGAGGAAGGCGATCTAGCGGCGTCAGTGGCTCCTTTTGCCATTGCCTAAGAGTCAGTACCCACGTTTCGTACACACTGTTTCCTGCGAGAGCAAGTTTGTCAGGCATGGGGAGAGGCTAGTCCCGCGCACGGCGACGTACGGCAATTTCGCCCGGAGGCATGGGATCCCACGAAGGCAAGTCGCCCGCAATAACTCGCTCTCGCGAGAGTTGTTGCTTCTGCGCGGGGGCCTTTGAGCTCAGGAAGCCGCGGCCGACCACCACAGTAGCTTCCGCTGCTCGTGGAGGAGCGGGAAGGAAACGACTTGCGGAGCCTGGCCGGGAGATAACCGGGCCAGCCGTTCCCGGCTCGGGGATGGAGCCGGGCGTCGTTGTCTTTTCCGCCGCAGGAGCCACGGCAGGTTCCCCCTGTTCCAAGGCTTCAGTTTGTTCGGTCATGCCCGTACGCTCCTTTTGTCTGTTCCTGCCGGCCAGGTTTCAATCAGCTGAATCAACCGGTTCTCCTGACCGTCCAGTTCGTGGAAGGTGAGCTTCGCGTCAATGAATTGCGCGGAAGCGTCTCTGAATTGCGATTGGGAGTTCTCCAGTGCGGCTTTGCCTGTCAGGCGAAGGCGATCGACGTTCGCGTTGGCCTTCTTCTTCGCACTCTCGCCCAGGAAGTAGACGGCGGCAGCTCCGCCGAGGATGGCGAAAATTCCGAGTACCGGGTTGATGAAGAAACACACAATCATTGCCGCCAGCGCAATGAGCCCGGGCTTGATGTAGAACGACGTCTTGAACTGAGCCTCCTCAATACGTCCGGATATGGTCCGCTCCCACGTTGACGCTAGCGTCTCAAACGCTGCCGCCTCGGGATCATCGGTCCTTGCCGCCCAACCAGGAAAGCCCAAAGTGGATGCGTAATTCGAGTGCTGGGGCCCAAGTTCGATGGTTACGTGATCGACATAGCGGCTGCGATAGTCCCTCGTGTAGATACTCACGCCGGCAAGGAAATCCTCGCGTCCTGTACCGATGGCAACGCGCTGCGTTTGCTGGCTAACACCAAGGTTTTCGGGAGTGATGGCAGCTGATGTCTGCAACGAAACAGCGTCTATCGTCGCCTTGAGCGCTTCGAGGACGATGTCAGATTGAGCCCGGGCCCGGTCCAAGTCCCCGTTCTCGTCGATGACGGCATCGTGATAAGCAACCTGCCGCCGTAACGGTAGTTCTTCCTCGTCGTATTCGGTGACAAGCTGTTCCAGGATATCGTCCAGCAAATCTTCTATGGTGTTGGAGCGGGGCGCTTCGAAGGTCAAGATGTTCGTGTACTTATCAATCACGAGCGGAAGCGCTGAGGCGGCCTCAAGCTGATTCTTCACCTGTCCCCAGTCGGGTGACAGCGCAGCCAGTTCAGCGTAGTGGGTCCTATCCAGTATCTGTGCGTGCACGGCCACTTCAGCCCTCCACTTGGCGATCTGGGAATCCACGATGTCTTTACGAGACCGGAGCGTGTCGTTCCAGTCGGCCAGTTGATCAGCGACAACGTTCTGGCCGTCGAGACCGAAGGCGCCCTGCGCGCTGGATTCCAGAACAACGGCAAACTCACGGGTCAGGGCAGCAGGATCCAAGGAGAGGAGGTAGTGACGAAGCCAGCGGACTGAGGCATCCATGCGCCCTTGCCTACGCAGGACAAGCGAAAAGAACAGGCTCGTCTTATTTTTGTCTCGCGCGAAAGCTTCCCTGACTGATATGTCGACGATGTCCGAGTCGTCACGTGACCAGCCAGCGATGGCCACAAGCGCCGGCGCGAGCCAGTACCTGGGACTTTGAATCATCAGCTCTTCACTGATCTGGGCCACTGTACTGTTGGATACGTTCCCCACGTCGAACGCCTGCAACATGCCGACGGATGTCCGGCGAACAGTGGCGTAGTGGCCAAACTGCCTATCCAGCTCCCCCTTGAGGGCACTGACCTTGGTCTCCGATTGAAGAACATTAGCCCGGCGTTCGGACGCGTTTACGAAAGCGTTGAAATCGTTCCTGAGCTTTGTCAGCTCGTCGGTGGACAGCTTCAAGTCGCGACGGACCTCTCCAACGTCCCCTTGAAGCGAATTGATTTCCCGTTGAAGAGCGGCTCCTACGTGCTCGATCGCATTGATTGCCGGCCGCAGATCAACATGCAAATTTTGACTCACTTAACTTCCCCTTAATTAAATGTGATCCAACATTAGATGACACAAGTTCCGTCCGGACGTACCGGAATAATTGCCCCGTCAGAGTAAACCTCTATGTATATGTACATTGCCGACTGAGCCAGGCTTCTGGCATGGGAAAACGGCTCAGGGACCAGGTCGTCTCGGCGATAGTGCTCCAGGATGCATACGTCCAGTGACAGACGGTGGTCGACGAACGGATGACCTAAGTAGCATTTACCGAAAAGTCCGAGAATGACGCCCCCATTTCGTTCCGCATATTCCGCGGCGATCTGGTCCAGGAGTTCCTTTCTGGCAAGCGCGTCGGTGGTGGTATCAAGAGACTGAATGGCGTGAACCAGCGCTTTAGAACGCGGTGCCTTCCTGTTCCCAATCACGTACGCCTCGCTGACATACGCGCCAACACGTTGCTGACTAATCTGGTCCACCTTGAGGACGTCAGTGCCAACACCGACGACTCGCCGCTTGTTCTGGCCGAAGCCGGAAATGGTCATGACTTCCTCCCTATCAGCGGCGTTCTCAAGAATCGCTTGGATACGGCACGCAACACGGCATACACAACGACGAAGGTCAGGATCATCGTGATCATCGGACCCGTCATTTCGAGGACACCCTGAGGTCTTGTGATTCCTTGCTCGGCTGACATGAGTGCAACGGAGCCCAGCACCATCACTACGGCCGCAGCGAATTCCACCGAGTCACGGAAGCGGACCATGGTGCTCACTACTCCCACGAAGAGGGCCGCTAGGAGAGCACCAACGAGGATCCACGGATTATCCAGTTGATCCTCAAGCGGGACTGTCAGATAAACCACGATTTCGGTCGACCCGAAGAGGAGGAGCCCCAGTTTCCAGTCGATCTTTCCAGTCGTGAAGCCTGCAAAAGTGCCTAACGTAGTGAAAAACCAGACTAGGGCCAGGAGGGCCCAGCGCAGCACGAGGCTTCCACCGGTTCCTGGGTCCGGGAAAAGATAGTCCTTGGCAGCGGCCAAGGCGCCTAGGATTCCCAACATTGAATACATGGCATGCACAGGCAATTTCACCATTGTCCAAGACGGGGCCACTCGGCACGCTAAGACGAGAACGGCGATTCCCGCCCCGGCTGGTCCGGCTAAGGACGCCCCCGTTTCAGCGGTCAGAGACGCTAGACAAAGCACAGCCAGGAGACCTGAGATGAACTCAGGCCCGTCGCGCTGGCCCGCCAAATAATTCAGACCGCGCCGGGTGAAACTCTGGCCGTCCTTGTCCCTCTTGTCCCACTTGCCAAGCGTTTCGTTCTTAGCGCCGCGAAGCATCAAGACATACACCGCCGCCATCGCCGCAAACACTCCGACAGCAGCGGCTATCTCAGCGAACAACGAAAAGTCTCACGTTGCAGCCGAGCGGCGCTGGAACTACCAAACTCGTGGTCATGCAAGCCCCCAAATCACATTTCTACGCTATTTCTGCCCCATCGAAGTCGCGTTAGGCACATCAGATCACACTCGCGACTTAGCTACACCCAAAAACCGAAAAATTTCCTCTACGCCCGCTTCTTAACCTTGTTTATTACGCGAGGTCGGCCTCGAAACGCAAGATTTCCTCAAGGCAAGGAAAACGACCGTTCAAGGCATTGCCAAATCTCCAATCGTGACTGAATATCAACAAGGCAACACATCAGAGGATGCTGAATCCAATTTGGGAGCTAGCTATGACTTGCAAGAAATGTCAGCGGGTTTTGCACGATTGCAACGCCTGCAATGGCGGCAGGAATCGCGGCCTTTTAGGGACGGCGTTGACGTGCTCCAAATGCAAGAGTTCGGGGCTTCAATGCTCTGAACACGGTGCTGGCTGGAAATAAGCGTCCGACGAGGACCACCACGCAATGATCGATCAACAAGTAAGACTGGGGACAAATGAAAACCAACAACCTTGAGTTCGAGTCGAGCCTGACCGTTCAGCAACTGGGCCAAACCCTCAACGGCGCGTACTCGCGTCTCCGCGCCACAGTGGAACCTGTGGAAAATAGTTCTAATCCGCTTGACACCTTGGGCGGGTCTCCGGATATTGCAGTCGTCGGGATGGCGCGAGGCCTGGTTGGAGGGGCCTGGGGCGTCCACGCTTATGTGAACGATGTGGGACCACACCGCCACGTGGAACTCGTGGCTCTGGGCGACTCAGGTTTCAGCCGAGCGTTCAACGGCATTCGCAACACGATTTCACTCGGCAAGAGCTCAGAAAAGATGGCTCAGATTGCCGAGGATCTGCGGGCCGCAGATCGCAACCTTCGAAGCCTATAAACGCAACACCCGCGCTCGGGGTTGGGGTCACGACAAAGGTAACGGGGCGTCCTCCGCAGAAATGACTGCGGAGGACGCCCCTCCCGCTCGGCTCCCACGTGCTTGTACTTCCATCTGCGAGGACGGCTTCTGCACCCGTGGCGTCCGGTGTGGGCCCGTGGCCGGCATTCCCCTGCTCAGCACGGTGGCAAACCCGGCCGGAACTGAAGTGGCCGCAGGCCGGTTCCTGCTGAGCGGCTCGCCATAGACTTTAGGCATGGACATAGCCGTTGCAGGGGGAACCGGAATTGTTGGCCGCCACGTGGTCCGCATCGCCAGGGAGCGCGGACACCAGGTGACGAGCCTGACCAGGCATGAGGGGGTGGACCTGGTCAAAGGCACGGGCCTGGCCGCTGCCCTGCGGGGCGTGGAAACGGTGATCGACGTGGCCAGCATCCAGACCATGCACTCCAAGAAGTCCGTCGACTTCTTTATGGCCACCACCGAAAACCTGCACCGCGAGGGCAAAGCCGCCGGGGTGAAGCACCACGTCCTGCTCTCCATCGTGGGCGTGAACAAGGCCCCGGCCGGCTACTACGCAGGCAAGATGGCCCAGGAAGAGGAGGTCCGCGGAGGGGACATACCGTGGACCATCCTGCGGGCCACCCAGTTCCACGAGTTCGTCACCCAGGTGCTGGGCCGCACATCCCTGGGACCGGTGGTCCTCGTGCCCAGGTTCAAAACCCAGCCGGTCGCCGCGGCGGAAGTGGCCGAGGCACTGGTGCACGCGGCCGAAGTGGGCCCGCAACGACGCCTTCCGGACCTGGGCGGGCCGAAGGTCGAGCGGCTCAAGGACATGGCGGACAAGTACCTCCGGAAGAACGGTAAGAAAAGGCTGGTCGTGGAATTCACCTCGCCGGGGCCGCTGTGGAAGGCGATGCGCAGTGGTGCGCTGCTCCCGGCGGCGGGTGCCGCCGTCGGACGCCAAACGTTTGACGAGTGGCTGGACGCCCGGGAATCTTGATCGATTCTTGAGCAATACTGCGGCCGGCCTTGAGCCTGGCCGTGCACAGTATTCCTCGTAAGGCCCTAGCGCTGAGTCCACGGGTGGAAAACTGGGTAGACCGCTCGTGGTGCAAAAGGCCTTTTGCCGGGGAACAACCGGTGGTCTCTAGCGCTTGGCGGTGCCATCACGGTGGCACCGCCAAGGCGTCCCAGGGGACAGCACGAACCGGCACGCTGTGGCTTCGCCCGCCGGCAAAAACCGTATGCTGACTGCATGGCGCGCACTGCACGGGAACGAATCCAGGGGGACCCCACCTCATCCGCGATCTACGGTGCGCTCATCGACCAGATCTCGACCTTCGACGGGTGCGAACTTCAGGAGAATGCGTCGTCGTTCCATGTGACGCACGGACGTGCCTTTCTCGGCATCCATCCACGCCGCGGCGGGATCCTGGTCAACATTGTCCTGGACAGGCAGCTCGATTCGGCAAGGGTGCATCGGTCCGAGCGTGTGTCCGCCAACCGGTGGCACAACGAGACCATCCTGCTCGATCCCGCAGGCAACGACGCCGAACTTGACGCGTGGATCCGGGAAGCGTACACCCTCACCGCGTGACGCCGGCGGCAGGATAAGGCCGGTGCCGGCTGAAACCATCACGATGGCACCGCCAAGGCGTCCCTTATGGTTCTGGTCGTACCGGATCGATGTGCCAGGACCGGTCGGGGAGGCTTTCAAGCCACCCCCGGATGCGTTCCGGTGGCAGGGGTTGGCTCCAGAGAAACCCTTGGGCGTGGCGTACGCCGAGGCGGCGGAGTTCGGTTAGCTGCTCCACGGTTTCCACGCCTTCCGCTATGACGTCAAGCCGGAGCGTGTCGGCCATGCCGAGGACGAGTTCGATGATAGTTGCCCCGTGCGGGCCTCTTCCCAGTTCCTCAACAAAAGTGCGGTCGATTTTCAGTGTTCTGGCTGAGAGCCATTTGAGGTAGCTCAGCGACGAGTATCCCGTGCCGAAGTCATCGATTGATAGCCCGACTCCCAAGGCGTGGAGCCGCCGTAGCGTCTCTCTGGGCAGGTCAGGCTGATCCATCAGGACCGTTTCGGTAATTTCCAGATGGACGGCGCCGGGGTCGATACCGGAGGCACGGATAGCTGACTCCACGATGTTCGGGAAGTCTGCGGCCACAAACTGGCGCCCGGAAATGTTCACCGCAGCACAAATTCCTTCGGCGCCCTTCAGTTCCCTGCGCCAGCTCTGCACTTGCCGGAGGGCTTCCTGGAGTACCCACGCGCCGATAGGGACAATCAGGCCTGTTTCCTCGGCTATGGGAATGAACGTGTCAGGCTGGATCAGTCCGTGTTCGCTGTGGTGCCAGCGCAACAACGCCTCGAACCCTACAGTGGCTCCGCTGCTCAGCTCCACGATGGGCTGGTAATCCAACGAGAGCTCTTCCCGTTCCAACGCCAGCCGCAAGCCGGATTCCAGATCCAGCCGCCCTGTGGCCCGCCCGGTCATCCGCACGTCGTAAACGGCAGAGGAGTCCCCGCCGGCTGATTTTGCCCGATACATTGCGGTATCCGCGCCCCGCAGCATCGACTCGGCTGTATCGTCCGGGCCCGCCAAGGCGATGCCGACGCTCACGTTGAGGTAGATCTTGCGTCCGTCCACTTCGAAGGGGCGCCTCGTGGATTGCCTTATCCGTTCGGCCAGTGTCCTCGCCCCACGAAGCATCAGGTTCTCGCACACAATAATGAACTCATCGCCGCCGAAACGGCCCACGGTGTCGCCGCTGCGGACAAAAGTCTTCAGCCGCTCGCCCAGGAGCATCAGAATGGTGTCGCCGGCTCCATGACCGATGCCGTCGTTGATCAATTTGAACCTGTCGACGTCAACGAACATCACCACCGCGCGGGAGTCCCTGTCGAGCAGGTCCTGAAGGACCTCCGTGATGACGTACCTGTTCGGCAATCCGGTCAGTGCGTCGTGGCGGGCCCGCCACTCAAGGATCTTCTCGGCGTTCTTACGTTCGGTGATGTCCAGGACAGTGTCCAGGAACCGCGCGGGCTTCCCAGCCTCGCTGTCCACCCTCCGGATACGTGAATGCAGCCACCGTTCCTGACCGTCTGCCCTGACAAGCCGGTATTCAAAATCCGCGGACCCGAGCCCCTCATCCAGGTTCTTCCATACCTGCTGGACCAGGTGCCGGTCTTCCGGGTGCGTTAGCTCCAGCATCAGCTTCCGCGACGCTGCCTGCCCCACCCCCAAGCCCAGGATCCGGGCGAATTCTTCCGAATGCCAGGTTTCCCCTGTCTCCAGCGTGTGCTCCACGCTTCCAACATGGGCCATCTCCTGCGCCGCCAGGAGCTTCTCCCGTTCAACCGCCGCGGCCGCCCTGAGCCGCTGAATCTCCGTGATGTCACGCGCTATGGCTGATGCGCCCATTTGGTCCCCGTCGGGGCCGTAAACCGGCGATACAGTCAGCTCGACGTCAATCACTGTTCCGTCCTTGCGCCTCCACCGCGCCTCAACGCCGGTGACAAACCTTCCGCTGTCAATGCTGCTTCTGACCTCGGCATCGAACCCCGCTGCCTGACGGGATATCAGCAGCTGATAGTTCAGCCCTACCGCTTCCCGCGCGCTCCAGCCGAACATCCTGGCCGCGCCCGCGTTCCAGCTGGTAATCGTCCCTGACATATCGGCACCTATGATCGCGTCGCCGGAAGATTCCACCAACGCCGAGAACCTGCGCAGGATGGCCTCGCTGTGCTTCCTGTCCGTGATGTCTTTCGAAATCGCCACCACCGCGACGGGAACCGTGTGCCGCCCCCGGATCGGACTGACCGTGGCATGAACCGGGAATTCCCTCCCCTGCCGGTGGCGGGTCCAGAGTTCCCCGGCCCAGTCTCCATCGCTGGCAAGCCTTCTGGTTATTTCACGTCCGGTGCTCTCCCGCTGGGCCTCATCGCCGCCGATGATACCCAGATCCGCGATTCTCACACCCAGCACTTCAGGGGCGCTGAAACCGTACAGCCGCTCGGAAGCCCGGTTCCAGTAGGTGACCCGCCACTCGCTGTCCATGCCGATCACCGACTGACCGATTTCATCCAGCAACAGTGACTGCATGACCAGATCATCATCGGGCTCTTCGGCCATCAGTCCCCTCCCCAACGCGACGGCAATGTCACCACTGGGCCATTTAATGAACTGGTCGCTTCATCTTGGGATACCCAAACCATGCACTGCTGAAACCTGTGAGAAGACTACAACCAGAAGCACCGATTCGGGTGCCTCTGGGGCGCCGGACTTCGGACCTGCCCTTGGTGTGGGCGCTGGTCCGTCTGGTAGCAGACACAGGAGCTCAGGACGATTGTTGGGTTGAAGCTCTGCCCGGCACCCGGCTTTCGAGGTGGGCAGAGTTCTGGGCCTGCCGCAGCCCTGAAGCCTTTGGCAACTCTTGCCGGATTCTTGACCTTTACTGCCGTAGTCCTTGATCCGGGCCGTGCACAGTAGTTTTTGTAAGGCCCGAAGCGCTGAATCAAAGGGGCAAGACTGGGGTTGGACCCCGAGGCGCACGGGCTTTCTGTCGGGGAACCGGCGGTCTCAAGCGCTTGGCGGTGTTATGAAGCTGGCACCGCCAGGCTGACCTCCTGACCACCATCGGGACATTTATCAGGGCAGGAGCGATGAGAGCACTAACTGAAACTTCCGCGGCGGCCGAGACCGCCGCCGCGGACATCAAGCCGTCCCGGCGCCGAGGCACCCCCCGCCGCGGCGTCGGGACTTTCCACCCCCGGGCGGACTTCCTTGCCTGAGCGCGGTCCAGCCCGGCTGGAACCCGCGACGCTACGCCGCCTGGCGGAGGACATTGCGAACCCCACGGCCGCGTTGAACTTCCTCGAAGACTTCCTGTCCATGCTGCCGGGACGGATCTCCCGGATCCTCGACGCTCTGGCCGAACGTGATGCCAAAGCCGCCATGGACGCCACCCTGAGTCTGAAGACCACCTCGGCCATGACGGGCGCCGTGGAAGCGGAGGCCTGCTGCCGGCGCATCGAGTCCCTTATTCGCTGCGGCGCGTTCGAGGAAGCAACCGAGACCGCACAGGTACTGCACGGGATCGTGACTGCGCTGTTGGTGGCTGGTCCCGGCCTGCTGCTCGAGGCGCGGTCAGACCTGCTGGCTGGAAACGACCGTACCCGCGAAATACCTAGTGGGTCCGCCTGAAGCGGAAGATCACAGCGGAGAGCCCCATGGCACCCACGAGGGATCCGAGAATGATCGCAATGCCTGAGAAGTATTCAAGAATGGTCATCGTTGACGCACCTTCCATGTGGCTGATGCACTGAATTTATTCGTCGAGCCTCCGGATCATTGAAGAACCACCGGCGTGTTCGGTCACGATTCGGTAGCCATTCCGGCGCCGAAGTCATGCTGGTACCTGTCCACGACCGCGGCGCCAATCTCCTTGTACGCCCGCCGGGTCTCCGGTTTGAGCACGTCAAGGGTCACGAGGTCGCCATCAGCCACACCGCGGTCGCGCGGAAGGACAATCAGTTGGCGGCAGAATGCGGAGAGGTATTCCTCTATGGCGTCCCTGACCACGCGGGAGGAAACCTAGTCCTTGTCCGTGATCACCCCGATGGCTTTTTGGGCCGGGTCCTCGAAGCCGCGGCTGGCCCACTGAGGACTCAAAAGAGTACGGAAGTGTGTTGCCTCGTCGCGCGTCGTCTGCTCCAGCGCATATGCGTTCGAGGGGAACTAAATACCACGATTCTTGACGGGATCGAAACGGCGGCGATTGACCCAGACGGGGTCATCGCCTGCACCTCTGCCCCCCCCAATCGCGGAGCTAGAAGCGGCCCCCGTGTACGCATGCGGTCACTCCATGGTGGCGGGGCAGGCAGAGGTTGCCGGGTCGAAATGGGTCGACCGGGTCAAGTCCCGGTTGCGCACCCTCGATGTCGTCAATAACGCAGTCTCGGGGACGCCCTGGGCATATCGCGGCGAAGGTCATTACGACCTGGACGCCGGGTAGCCGTGGCCTCGTCCTGCTCCAGTCGATCTTCAACAACGTCCAGCACTGGACCAGTCTTTCCAGTGCAGGCAGGGCTACCCGCGAGTCGCACCGGACGATCTACGCCACGCTGTCAGCGGGGCAGGCGTTCACTGAAACCACCGCGCGCTTCTCCTACTCCGGCCACTGGGTGGAGGGTCCGACCGTTGACATCATGGGCGGAAGCTCCCGCCTGACGCAGACCATCGGCAGCTTTGTGGATATCGCATGGACCGGGGACGCATGCCATCTGCTGACCCAATTCGGCGCCTCGGTAACGGTAGAGGTGCGGAACTCCACCACAAACGCCCTGGTCCAGACCGTGAACACCGGGACCTACTCCACCAGCTTCCCCGGCGTCATCAAGCTTTCCGGCTACGGCGCGGGTGCTCACTCGGTAAGGATCACACTCACCGCAGGTATAGGCTTTGTCGTCGATGCACTACCGAACCCGAACCCGAACCCGCCGAAGATCATTCACGTCAAGGAAGGCCCGGTCTTGGTCTAGAACAGCGGTTACACCGCGGACGTGGCGGCGGGCAATGCGATCCTCGCGGGCACTTACCAGCCTGCCGTGGACGTCCTCGCGCCAGACTTCCCCAACGTAGTCATGACGCCCAACGGCGGACCCGGAGGTTGGGACGCGGCGACCATGTGCAGCTATGACGGGCTGCACCCGAACGCCAAGGGCAGCGCCAAGTACGCCGACGCCGCGATCCTCGAACTGGGCAGGCCGGGCTGGTCCGAAGGACTCAACCCGCTGTACGCCCCGTTCTCCAGGACCGCCTACGTGGGCACCCCGACCCTTACCGTCTACGCCAAGGACGACTTCAACCGTGCCGACAACACAACCACCATGGGCGCCACCCCCATCGGCAACAAGACGTGGGCCTGCATAGGCGGCGGCGCCAACTCCGCACTCGCACGATGGGGCGTCAAGGCCAACCGCGCATACTCGTCCGCAGCCTACGGTGACATCATCGCCGTCATCGACGCGGCCCAGACCAACGCAGCAGCGAAGGTCGAAATCCCAGTGCGCGGCGACGTAGGGCTTGCGTTCCGCACCCAGGATGAGAGCAACTGCTTCATGGTCTGGGGCGACACTGGCGCGAACGTCTACAAGGTGATGAAGAAGATTGGCGGCTCCTACACCACCATCTACACCTCAGCCGTGGCTGTGGTGAGCGGCGCCAAGGTCGAAGTCGTCACGGCCGGCGCCACTATTACCGCCTCCGTAAACAACGTCCAGATTTGGACGGGTACGGACGCGGCACTGAACACCGTCACCAAGTACGGGCTACGCCTCAGCGTCATCTATGGTTCGGTCGGCGCCGAGGCTTCTGCAAGGTTCTACAACTTCACCGTGCAGTCGGTTCACTAACCGCCGTAATCGTCACTGCATAAGCATTCTCCCGGGAGGCCGACGTCGGATTCGGCGGAGGCCTCCCAGTGCGGGCACGTTGGCCGCATGCGAAATAAGCGGACCACCCAATCACCTTTCCCCAGTTCCGAGGGCCCGCAATCGGGGCATTCCCCGCCGGCAATCGTAGGCATGGCAATGGGCGGTGCCGTCTCAGTCTTGTTCCCCAGGGCTGTGATTCTACGGCGTACGCGCAGGTTCACCTACAGGAACCCCACTGCGGGGCCGGGCCAGGGCGCGACCGACGTGGTTGAATGGTTCTTCCACGAAACGGTGCGCCAGATAGGCGAGGACCAACGAAGCCGCCGCGCCAGCCAGGAAATAAACCGGGCCGCCCAAGCCCAGAAGGTCGTGCAAGGCGTAAGTCACTGTGATGTGGAACAGATACAGGGAATAGCTGATACCGCCCAGCGACATCAAGACCTTTGGCACGGGCCGCGCTTGCAGCAGGTAGAACGCGAAGAATAGGCCAAGGCCCATCAGGAACGAGAGGGAGTACGTGAGCGGCGCCCACTCCCCATCGTGACCGCGAACGTAAGTTCCGACTGGGCCGAGCACCAATCCTGCCCCGAGCAAGTACTTCCAGACGCCGGACCCGGCATGATCCCGGAGGTACAGGGCATGGCCAAGCGCGGCGCAGAACATGAGCAGCGGCAACGTCACAGGCAGATCCTTGCCCAGCACGCGGGAGCCCACGGCAAGCGCAAGGAACAGCGCCAGCCAGAGCCAGCCAGCGTGAATGGCTTTGTCCAACAAGCCGCGAATCCTGGCTGCGGATGACTGCACATAGAACAGCAACTCAATGGAAAGCGTCCACGCCGGCGGAAGGATGCTGACGAGCCCAAGCAGCCCGTTGAGCATAAGGAAGTTCATGCCCCACACCCACAACGGCGCGTCAGAAATTGATTCATGGGCGACCGCGAAGTAGAGGGCAAACGCCACCCAGTAAACCGGGAACAGTCGGAAGAAACGCTTCAGCCAGAAAGCTTTTTGGCTTCCGCTGCGCAGGCTCATAGGAATCACGTAACCGCTAACCAGGAAGAATGCCACGACGCCGATCCTTCCGGGATCAAAGAATGTGTGACCGAACCACCGATACTCCGGCGAGATGTTCACCATCAGGTGATGAAAGACCACAAGCGAAGCGGCCACCCCACGAACAGCGTCTAAGAACTCAATACGATTTCGACCAGCAGTTTCCCCAGAAGACATTGGCCCAGCCTAACGGCAAGGTCCATTAATCCGTGATTGCCTTTCGTACCTTCGCCGCAAAAGTGGCGTGGCCAGCCGGTGTCAGGTGCGTGTTGTCCGCGAGGTACTCAAGGTCCCAGTCAAGGCCGGATACGTACTCGGCATCACTCAGAGACACGGCAGCGCGAAGCGCCTGGTCAACGAGGGATTCGTTTTCCCGGCCCGGCACGTCAGGCGGACCGAACAGGAGAACACGCGGCACTGCGTCCGCTCGTTCCAGCACAGCAGCCGCAGCGTCAGCCACCTTCTCCGCCGTATCCCAGTCGTTGAGCCCACCCTGAATGATGAGGGTCTGAGGCCGAAGCGCTAGGACGCCGTCCAGCCGTTCGCCATAGGTGTGGTTACCGCAGTATCCGCCATTGACGAAGCCCGTGCCACCGACCCCGGCAAGGTCGGAACCGACCGCGTAAGCCCAGCCCTTAGTCCGGTCCTCCAGCGCATCGCCGGCCGTGTACGAGTCGCCCAGGATGGCGACAGACGTCTCCGCGATGTGCACGATGGGCAGCCGGGCCTTGATCGACTCGCACTTCTGGCCCTGCTCGATATTGTTCTTCACCGTGGGCGCCGCAAAGCTCCCACCGCCGACCAGCGTCAATGCTGCTACGGCACCCGCGACAATGCGGCCAACGCGCACGATTCCCCCAATTTTCTGTTGTCAAGTCAAAGAGAAGTGTAAGGGTTGTCAAGTCAAAAACTTGCATCGTGCAGGCAATGAAAAGGCGCCCAGCATTCCGCTGGGCGCCTTTTCTGGCGTGAATGCCTTCAGGTCAGTCGTTCGGTTCGACGTAGCCATATGCAGCGTCGTCGGCAATCTGCTGTTCGGTGGCCAAGGTCTTCGGTTTGGTTGAGGCGATCCGCTGGCGGGTGACTTCGTCGATCTTGTGCACGCGGTCCTCATCTCCGGCCGAGTCGGACTGTGCTGGTTCCTGCGCCATCCAAGCATCCATGGCCGTTGACAGTTCCTTCCAAGATGCCTCGTAGGCCTCATGGGCAGCCAGGATTTCCGTGTGCTCGGGTCCGACCGGAACCGGAGTCACCGTATTGTCGATGCCCAGTTCTTTTGCTCGAGCATCCGTAAGAGCTATCAGCTTGTCGAAGTTTGCGTTGAAGGCGTCGAGTAGATGGCCGATTTCTTTAGTCGTGGTCATGGCCTCATCCTATGGGGCCAATAAGACCGGTTAAGTTCACCAACCTACGGCCCCTCCGATCCACGGAGTTTCATGTCGACCGCCTGCGGAAGGATTACTCGTAACCAAGCTACGCCGGCAGGTGGAGCGACCTAGGCTAGCAACTAGCCACAGTGAACCAGCGGCAGCCTAGTCGCCAACCGGTCTGGTTGGATCTGACGCGCACGGTCCTTTAGACACCCTTAATCAAGGGGTCAGGGAGCGGCTGCCGAGGCGCCCGGGCCTACTGGTACCCGTCCACAATGGCGGCCGCGATCTCCTTGTACGCACGGCGCGTCTCGGGCTTCAAAACGTCCAAAGTGACCAGGTCACCATCGGCCACGCCGCGATCGTGCGGGACAGCGATCAACTGGCGGCAGATGCCGGACAGGTGTTCCTCGATGGCGTCCTTGTCCACGCGCGAGGAAACCTCGTCCTTATCAGTGATCACCACAATGGCGTTCCGGGCCAGGTCCTCGTAGCCGTGGCTGGCCAGCCAGTGCAGGGTGCTGCGGGCACGCTTGGCGCCGCTCACCGCGTAGCCGGCGGCGATCACCAGGTTGTCCGCAGACTGCAGGATCCCGCTCATGGCGTTGTGCGTGACGCCGGTGCCGCAGTCGGTCAGAGCCACGGAGTAGTAGCTGGAGATCAGCTTCCGGATCCGCAGGTACTCGGCGGCCGTCAGCGAGTCGGAAACCTCCGGGTCCTGTTCGCCGGCGATCAGGTGCAGCCGGCCGGCGTGGTGCATGTACCGGGCCAGGGCCGTGAGGGAATCGACGGTGTCGATGTTCCGGAGCAGGTCGGTGATGGTGCGCGGGCTGGCCTGCTGGTAGATGCCCTCCCCCAGCGCGCGTTCCACGAGGTCGCCGGAGTCCGGATTGGCGTCGATGGCGCAGGGCGCGTCGCCCCGGAATTCAGCAAGCGTCAGGCCTACGCCCACGGTGGTGGAGGTCTTTCCGATGCCACCCTTGAGGCTCAGGATGGCAGTGTTGTAGCTGCCCTGCAGCTGGCGGGCGATGCGGCGGCCCAGCTCGTCTTCCTGCCGCTGCTTCGCGCCGGGGCCCATGTTCCAGGCCCCCCCGGTCATGGAGTAAATGGCGCCGCGGAATCCGCCCACGGGGCGGGGCTTCTGCTCTTTGACGAACAGCCCCGGGGAGCTGATGAAGTCCGGCATGGGAGTGTCTGCAATGACGTCCGCAGTTGTGGGGCGGACACGGCGGAAGGCTGGGGCCTCTGCGGGCGCAGCCGGCATGGCAGGCTCGACGGCGGGACTCGCCGGAGCGGCGACGCTCGGCTCCGGGGCATCGTGCTGGCCGGACTGGGGCTGGGACGTGACCGGCGGCCTGGCAGGGCGGCGTGTGGGTGCGGGGACGTGCTCGATGGGTTTCACCGCATCGGCCGCGGCTGCCGCCTCGGCCCAGGAGGTCCGGCGGGTGACCGGCTGGCCGGCGTCGGTCGGGCTGGAAGGATTGGGTGTCACTGCTGGCATGGTTCCTGTCCGGGCATCCGTCAGGTCACCGTCGGCGCGACGGAGGTCACGGCGTCGGCGTGGCTGCGGCTGCCCTGCATCCTGTGCATTGGCGCGTGCGTTCTTATCCGCCGGATCGGGCATGGCTGTCCCCCCAGGACGTTCGGCAAAAAGTTCTGCGGCACTTTACTGTTCGGTTCAAACAGCAAGTCTAGGTGCTGGGGCGGAATCGCGTGGTCAGACGCGCGCCAGTGCGGCTGCCACCACACTGGCGGTGAGGATCAGCAGGATGGCCAGGACCGCATAGCCCTGCCATTTGGGGCGGCCTTTATGGGGATTGATGTCGACGTACGGCATGCTAGCGGTGACTACCTCGGGGTGCGGTGGGGTGCGGGGTGATACGGATTGCCCTGCGCTTCAGCCGCAGCATCTGGAGCAGGACAGCAAAGGGAATCAACAGCGTGCCCAGCAGCGCGCAGAGCGCCAGGACGTAGTCGGCGAGAGCCACACGAACCTCCGTTGGTTTCAGCGATCCCCCATATCAGATCATGGTGGACGCTACCTGCATGCCGCCACCATTACAAATCCTGTCAACAGCACGTTCCTGACGACCGGCAGTCAACGGGTGAGTGCCAGAATGACCACACCCGCTGTAGCCGCGGCCAATGCGCCAAGGAAAATGTAGGAAACACGCTGGATCCAGCGCCGCCGGAGCTCCTGCCGTGTGTCGCGTGCGTACTGTGTTCCCCCGAAGTTACCCATGCCGCGAGACTACAGGCACAATGTTTCCGGCTGATCAAGTCAAGCTGGATGTGACCTGTGTGCTCAGCGCGCTTGCTTGCGTCTCAGTGCGCCATCAACTCTTTGCCGCAACGGACTCAGGGTGTGGAGTGGGCAGCGCCGTCATCGTTCCCCACAGGACCATGGCCACCCCCCACATGGGACCGTCCATCGCACCGGCCCGGTCAGGAAAAGCGAGCATGGCTGCCCCGACATAGGTGGCGGACAGGCTCGTGGCCACCCGCAGCAGCGGCCGACCATCCGGCCAGAAGGCCATAACCAGCGCAGTAAGGCACAGGGCGATGCCGACAGATCCCTGCACGGGCCAGTGCTCAATGTCCCAAGTCAGGTGGCCGGTGTCCTGGCGAAGCCGGGACACCTCGAAGGCATGGGCGGCGTACAGGTTCCAGAGCGGGAGCCCCGCCGCAGCTACCAGCAGGTATTGCCGGCTGAGATTCAAGGCTAGGGGCGGCGGCGCCCCCTCCCTCCGCACAAGCCAGATCAGGAGTGCTAAGGCAACGGCGAGCAGGATGGCAATGGGAACGGGTCCGGCGTCCAGGCCGAACACCGAACCGAGCAACAAAGCCCCAATGGCGATGGAAAGCAGGACAAACCCTGGCCACGGCTGACCCGGGTTCTTGGCGATGCTGATAAATGATCCGCCCACCACGAAAGTGAACAGGCTGCCCCAACTCGCTTCCAGCGGCACCGACCACTCGTACTGCTGATCCACCCAGCCCGGCAGCGTCATCAGGTCCGCAAGGCCGAATAATCCGAAGAGAGCCACCGGGACCATCACCCAGGCAAAAATCCGCGCAACGCGGAGGCGCGCAGGCAAACGCACTTTGACCGTTGCTGCAGCTTCGTCCATGGGAGCGGCCTCCCTCCAAGTGCCGGCGCGATGCCAGACAGGCACAATGCTGGCCGTGAACGCCGCCTTGGTCAATGGGGATGAGGCCGTCGAGAGGGAGGGCTGCGTCCTACGGACGTCAGTGCTCCCGGCGGGTCTCCTGCAGGCGCTTGATGAACCAGCGCGACTGCTCCGGGCCGTAAGGAAGGACCGGGATGGCCTTGGTCGCATCGGACGGGGTGTCGCGGATGGACTGCATGGCTTGGCGCACGGCTGTGGTCATGGTGTTGGCCATGGTCTTCACGAACTGGTCGCTGCAGGGCTCCCCATGCCCGGGGATCAGGAATTCGTAGCGGTGGCGCAGTGCGGAGATGTGCCGCAGCGAATCGGCCCACTCCTCGGGGAAGGAATCTTCGAAGGACGGGTGCGCGCCCTGCTCCACCAGGTCACCCACGAAAAGAGTCGTGGGCGTGCCGACCAGCAGGTCGCCGTCGGTGTGGCCGCGGCCCAGGTAGAAGAGGGTGGCGGTCAGCCCGCCGAGGTCCACCAGCACCGGCTGGTCTTTGACGATGGCGTTGGGGACCACCAGTTCAACGTTCTCGCCTTCACCGGTGGACATCTCCGGTTCCAGGGTGCCCACGAAGCGGCGTTGCAGGTCCCCGCGCTCGTCAATTTCGGCGGCGCAGTTTTCGTGGGCCCAGAATTCGGTGGCGCCGTCCTCGGCGAACACGGCGTTGCCGAAGAAATGGTCGTAGTGGGCGTGCGTGTTGACCACAACGAGGGGCAGCTGGGTCTTCTGCCGCACCGCGTCCAGGATCTCGCGTCCCTGCCGCGGGCCGCAGCCGGAATCGATCACCATGGCCCGCTCGGATCCAACAATCAGGCCGGTGTTCAGCAGCGAACCTTCGGTGACGAGCACAAAGTTGTCCGCGCCGACTTCGAGCCATTCTGACATTGTTCTCCATACCTCCGGCAAGCAGTTACGTTCGTCTTGGCCTCGATTCTAGTCCGAAGGCCTTGGAGTTTCCGGGACGTGGAACGGGCTTGGGGGTGCCGCCGGGGGCACAGCACCGACCAGTAATGTTTACCGTGCGGAAACCTAATACTGGGTATTATCTCTCGTATGGGGACTAAACAACACAAGACTTTCTGCGCCGCGTGCGGCAGGACCACCAACCACGTCACCGTCTACCAGAAGGCCGACGATGGCGGCCCGATGGTTGCCACCGTCCAGTGCTTTGAGCACTCGGACGTGCGCCGCTGATCTGAGGGCTACACCCCTACCGCGGCGTTCGCCGCGGACACAGCAAGATGGTGCTTACACTTGTCGGGTCAATATAGGGGGAACTGGCGAATAACAACGCGCAACCGGATGACCCCGACAGCCTGAAGTCAGCTCGCGGTACGCGCACATTCCGCCAGCCACGGCGGGCAGCCATGGTTCTCGCCATATACCCAGCAGCCGTTTTTGGACCCCGCCGGGTCGGCCGCCCGGCACCACTCAGGACGAAGCAGCGGTGTGGCTGGGCCTGACCGAACGCGTGAACGTGGTCGATGCGGGCGTAACACACCGTTTCGGGGAAGCGGGCACTAGTACGTTCCGGCGCCCGCTGCTGTGACCACGCCATTTGGCAAGCCCAAGCGCGGGGCTAAGGAGGCTGCCACGGCTCGGGTTCATATTGCATCGTGTACCCGCAATTCCCATGACCGAAAAAGGCGCCCTAGGGAACCGTCTCCTTATACGGGAAAGGTTCTCTTATATGAACGTGACGTTGGAGCCACCCCGGGTCTGGCACCTTCCTGGGTGCCACCGACGAGAACCCCGCACAACCGCTTCCAGCTGCGCATTCGCGCCGGACGTAGTCTTTCCCTGCCGGGCGTAGTCCAACACCGAAGCACTAAGGATCACGATCCTGAGCCTATGCACGGAATCCCAAATGCGGGCAGATGCCAGAGTAACGAAGCGAATTGACTCGCCCCCCACTGGCCCACACCTGACGGCAGCGTTCCTCGCGCTTTCGGTCACTCCACGGTCGGAGTAACGCGCTGGACTGCCACCGTCTCGCGAACTCCCCGCCTCTCAGTTGCCCTCGAATCAGCCTCCTCCTCCTACGTGCCTGCACTTCCACAACAACTTCGGGACAGCGAAGACCGGGTTCCTTCGTCAGTGAGCAAGTCGTACTCCGTAGATCCGACGCCCGCACCTTCGCCACCAGCCTGAGTTGGGTTGTCAAAAGATTCCCTCAATTTCGCATCAAAGTTAGGTCCACATTTGATCAATCTAGTAAAGTAAAGGCGTTTTCGTAGGGCACTGGCACTTGAAACTGAGTACTAGAACCTTTACTGAGTACCGTCTTCCAACAAAGCGCGTATCACCCACTGTGGTTTATAAAATTCCAAACAAATAGCCTCGTGTAGACGAAAATTTGCGTGTTTCGGAGGGCTCAAATGATGGAATTTAGAAAGGCACATTCGTGCATTATGGGACTCAAGGAAAGAACGAAGAATCCGTCCCTAGGAACATCGAACCGTGACGGAAGCGGTCACGATCGCATGGAGGTAGACTCCCTGCCACCTTTCGGGGGGCGGTCCGGCCGTGGGTAATCAGGCCAGCAACAGAGAGCAGCCGGCACGGGACTCTGCTACGAGTGTAAAGCGGCGCGGGTTACTTCGTTTTGGAACGCTCATAACTGCGTTCACGGGTGCTTCCGCAATGTCCACCTTGGGTGCCACCGGCGCGCATGCTGGCCCAAATGATAAAAATCCCTCGATGGATTACGTGCCCATGGCGGAGAAGGGTGTCGCTTCGGGCGTCGCGACACTAGACCCGAAATCCAAGATCCCATCAATCCAGCTCCCCGACCTTTCTGCGACATATGCCCGAAACGTTGCTGCCCCGACCGGCGATGCCGCCACGGATACTGTCGTTCTGCAATCTGCCATCGACGCGGCCGCAACCGCCGGCGGAGGCATTGTCCGACTCCAGGGTGGTACCTACGTCAGCGGCGGGCTACTCATTAAGTCAGGCGTCCATCTGATCGGTACAGGCGTTGGCGGAACTACCATACGGCTCAAAAACGCCGCTACATCGCACCTGATCGATGTACCGAATTTTGCCTCCCTCACCGGAACAAACGTCACAGGGGGTGAAAACGGCTGGGGCATCTCAGACCTCACTCTGGATGGAAACGCAGGAGGGCAGACCAACATGGCGCTCTTGACCATGCGCGTCTATGGATGCGGATACCGGATGACCCGAGTAGAGATCAAGGGGTCCTCCGCAGGCGCCTGCCTCTCAGAGTGGGGAAACAACTCAGGCGGCAATATGGAAGCTGTATGGTCAGACTTCAAAATCACTGACAACTGGGGAGTTGGGCTCGATTGGCGGGGCCCGCACGATTCTGCCTTCAATAATGGCTACGTCGTCTCCGGGCCATATGGCCACTACGGGACGACGGGCATACACGTCCGAGGCAACTCAGGGGGCGAGATGTGGAACCACATCCATGTCTGGGGCTATCACGGGAATGGCTGGATCTTCGAGCACTCAGGCCAGGCTATCAACTGCCAAAGCGAGGGGGCGACGGGAGCCAACATCAGGGTCCTTGTCGATGCAGTTTCGTGGGAAGGGATCGTGTACGGAACGAACGATTACCACACAAACGAAACAGGTATCGAACTTGGCAGCGCCACGGTCAATGTTCAACGCGTGAATCTGAACGTCAGGGTCCACAACTTTGGCGCAACTTCAGTCCCCATCAAGATCACGGGCTCGAATGGTCGCAATGTCATCCGGGGCACCGTGCTCCGTGGCAACGCCGCATTCGTTCTCGGCGGCAAACAAAACGTGCTCGACAAGTACGAAGTTTGGTGCGTTGACTACCCCGGTCAGAGCGTTCAGAACTCCCCTCATCCTCAGTTAACCCAGTACAACGGTGCCAACGCGTGGGTGCTTCGGCACATTAATCGGTCCTTCATCAACGGCAACACGTCCAATCAGGACGCTCAGAGGCTTCAGTTTGCATACAACAGCGGCCTGCAGTTCTACAGTGACGTGTTTTCAACTCAAATGGGCCCAGACCTTACCGGGGCAGAATGGGCGTCACTAACAGCAAATAGGACGCCAGGCGAGGAAACCATGACGCGTTCAAGCGCCAATTCGAACGTGCAGATGACCAGCGGTCGGCTGACGTTAACATTCTTTACTGCCCGGTCAGCGACTTCGGCGGCCAACGTGACCCTAGCCACAGCGGATAGAGCCGCCGCGTCAATACCAACTCTGGCCAGGATCGGCCTTTACTTGGTCAATGCCGACAACACTCTGACGTTGGTGGCCTCAACGGTTAATGACACTTCTCTTTTCTCGGCAACGTTCACTCAATACACCAGGGCGTTCAGTTCGCCCGTCTACACTCTGACTCCAGGTCAGCGCTATGCCATCGGGATAATTATCGTGAGTGGCGCCAGTCTGCCAACATTCGCTGGCGCCGGACCAAACGTAGAGGGGCTGTCGCTGGCTCCTCCGCGCATCGCCGGATATCTCGCTGGAAAGAGCGATCTGCCGCCATCGGTTCCAACAACACTTACAGGTGGAGCAAGTATGGTGTACGCCGCCATCGGCTAAAATTTGCTACCATCCGAACGCAACCTGTTACGAAGAGTGCGCCTAAACGAGGTGCCATTGAAACCAAGAAGAAACGGCCTTACACCCTCGTGATCTTCAGAATTCAGATGTCAGCCAAAACAGAATTTGGACATTCGATCGTATCTCCAACGAACCGAAGGAATCCTGCAGCCGTCCCGCCGTCGCAAACTCGGTGATCGAAAGTCAGCGTGAGCTCCGTGACCTTACGGACCGCCAATTTGCCATCCACGACCCACGGCCTATCGATGATCCGCCCCACGCCTAGAATCGCCACTTCAGGATGGTTGATAATCGCGGCGGATCCGTCCACGCCAAACACCCCATAGTTATTCAGCGTGAAAGTTCCGCTGCCCAGTTCGCTCGGGGTTGCCTTGCCCTGGCGGGCCACGTCGGTGAGCCGGCGGATCTCCGCGTCCAGCTCGCGGGCACTGAGCTTTTCAGCCCCACGGACGGACGGCACCACCAGGCCGCGGTCGGTCTGGGCGGCGATGCCGAGATTGATCCCGTCAAACCCGACGATTTCCTGGGCACCGTCCGCTGCGGTTTCAATCCGCGTGTTCAGCTCCGGGTACTTCTTCAGCCCCGCGGTGACAAAGCGAGCAATGAAGGCGAGCAACCCCGGCACCTGGGATGAGCCTGCCTTGAGATCCTCACGCAGCTCAACCAGCGCGGTGGCATCCACATCCACCCAGACAGTCGCCTCGGGGATTTCCGAGCGGCTGCGTGCCATGTTCGCGGCCACAGCCTTGCGCACACCCCTGACCGGCGTCCGGGAGGAGATACCCAGACCTGTCCGTGGGTCCAAGCCATGGGTTTCGACAAGCTCAACCACCGGAGATTCGGCCTCCACCACCGGAACTTCGTCGGTTGAGCGCGTCGAAATCTCCACCGGCTCTTCCGTCCGGATGGCCGCCTCAACGTCCTTGCGCATGATCAGTCCGCTGTCCCCCGAGCCATGGAGCTCGCCCAGGTCAACGCCATGCTCGCGGGCCATTCGCCGGACCAGCGGGGAAATCACCGCCCCGAGCTTGCCCGGAACGCGGGTCCGTAGGAGGGACAGGTCGTCGAGGGGGCTGGTTTCGGCAGGCTCAACCACCGCCACCGATGCCTTCCGCGGACGCGTCCTCCGTGCCACGCCATGCCCGCCCGGGGTGCCGTACCCGATGAGCACATTGCCGGATCCGGCCTTCTCCTCCTCGCGGTAAGCTTCTGCCGCCGCATGCGCCGGTTCTGTGGCATCTGCGGTCTCGCCAAGTTCGGTTTCGGCAGGCTCAACCACCGGGCCGGCGGGGGTCTCAACAGGCCCGGTTTCGACAGGCTTGGTTTCGACAGGCTCAACCATCGGAGCTGCTCCCATCGGTGTCACGGAGATCAGCGGCTTGCCCACGTCCAGGATCTGGCCCGGCTCGCCGTGAAGCACGGCAACGGTGCCGGCGTACGGGGACGGGACCTCCACCACTGACTTGGCGGTCTCCACTTCGGCGATGGGCTGGTCCACACGGATCTCGTCCCCCACAGCAACGAGCCAGCCGATCAGTTCGGCTTCGGTGAGGCCTTCGCCCAGATCCGGGAGCAGGAATACTTTCGGTTCGCTCATGTCAGTTCTCCCACTGCAGGTCGTCGACGGCGTCGAGGATGCGGTCCACGCCGGGCAGGTAGTACTTCTCAAGCTTCGGTGCCGGATACGGGACATCGAATCCCGTGACGCGGCGGATGGGGGCGGCCAGGTGGCGGAAGCAGCGCTCCTGGACCCTGGCCACGATTTCGGAGGACACCGACGCGAAGCCGTGCGCTTCGGCGATCACCACGGCCCTGCCGGTCTTCCGCACCGACGCGCAGACGGTTTCGTCGTCGAACGGGACGATGGTGCGCACGTCGATGACTTCCAGCGAGCGTCCTTCCAGGGCGGCCGCCTCGGCGGCAGCGAGCGCGGTGGGAACTGACGGGCCATACGCGATCAGCGTTGCGTCGGTGCCGGGACGGGCAACGGCGGCACGGCCTTCCGAGGACCGGCCCGACTTCGCGTTGGCGGAGTGCTGCTCCCGGAGCTCGTCCAGGTCCACCATGTCCTTGGACCAGTACAGCTTCTTCGGCTCCATGAACATCACAGGGTCATCCGAATCGATGGCTTCGCGGAGCATCCGGTAGGCGTCCGGAACAGTGGCCGGCGTGAAGACCTTGAGGCCGGCCGTGTGGGCGTAGTAGGACTCGGAGGAGTCGCAGTGGTGCTCCACTCCCCCGATGCCGCCGGCGTAGGGAACCCGGATCACCATGGGGAGCTTCACGGCGCCCTTGGTGCGGTTGTGCATCTTGGCGACGTGGCTGACGATCTGTTCGAACGCAGGGTAGGCGAAGGCGTCGAACTGCATCTCGATCACCGGGCGCATGCCGTTCATGGCCATGCCCACGGCCATGCCCACAATGCCGGATTCGGCCAGCGGGGTGTCGAAGCAGCGTTGCTCCCCGAAGGTTGCCGTGAGCCCGTCGGTGATGCGGAAGACCCCGCCCAGCATGCCCACGTCCTCGCCAAAAACCAGGACGGAGGGATCGGCGTGCATGGCGTCCGCCAGCGCCCTGTTGAGCGCCTTGGCCATTGTGACCGGCTGCGGGCCGGCGGCTTCGGCGGTGGCGGCGGCCGATGCGGCTGCACGGGCGGTGGCGGCGCTGACGTTGCCGTTGGCCTCGGATGAGGTGGTGACGGTGGGGCTCACTGTGCTGCCTCCTGGGATGATGCGTCGCGGGCGAGTTCGTCGGCGAGCAATGCGGACTGTTCCTTCAGCTGCGGCGTGGTCTTGGCGAAGACGTGGCGGAAGAGTTCCTGCGGGTCCACGGGAACGTCCTCGCCGAGGCCGTCACGCAGCTGGGCGGCGACCGCTTCCGCCTTTTCGGAAATCCGGGCCTCGCCGTCGGCGTCCAGGAGCCCGCGGCCGGTGAGGTAGGTCCGCATCCGGTTCACCGGGTCCTTGGCCTGCCACTCGGCCACTTCGCTGTCCTGGCGGTAGCGGGTGGCGTCGTCGGCGTTGGTGTGGGCCTGCATGCGGTAGGTGTTGGCTTCCACGAGCAGCGGGCCGGAGCCTTCCCGGGCGAGTTTCACGGCGCGGTCCAGGACGGCGAGGAGCGCGACGACGTCGTTGCCGTCCACTCGTTCGCCGGCCATGCCGTAACCCACGGCCTTGTGCGCGAGCGATGGCGCAACGGACTGGTGCGAGAGCGGCACTGAGATGGCGTATTTGTTGTTCTGGACGAAGAAGACCACGGGCAGGTGGAAGACGGCGGCGAAGTTCAGGGCTTCGTGGAAGTCGCCTTCGCTGGTGGCGCCGTCGCCGCACATGGCCAGCACCACGGTGTCCTCGCCGCGGAGCTTGGCCGCGTGGGCGACGCCGACGGCGTGGAGCAGCTGGGTGGTCAGCGGGGTGCACTGGATGCCCACTTTGTGCTTGGCGGGGTCGTAGCCGCCGTGCCAGTCGCCGCGGAAGATGGTCATCACCTGGACGGGGTCCACGCCGCGGGTCATCACGGCGACGGCGTCGCGGTAGGTGGGGAACATCCAGTCGCCCTCGGACAGGCAAAGGGCCGCGGCCACCTGGCAGGCTTCCTGGCCGTGGCTGGAGGGGTACACGGCCATGCGGCCCTGCCGGACCAGCGCGGAGTTCTGGTCATTGACGCGACGTCCGACCACGAGCTGCTCGTACGCTGCCAGCAGTTCCTCATCGCCGGGCAAGGGGTACTCGTGACCGGGTTCGGTGCCCTGCTCACCAACCGGGGTGAGCCGGCCGTCCGGGTCCACCATCTGGATCTGGTGCCGGGCCGGGAGCATATAGTCCTCGGCCGTGATGCCGAACTTTTTGGCGGCCTCTGTGAGGGCGTCCTCGGCAGGCGCCCTGCCGGCCTGCTCCGGTGCAGTGTGGTCTGCGGAGATCGTCATTGGTCCGTCCTTCTGTAGCCACTATTCACCCCCAGTATCGTCCTACGGCAGGTTTCGTATCCAGCCTGTTTTGAAATTCTGGAGAAGTACGGCCCATAGGCCTACTCTGGAAGACGAATTGTAAATGTGATGCAGGATACGGGCAGGGGCAGTAGACAGAATGGCAGCACCGGATGCGGGCACGGAACCAGCGCAACTGGATGACATCGACCGCAGGATCATCGCGGAGCTGACCAGGGACGGCCGAATGTCCGTCACCCAGGTGGCGGAGAACGTTCACATCTCACGGGCGCACGCCTACACCCGGATCGCCAGGCTCACCGGGGACGGTGTCCTGACTAAGTTCACCGCGCTCGTTGACCCGATCAAGGCAGGGCTAAGGTCCTCCGCCTATGTGACGTTGAAGGTGAGCCAGCATTCGTGGCGTGAACTGCGTGAGCAGCTGCGCGCCATACCTGAGGTGCACCACATCGCTCTCGTGGGTGGCGACTTTGACGTGATTCTGCTCGTGCGCGCCATCGACAATATTGATCTTCGGCGGGTGATCTTCGACCAGCTGCAATCCATGCCGGGCGTCCTGGATACTCAAACTTTTCTCGTGTTTGAGGACATCGACGCGCGCTGACACGGCTAGCGCTTCCCAAACATTGCCAATGGCGCCACACGAAGCCTTATCTAATGACCGGGCGTCAACTATCCCTCCGACCGTCAATGCATTCGCGATTTGCACATAGAGTTTGCATGCCTCCTGAGAGGAAACGTCAACTCAGGCTGAATGCGTGCACCTCAGGCTGAATGCGTGCACCTCAGACTCCCTTAGGCCTTTGCCTGCTGCCCAAACTCCGTGTCCTTCACATCAAGCTCCCGAATCGCACGTGCTGGCACCCCTGCGAACAGGGTGTTAGGTGGGCAATCCCGGGTCACTATACTTCCAGCGGCAATCACGCACCCTTCACCTATAGTGATGCCTGGCATGATTACGCTTCGTGCCCCAAGCCAACAACCGCTGCCTACCGAAATCGGCATTGCCGTTGCGTCAGCTCCACGGCGTTCGCTTGGTCCGATGTCATGACTGCTCGTTAGGAACATGACCTGCGGACCAACCAAGCAATCGTCTCCGATTACGATCTTGGCCGCATTATCGAACGTAGCGCCGTAATTGATCCAGGAGCGTTCGCCTATCTCTATGTCAACTCCGCCAAACCAACAGCGGCCGTGGATCTTAGTTGCCTGTCCGATTTGTACACCGAGTAACCTCAGCAGCTTCACCCTTAAAGCCGGAATACCAAATGCACCTGCGGCAAGGCCGTTCACCAACATGTCATGAAGAGTGCGCTTTGCATCGCTGCGAGCTCCCATTATCGCTCCTTAAACTTCACAAAGTGACCGTAACCTTTTTTCGTTTGCGCGTCTAAAAAACATGGCTCGAAGGCGTTAGGCAAAGGTCTACGTGTCTGAGGAGGATCTCGACTGAAACTTGGCTAGCTGGTCTGAGTAGCTTTTTGCACTGGACACGGTTTGATCTGAATCAAATAAGTCTGCAGTAGGAGCAGCGCCAGCTTTGGCGCGGTCATATGTCTTTTTTGGTTCAACGGGATGGGACTCGTAGGAGTAGTAGCTCTGAGCGTAGGCATCTGGTCCTCTGGCAGGCAAGCGATTTAGTACCACACCCAAAATATTTGACTCCACCATGTCCAGCGATGAGAGCGACTTCAACAGTTCTTGGCTCTTTGTCTGCTGAGTACCCACAACGAGAACCACGCCGCCGACGTGTTGTGAAAGCACCGCAGCATCGGTAACAGGGAGGAGTGGCGGCGCGTCGATAATGATCGTGTCAAAAACTTGCTCCAAGCCCTGTATCAGATTCTTCATTTCCTCGGAGCCGAGCATCTCACTTGGATTTGGTGGGATCTGCCCAGAGACCAAAACATAAAGTTGATCCTCGCCCCAAGGTTGAAGTAGGTCATCGATGGTAGCCGAGCCAACAAGTACCGTCGTTAGACCAGCGCTTCGATCAAGGCCCAGATATTCGTGCACCATGGGACGTCGCAAGTCCGCGTCAATCAGACAGACGGAGTTGCCGGCTTGCGCCAGTGCGATGGCCAAGTTCGTTGCCGTCGTGCTCTTACCTTCGCCTGGGACAGAAGATGTGACTAGAACGCTCTTCGCCCGGCCGGACATATTTGCAAATTGCAAATTTGTTCGGATTTGACGGAACGACTCTGCACGGGGACTCTGGTGCGGAGCTTGAGTGAGGAGGGGACGGGTGGCTGCATCTCCATCGAAAGATATACCTCCCAAGATAGGCGCGTTTGTCAACGCTTTGACATCTACTTCGCCCTTGATTCTCGTGTCGACGAGGCTTCGAACGACGGCGAACGCCACACCGACGACCAGACCGCCCAATAGTCCCAGTACGAGGTTAACTTTGGAATTTGGTGCAGACGGCGACTCAGGCGCCTCTGCCGGTGTGACAATAGATAGTCTTACTGGCGAAGTTCCTCCAGCTTCCGGTTTCTCCAGCTTGTCAACTGCCTGAATGAGACTCGCAGCAATCGCCTTAGCTGTCGCGGCCGCTTGGACGGCCGAAGTGTCAACTACCGCAATGTTGATAAGCACGGTGTTGAGATCCGCGGTGGCGGATACCCTCTCGGCGAGCTGGGTGGCCGAAGTGTCGAGGCCGAGGCTTTCGATCGCTGGCTGCAGAACGACAGGAGTTCTCACAGTTTTCACATAGGACTGAACGCGCGCCTGACTGAACGTGTTGCCCTGCTGCAACTCACTGACTGATCCAGAGCCCTGAATCGCAACGAAGAGCTGAGTCTCTGCGGTGTAGGTGGGCTGAACCAGCACTGACGCGCCTGCGCCAGATGAAAGGCCAACGAGAACGCAGGCGCTAATAAGCATCCAGTTGCGGCGCAAAACGCGCACGTAGTCATGCAGATCCAAGATTCAGGTCCCCTCGGTGGACAGCCAACAATTGACTGTCAATATTTACTGAAAATTACTGCACAGTCTCCTAGGCAATGTTACAACCCCGCACCATCAGCCTGCGAAACGGTTTCACTCCGCGCACTCAATTACTGAGGATTGCACAAGTGTTGGCCATTAGTTGTGCATGCCGGAAATGAGATCTACGACACCCTATTAAGCACTGCGCGCCAAGTTTCCAAGCATTCGGCCGCTCTTGCCGGAGGCGTCCACTTCGAAGTACTCGACTGGGTTCTAGTGACCTCAACGATTGCCCGGGTTAGGTCGTCAAAGTCACCCATCTGAGCCAGCGCGTGAGGCGCGAGGCTCTGATCCAAGGCTCCGCCACGAAAGGCCACGACGCGAAGACCAAGTGTAAGCGCCAGCTGAACCGTACCGCTTTCGGTGACGGCTTCATAGGGTGCAATCATCACGTCTGCCCACCGAAGACTTTCTGCGAGTTCAGCGTCGGCTATCCAATCATTTCGAGACCGATCTTCCAAGGTTAAGCGGACAGTTGAAGGCAATGAATCCACAGCGGGTCGCACAAGCAACCTGAGCGTCGACGGAGTAGGTAGCTTGTCGAGGGCGCCGGCTAGGGCGGCGATACTACGGAACTTGTCCAATTCCAATCGTCCGAGCACCAGTAGGTTGAGCCCTTGCCCGCTGACGTCGCGCCGTGTGTGCGATGCCCCTAACCGAGATTGCCACGCTATGTACGGTGGATGCACGACCACCTCGGCACTGTAAGGACCAAAATCCAGAAGCTTTAGTCGCAAGCCGTCCGAATGAACAATCGGTTGGGACGACCAAAGCAACAATTCCTCTATTTTTTTTCGAATGCCGACCGGCCAACGAGATTTTTCGGGATTGTGAACAATGTAGTAGACGGACTTCTTCTTAACGATGGCAAGAAAGGAGAGGATCAGCTTCTGGTAAGGCCTGGCCCAGACCACTACAACCGGGCTAGCGACGGAGGTCCGTGTGGCGAGCCTGATTAATGATGAAGCCTCTCGCAATCGTGCGATCAAAGTCGAACGCCGGAACCTCGGGCGGAGACACAATTTGTCGGATGCAAGGTGGTGGTCAACTGGACCGATAAAGCTGATCTGGATTCCACTCCCCGCTAAAACCTCGACGAGCTCCTCACTATAGGGATTCGATGCGTCACTGTCGAAAACTGTAATGGAATGCAGGCTTGGAGACCATGAATGTTCGGTGGGTCCACCGTGAGTCATCAATTGCTAACCACCAGTTTCGAATCCTCCTGGGAAAGTAAACCTGCGACATCGGAATACCACCGCCCATTCCTACGGGATATCTCTCGTGCACCAGCTAGGCATTCACTCTGGAAGTCAGAGGATTCTAACTTGGCGACTTCTTCGAGTACAGCGATTGCCGACTTTTCGCTTCCCGCGCCAAACGTCCGGATTCCTTCGTTCGTGGGGGAGAGATACGGCATGAGCCCAACTCTGGAGGCGACAACAAATGCACCCCTAGACATGGCCTCTTGAGCAGAAAGACAGGCCGCTTCCCCATAAACAGAGGGAATGATGAAGATATCGCCGGGCTCCAGCCACTCCGGGCCGCGTCGGCCTCTCACCAACCATGGACTTAGGTCGCTGGTGAGCTTGGTGACGTACCGACTATTGCTCTCAAGAGCGTCCCCCAGTGCAACCTGGCAGGTGAACCCCAATCGTTCCATGGCAGCGAAAATCCCCGGAAGCAAATGCAACCCCTTGGACGGGTCCGGTCTCGCGAAACACTTGATGATCTTCTGGTCGAAGCTTCGATCCCGACTAATCACTGGCTGCTTGGGCGCCGCGCTTAACCAGCTCGGGATTACAACGTCACTCCGGAGAATTGACAGTCCAGGTTCGACAGCGATGGCAGCATCAAAACGGGCAACGGCGGTCTTTACGGCAAATTTCCGAAGTCTATTTCTCGGATAGTTGTGAAGAATTGCTATCGCACGACACACATTCCCCTTCTTACGAAGGGAGTGTTGAAAAATAAGGGTCTTGATATGACTCGAATTGGCATTGGAAACGAGGACACTTGGTCTGTCCGCAATGACGGACTCCAATTGAGATATTTCACAGGTCTCAACAGACTCCGGAATGACAATTTTTGATCGTCCAGCAGCCGGCATTGCTAACAGCAACTCGTGGCCTCTGGAAGCGAAAACCCCCAGAATTTCCTCGAGGACTGCCTGGCCGCCACCTCGTCCTTCGTACGGATCGATGAAGACAATCATGCGTTTACTGCCCTGGCTCGGATCAGGGCGGCCTTCGCGCTCGCGTGAGTCGTTACCAATCGCAACGAACGTCTGGTCATTGCCAGTAAGTACCTCAAAATCGTGAGAGGGAAGGAAAGTGCAGGACGTCCCGCAATGGCATCGTGATGCTTACGACTAAGTGTCCAGTACGCCCAGCTCAGCCAAGCATTGTGTGTATACAAAACAGTATCAAGCGGTGAGCTTTCGATTGGGCCCAACTTGGACAGTCGCTTAAAGAGTTCCAAATCCTGCGCCCGAATGTAGGTTGGGTCATAAAGCCCAGCCTCATCGAGAGCGCGTCGTCGAATTACGGAGCCAGTGTGACATACGGCCATGACAGACGCCTCAAACTGCTCCTTCACCTCTTCGCGCGAAGTTGGGTACCTGTTGTGACGCCAGTAGTGTCCTCCGTCCGTTACGGCCACACATTGACCGCTCGCGGCCACTAGGTGCTCGTCCCCTTCCAGCATCCCAACTGGAATTTCGATCCGCCCTGGCAAAGCTTCATCATCGGCGTCTTGGATTGCGATGTACTTCCCCTTCGCAACCATGATTCCCGCATTGCGTGAGGCAGCCCGGCCCATTGACACTTCATTGGTCAGTACTTGGATCTTGCTACCAAACAGGGCAAGTTCTCGCCCCGTACCGTCCGTAGATCCATCGTTGACAACAATTATCTCGTCCTCCGGACCGAGTGATGCAATTAAGCTATCGATGCACCGCTTGATCCGCTTCTCTTCGTCCCTTGCAGCGATAATGACGCTAACTCGTTTTTGCATTACTTCCTTTCTCAAGAGACATAAAGACTAGACCCAGTACCATAAAAAGAGGCCAAAATCTCGTATCACTTACTGGCGAAAACAACAGATCCCACATTCCCCGAAGAGCGATAAAAACAACAACTGTGGTCAGAGGTAGATTTGAGCGCAAACCTTGAAATCCAAGAAGTAGAAAGAAGCCGAAAAAAAGCACGGCAAGCAGTAGACCGACTGTTCCAAGATGTAACCAAAGGTCAGCAGCAACTGAATGTAGTTCGGCGCCGTGCAGTATACCGCGGTCGACATATAGTGAATTTGGGTCTCGGTCCACTTGGGCAAAGGAGTTACGTACAATTGCCGCTTGTTCGGCCGTAACACTGTCGCTAATGATGAAGCGCAGCGGATCAGAAAATACTAGTGATATGTTTCCACCAGATTCAGGTCTCGCGGTACGAAGAAGAGCCATGGGACCGCGTTGCGTCTGCATGATCATTGTATGCTGAATATTTGAACCTAATACGCCCGCTAACGCAAGCTGAAAAATGCTCCAAACCAACAGCAGGGTAGCAATCGAGGAAGTAACGACTCTATACATTCGAGCTTTACCCGTGCGCGATAGCAGCTCAACAAGGGCGCCCGCGGCCACCATAATAATTATTCCCCGCGTGTCATTGAGAGCCGACAATATGACAATGGCAAAAACGGCCGCCATTTTCCAGACCAAGCCCAACTTATGAACAAGAACAAGCAGACCTACCGTTACCCAGACTGAGGCGGCGTACTTCCAATTATTACCCTGTGATGAGCGCGTAACGAGGTCAAATAGCATCGGTCCGGGTATTGCCAGAATTACACTGAGGGTAACGCCTATTGTCTGTGAACTCCAATAGATGACAATAACTGAGATGGCTAGAGATAAGGGGCGCGTCACCCACTCCCACTGCGGCATTCCAGCTTCACTGGCACCGGCAAGCGCAGCTGACAGAGGAGACATTACGACGACGGCCATTGCTAGCCAGACGAATTTCAGGAGTCGTCTTTCATAACGTAGGAAGGCTATTAAGACAGGGAAAAGCAAACAAGCCGCTAATATCGAGCCGGTGAATATATTCACTCCTGGCAATGGAACGAGGGCAGTGACGGAAACTACGACTGCAATCGCTTTGTCCCCAATGTGAGACTTCGAAGTGGGCTCGATAAAACCCTGTTGTTGTATCTTGTGCAGACTCTGTTTTTGCATCTTGTACCTAGGCCACCCGTCGAGCAATCAAATATGCGCCTGGGACCAGCTGGCATACCGTAATTGCCACGGCGGTGGCCAAAGCCGGTCCTCCTGGACCAATTGTGGGAATCCAAACAAAGCTCAGGAAGAACTTCAATACGAACATGAACACAAGCAGGGCCGCCTGAAATTTGGGCCCTGATCCATGCATCATATACATGCCCATAGGAAGCTGTGCGGACTGCACCACAAGTGAACTTGCCAGACAGATAACGAGGACGAGGGCGAGTTGGATCTTGTTTCCACTTATGAGATCAGCCAGCCATGGACTCAGCGCAATTAGTGCGGCGCTCCCAATCGCAGCCACCATTGTGAAGATAAAAACCATTCTCCACGGACGAGTGTCATCACCAACGAACCGTTTCTTGGCAAAATGCGGCCAGAGAGCCAAGCCTGTAGCTGAGAGCAGGGCTAAAGCTGGCGAGAATAGCTGGGCCCCCAGAGAGTAGGAAGCCACATCGTCTGTGTTCCCAAACCATGAGAGAAGAAGCCTATCGGATGACAGGGCAAGAGGATTGGCGATGAGAATTATCATCATTGGCCACGCAGAGGAAAACAGGGCTTCATTGTTAACTCTTTTATCGCGGTTCCCCAGCACTCCGGAGAGTGGAATTCTCACAGAGGCCAGTCCAAATTTTGCTCCAACAATGCACATGACCAGCAAAGAGACCGCGGGCGCGACTGGGATCATGTAGGTGACCCTGAGCCAAATAGTGATCGCAACAAAGCTCAAAGCAACAAGTGGCTGAATCATCTGTATGATAATCCAAAGCGTTGTCCGGCCCGTCCCGATGAGCAACTTTGAGATAATCGCGAATGGAATACTTAATACGTACACGGCAAACGTTATAGATAGTACCGAAATGGGGATGTGTAACCAACGCATATCCGCCATGGCGGCCCAGATGGAGGATGCTATTGCCAAAATTAAACCAACGCCGGTGGGGACATACGCGGCTCCCAGGGCCCGTCTGAGGCGTCCCTGAAGCAACAGTCTAGCCGTCGGCTCGGGCGTGTTCGCATACTCAGTGGCCCAGTTAGTTGCCGCGCCGCCATACCCTAAGTCAAGGAAAGCCAGTATCGGCAAGATGCTCGCCACAAGTGTGTAGCCGGCATAGTCCTCCACAGATGCACCCTGAATGAGCAGAGCAGCGGTCACCAGGCTGCACCCAATCGTGAGAGGGTATGTAACCAGCCTTGTCGCTAAGGGCCCGAGCAATTGCCGCCTGGAGCTCACTCTTCTTCTTCGGCCGCGAGTCAACGGCTAACAGCCGCCGACAGTTTTTGAGCCCACTGGGTACCTAAGCTCTTGGCGTCCCGGGCGGTAGTAGCGCAATTGACGGCAATCTGGACGACGCGGGCGGCGAGAGATCCGCTGTATTTTTTATGCAGCAAAACGCGGGCGTTGTAGGAATGACGCAGCGCCTCCCGAGACTTTCCCTTATTCCCCTGACTACCGTGATGAATCACACATACGACGGGATCAACCACAAGTTCACAGCAACCATCCAACCTGAAACACAGGTCGGCTTCCTCTCCATACAAGAAAAAGGCCTCATCAAACCCACCGGACTGCTGGAGCAAGCGTCGAGAGATCGAAAAGACGGCACCTCTTACGTAGTACAGAGGCTGGGCGCGGCGCTGACGCTTGGCTGGGAATCCAAAAATATCGAACACTTCTTGGACGGGTGTTCTCATGTACAGAGATTCTGGGGCAGTCTGAAGAGAACCGTCCGCGTTGAGCAGAGTGGGCGACCATATAGTGGTTTCCGAAAGCTCATAGTTTCTCAGCACTATCCGATTGAACAATTCAGGATCCATCTCAATGTCGGAATTGAGAAGGAGAATTCGATCATAGTCATAGAGCTCATGAACACGGTTTACCGCGGAGCCAAACCCGATGTTTCCATTGGGAGAGGAGTGATAATTGACATCATCGACGCTGGACAATCCCCAGGACTTGTTGTCCCAGATGACAAAGCGCATACCGTCCACGGGGGCCGTGGCAGCGAGCATCCTAAATTTATCTACTATTTGCTGCGTTTCATCCCGAGGCGAAAAAGCTATGGTAAGGACCAAAATGCGAGCTCTGGGAGAAAAGTTCGAATTTATACCATTCAAGGGTTCATTCACACTCATATTACTACCGGTGTCCCGTCCTAAGATCTTCCAATACCCCATTTAGGGTGTTGGAGAAGCTTTGCATATTGAACCAATCAGCGACACGGACTACGTTCTCCGATGGAATGAGCGAAGCGAGCTCGATGGCTGCTTGGACGCTTTCGGGACGCCGATCGTGCAGCCACACTCCGATCCCCAGAGCTTCGATGTCAATCGGCATCCAATCATTTTTGGTCATGACCAACGGCTTGCCAAGTGCAATAGCATCAGACACCTCGGTAAGCCCAGACAACATCGATGAATCACGAAGCGGTATTACCACTACACGCGAAGCCGCCATGAGCTTCATCACTTCGGGATAGCTGGGTCGTCCGGCCGTAACAGTCGTCTCGCCGCTTCGATAATGTGTAACCTCGTGGCCGTCCAGGATGTTTCCATCTAGAACTCCTTCCGTACCCAAGGCCCTAATAGTTCCATAATCTCTGTTAGTTTTCCCCGCAGAGATAAAGTCGGAGACGTTGGTCGACGTGTCTTGAAAGTATTCTCGCCATGTGCGGTCCGGCCCCCAATACGCAACGGTGACCTGCCCTTCTGTAAAGCCGTCGCTAATCATCCGACGCTTGATGGTTTCGCTGAAAACGAGAATCGCATCCGCGGCCCCCAAACACCAGCGAGCCCACGGTGAAATCGGATAGCTATGCACGAGAACGACATAAGGAACGCGAATGAGTCGCAGACGTTTCAGCACGGCGATTAAAGTACCCGTTTTTGGATTCGCAGCGTAGACGATACTTCCCCTGTTCCGGCCGGAAATTGCCCACAGAGCCTGAACTGGATCACCTACAAACCGTTCCAAATGCTTGAGGAACGTCTGTAGTATGCGTGTCTTTTCCCCCACATGGTTCAAACAGAGATCGGTGACTGCGATGTGCCACGCGCTCGGAAGGTCCCAGGTGCCCCAAAGATGTTGAGCAGGGTAGGTCCCCGCCTCGACCAAGCGCCGGGCCTCCTTCATACGGTAACTGTTGATCAGTGTCAGGCGCCGCGACTGAGCCGGAGCGGCCTTCTGACTAGATTTCGTAAGCAATTCTTTCAACTTTCAGATCCAAGAGACCGACTCGTCCAGGTTTACGCAGGACCCGCAGGCAAAAATTCCTTGCTTCCGTGCGAAGCACTCCAATTCAAGGACATAGTTTCTTTCAAGGCCGTGACAATCAGAATCACGAGATGAACTCCTTGCTCCACGTGATGATTTCCGCTTGAAATCGCTGCTTTGAAAATGGTGCGGCATAGGATTTTATTTTGGATCGGTCCAGCTCCAGCGCAATCAAAATGGACTTTCTCAGCGAGTCCTCATCGTCCACATCAAAGTGAGCGCCAGTTACTCCGTCAATTACAGATTCACTTGCTCCGCCGATTCTATTGGCCGCTACGGCCGTGCCACAAGCAATGGATTCAACCGGCATAATCCCGAAATCCTCGACAGCTGGGAATATGTAAAGGGAGGACCTTTGATACAAAGCACGCAACAACGCGGTAGACGGCCTAATCACGAAATGCACGTCTACTTTAGCGCTGGCTGCAAGGGTTCGAAGACGCTGCTCTTCGGGGCCCGAGCCGGCTATCACGACTGGCATCCCGGTGAGCTCCCCCGCTCTTATTACGAGATCGAGCCTTTTATAGGGAATGAACCTCGAAGCTCCAAGGAGGAAGCCGGCAGGAAGGTGGGAAAGCTTTCGCGCTTCGTCGGCATTCAACTCCGCTTCCCAATTCGAAACTGCCTGAATTTCTTCGACGTCCACAGGTGGATAGATGACGCGGGCGTCGCGCCCCCAACTTCGTTTGATTCGGTCTCGCACGAACTCACTATTGGCGGCGATGTCAGTCGCCTCCTGCGCACGATGACGGTCAAGTGGCTGAAGAACCTTTGACGCCAATCTTGCAAGAAAACCCTGCCCTCGGTGGTCGTGGCCCGGCTCCCAAATGTATCGAGCGGGTGTGTGGACATAGAGCAGTTTCGGAGTCCCTCTCGGCACTGCGACATGGTGCGCAAAGAGGTGCGTACTGGCAATTACTACCCTTGCGCTATGGGTTCGGGCACGAGTCCAGCGCCAAATCACGGGCATAAGGGGTAGTGATAGTACCTTCCTGCCGTGAAACGGACGAAAGGTGAGTACTGTTTGTAACACTTCGCCTCGTCCCGGAATTGCAACCTGGCGATCCTTCCACAAGCAGAGAAGGTCCGATCCCGGGATCGCCTCCCGAATCGCAGCGGCCACATTTTCGGATCCGCCAATCGAGGCGAACCACTCATGAACGACCAGCGTCTGAGCCTGCACAATTTTTTCGTTCTGAATGACCATGCCATGTCCCCCTTTGATGCCCCGCCGCAAGAGACGTGTTCTCACTCGCGCTAAGTAGTATCACATATGAGTGACGGCAGTGTTTCTTCAGGCCTCCAGCTCCCCAACAGTCATAGACCTCATAGGGGCGGCTTCCGCATCGGTCCCCCGGTACCAAGTACACGACTCTTTGTGAGGTTCACAACACGTACTCGTTTACAACCTGTTAACGAAGTACCCGCCACTCCTTACCCCTGGACGCAGTAATATTGCTTTGCACCATAGCTCCGTCACCGACGCAGTAATATACAGTCCGATACTGGGATGGTCGCGCACGGGGGTAGAAGTGGAAAAAATGCACGGGCATGACCAATGGAGGCGTAAGTACTCTACGCGGCTCAAGCTAGTTGATGCCTTTGCGGTCCTGTGGGCCGTGGCGGGGGCATTCGTCGTTAGGTTTGGATTCACTGAACTGCAGGGCGAAAATGATCGTGACGTCGATTATGTGCTGTTGTCAGCCGTACTCATAGTCGCGTGGTGGTTGATGCTAGGTTTCTGGGGGTCTCGTGAGCCGCGGGTCTTAGGATCAGGATCCGAAGAGTATAAAAGAGTGATTGCGAGTTCAGCGTGGCTATTTGGTTTTGTAGCGGTGGTTTCCTACGCCCTACGAATTGATACCGCCCGAGGATTCGTTGGATTGGCATTTCCCGCTGGTGCGCTGGGACTCCTTGCCGCCCGATGGTTGGTGCGGCAGCACCTCAGCTTGGAACGCAAGCAAGGAAAAAGTAGTTCCAGGGTCCTTATCATTGGAGGACCGCATTCCGCAGCCCATCTAATTCGTTCTTTGAACAGTGCGCCGGCCGCAGGCTACACGCCCGTGGCAGCGCACTTACCTGGTGCTGTCGTGGAAATGAATCATACCTTTGGGATCAGTGTCCCAGTCACAGGCGTGGAGTCGAATTTCGAAAGCATTCTGGCCATAATTTTGAGCAGCAATGTCGATGCGGTCGCTGTGTCTGCCGGAGTGAACATGCATCCACAGGACTTACGCCGTCTGGGTTGGGAACTGGCAGCGCGCGATATTGGCATGATTTTGGCGCCTGCACTTACGGACATTGCTGGGCCTCGCATACACACCCAGCCCGTCGCCGGGCTGCCGTTGATTCACGTCTCGACACCAAAATTGACTGGCGGAAAGAAAGTTGCAAAGCGCGCCTTTGACATCACCGTGGCAGGGATCCTCGTACTAGCTTTATCACCCATTTTTTTGATCCTCTCCCTACTTGTCCGCGTCACGGACCCTGGACCAGTGTTCTATCGACAGGAGCGCATTGGGCTGCGAGGGACGACCTTCCACATGCTCAAATTCCGCTCCATGAAAGTGGACGCGGATGCTGAGCTTCACAAGCTATTGGAAGCACAAGGATCGAGCAACCAACCGCTCTTCAAGGTCGAGAACGATCCTCGCATTACGCCACTCGGACGGACGCTCCGCAAGTATTCACTTGACGAACTCCCGCAACTCCTGAATGTCTTGGGTGGAAGTATGAGCTTGGTTGGGCCTCGACCTCAGCGCGAAGGTGAAGTGGCTCTCTACGACGACGCGGCCCATCGTCGCCTATACGTTAGCCCCGGAATGAGCGGACTTTGGCAGGTGAGCGGGCGCTCAAACCTCAGTTGGGAGGAGAGCATCAGGCTCGACCTCTACTACGTAGAGAACTGGTCACTTATGGGCGACATCGTGATCCTTTTCAAGACTTTCAAAGCAGTATTTGCAAGCACTGGCGCGGTCTGACCAGATCTAGCTGGCCGCTCTATGTTCAACCTGGAATTGGGGAAGGCAACAAATGCGCATCTCAGTAATCGGCTGCGGCTACCTTGGAGCGGTCCACGCCGCTTGCATGGCAAAGCTCGGCCATGAAGTAATCGGCATCGACGTGGACGCAAGCAAAATCGAAGCGCTCTCCGATGCTAGGGCGCCGTTCTATGAGCCCGAACTGGAGGACCTGCTCAAGGAAGTCCAAGCTACGGGTCGCCTCTCGTTTACGACGGATATGTCAGCCGCGGCCGGAAGCGCAGTTCATTTTGTCTGCGTCGGAACCCCCCAAAAGAAAGGGGAAAACGCGGCTGACCTCACCTTCGTCGACGCAGCAGTAACTGCTTTACTTCCCCATTTGTCACCCGGTGATGTCGTTGTGGGAAAGTCCACCGTTCCAGTCGGAACAGCTGCACGCCTTTCAGAATTAGTGGAAATCCAAGAACCTTCTGCCCATCTCGTCTGGAACCCCGAATTCCTAAGGGAAGGCCACGCCGTGTCCGACACACTGCGCCCGGACCGGTTCGTATACGGGGTAGTAGACGGTTCTGAAGACCATTCGGCCGTGGCCATACTAGATGAGGTTTATTCGACGCCGTTGTCTTCGGGCACGCCGCGACTAGTGACGGACCACCCAACGGCAGAACTAGTGAAGACTGCAGCCAACTCATTCCTAGCTACAAAAATTTCGTTCATAAATGCTATGGCTGAGCTTTGCGAAGCTGCCGGAGCCGACGTAACCCGACTCGCCGATGCTATCGGTATGGACGACCGTATCGGACGAAAGTTTCTCAATGCCGGCATCGGATTCGGTGGGGGATGCCTGCCGAAGGACATCCGCGCGTTCATGGCGCGCGCGGGCGAATTGGGAGCCGACCAGGCCCTGACCTTCCTGCGCGAAGTCGATGCCATCAATATGCGTCGCAGAACTCGCGTAGTGGAGCTCACGCGCGAACTATGTGGCGGGTCACTTCTGGGTAAACGCATCACTGTGCTCGGCGCCGCCTTTAAGCCGGAAAGCGACGACGTGCGAGATTCCCCTGCTCTAAGCATCGCAGCTCAGCTCCAACTGCAAGGGGCGGTCGTCACTGTGACAGATCCCAAAGCACTGGCTAACGCTTCACGAAGGTTTCCCGAACTTCATTACGAATCAAATACTGAGAAGGCTGTCGAGAGAGCCGACGCGCTACTTCTACTCACCGAATGGCAGGAGTACTGCAAGCTCGAACCGTACGCGCTGGCCGCGTCGGTTGCTTCGCCGCGCATTCTTGATGGTCGCAACGTTCTCGACTCTGCTAAATGGCGCGCGGCTGGATGGAGCTACCGAGGCTTGGGCCGTCCCTGAATATGACTGCAGCCCATAACGGTTCAGAGAATTATGGCTTCCGAGGAAGCCACTCCGCCGCGTTTAAGAAAAAACGACGTCGACGGCGTCAACTCATTGCACTGGCTTCGGCGGGGATTCTGCTGATACTAGGAGGCGCCGCAACGGTCTGGCTAGCGTCCAAGGCCACAATGATTAGCGAGGAACTCACTACTGCGACCATGTTGATTGATCCTCTTAAGGATGCGGTTAGTAGCAACGACCCAGTAACTGCAACTTCGACCGTCGAAAAAATAAAATCCCACACGGCGGTGGCTAAAGAAGCTGCCAGCGACCCACTTTGGTCTCTTGCAAGTTCCATTCCCTGGGTGGGCCCCAATTTCAGCGCGGTAGCGGAGGTGGCCCGTTCAGCTGATGACGTCGCCAACCTCGGGCTGGCTCCACTTGTGAAAGTCTACGACTCGCTAGATTGGAACAGTCTGGTACCTAGTAGCACTGGAACGAATCTGGATTCACTCGAACAGGCTTCACCTTACGTCACGTCGGCGGCGTATGCCGTTCGGGCTTCAGGCGATCGACTAGACAAAATCAACGTGGATAGGCTCCTGCCTCAGGTAGCAGATCCTTTGACGCGTGCGAGACTGCAGCTTCAGGAGGTATCCGGCACCCTGGATGCTGCTGCCAACGCGTCCCAGGTACTTCCGGTGATGCTCGGAGCGAACTCGCCCCGAAACTATTTGCTCATGATCCAGAACAACGCCGAAGCCCGCGCCTCGGGAGGAATTCCGGGTGCCCTCGCGGTGCTAAATGTTGACCACGGAAAGCTAACCCTTGGGGCTCAAAGCAACGCTGCCGAGGTGGGAGTGATGGACCCGGTCATACCGTTGGATCCTGAACAGCAACACATCTATTCAAGCCGCATGGGCAAGTTCATGCAGGATGTCAATCTAACTCCCGACTTCCCAACTGCAGCCAGCACTGCGCAGACGATGTGGGAACGGAAAACGGGACAACACGTCGACGGTGTCGTCTCGATCGATCCCGTAGTGCTGAGTTACGTTCTCGACGCCACAGGACCAGTGACAATCAGCAGTCCAGAGCTCCTCGCAATCACAGGCGCCGGTCTACCAACTGAACTTAACGGCAACAATGTCGTGCAAACACTACTTTCCGACGTTTACGCAAAAGTAGAGCAGCCGAAGCTTCAGGACGCGTATTTTGCCTCGGTAGCTCAAGAAATTTTTGCCGCCCTTTCAGGGGGCAAGGGCGAGGCCAAAGGGATTCTGGACGGCCTCACACGCGGCGTGCAGGAGGGTCGCGTATTGATCTGGTCAGGGCTTTCTGACGAGCAATCAGTTATTGCCAAATATCCCGTGAGTGGTTCGGTAACCGGCGCCAGCGTCTCACCAGCCCAGTTCAGTGTGTACTTCAACGATGGCACCGGCGCAAAAATGGATTTTTACGTCAAACGCACGGTGCAACTCATTAGAGAATGTCCTAAGGATGGCTACGAGCAAACGATCGTCCGCGTAACCAGCACAAACACGGCCCCATCGGACGCTGCAGATTCGTTGCCAGCGTACGTCACCGGGGCTGGAATTTTCGGGGTACCGGCTGGCTCTGTCCAGACGAATATCGTCGCGTATGGTCCCGCGCAAGCCAACATTGAGTCTGCCACTCTGGACGGAAAGAAAACCGAGTTTGCACCGTATCTCCACGGCAACAGGCCTGTAGGCGTCCTAGCCACCAGGTTGGCACCTGGTGAAAGTCGCACCATCGAATTTACGTTCGGCAAGATAGTCCAACACACAGAACCTGACTTGTTTGTCACGCCCACGGTTCAAGACGTAAAAGATGTGATGTTGCCCACGCAAAATTTGCCGTGCGGGCAATAGTCGTAGACAGCGCGTTAACACTATGTAAACCGTCTGGATTGACGTTGCTCGTGGACCGAAGCAGATGGTACCGTCTTTTTGGGATATCTATCCGGCATTTCCGCACAGGTCTCGTGCGGCGAGGAAACCTCCTCAATTCGGGTACATCTAAAAAACTTAAACGTCTCCGGGGGGACACACATGAAAAAGACACTCGCAGCACTCGCACTGGCTGGATCTATCGCGCTTATCGGCTCTGCGCCGGCGATGGCAGCCACCTACCCGCCGCTTCCGCCGCAGGCAGCCGTTTCTGACGGCACCGTTGGCCCGGGCGAATCCTTCGTCTTCCGCGGCCAGGGCTTCCTGGCCGGCGAAACGCTGACCATCACCGTAACGCCCGGCAACCCGCCGGCAGCTACGGGCGCTGGACTCGGCCGCTCAGTGGCAGCAAAGATCCCTGTCTTCCTGGCACCGCAGACGTTCAGCGCAACCGCTGACGCCCAGGGTGCAGTCGCCTTCCCGCTGTCACTCAGCACCGCAGGCACCTACTCCATCACCGCAACGGGAAACACCTCCGGCGTCACCGTCGGCCCCGTCACGGTTGTTGTAGACCCGACCTTCGCTAGCTCAGGCGCTCCGCTCGCCACCACCGGTGGCGGCGCTGCTGGCCTGGCCAACACGGGTGCTGACTCCGGCCTGGTTCTCTGGACCATCGTCGGCGCTGGCGCACTTGCCGCCGGTGCAGCTTCCGTAGTTGTTGTTCGCCGCCGCGCCAAGACCGAGGCAGCTGCGTAACCGCAACACCAACAAGCACCAAAGAGGGTGGGTGGTTCTCCGGGAAACCGGAAAACCACCCACCCTCTGCATTTAAGCTTCGAATACTAATGGAACCGATCAGGTCCGTGGTATCTATTAGAGCTATGGGGAGACATTGGCGCAAAACCCGCTGGCAGTTCGACTTCTCGGTACCCCTGCCCGGCCCTCAAGCCCTCCCCTACGTCCTCCTCGGACTGTTGGCCGCCGCAGCCTTGGCTATGGCCTTTCTCGCCATTCTACGAACGTCCTGAGGCACATTTGAATTTCCTGGCAGACCGCCGCCCGTGGCGCTGGGTTCTCGTTGCCATGCTGATCCCCCTTGCGCTCGTGGCATTCTGGCCCAGCCCAATCGATCAGCCAGTTCAAGGCGACCTTGCACGAATCTTGAAGTTCCTTCACACCCACGGAGTTCCGGCATGGTTCAACTACAAATTCGTGGAGGCTTCCGCCAACGTCGCGCTATTTATTCCATTAGGCGCCGTGTCATCCTTGGCTTTCCCCGACAAGCGCTGGTGGCAGATCGGCTCCTTCGGGCTGATCGTTTCGGGATGTATGGAGCTGGGGCAGCTGCTGTTTCTTGACAACAGATTCGCTACCCTGCAGGACTTGGTCACAAACACGGGTGGAGCTGTAATTGGCGCTATCCTGACGATCTTCATCAAGCGATTTCAGGCCCGCCGCCCGTCAGACAGCTGGCCCGAAGTGCATGACGGCAGGAAAAACCGCTAAGCGAAGCGAGGCCCGGGCTGGTTCAGCCCGGGCCTCGCTTTTATTTCGTTGGTTACTTGCTGTTCTGCAGGTAGCCCTTGAGGCGGGTATCCGCGAGTTCAGGGCGGAAGCCCGTGCCGGTGATCTTTGCAAGGTCCAGCACGCTATTAGAGGGCCGTGGCGCGGCCTCTTTTCCGCGGAAATACTCGGCTGTGGAGACGCCGGTGACGCTGCCCCGCGGGCGGCCCGAAAGTTCGAAGACGTCGGCCGCGACGTCCGCCCAGGACCGGGGCTCGCCGTCGTTCGTCAGGTTGTACGTACCAAACGGTGCCCCGACATCCAGGAGGTGCTTGATCCCGGCGGCAAGGTCTTCCGAGAAGGTCAGACGGCCAATCTGGTCGTTGACGACCGCGGGTGAAACTCCCTTGTCCGCGAGGGACGCCATGGTTCGGACAAAGTTCGGCCCGTCACCAATGACCCAGCTGGTCCGGATGATGTAATGCCGTGGAACCACACTGACGACGGCGTCTCCCGCAGCTTTGGTCTGGGCATAGACTCCCAGCGGCGACGGGCCCTCGGTCTCATCATGTGAAGAACGTGAACCGTCAAAGACGTAGTCGCTGGAGACCTGCACCATCACCAGGCCATGGGCAACGGCGATCCTTGACAGTTCCGCAACCGCGGTGACGTTCAGTGCCCACGCCGCCTGGCGGCCTTCCTCCGTTTCAGCAGCATCAACCGCCGTGAAGGCAGCAGCATTGATGATGGTGGAATACTTCCGCCAGTTCCGGCTGCCAAACGACGCAGGATCCAAGAGATCAAAGCTGCTCCGGTCCGCGAACTCCACGCTCGGATCGCCCGCGTACGCCGACCGCAGCGCCTTCCCAAGCTGCCCGTCAGCCCCAAGCACCAGCGTTTTCTTGGCCGCCATCGGAGTGACCCCCGCCAACCGCGGGTGAGCCATGTCCTTCTCGGACAACTCCGCTTCCTCCAGCGGAATAGGCCAGGAGATGCCCACGGTTTCGTCAGCGAGATTCACGAACGTGTACTCCGCATCGGCGGACCAATGATCATTCACCAAATACACGTAGGACGTGTTGTCCTCCAGCGTCTGGTACGAGTTCGCCACGCCGCGCGGAATGAAGATCGCCTTGCCGGCATCCAGCTCAGCCGTGAACACAGAACCAAAAGTCGGACCTTCGCGAAGATCCACCCAGGCACCAAAAATGCGGCCAGTCGCCACGGAAACAAACTTGTCCCACGGTTCGGCATGAATCCCCCGGGTCGTACCGGCTTTGTCGTTATACGAAATGTTGTTCTGCACCGGGCTGAAATCAGGCAACCCGAGCGCCATCATCTTCTCCCGCTGCCAATTTTCCTTGAACCAGCCACGGTTGTCGCCATAGACCGGGAGGTCGAAAAGCAGCATGCCAGGAATGGGCGTCTCCGTGGCAGCGAGCTTTTTTTGGAACTCCATGCCTATTGGCCCTGCACTTTGTATTTAGCCTCAGTTGCGGCCTTCTGCGGCCGCCACCAGTCCTCATTGTCCCGGTACCAGGCGATGGTGTCCTCAATGCCGGCATCGAAGTTCGAAAACTGCGGTTCCCAGCCCAGCTCCTCGCGCAGCTTCGTGGAGTCAATCGCATACCGCAGGTCATGGCCCGGCCGGTCAACAACGTGGTCGTACGCGTCCGGGGACTGGCCCATGTGCTTGAGGATCAGCTCCACGACGTCCTTGTTGTTCTTCTCCCCATCAGCACCGATCAGGTACGTCTCCCCAATCCGGCCCTTGGCGATGATCGCCAGGACAGCCGAGGAATGATCGTTCGCGTGAATCCAGTCACGCACGTTCTCGCCCTTGCCATAGAGCTTGGGGCGGATCCCGTCGATCACGTTGGTGATCTGACGCGGAATGAACTTCTCCACGTGCTGGTACGGGCCGTAGTTGTTCGAGCAGTTGCTGATGGTCGCCTGCAGCCCGAAGGAACGCACCCAGGCACGGACCAGAAGGTCAGAACCGGCCTTCGTGGACGAATACGGGCTGGACGGGTTGTACGGGGTCTGCTCAGTGAACCGCTCCGGGTCATCAAGCTCCAGGTCCCCGTAGACCTCATCAGTGGAGATGTGGTGGAAACGCTTATCGTGCTTCCGGGCCGCCTCGATCAGCGTGTACGTGCCGATAATGTTCGTATCCAGGAACGGCCGCGGGTCATGCAACGAATTGTCATTATGCGACTCAGCAGCATAGTGAACAACAACATCATGAGCCGCGACCAGCTCGTCCACCACTGAAGCATCAGCGATGTCACCTTGGACAAACCTAAAGCGGTCTTCCGGCAGACCCTCAAGGGACGCGAGGTTGCCGGCATAGGTCAGCCTGTCCAGCACGGTTACATGATTGCCTGTGTTTTCCAACACATAGTGGACAAAATTGGAACCAATGAATCCGGCACCGCCGGTAACCAAGAATTTATGCATACAATCATCGTTTCACAACGACATCATTTGGATGAATTTGTAACGGGCCGCAAAATTATCTTTATGCGCGGAATAATCCTCGCCGGGGGAACCGGTTCACGTCTTCATCCAATCACTCTGGGGATCAGCAAGCAGCTGGTCCCGGTCTACGACAAACCGATGATCTACTATCCGTTGTCGACACTCATGCTGGCGGGAATTCAGGACATCCTGATCATCACCACGCCCCACGACGCCGAGCAGTTCCAGCGCCTACTAGGCGATGGCAGTCAATTCGGCGTCAATATCACCTATACCCAACAGCCTTCACCTGACGGACTGGCGCAAGCGTTCATCCTGGGAGCGGAACACATCGGCGACGGACCGGTCGCTCTTGTCCTGGGCGACAACATCTTTTACGGCCAGGGGCTGGGCACCCAGCTGCGGCGCTTCAAGAATATTGATGGCGGCGCCGTGTTCGGCTACCGGGTCCAGGACCCGACGGCATACGGCGTGGTGGAATTCGATTCCTCCGGAAAAGCAATTTCCCTCGAGGAAAAGCCGGCCAAGCCAAAGAGCCACTTTGCCGTACCTGGCCTGTATTTCTACGACAACGACGTGGTTCAGATCGCCCGCGACCTGAAGCCATCACCGCGCGGCGAACTTGAAATCACTGACGTCAACCGTGTGTATCTTGAACGCGGCAAGCTGCAGGTGGAAATCCTGCCCCGCGGAACCGCCTGGCTGGACACCGGAACCTTCAATGACCTTAACGAAGCGTCCGAATTCGTCCGCACCGTTCAGCACCGCCAAGGCCTCTCGATCGGATGCCCCGAGGAAATCGCTTGGCGTCTGCGTTTCCTCAGCGATGACGAACTTCGGGAACGGGCGGCTCCGCTCGCCAAGAGTGGCTACGGGAAATACCTTCTGGATCTCCTGGCAGAAGGCCTCGATGCTTCATCAGAAAGGCTGCAGCTGGTCCACCGCTAACCTATTTCGGACTGCCCAAGGAATCAGAAAGGCCCGTCGCTTACACGCGACGGGCCTTTTCAATAGCCATAACGTAAAAACGTTAGCTGACGAAGCCCTTCATCCAGGTCTTCAGGTCCTCGCCGAACTCAACGCGTTCGGAGGCGAGGGTGATGACGGCCTTGAGGTAGCTGAGCTTGTCGCCCGTATCGTAACGGCGGCCCTTGAACACCACGCCGTACACGCCCGAGCCTTCGCCCTCACCCGCGGCCAGGGTCTGCAGCGCGTCCGTCAGCTGAATCTCTCCCCCGCGGCCCGGTTCGGTCTTCTCCAGCACGCCGAACACGGACGGGTGCAGGACATACCGGCCGATGACGGCCAGGTTGGACGGCGCCTCGCCGACGGCCGGCTTCTCCACCAGGCTGTTGACGCGGACGTAATCCTCGCCCTCGATTGCCGTGATGTCAGCGCAGCCGTAGGCGCTGATCTGGGACGGATCCACCTCGATCAGGGCGATGACAGAGCCACCGGTTTTCTGCTGCACCTCGATCATGGTGGTCAGCAGCGTGTCGGCTTCATCGATCAGGTCGTCGCCCAGCAGAACTGCAAAGGGCTCATCCCCCACGTGCTGGCTGGCGCACAGCACCGCGTGGCCCAGGCCCTTGGCTTCGCCCTGGCGGACGTAGTGGATGGGGCCCAGCTGGGATGCGTACTGCACGGACTCCAGGCGCTCTTTGTCGCCCTTTTTCTCCAGTGCAGCCTCCAGGCCGGGTTCGCGGTCAAAGTGGTCTTCCAGGGCGCGCTTGTTGCGTCCCGTGATCATCAGCAGGTCGGTGAGGCCGGCGCTGACAGCTTCCTCCACGACGTACTGAATAGCCGGGCGGTCAACCACCGGCAGCATTTCCTTCGGCATTGCCTTGGTGGCGGGCAGGAATCGAGTTCCCAATCCGGCAGCAGGAATGACGGCTTTGGTCACAGATTTCCCCATAGTCATAGGTGAACCATACAAATGAGGGCCCGACCTTAGCAATTGCTACCCCGTAAACTCTGGGTTTCGCTTTTCCTGGAAGGCCCTGAATCCTTCGGCATAATCAGCTGTTTTGCAAAGCCGTGCCTGCTCTGCATTTTCCTCTGCCATGGCGTCCCAAAGGCCCAGCCGCTGGTCCCGGATATGCGCCACCAGTTCCTTACTGGCCTTGAAAGCGCCCGTGGCACCGGTTGCCACCTTCGACACAATTGCCCGGGTGTTTTCCAAGAGTTCATCCGCGGGCATGGCCCTGCTGAACAGCCCCTGCGCCACGGCGTCCGCGCCGCTCATCAGCTCGGCCGTGTAGATCAGGTCCAGGGTGCGGTGCATGCCCAGACGCTCGGTGAAGTACCAGTGCCCGCCCGAATCCAGCGTGGCGCCCAGCTTGGCGAACGGCGAGCCGAACTTCGCGTTCTCCGCCACGTACACCACGTCCGTGGCCAGCAGCAGGCCCAGACCCACCCCTAGGCAGGCGCCCTGCGCCGCCGCGAAGGTCGGTGCCGGGAAGGCCGCCATCTTCTGCAGCAGCGGCTGCACCAGCCCGCCCAGGTACGCGGCGGCGTCGTCGGTCTCCGGAGTGACGCCGGAGATGTCCCGGCCGGCACAGAAGGCGCGGCCCTCTCCCCTGAGGAGCAGCGCCCGGACCTCACCGCGTGAGGCGGCGGCAGCGGCGTCGTCGTACGCCTGTGTTAAATCCTTCAGCGCCTGCTCATCCAGCGAGTTCAGCTTCTGCGGCGCGTCCAGCACTACCTCGGCGACGCCGTTGCTGATGGAGAGGGAAATCATGGGGCTCCTTGTTGGGTTCTGGGTCTCGACAGGCTCGACCACCGGGGCTTTACACGTCGAAGTCGACGGTGACTTCCTTGCTGGTGGGGTGGCTCTGGCATGTCAGGACGTAGCCCTTGTCCAGTTCATCCTGCTCCAGCGCGTAGTTCTCGTCCATGGTCACGCTGCCGGTGACCACCTTGGCCCGGCAGGTGCCGCACACTCCCCCGGCGCACGCGAACGGCACATCCGGCCGAACCCGCAGCGCGGCGTTCAGGATGGACTCGCGGGCGTGCGTGGGGCTGGCCACCTCGCCCTGGAGGCCGTCCAGCTTGAACGTGATCTTGTACGTCTCCTTGGACTCGTCCACCACCACGGGACGGCCGGCGTGGCCCTCCGGCCGATCCGGCTTCCCGGACGTGAACAGCTCGAACCGGACATGCTCCGGCTTCACGCCGCGCTCGGCCAGGGTGTCCCGGCACAGCTGCACCAGCTCGAACGGCCCGCACAGGAACCACTCGTCCACATCGTCCGCGTGGATGGCGGTGCCCAGCAGCTGCTGGAGCTTCTCGGCGTCGATCCTGCCGGACAGCAGCGGCGCAATGCGCTGCTCGCGGGACAGCACGTGGTGGATGGCCAGCCGCTGCGGGTATTTGTCCTTCAGGTCCGCGAGCTCCTCCAGGAACATCACGTCCATGGCGGCCTTGTTGGCGTAGATCAGGTCGAAGCGGGTCTCCGGGTTGGCGGCCAGCAGCGTCCGGGCGATGGCGATCACCGGGGTGATGCCGGACCCCGCCGCGATGGCCACGAAGCTGCCTCCCCCAATCGAGGCAGTTTCCCCCGCCAGGTCCTCCGGGTGGTTCATCGAGTTCATGACGTTCTGCTCCACCCGCTTGCCGTCCCGGCCGTGCTTGGACACAAACGCGCCCATGGGGCTCATGACGTCCAGGGTGTCCCCGACCTTCAGCTCCGCGTTGGCCCAGGTGGAGAACAGCCCGCCCAGGTCCTTCTTCACGGCCACCCGGATCTCGCTGCTGCCGTCCGCGAAGCTGCGCGGCTCGGCGCAGATGGAGTAGCTGCGGCGCACCTCGTGCAGTTCGCCGTTCTCATCCGGGAGTGTGGTGCGCAGGGCCACGTACTGGCCGGGCAGGTAGTCGAACTGGCCGGCGAGCTCCGGCGGGACGCCGAAGGTGACCTCGATGGCGTCCTCGGTGAGCCGGCGGACCTCCGCCACGGCGAGGGTGTGGAAGGACGGACGACGGCGGCCGGTGGCCTGCGCCGATTCGGCGGCGGTCTGGCGGACAACAGGCATGGGGGCTTCCTTACAGGACTTTGAAGTAGTCGAACGGTTCCAGGCAGTCCTTGCAGACGTACAGCGCCTTGCAGGACGTGGAACCGAAGCGGGTGAGTTCCTTGGTGTTCAGGCTTTGGCATTGCGGGCACTTGACGGCCATTTGCAGCCGGATGGGGCCGGCGTGCCGGGCGGCCGCTGCCATGCCCGACGGCGGGGCGATGCCGTACTCCTGCAGCTTCTGTTTTCCGGCGTCCGTCATCCAGTCCGTGGTCCAGGCCGGGGCGAGGACCAGGTCCACGTGCACGCTGGCGTAGCCCTCCCTGGCGAACGCTGCTTTCAGGTCATCGCGGATGGCGTCCATCGCCGGGCAGCCCGAGTAGGTGGGCGTGATGGTGACCGTGACTTCGTCATCTTCTACCGTGACTGCCCGCAAGATGCCGAGGTCCTCGATGGTGAGCACCGGGATCTCGGGGTCGCACACCGTGGCGGCGATGTCCCACGCCTTTTGCTGCTGTGTCAGTTGCTCGACGGCCACGGCGGTCACCAGCTTGCTCCGGGATGCTCGCGGGCCAGGACCTGCATCTCCGCGAGGATGTAGCCCAGGTGCTCGGAGTGCTGGCCGCGCCGGCCACCGCCCGGTGCTGCGGGAACGGCCGGAACCTCCAGCCCGGCTTCCGTGAGGACCTCGCCGGTAAGGCGGTCAAAGTCCTCCCTGAAGGAGGAAGGCACGACGGCGGCACCGGCCTCGGCGAGTCGGGTCACCAGTGCGTCGTCCTCGAAGAGTTCGCCCACGTAGGGCCAGACCAGCTTGAGGGCGTGGATGATCCGCCTGCGGGATTCGTCCGTGCCGCCGGCCAGGCGCAGGATCCACTGGGCACTGTGGTCCCGGTGGTAGTCCACTTCCTTGACGGCCTTGGCGGCGATGGCTGCCAATGTGGCGTCTGTGGATTCGGTGAGCCGGCGGTAAAGCTCGAACTGGTAGTAGCTCACCACGAACTGGCGGGCGATGGTCACCGCGAAGTCGCCGTTGGGCTGCTCAAAGAGGTGGGCGGAGCGGAACTCGTGCTCGCGGCGGAAGTAGGCGAGGTCGTCCTCGGACTTGTCCCAGGCGCCGCCGGCGTAGGTCAGGAAGGAGCGGGCGTGGCCCAGTTGGTCCAGGGCGATGTTGCCCAGCGCCACGTCCTCCTCCAGCTCCGGAGCGCGGGAGATCCAGTGGCCCAGGCGCTGTGCCAGGATCAGGGCGTCGTCGCCCAGACGGAGGGCATACTCGGCCGCGTCCTCGGTGGGCTTGACCAGCCCGGTGCGGACCTCGAGTGCGATGTCCTCCGGGCGCAGGGCGTTGCCGGGCGTGATGCGTGTGGCGGAGGCGTTGGAGTCGCCGCCGGCCACGCCGGTGGAGATGTCGCCGTGGCTCACAGGTGCTTCACCCCTTCGCTCTTGGTGTAGTACGTGGCGTGCCGGTAGTCCTTGCCCTGTGGGGACTCGAAGAACGAGCCCTTGGAGTCCGGGTCGCTGGCGGCAATGGCGTCGGCCGGGACCACCCAGATGGACACGCCCTCGTTGCGGCGGGTGTAGAGGTCGCGGGCGTTGCGCAGGGCCATGGCGGCATCCGGAGCGTGCAGGGACCCGGCGTGGACGTGGGAGAGGCCGCGGCTGGACCGGACGAAGACCTCCCAGAGGCCCCAGGCGTTGCCGGTTTCGGTGGTTGACGGGATTTCGACAGGCTCAATCACCGGGCTCACCGGACCGGTGGTTGAGCCTGTCGAAACCTCCGGGTTGTTTGCGTCACTCATGCTGCGAATTCCTTTGTCTTCATTGACTGTTTGTGTGCGTAAGCCGCTGCTGCCTCGCGGACCCAGGCGCCGTCGTCGTGCGCTTCCCTCCGGCGCTCGAGCCGCTGCGCGTTGCAGGGGCCGCGGCCGGCGAGGACCTCGTGGAACTCATTCCAGTCCAGCGGGCCGTGCTCCCACTTTTTGGTGTCCTCGTTGAAGCGGATCTCGCTGTCCGGGAGGGTCAGGCCCAGCACGCGGACCTGCTCCACCATCATGCCGACGAACCGGCTGCGGAGTTCATCGTTGCTGAAGCGCTTGATGTTCCAGGCCATGGACTGCTTGGAGTTGGGCGAATCGTCGTCCGGCGGGCCGAACATCATCAGGGCCGGGGCGTACCAGCGGTTCACGGCGTCCTGGGCCATCTGCTTCTGCTCCGGGGTGCCGTTGGAGAGTTCCAGCAGGATCTCGAAACCTTGGCGCTGGTGGAAGGACTCCTCCTTGCAGACGCGGACCATGGCGCGGCCGTACGGACCGTAGGAGGCGCGGCACAGCGGCACCTGGTTGCAGATCGCGGCGCCGTCCACCAGCCAGCCGATGGCACCCATGTCCGCCCAGGTCCGGGCCGGGTAATTGAAGATGCTCGAGTAGCGGGCCTTTCCGGCGATGAGGTCGGCCATCATCTTGTCGCGCGGCTGGCCAAGCGTTTCGGCGGCCGAGTAGAGATAGAGCCCGTGGCCGGCCTCGTCCTGGACCTTGGCCATGAGGATGGCCTTGCGCTTCAGGCTGGGAGCCCTTGAGATCCAGTTGGCCTCGGGCTGCATGCCGATGATCTCGGAGTGCGCGTGCTGGGAAATCTGGCGCAGCAGGGTCTTGCGGTAAGCGTCCGGCATCCAGTCTTTGGGTTCAATGCGGGAATCCTCCGCCATGACCCGGTCAAAGTTCGCCTGGCCGTCCGCCGCGCGCCGGGCCTGTTCCGCCGCCGCTTCCGGGGATAGCTCAGCGGGCACTGACTGCAGATTCTGCGCTGCCATGGTTGCTCCTATGCAAAGGCCTTCAAGGGACTAATTTATTTACCGACCGTTCGTTCAGGATATGCGGAAGGTTCGGAGGGCGTCAAGCAGCGGGCCCCCACCCACCACTCACCCACCCGCACCACCGACCCCACCCACCGGCACCACCGCGCCACCCACCACGGACGCTCTCGCAGTACCTGCAGGTTTTTGGGCAACGGTCTATCACTTCCTGTGCCGCCGGATGACATGACCAGAACGAGGAATGAGATCTCGGCGCTAAGGCCAAGGCGTAGCGCCGAGACCTCACCCCTCAAAGGTGGCCCGGCCGCCGTCGGAAGCTTCCAGCGCCGCGACGTCGTCCACCGGGACGTGCTTCAGTGCCCCGTACGGGCCTTGGCCGTGTGCTTTGCGCGCCGCCGCCTTCGGGTGAAGAGGAAGATGAGCCAGCCTCCCAATATCACGATGATCCCGAGCAGGGCCTGGAGGGGCGGAGCCATTTCCTTGATCCAGTTGGTGACCACGTACATCAGCCCGATCTCCACCATGATGGTTTCCCTGTAGGTCTCCACGGTGATCGTCCCGCCCTCCGGATCCGGGGCCAGCAGGCGGAGCACCATCTCATGCTCTCCGGACTCGTAGGCGGTGAGGTGCCAGGCCCACTCCCCGGCCCCTTTTCTGGGAATGGATATGAGCTCGCTGCTTGACCGCTCGATCATCACTCCCCCGCTGCTGGTGAGATCGGCGCTCATCCGCTCACAAATGGGAGGCTGGCGCCGGGTGGGCTCCCCCGTTCCGGGAAGGCCGGTGGCGGGATCCACCGGTGACGTCGAGAGAGCCACCCGCACCACGAATTCGACGACGTCTCCCTGCTGCAAGGGGGACGGCGGCCGGAATGCCAGTTTCCCTTCGAAGCAGCGATCCAGAATTTCCTGGCTGCGTTGCCCGGGCGGCTCCGTGGGCGTTGCACTGTCGGAAGGTTCCGGGGGCGGAGTCGCGGTGGGCACGCGGGTTGGGGTAGCCGACGGTTCGGGTGGAGGCGTTCCAACCGTGGGGAAAGGATCCACCGGGACGGTTTCAGACGGCTCTGGCACGGTCACTGTGGGGCTGGGAGGACCGGGATCACCCTCGGGCGTGCACGACAGGAGTCCCATCATGATCGCTATCGCGGCAACAAGGGCCAACCACCCGTGACCCGCACGTCGATCAGCCATGTTTCCTCCGACCATTGAGCGAAACAAGGACACAACTCGCTCAATAGTGGCGGACAGGGCGTTACGCCCGCGTTACCGGCTCCCTGCTACCCAGGTGAGTGCCGCCGTCGTGCGTTCCGCCCCGGTTCCTCAGCGATCGGAGGCTCCCGGGGCTACCGTCCCCCTTCGATCTTCCGGCCGCGCTGCTCCTGCGCCATTGGCCCGTAGGGATAGACCCCGAGCTGGGGCGCGCTGGCGTCCGTTAACGCCTCGGTTTCGTCCGGGGTGAGCCGGAGGTCCGCGGCGGCAAGGTTGTCCGCCAGCTGCTCCGTGGTCCGGGCACCCAGGATCACGGACGTGACGGCGGGCCGGTCTGCCAGCCATGCCAGGGCCACCTGGGAGGCGCTGACCCCGTGGGACGCCGCGGCGTCTTCCACGGCGGCGATGACGGCCCAGGTGCGCGGATTGTCATTGCGGGCCTGCCAGGCCTCCATCCCGCGCTTGGGGTTCTCGCCAAGCCGGGTGGCGCCGGTGGGAGGCTGGTCCTTCTTGTACTTTCCCGACAGCCAGCCGCCACCCAGCGGGGACCACGGCAGCAGGCCGATCCCGGCGTCCAGGGATGCCGGGACGATCTCCGCTTCGATGTCGCGGACCAGCAGGCTGTACTGGGGCTGCATGGTCACCGGCTCATTCCAACCGTGTGCACGGGCAACGTGGACCGCCTTGGTCAGCTGCCAGCCGAGGAAGTTGGAGAACCCGTAGTAGGCGATCTTGCCGCTGCTGACGGCGTCGTGCAGGAACCGGAGCGTCTCCTCCAGCGGGGTGATGGGGTCCCACGCGTGCATCTGGTACAGGTCAATCTGTTCGACTCCCAGGCGGCGGAGGGAACTGTCCAGGGCGCGGGTCAGGCGGCGGCGGGAGGTCCCGACGTCGTTCGGTTGCGTTCCCATCGGAAAGCGGCCCTTGGTTGCGATCACCACCCGGTCCCTTGCGTCCGGCCGTTCGGCCAGCCAGCGGCCGATGATCTCTTCCGAGGTGCCGGCGCTGTAGACGTCGGCGGTGTCGATGAAGTTGCCGCCGGCGTCAAGGTAACTGTCCAGGATGGCATGGGACGTTTCTTCGGTGGCCTCGGCGCCGAAGGTCATGGTGCCGAGCGCGTAGTTCGAAACCACGGCGCCGCTGTTGCCCAGTGTTCTGTATTGCATGATGCTCCTCAGTCTTCGGTGCGGGTTTTCCTGGCCGGGCGCGTGCCGCCCGCCGCTGACAGTACGGAATAATGCACTCCATGACCAGCAGGGACACCGGTAAAGGCGAAACCGCCATCACGCTGCCGGAAGCCATGACCGGCAAGGCAAGCCCCGCGAAAGCGGCGGTCGGCGACAAGCCGGTCTTCGCATACATCGCCAGCCTGCCGCAGCCGCAGCGCGGCATCGCCGAAACGGTCGATGCGCTGGCGGCAAAGACGCTGCCCGGCCTCCAGCGCTCCGTGAAGTGGGGCATGTCGTACTACGGCGTCGGCGACGGATGGTGCTTCAGCTGCGGCGGTTTTGCTGGCCACGTCAAGCTCATGTTTGTGAACGGTGTGGCGCTCGAGCCTGTACCTCCGGTGACACCGGTGGGGATGGGCAAGTCGACGCGCGGCGTGGAGCTCGCATCCGTGGACGACATCGACGAACGCCAGATCGCGGAGTGGATGAAACAGGTCACGTCCGTGCCAGGCGTCGGGGGCAAGAAGCGCTGAACCGGAGGCCTGCCTCCGAGGCAAACGCCCGCTGACCCGCCCAGGTGCGTGCCGCCGTCGTGCGTTCCTGCCCGGTTCCTTCCGCAATCGGGTGGCCGCCATCTCAGGGGCCGGTGCGCGTCCGGTCACGTGCGCAATTGACGACGGCGGGCAAGTCGAGCCCGTAGGTCGGCCCTTTGCCGGAACCATATTCCGCCAGTCTGGCCGCACCGTGCTCGACGAGCCGGAGCGCGCCAACGCTGTTGCCCCGGGCGGCGTGCGTGAGCCCGACGCAGATTTGGGCGAGTCCCTGCCAAGGGACCCCAATGCCATGGCCCGGCCCTTCGAAGAATCCCCTATGCAGTCCCCGGTCGGGAGTGCCGGCCAGCGGCTAGCGTACAGTGACACATACACACCACATCGTTGGTGGCGTTCGTTCATGGTGGGGGCTACAGAACGAATTCCTTATTGCTCTCACGTAAGACCAGTGCCTGTCTGCGGGCCGGATGTGGGAAGCTGCGGGTTGTTCAACCCGCCCTCGGATCCTCGCTATCCCGTTGGATCTTCACCCTGCGCGGTCTGGCGTATCTCATTCACTCTGTCGTGCCACATCGCGGCCCGTGCTCTTGGCGTGCCCACAACCTTTGGAGAAATCCCATGCGCAAATTCATCAAGGCCGCAGGCGTCCTTGCCGCCGCCGGCATCCTGCTCACCGCGGTCCTGCCGGCTGCAACGGCGGACACGGTCGATTCCACCATTTCCGGTGGATCCCTGACGTCCACCACGTCCGGGGCGAACCTGAGCGGTGTGACCCTCGATGGAACCGACAAGGCTGCCACCGGAACGTCCTCGTCCCCGTGGAGCATTTCAGACTCCCGCGGCACAGGCCAAGTGTGGACGTTGTCAGTTACCGCCACAGTCCCCACCAGCCCGGCCGGAACCGTTGAGACAACGGCTCGCACCATCCCCGTTTCCAACCTGACCATCACCCCTGGAACAGTCACCGCCGGGTCCGGCGCCGATCCCGTCGCCGGCATCAGTGCACCGGCCCTGGCAATGTCAGGGTCGGCCCAGGCCCTCGTCACGTCGGGGGGAGCCAACAGGGGAACCTACGCGCTAACGCCCACCTACAGCCTGGCCGTCCCGGCAAACACCTACCGGTCGAACTACACTGCCGCGGTTGGGTCCACTCCGCTTCTGCCCTACGTCTCCACCCTCACGTACACCATCTCCTAGAGCCCCTGCGCGCCCGCCGGATGTTCTCTCCCGAGGAGGACAGCCGGCGGGTGGCACCCCCACCCCAGCAACGGGCAATGCGGCCGCTGTTCTAAGGACCCTCCATGACGATTCTCATTCCCCGACCCCGACGGGCCCTGAGCACTGCCCTGATGACCGCGGCGCTGGCCCTTTGCCTGCTTGCCGGTTCCGGACCGGTGGCGGCGGTCGACAACGGGGCCCTGGGAATCCGGCCTGCGAACGAGTCCGACTTCTTCCACATCTCCCTCTATCCCGGGGCAGCGCTCGAGGCAACCGCGATCGTCACCAACCACACTCAGGCTGCTGTGACGCTGCTGAACTACCCGGTGGACGCCACCAGTACCCCGCAAGGTGCCTTCGCGCTGGCCAACCAGGACGAGCCGCGTCCCGGCGTGGGCGGCTGGGTCCAACTGCCAAACGACCACATCACCCTTCCGCCGAACTCAGAACTGAGGGTCCCCTTCAGGATCAGCGTCCCCGCCGGAACCCCACCGGGAGACTACGCTGGCGGGCTGATCATCCAAAGCCCCCCGGTCCAAGGCAAAACCTCCACCGTGGCTGGAGACACAGCCGTGCGACTGGACGTCATCCAGCGTCAGGGAGTCCGCATCTACCTCAACGTCGCAGGCACCGCCGTCAGCACACTCAAACACGGCGGCCTGAGCTGGCAGAAGAGCGGGGACTCAGTGACGTTCACCCTGCCCCTGAACAACACCGGCAATACCATCCTGCACCCGTCCGGCACGCTCGATGTCAGCAGCTGGCTCGGAGCGAACACCCACCTTAAATTCGACACACCCGAAAGCATGCTGCCCGGGTCCACGCTCGAACTTCACGCCAGCCTGACACAGGCGCCGGCTATTCAGTCCGGCAGCGCGGCGGCCACCTTCACGTCCGAGGCCGGCACAGAGCATTCCGAGACCAGCGTCGCCTACGCACCCTGGCCACTCCTCGTAGCCGGACTGTTCCTCGTTCTAGCCGCCGCCTACGGTGCGTGGCGGACAGCCCGCTTTGTCCGCCGCGCCCGGCACGCCATCGCCCAGATCAGCACGCCCAGCAGCTGAAGCCGCACCCTCACGCTCAGTTCTCGGTGGGGGTGGTCCTGTTGGGGTGGTAGGTCCGCCAGCTGTGCTCGGGCTCGAAGCCCAGCAGCCTGCGGGCCTTGCCGATGGAGAGCATGGTTTCGTGTTCACCGAGTTCCCTGGTCACTGTGACGTTCGGGAACACCTCGGCGGCGAGGCTCGCGCTCGAACGGCTCATCACGGTGTCCGCGTTGGCGATGATAAAAGCCTCAAAGCCGGGCCGCCCGTTTTCCAGGGCCCGTGCCACGGCCTGGGCCCCGTCCCGGCCGTCGATATAGCCCCACAGGTTCCACTTACGCTCCCTCGCATCGGCATCGAACGACGGAAAGCGTTCGTAATCGGCGGCATCCATCACGTTGGAAAACCGCAACGCCACGATACTCAGCTCCGGATCCCAACGGGTCAGCTCGACGGCCATCTGCTCCTCGAGGTGCTTGACCAGCGAGTACGTGCTCTCCGGACGGGCAGGGTATTCCTCGTCCACAGGGATGTAGGGCGGGTCGACGTCGAACGGCAGCCCCAGCACCGTCTCACTCGAGGCATACACCACCTTCTTGATGCCCGCCCGGCGGGCCGCCTGGAACACGTTGTAAGTGGAGAGCATGTTGTTCTCGAACGTTGCAGCGTCCGGCAGGATGCCCGGCGCCGGGATGGCACCCAGATGGACGACGGCGTCAAAACCCGTGTGCCTGTCATCCAGTCCCAGCAGCACATCCACCACCTGGCCATAGTCCCGCAGATCCACGATGGCCAGGCCCGGGCTCCGGTCCCCCGCACGGTCCAGGTTCAGCACGTGGTGCCCGTCCGCCGTAAGCCTGCGGACCACATGCCGCCCCAGCTTTCCACTACCACCGGTCACTGCAACTCTCATGAACATGCTCCTTCGCAGGCGCGGGGACCTCGGCGGTTCCCGGTAAGGACCTGCTTCGGCGGTTCGATGGCCCATGCGGCACGATGCAAGCCACTGGCAAGCCGGCCCTGGAGGGCATATAGCCTCTTGCTTGTGGGTCCGCTGCGCGGCGCTGGCACTACCGGCGCGTCCGGCAAGGCACTGCGGCTCTCGAGATTCAGATCGTTGATGAGGATGTAAGTAAGTGGCGAGTAATCCATGGTCCTTTTCCTGTCACCCAGCTGCTGGATCCCGGCTCGGGAACCGCTTTCGTGAGGGCGTGTGTACGACGCTACGCAGTTTGTGGGTCCATGTCAGCAGCTTTGCCCAGCCCTGTTTTTCCTAGGACCGCCAGACCTACCTTCGTTGCATAAAACCGCCCTGCCGCGGGTGGCGCGGGTGGCGGTCTCCGGGTATTCGGGCCTCCGGGGCGGCAAGCGTGGTCTGCGGGCAATAATGTCAGACCCTCCCGCCATGATTGGTACATGGGAAGAGCAGCGGTGGCGAAGGCATTTGCGGATATCGACGCTGCCTATGCTGTGCTTTTTGCCGAACTGGACGGGACCGGCTCGGGGGCGGATCCCGATGCCGATCCGTTGCAGGACAGGTCGGATTTTTGCCTGGACATCCTGGCCGGGACGGCCCGGTCGGAGCCGCGGATGGCCGCGGTGAAAGCTCTGGCCGCCTCAACATACGCGGACAATGTCCACGCGATGGCGGCCCCTGATGCGCCGGCGATGCCGCGGGAGGCCTCGGTGGCTGCGGAGATCGCGTGTGTCCTGACGATCGGGCCGCGCGCGGCGAGTGCGTTCCTGTCCGACTCCCATGAGCTGACCACCCGGTTGCCGCTGACCCTGTCCGCACTGCAGGCCGGAACCATTTCCTGGCAGCACGCCCGGGTGATGGTGGACGAAACAGCCAGCCTCGATCCCGCCGGGGCCGCAGCCCTGGAAGCGCACTTCCTGGACCCTGCCGCACCCCACCCGGCCGGTGGCTGCCCTGCCGGGGAAATGCCCGCCTCCCGGTTCCGGCACAAAGCCCGCATCTGGCGCGAACGCCACCATCAGGAGAGCATCGAGGAGCGGCACGCCAAAGGTGTTCTGGACCGGCGGGTCGAGTACACGCCGGACAGGGACGGCATGGCCTGGCTCTCCGCGTACCTGCCCGCAGACCAGGCCGCGGCGACCTGGAACCGCATCACCGCGATCGCCCGGGGCCTGCAGGGACCCGACGAGCAGCGCACCCTCACCCAGATCCGGGCCGACGTCTACGCCGCCGCCCTCCTCGGCGGCGGGCACAGCCGCAGCACCGGCGACGGCGACACGGCCGGCGGCGGCGGCGGCGGCGATGGCCGTGCTTTCGACGGCGACGCCGGCAGGAAAAGCAGCGGCGGGGAGGCGTGGAATCCCGGGCAGGTCCCCACGCCGCGGGCCGAGGTCCTGGTCACCGTGCCGGTGTTTGCGCTGCTCGGCGCCACCGAGGAACCGGCCATGCTCGACGGCTACGGGCCGATCCCGGCATCCATGGCCCGGGACCTGCTCGCCAACGGGGCCGGCTCCTTCCACCGCGTCCTGGTTGACCCGCGCGACGGGGCACAGCTGGAAATCGGCCGGAAGAGTTATCGGCCCACCGAAGCCATGCGGCGCTGGCTGCGGATGCGCGACGGCCGATGCACCTTCCCGGGATGCTCCAACCAGTCCCTGGACAACGAAGCGGACCACCTCCTGGCCTGGGCCGACGGCGGGACCACCGGCGTGTCGAACCTGCGCCAGCTGTGCCCCCGCCACCACCGGCTCAAACACGCCAGCACCTGGACACCCACCCCGGCCACAAAGAACGAACCACCCGGCTGGATCTCACCCAGCGGCCGCCACTACACCAGCGAACACCAGGACTGGGAACCACCAATCCTGCCTAAAGAACTGCAACCGGCAATGGCCCCAAAACCGTCATCCAACGTGGCAGCAAAGCTGGCATCCACCGGATGCGGCCCACCCCCGGCCCCGCCGGACAACTTCCACGGCCACCCGGACCTTGCCCACATCGGGCTCTCCCTGGGAGAGGACGGCCTCGAGCGGTTCCTCCACGCCCACGCCTAAACAGACGCGCTCAACACCCCTGTCCAGCTGCGGTCACCGCCTCCGGCGCTGACCGCCTCTGGCGCTGAGCGGCAGGGTGTTGAGCGGCATGCCCGCTGATCCGCTGTCATATAAGCGTCCCCTTGACGAATCACGAAGGGATTGCGGGTTGCCAGAGAGGGCAAATAAGGGGCGTCCGCGGGCACACTGGCCCAGGCCGCAGCCGGCCTCAGTAAGCTGGCCGGATGATCTCGCTTGCTGATCTGGCACCCACGCTCTGGGCCCTCGCCGTCCTGATCCTCATCACCGTTCTGGTGCTGCGCGTATCCAGGTCAGAAGACTTCGTGGCACCGGCCGTCGCCATCCTGCGCGGAGCCGCGCAGCTGGCACTGATCAGCCTGGTGCTGGGAGGCATCATCACCAGCCCCGTCTGGGTGGGCGTGGCCCTGCTGGTCATGTTCACGGTTGCCGCTGGAACGGCAACCCGAAGGCTGGCCTGGTCCTGGCGGCGGTTCATTGCCGTGGCCACCACGATGGCTGCAGGCATCGTGGTGACCCTCGCCGTGGTGTTCGGCACCGGGGCTATAGAATTCACGCCGCGCTACGTCCTGGCCGTTGGCGGCATCGTGATTGGCAACTCGATGACCATCGCCGTCCTGTCCGGACGCCGGTTCTTCGAAGCGGTCCACGAGCAGTGGCATGAAGTTGAGGGCTGGCTGGCCCTGGGCGCCACCGGCCGCCAGGCCACCCTGGCCCAGGCGCGGCAGTCGGTTCATGCTGCACTGATCCCCTCGACCGACCAAACAAAGACCACCGGCCTGGTCACGCTGCCCGGCGCCTTTGTGGGCGCGATCTTCGGCGGCGCGTCGCCGTTGGAGGCCGGCCGGTTCCAGGTGGTGGTCCTGGCGTCCATCCTCGCCGCCGGGGCGATCACCGCCGTCGCGCTGATCCACACGTTCGGGGCAGTGAAGGTGCGCCCCGACGTGCTGTGATGCGGACACAGAGAAATCATCCGGGCGAAACACCCCGGCAACCTCACCACGGCATGCTTGGCCATACGGGGATACAACGAGTTGGAGGCGACTCACATGGGAACTCAGCGAATCAGCACAGGCCGGATCCATACCGGACCGGTCCAGACGGAACGGGTCAGCACCAACCGGCTGCAGGCCGGCGACTACATCGAGGCGTGGCACAACGGCAAGCTTTTCCACCAAGGCCGGGTGACCGACGTCGTACCCAAACTGGATCTGTTTTGGATCCTGGACGCCCGGACCGGCACCCGCAGGCTGCTCGACCCGGAGGCGCTGGAGATCATCAGGCGCGAGGACATGGCACCGGACGGCGGCGCACCCCGTAACTACCCAGCGGGAGCGCCCAACCGAACCCCTAACGCGGAGCCGATGTCCGCGTGAATTAGGGATATCCACACCGTCCTGCGGGTGTAACGTCGAAAGGGGACTTGGTTTCGGCGAAGGAGGCGGAACATTTGGACCAGAATCAGCTGGGGGCAACCCCCGGCGAGCGCGGAACGGCGCGTGCTGCGTCAGCAGACGAGGAAGAACACAGACTTTTGGAGCTTGTCCTGGACAGCCCTGAAATCACGTCGTTCCTCACCGAGCTGGCCATCATGACGGCGTCCTGCCTCTCCACCCAGGACAATCTCATTGAGTGCGGCGTGACTGTTGTGCGGCGGAAAACGCCCGCGGCGGCAGCCTGCAGCGACTCGCGGGCGGCATCCCTGGATGAGCTCCAGAACGGATTTGGTGAGGGGCCGTGCCTGACTGCCCTGCACGAGAACACCACCACCCTGGTCCCCGACCTCCTGGTCGAGGAACGCTGGCACCGCTACACCGAGGCCGCGCTGGATAACGGGGTCCGGTCCATCCTGGCCGTCCCCCTTGACCTGGGCGGCGAGGCGCAGGGCGTCACCAACCTCTATTCCAGGCAGCCCAACGGGTTCTCGGACCTGGACGTCCTGACCGCCGAGAACTTCGTGGCCAACGCGTCCCGGTCCATGCAACTCGCCCTGAACATGGCACGCCTCAAGGGGGTGCACGACGACTTGGTGGCAGCCATGCAGTCCCGGACCATCATCGACATGGCGGTGGGCGTAGTCATGGCGCAGAACGGCAGCAGCCAGGATGAGGCCATCAGCATCCTCACCCGGGCGTCGAACAGCCGCAACCTGAAACTGCGCGACGTGGCGTCCACTGTGGTGGACTCCGTGGGCCGCAAGGATACGGGCAGCCGGGCCTCGTAAGCGGGAGTACATGATTGCGTGAATACACGCGCGGCTGTACTTTGGTTGCGTGGAAACCCTGACGCACGCCCCAGTCCTTGCCCGGTTCGGCTACGCGGTCTCAGACCCCACCCGGGCGCGGATTCTGCTGGCATTGGCGGATGCGCCCGGGTACCCGTCGGAGCTGGCCGACTCCCTCGGCGTCTCGCGGCAGAGCATGTCCAACCACCTGACCTGCCTGCGCGGCTGCGGGCTGGTGGTTGCAGTGCCGGATGGCCGGCGGACCCGGTATGAGCTCGCCGATGCCCGGCTGGGCCACGCGATCAGGGATCTGCTGGGGGTCGTGCTGGCCGTGGATCCCGCCTGCTGCGCTCCGGACGGGACGTGCCTGGTATGACCGCCACCATTCAACAGCCACTTACAGCCGGCCGCCGTGCCGTACTGAGCCACCGCATCCGCCTGTTCGCGGCAGCGACGATCACCTACAACGTCATTGAGGCCGTCGCCGCACTCTGGGCCGGCAACCTGGCTGACTCGTCGGCCCTCATCGGATTCGGACTCGATTCGGTGATCGAGGTCGCTTCCGCTGTTGCCCTGTCCTGGCAGTTTTCCGCGAAGGACCCTGAACGGCGCGAGCGCCTGACCCTGCGGATCATCGCCATCTCTTTCTTCGCCCTTGCCCTGTTCGTCTCGGTGGATTCGATCAGGTCGCTGACCGGAGGCGGCGAGGCACGGCATTCCACGCCCGGCATCGCGATCGCTGCCCTGAGCCTGGCCATCATGCCCATCCTGTCCTGGCTTCAACGCCGCGCAGGCCGTGAACTTGGCTCCCGCACCGCCGTCGCAGATTCAAAACAGACGCTCCTGTGCACCTATCTCTCCGCAGTTCTGCTGGTGGGCCTGGTGCTCAACAGCGCACTGGGATGGTGGTGGGCGGACGCCGGCGCGGCGCTGGTCATCGCCGGGATCGCCGCCCGCGAGGGCCTCAACGCCTGGAAAGGGGACGCCTGCTGCGCTGTCCCTAGCTGCGCCGTCCCGGACAAGGACACCGCAGGAGACATGGAAAAAGCTGATGCTTGCTGCGACGGCTGCGGGTCCGCCGCCACCCCTGGCAAGGGCACCGTGAGACTGGAGGTCCTCCACATCGATGACTGCCCGAACACGGCTGAAGCACTCGAGCGGGTGGAAGCGGCCCTCGTGGCGTTGGGGCGCCCCGACGTTCCTGTCACGTTGCAGCACATCAGGACGGCGGCAGATGCGGCAGGGACCGGATTTGCGGGCTCGCCCACCATCACGGCAGACGGGGCCGACATCTTCCCCGGCGCCGTGCCAGCCAGCGATCTCGCCTGCCGGATATACCCCACGGCGGAGGGCCTGGCCGGCGTTCCCACCGTCGACCAGCTGAAGGAAGCACTGGCCCACCATGGCCTCTGAGAAAATGACCACGTTCATTCTGATACCGGGAGCGGGCGGGACAGCATGGTACTGGAGCCACGTCGTCCCCTTGCTTCAGGCGGCTGGCCATGAGGCCGTCGCCGTCGACCTCCCCGGTGACGACGACGGCGCCGGGCTGCCCGAGTACACGCGCCTGGTTCTCGGGGCCATCGGTGAGCGGTCCGACGTCGTGCTTGTTGCACAGTCGCTGGGCGGCTTCACCGCACCGCTTGTCTGCTGGAAGGCTTCCGTACGGGAGCTGGTCCTGGTCAATGCGATGATCCCGGCACCGGGCGAGACGCCCGGTGCCTGGTGGGACAACACCGGCTGGGATGCCGCGCGGCAGGCCGCAGCGGTGGCCAACGGCTACAGCACCGAGTTCGACGACGACACTTACTTCCTGCACGACGTTCCGCCGGACATCGCGGCCGAAGGGGAACCGCACCAGCGCCCCGAAGCAAACGCGGTCTTTGGATCGCCCTGCGACTTCCCGCAGTGGCCCACGATCCCGACGCGTATCCTCGCCGGCGAGGCGGACCGGTTCTTTCCCCTGGATTTCCAGCGTCGGGTGGCCCGCGCACGCCTCGGGATAGACCCTGACGCCATACGCGGCGGCCATCTCCTCGCCCTGGCAAACCCCCGAGGCGTCGCCGATTACCTGCTGCGGCGCTGAACAGAGGAGCACTTAGCCAGCTCCGGCCGTTGCCCCAAAGATAAATGTCGGCCCCTGCCCGTACCCTCCGTGGAGAAGCGAAAAGCCGAACCCTTGGAGAACGCGTTACCGTGACAACAACAGCAAGCGAAACAAACCTCGATGCCGCCGTGGACGTCCGCTTCATGTCCGGCCGGCCCTTGGCCATCCGGCACGCCGGGCATATCTGGGTCGTCGCGGAAGATCCCGTGCAATGGTTCACCAGAGACTCCTGGTGGGACACCCGTCGATCGGCGCCGGTGGGTATCGGGAACGTCGTGGACATCGAACACTGGCGCGTGCAGGTCCGCCTCGGATCCTCCTCCTCGGCACTGCGGACCTTCGAGCTGCGTCGCGAGCCGTTGTCCGAACAATGGCTCCTCGAATCCATCGCCGATGACTGAGCCCCAACCGGGGTCCACACCGATCGGGGCTCAAAGGGGAAATCAGATCCGCTGGGTCTCAGCTGATCTTGCGGCGGTAGATGGCGGTCGCGAAGGCGTAGGCGACCGCGAGAATGCCGGCGAGCCAGGCCACGGAGATCCAGATGTCGCTGCCGACGGTTTCCTGCGCGAACAGCGCCCGGATGGAGTTCACGATCGAGGTCACGGGCTGGTTCTCGGCGAACCATGCGACCGGTCCGGGCATCGAGTCGGTGGGCGCGAACGCCGAGCTGATGAACGGCAGGAAGATCAGCGGGTAGCTGAACGCGCTCGCGCCGTCCACAGTCTTCGCGGAGAGCCCGGCGATCACGGCGATCCAGGTCAGTGCGAGGGTGAACAGGACCAGGATGCCGACGACGGCGGACCAGGCCGCCACGGATGCTCCGGTGCGGAACCCCATGATGAGCGCGACGCCAATGACGAGCGCCACCGAGACCAGGTTCGCGGCCAGGGAGGTGAGGACGTGCGCCCAGAGCACGCTGGACCTGGCGATCGGCATGGACTGGAAGCGCTCGAAGATGCCGCCCTGAAGATCGAGGAACAGCCGGTACGCGGTGTATGCAACGCCGGACGCGATCGTGATGAGCAGGATGCCGGGGAGCATGTAGTTGATGTACGACTGGTCGGATCCGGTGTTGATCGCACCGCCGAAGACGTACACGAACAGCAGCATCAGCGCGATCGGTGTGACAGCGGTGGTGATGATCGTGTCGGGGCTGCGGAGGATGTGGCGCAGCGAGCGGCTGGTCAGGACGCTTGTGTCGCCGAGAACGTGCGTGGTCATCGGACTTCCTTTCGTACTGGGAGGGTGCCGGCGGCGTCAGCGCTGCGGTCGTCGTCGCCGGTGCCGGTCTCGCCGGCGTCAGCCTCGCCGGCGTCACCGACGAGGGCGAGGAAGACGTCCTCGAGCGAGGGCTGCTTCTCCACATATTCGACCTTGGCCGGCGGGAGTAGCCGCTTGAGTTCGGCGAGGGTTCCGTTCTGGATGATGGTGCCCTTGTGCAGGATCGCGATGCGGTCGGCAAGCTGTTCGGCCTCGTCGAGGTACTGCGTGGTGAGCAGCACCGTGGTGCCCTGGCCGGCGAGCCGCTTCACGGTCTGCCACACCTCGATGCGCGCCTGCGGGTCGAGGCCCGTGGTCGGTTCGTCGAGGAAGATGACCGGCGGGTTCCCGATCAGGCTCATCGCGATGTCGAGCCGGCGCCGCATGCCGCCCGAGTACGTCGCCACTTTCCGGGACCCCGCATCGGTGAGGCTGAACTGCGTGAGCAGCCCGTCCGCCACCGCACCCGGGTCCGTCAGGTGACGCAACTTGGCCACGAGCACAAGGTTCTCCCTGCCGGTGAGCACTTCATCGACCGCCGCGAACTGGCCGGTCAGGCTGATCGACTCGCGGACCTCACCGGGCGTCGCACCGACGTCGAACCCATTGACAGTGGCCGTGCCGGCATCGGCCTTCAGCAGCGTGGACAGGATCCTCACCATGGTGGTCTTTCCGGCCCCGTTGGAGCCGAGGAGGGCGAAAATGCTGCCCGCCGCCACCTCGAACTCCACCCCGCGCAGGACGTGCAGGTCCTTGAAGGACTTCTCGATGCCCTGCACCCGGATCGCCGGTCCGCCGGGCCGGCTTCGCGCCACCTCGGTGCTCATGACCCTGCCTCCGTCGCCTTCGCCTTGTCAACCGCCTCGTTCAGGCGGGCCCGTTCCTTGTCGATCCACCGCTTTCCGCCGTATGCCTGGGCGAAGCTCTCGGCGAACTCGATGGGATCTTCGCCCACGATCTCGCTCACGGGCGTGCCGTCGATGGCGGCGCGTTCCCACAGGTCCGCGAGGTCCGCGAACATCTGCACGATGGTGTCCCCCTCGGTGACCCCGCCGTAGTACATGAAGTACCGGTTGAAGGCGGTCGCCACGGAGCGGTAGGGCTCAGGCAGGGCATCCAGCCGGGCCTTTGCCTGCTTGTACTGCTTCTTCTGCTCGAGCGAGCCGGTTACCAGCTCGATCCACTTTGCTGCCATTTCACTTTCCTCCCGTGCGGAGCTGTTCAAGCCGTTCGGACAAGAAGCTCCATGTGTTCCAGAATTCGTCCAGTTCCTTTTCGCCCAGTGAGTTGAGCGTGTACACCTTGCGCGGCGGCCCTTTTTCGGAGGGCCGCTTCTCCACGTCCACCAGGCCTTTTTGCTCGATCCTGACGAGCAGCGCGTACACGGTGCCCTCAGCGATTTCGGTGAAACCCTGCGCCCGGAGCAGCGTGGTGATTTCGTACCCGTATGCCGGGCTCCCGGTCAGGAGGGCCAGCACAATGCCCTCCAGCGTCCCTTTGAGCATCTCCGTCATTTGCTTGCCCACCGGACACCTCCTCCACTACTCAGTGTTACTAGCTACTAGTACATAGTACCGCTAAGTAGTGGAAGCGCAAGCCCCAAAATGGCCCGGCGGGAGGCGTCTTGCGGGCAGGCGTTAAGAACGCGTTAAGAACCCGGGTTTTCCCGCTGGGGGCCGCCGGCCCGGTGCTAGGCTCCGTTGGTTATTCGCCCCGATCCCGCCTGCGTGGGGTATAGAAAGTTACCCGTTGACTGCATCCACCCGCTTCTCCATTCCCGCCAGCGTCCCCAACCCGGAACCCGACGGCGAACCCGGAAACCGGCTGACCCGGTGGCTGCTCGAACACACGGTCCACCAGCCCGTAGGCCCGGAAACCGCCGAGGACCACGCCCCCACCCAGAGCTGGTGGAAGGTCATGTGCCTCACCGGCGTGGACTACTTCTCCACGCTGTCCTACCTGCCGGGCATCGCGGCCCTTGCCGCCGGGGCGCTGTCCCCGCTGGCCACGCTCCTGATCGTTGGCCTGACCCTGCTGGGCATGCTGCCGATGTACCGGCGGGTGGCGCACGAAAGCCCGCACGGCCAGGGATCGGTGGCCATGCTGGAGAAGCTCCTGCCGTTCTGGCGCGGGAAAATCTTTGTGCTCATCCTGCTCGGCTTCGTGGCCACCTCCTGGATCATCACCATCACCCTCTCCGCCGCCGACGCCACCGTCCACATGCTCGAAAACCCCTACCTGCCGCCCTTCCTGGAGGGCCAGGCGGTCCCCATCACCGTGGCGCTCCTGCTCATCCTCGGCGGCGTGTTCCTGCTCGGCTTCTCCGAAGCAGTCGCCGTCGCCATCCCCCTGGTGGGCATCTTCCTGCTGCTCAACGCCGTGGTCATCGGCGTGGGAATGTACGACGCCGTCACCCGGCCGGGTGCCATGGCTGACTGGACCGCGGCGCTCACCTCCGCCGGGACCGGTTTCGGCGACATCGCCGGGCCTGCCCTGCTCGCCTTCCCGCTGCTGGTCCTGGGGCTCTCCGGCTTCGAGACCGGCGTCAGCATGATGCCCCTGGTCGCGGCCGGCGGCGCCACCGCCGAGGAACGCCTGGCCACCCGCGTCCGCAACACCCGCAAGCTCCTCACCACCGCCGCCCTGATCATGAGCGTCTACCTCCTGGGCAGCAGCTTCGTCACCACGGTGCTGATCCCCGCCGACGCCTTCCACGAAGGCGGCGAAGCCAACGGCCGCGCCCTGGCCTACCTGGCCCACGAGCTGCTGGGCAACGGCTTCGGCTCCGTCTATGACGTCAGCAGCATCCTGATCCTGTGGTTCGCCGGCGCGTCCGCCATGGCCGGGCTGATCAACATCGTCCCCCGTTACCTGCCCTCCTACGGCATGGCCCCCGACTGGTCCCGCGCCGTCCGGCCGGTCGTCCTGGTCTACACGGCCATCAGCGTCCTGATCACCATCGGTTTCAACGCGGACGTCAACGCCCAGGCCGGCGCCTACGCCACCGGCATCCTGGCCATGATGGTCTCCGGCGCCGTGGCCGTGAGCATTTCCGCAGCCCGCAGCAAGAGGCGGGGCGCCGCCGTCGGATTTTCCATCCTGACCCTCATCCTGCTGTACGCGCTGGCCGCCAACGTGATCGCCAAGCCGGACGGCCTGGCCATCTCCGGCTTCTTCATCCTGGGCATCATCGTGGTGTCGCTGGTTTCCCGGGTCAGCCGCACCACCGAACTCCGGGTCCACAACATCGAGTTCGACGATGAAGCCCGCCGCTTCATCACCGACACCATTGATTTCGACGGGCGGATCAACCTGATCGCCAACCGCCCGCAGGCCCGCGACGCCGAGGAATACCGCGCCAAGGAAGCCGAGCAGCGGGAGAACAACCCAGTGCCCGGAACGGCGGACGTGATCTTCCTGGAAATCGACGTGACCGATCCGTCGGGCTTCAGCGACGTCCTGGCGGTGCGCGGCATCGAGGTGGACGGGCACCGCGTCCTCCGCGCCGAAAGCCCGGCCGCGCCCAACGCGATCGCCGCGATCCTGCTGGCGCTCCGCGACGCCACCGGAGTGCGGCCGCACGCCTACTTTGAATGGGCCGAAGGCAATCCGCTGGCGCACCTGATGCGCTACCTGCTGCTGGGGCGCGGCGACACCGCCCCGGTGGTGCGTGAAATCATCAGGGAAAACGAGCCGGACCCCGCGCGCCGGCCCGGCATCCACGTGGGCTGACCCCATGGCACAGGAGCTGCGGGCCGCCAAAGCCAAGGTCACCAGGGACCGGAAGGAGAGCGCCATCAGGCGCGCCCTGACCCACCCGGTCCGCTCCGTCCCGCTCGCGTTCCTTGCCGTCATCCTCCTCGGCGCCGGCACGCTGATGCTGCCGATGGCACGGACCACGGAGGACCCGGACATCTTCATGGACGCGCTGTTCACGTCCGTCTCGGCCGTGTGCGTCACGGGCCTGGTCACGGTCGATACCGCCACGTTCTGGACACCCTTCGGGCAGGGCGTGATCCTGGCGCTCATCCAGCTGGGCGGGTTCGGCATCATGACCCTGGCCACGCTGCTGGCGCTGCTGGTACGCAAAAGCATCGGCCTCAAGGGCCAGCTCGTGGCCCAGTCCGAAACCCACACGCTGAACCTGGGCGACGTGCGTTCAGTGCTGCTGCGCGTCGCGAAAATCATGCTCAGCATCGAGGCGGCCACCGCCGTCCTGCTGACCGGCCGTTTCTGGATCGCGTACGACGCCAACCCGGGGACCGCCCTCTGGCATGGCGTGTTCCACGCGGTCTCCGCCTTCAACAACGCCGGGTTCGGTCTGTTCAGTGACAACCTCATCGGCTTCGCGGAGGATCCCTGGATCATCGTCCCCATCTGCGCTGCCATCGTCGCCGGCGGCCTGGGTTTCCCCGTCATCATCCAGCTGGTCCGCGGCGACCTCAGGATAAAGGACTGGAGCGTCCACCTCCGCCTGACCATCTACGGCACACTGGGGCTCCTGGTTCTTGGCATCGGACTGTTCGCCGCTTTTGAATGGAACCGCGCCGGGACCCTGGGCCCGCTGTCCTTCACCGGAAAACTGCTGGGTTCACTGGCTGGCGGCGTCTTTCCCCGCACGGCCGGGTTCAACAGCATCGACTACGGTGCGGCGGCCCCGGAGACACTGATGGTGACCGACATCCTGATGTTCATCGGCGGCGGCAGCGCCGGCACCGCGGGCGGCATCAAGATCACCACGTTCCTGGTGCTGGGCTTCTCCATCTGGAACGAGGTCCGCGGCCGCGACGAGGTGACCATCGCGCACCGCTCCATCAGCGCTTCCTCGCAGCGGCAGGCCCTGTCCGTGGCGCTGCTGGGGGTCGCCGCCGTCGTCAGCGGGACTCTGGCCCTGCTGATGGTGACCGACTACAGCCTGGAGAAGGTCCTCTTCGAATCCATCTCCGCGTTCGCCACCGTGGGGGTGAGCACGGGCATCACACCCAACCTCCCGCCGTCGGCCGAATGGGTGCTGATGGCGCTGATGTTCACCGGCAGGATCGGCACCGTGACGGTGGCGTCCGCGCTCGCCCTGTCCTCCCACCCCAGGCTGTACCGGCTGCCGGAAGAACGCCCCATCATCGGCTAGCCGCGGGCGGGCTGGTTGCGGGTATTTCGCGTTGGGAATAAGTTGTGGAGATGTCCACTAGCCCCGAGCGTGACCTCCTCCTTGAACTCCAGGACCTGATTGTGGGTACGGAGTCTGTGGCGGAGTTCCTGGGCGGCTTCGCTACGATCGCCGCCGGCGTCATGAGCCGGAGCGCCAATGAAACCATTGAATGCGGTGTCACGCTGAAACGCATCAAGCGGACAGCCACGGTGGGCGGCAGCAGTCCCAAGGCCATCCACCTTGACCAGATCGAACAGCGTGTGGGCGACGGCCCCTGCATCGCGGCCCTGAGGACCGGGGTGCCCACCCTCCTGGGCGATGTCCGCACTGACCCGCGCTGGCCGGAGTACCAGAAGGTGCTCTATGACGAGGGGATCCTCAGCGCCCTCGGGGTGCCGCTGCAACTGGGCGAAGACACCGCAGCCGCCCTGAACTTTTTCGCCACCTCCACGGGCGTGTTTACGGCGGACATCATGAGGGAAGCCGCCAGTTTTGCCGACCTTGCCGGCAGCGCCGTGCGCCTGGCGGTGAAGGTGGGCACGGCCCAGGGCGCGGCGGACGACCTGAACGCGGCCTTGGCCAGCCGCACGGCCATCGACCTGGCGTGCGGGATCATCATGGGCCAGAACCGCTGCACGCAGGCCGAAGCCATGACCATCCTGACCAACGTCTCCAGCCACCGGAACCAGAAGCTCCGCGACATCGCCGAGGAAATGGTGGTCAAGATCTCCGGCGGCAAAGCCAGCACCCACTTCGACGCGTAAAATGACGGCATGACACCGCAGGAACTGGCCAACCTGGCCCACCTGCGCCGGGCCCGCGACCTGATCGACCGCGAGTATGCCCGGCCCTTGGACGTGCCCACGATGGCCGCCGGCGCCCTGATGTCCCCCGCGCATTTCTCCCGCCAATTCAAGGCCGCCTACAGCGAAACGCCCTACAACTACCTCATGACCCGGCGGATCGAACGGGCCATGGCGCTGCTTCGTGCCGGTTCGAACGTGACGGACGCCTGCATGGAGGTGGGCTGTACGTCGCTGGGCTCCTTCAGCTCCCGGTTCACCGAGATCGTGGGCATGACGCCCAGCGAATACCGGGCCCGGGAACACCACGCCGTGAAGGCCATGCCTAACTGCATCGCCAAGCAGCACACCAAACCGGACCGCAAGGGCAAGAAAGCGGCCCGGGAAACAGCCCGCGAAACACTGAGCAGGATTGAAGAAGCGTCCTAGTTTCCGCTGCCATAGCGTGAAGACATGAACATTTCATTGAAGTACGCACACGTCACCGTCAACGATCTCGATGAGTCCCTCGCCTTCTACCGCGACGCCCTGGGCTTTGAAGTCCGGAACGACGTCGGCTCAGACGGACAGCGCTGGGTCACCCTCGGCAGCGCAGCCCAGCCCGACCTCGAGCTCGTCCTTTCCCCTCCGCACGCCGGCCGCTCACAGGCTGACGGAGACGCCATCCAGGAGCTGCTCACCAAGGGCGTTATGCCCATGCTGGTGTTCACCACGGACGATCTCGACGCCACGTTCGAAACCCTCCGCGCGTCCGGCGCCGAAGTCCTCCAGGAACCGATCGTCCAGCCCTGGGGCCCGCGCGACTGCGCCTTCCGCGACCCGTCCGGGAACATGATCCGCATCAACCAGGGGTAACCCGGTCTCGACAGGCTCGACCACCGGGCTTCGGTGGTTGATCCTGTCGAATCCCCCCGGGGTCCGGTGATTGAGCCTGTCGAAATCCCCCCGGGGTCCGGTGATTGAGCCTGTCGAAATCCACCGGGTCTCAGCAGGCTCGACCACCGCATACTCATTGCCGTCCATCTGCGCCCAGGCGTAGAATTCGGGGATCTGAGGCGCAGCCCTCACCCAGCCTCCGGTTCCGGGTTGGGCGTGGACGGGCAGCGTGCTTACTGGGAAGTACCTGCCTGTTCAACTGCGCGTCGGAGTAGCCAGCCCTACTCGTTGAACAGAGGAACCCCATGAACACCAAGTTCGCCATTCCCTGTGCGATTGTCATCGCCTCCGCAGGACTGCTGGGCTCGCCAGCGGCCGCGGCGCCCCCGAGCACCATCTCAGGAGCCATCTTCACCACGGACGCGTCCGGCGTCCCGGTGAACCTGAACATCTACGAAGCCAAAGAGGACGTGTACCTCAACGGCGGACCCGGGATCAACGCCCCTGACGGCGCCGCGGGCCTGCCTGACGGGACTTACTCGTTCCAGGTAACCGGCCCCTCCGGGAAGGTGCTGCTTTCCACCGACCCTGTCTCCTGCCGGCAGTTCACTGTTGTGGGCGGCGTCATCGAAGACGTTGTCGACGTTGGCGGCTGCCAGCACGCCACAGGAGCTGACGGGGAAGACGGCGGGGCCACAGTACAGCTGTTCCCATACAACACCACCCCCAACAACGGCGGCGTCTACAAGGTTTGGGTCAGCCCCACCAACCTTCTGAGCTGTACGGCACCCGGCAACAAGAACTGCTTCGTCCCGCGGTACAGCAAGGTGGACAACTTCAAGGTCCGCAGCGACATCATCGTGGAAATCGATGTCCGGTTCTGGAAGAACGGTGCAGCCATGGACGGCTACGCTGCTGAATGGACCGACACCAACGGAGCGAGCAACATCAAGTTCTCCGAATACAACCCGTCCGTGCTTGCCTTCCATGAGGCCCACTTCGAAGCCACCGAAGAGGGCACGCACAGCATAAAGGTATCGGACCAGCCCGGCTGCGACATCACCGCCGTCGAACTCCCGGACGGCAGTTACGGCAAGATGCGGGGCAACAGCTCCACAGTCACCTTCGCTGTGGCACCCGCCGGCCCAGGCGCTGACGTCACATACTTCGTGGACGTGAGCTGCCAGTAACCGCCAACGCCCCGGCCCGGCTCCCCCCTTGGGACCGGGCCGCCGCGTGTCCGCCCTGTTCAAATTCGAGTACCCACTACTCGTGTGCCGCCCGTCCGCTGCCCCGTAGTCTCAGCATTGGCTGCAGTAGCGACGGCCCTTCTCACTTGAAGGGGGCAATCACGTGAACGATGGTCAGACACAAACGGGTGGAGGCTCGGACGAGCTGGAGCTCGCGACCGATTGGCGCTGGGACGGCGCCGAACTCCTTTATGACCTGGTGGCCCCCACGGAAGCCGCATCGCTGGACGTGCTCGCCGACGTCGGCGCTGCAGCCATGACCCGGGCCGCCGAGGCGGTCCTTGACTGCGTGGTGACCCTCCGGGCGCCGAACCGGAAACCGGTCACGGCCGGCAGCCCGGAGGAAGCAGTGATGCTCACCAGGTGGGACCAGGAGCATTCGCACGGCCCGGCGTCGGAATCGCTGGATGGTAACGTGGCCATCCTGGTCAACGCCGAATCACGGGACCCTCGGTGGCCCCACTACCGCCACCGGCTGCAGGCGGCCGGTTATCTCAGTGCCGTCAGCGTCCCCCTGGACGTCGATCACGGCTATGCCGGTGCGCTGACCTTCCTCGCCACCGAGGCCAACGTCTTCACCAGCGAGCTGATGTCCCAGGTCTTTGGCTTCCGGGACCTTGCGTCCAGGAGCCTGCGCCTGGCAACGCAGGTCCGGCGGGCGTCCGAGTTTTCCGAGCATCTGCGCTCGGCGCTGTCCAGCCGCACCGCCATCGACATCGCCTGCGGCGTGATCATGGGGCAGAACAGGTGCTCCTACGATGAGGCTTTTGCCATTCTCTCCAACGCTTCCAGCCACCGGAACATGAAGCTCCGCCTTGTCGCGGAAGGCATCCTGGAGGGCTACGGCGGCGCGCCGGAGACGCACTTCGAAACCTGACCCTGGCATCGCGGCGTACCGCGCCGGCAATGGCGAAGGAGGACACCATTGCCGTGGAGGATCTCAAGCACACAGGCTCGACCACCAGGCGGTTACATTCCGGGAATGTGCTGGGCCTCGTGGACCTCGATTTCGCTGCCCGGCATGTTCAGGTGCGGGTGCTGCTTGGCGAGGTCCAGGGCTGCCTCAGCATTCTCTGCCTCGATCAGGCTGTATCCGGAGACTTCGAGCGTGCTCGGCGCGGTGGCTCCGCCAGGCGAAACGCGGACGCCGTTGGCCAAAGGGGTTCCGAAGTCGATCAGCCCGTCGCCCACCTTGGCACCCCAGGCGTTCCACTCCCCCATGGAAGCTTCCATGTCCTCCGGTGCCGGCGGCGCTGCCTCAGCGGGTGTCATCGGGGAATGGAGATGAAGAGAAACTTGGACATTTCCTTTTCCTTCTTTCGTGATTGTTCTTCTGTTTACTGCGGGGGTGTCAGACGGTGACAGTCCGGCCGGTGAATGCGATGAGTCGCTCGAGGCTGCCTGCGGTCTCCGCGACGGGCTGGGCCGGCGCGAAGCTGCCGCCGGAGCGGACCTGCTCGGAGATGGTCACCAGGGCCAGGCCCTCCACGTAGTCCGTGACGACGTCGGACACGGCTAGATCCTGGCCACTCGCCTTCGCGAAGTCCCACGCATGGACCAGCAGCTCAAGGTTCAGGATGCTGGCCACCATGGTGGCGGGTAGTTCTGCGAAGCCCATGTCGATGGTGCCGTCAACGCCGCGGCGGGCGAACGCCTCCAGCGTGGGCTGCGCCAGCTCGGCGATGCGGACCTCGGGAGCCGCATCGGCGCGGTCGGTGACGTCGGCGCCCAGGGCGGTGCCGATGTTCTTCAGCGACCCGGCCAGGGCTCGAGGAGTTCGTGGGCAGTGAAGTCCTCGCACGGCGTCGGCTATTCCCGGTCTTCCGGGGTGAGCTTGCGCAGGACTCCGAGCAGGACTGCCAGCGACGCGTCGGCGGAGATGAGGTGGTCGATGGGGTCCGGGGCGGCCGCCCATTCGTCCGGGCCGGCCCGCATCCGACGACGCCTCTTTGACCAGGCGTCCCAGGAAGTGGTTCCAGCCTTCGGCGTGTGCGGTGGACTGCTCGGGCGTGAGGCCCTCATGCACCAGGCGCAGCGACGTGCCGCCGTCGACGGGCTCCAGGGTAATGATGACCGTGGACGCGCCGGGAGGCAGGTCCGTGGCGGATTCCCAGCCCCAGGTGAACACAATGCGCTTGCCCGGCTCGATTTCCTGGAACGTCCCCGCGGCGTGGTGGCCGGGGACGATGGTCCAGCGGTACTCGCCGCCGACGCGCAGGTCCACCCTGGCGGCGACCGTCTTCCAGCGGCGCAGGCGTTCGGGCTGCGTGATCAGGGCGAAGGCCTCGTCAGCGTCGACGGGAAGGAGGATGGTTTTATCGAAGCTCATCTGAGCGGTCCTTTGACTAGGAATGAAGTATCTAGCGTGGTGCAGGTTCTCCTGGCTGGGGACGGTTCCCGGCCAGCTCGGCGGCGTCTGCGGCCAGCAGGTCCAGTTCGTCCGTCCAGAACTGCTCGACCAGCGCACGGAGCCGGCCCATGCCCTCGGGATCGAGCCTGTAGTACCTGTTCCGCCCCTCTTTGCGGGCAGCCACCAGCCCTGCCTGTTCGAGCAACAGCAGGTGCTGGGAGACTGCGGAGCGGCGGAGGGCGCGGTTCCTAATGAGCGCGGTTTCTAATGGGCCGGACTTCCCACCCACGTTGCGAACTCCGGCATGCTGCTTTCCACGGCGGCGCCCATTCCGATCCGCGCGTAGCGGCCCACAGTGATGCCCTCGCGAACGCAGGAGTTCATTCCGACATGGACGCCGCGGCCCAGGCTCGCGCCGCCGCCCAGCGATGCCCCGGCACAGAGCGTGGCGAAGTCGGCTATGTGGACGTCGCAGCCAAGGTGGACGTTCGGCATCGCCACAACATGCCTTCCCAGACTGACCGCCGGAGCAACGGTGACGTTGTGCAGGAGGATGCTTCCCTGGCCGACAAATGCCGAGTCCAGGAGGGGGATGCCCGGGTCCACCGCCGTCGCATACCTCCCTTCGGGGAGCCCCAGCTGTGCGAGCCGGCCCACTGCCGCCTCGCGCTCAAACTCGGATTCGATGCACACGATCACATTGGCGTTCGCGTAGCGCAGCACACTCCCGATGCCCCCAAGGACCGTGGCTCCGTCGACGGAAACGCCGAGTAATTCGAAATCGTCATCGAGGATGCCGATGACGTCATACTGGCCACTGCTGCGGACCATCGCCAACACCTCGCGCGCCAGTCCACTCGCCGAAACAATCAGCAATTCCTCCACAACGCCCGCCCCGGATTCCTTCTGCAGGATTGACTTCGGACCCCCTCTCCCGCAATGATAAGCATGCTTATAGATCATGGGAAGAGTTGTTTTTCCCAGCGTCCTGATCCTGGGCATGGCGAGTGCCCCAAGGCGCCGGAAGGAACGGTTATCGTGGCGGAATCGCCCAGCTCCAACATGAATGACGTGGTTGCCGGACGCTACCGGCTAGGTGAGGTGATTGGCCGTGGCGGCATGTCGTCCGTCTACTCCGCACGGGACGCGAATTTGGGCCGGGACGTGGCGTTGAAGCTCTTCGCGCCCCAGGCCCCCGATGTGGGGGAGCTCAAGCGCCAGGAGGCCGAGATCAAGATGCTGGCCACGCTGAACCATCCCAGCCTGGTGACGCTTTTTGATGCCGGCACCGATACGCGCATCCCCACCGAGCCGCGCCCCTTCCTGACCATGGAACTGGCGGAGGGACAGGACCTGCGGACCCGCATCAGGCACAGCCCGGTCCCGCTGGACGAACTCGCGGTCATCGGAGCCGGCGTCGCCGACGCGCTGTCCTACGTCCACAGCCTTGGCATCATCCACCGGGACATCAAACCCGCCAACATCCTCCTGGCCCAGACCCGCCCCGGGGAGCCGCTGCGGGCCAAGCTCACAGACTTCGGAATAGCCAGAATCACCGACGCCACACGCCTGACAGCCACAGGAGCCATGGTGGGGACCGCGGCGTACCTGAGCCCTGAACAGGCCATGGGCTCGCCGCTCAGCGCCGCCACGGACGTCTATTCGCTGGGCCTGGTGCTGCTCGAATGCATCAAGCAGGCAGTGGAATATCCGGGCAGCGCGGTGGAATCCGCCGTGGCCAGGCTGCACCGGCCGCCCGAAATTCCGGCGGACCTTCCGGCGGAGTGGGCGGACCTGATCCGGTCGATGACGGCAATCGAACCGCTGGACCGCCCGGCCTCGGCAGACATAGAGACAGCCCTGCGGCAGGCTCTTGTTTCGCCCCAATCAACCCCGGGCAGCCTCGCCCCGGAACCAACGCGGGTCCTGCCCAGCATGCCCTTCAGGGCGCCGTCCATCCGCCCAGCGCCAGCGGCAGCAGCCACACCCCCTGCCCCGGCGCCCGCCCCCGCCCCTGCCGCGGGTCCCAAGCGTCCAAAAACGCGCAGGCCGGCACGGCCGTCCCGCGCGCGACGCTCGAGGCGCCTCTGGCCAGCAGCCATCCTGATCCTGCTTGCGGCAGCGGGCGGGTCCGTGGCGCTCACGGCGGGCCTGCCCCAAGAGTCCACAGCCGACGTCGTGCCTTACCCGACGGTCACGGGCGCCCTGGGTGACCACCTCCAGGAACTCCAGAAGAAAGTGGAACCATGACGCTTTTCCGGCCCCGCGGCGGAGGCCGTGGCGCGCGGCGATGCCTTCGGCTGGCCGCCGCCTTGGCACTGGCCGCCATGATAGCCGGCTGCGCGCCTGCCGATACCGGCCTGCAGCGCGACGTAGCACGCACGCTTCAGCAACAGGTACTCGGCGTCAGCCAGGCGGCGGCCGCGAACGATCCCGCCGCAGCACTCAAGGCACTGGACAGCCTGGAAGCCGGCGTGGCGTCCGCAGCGGACAGCGGCCAGGTTTCCGAGGACCGGCGCCGGGGCATCATGACCAGCGTCGCCGCGGTACGGGCCGACCTCACCGCCGCCATGGAAGCCGCTGCGGCAGCGGCGAAAGCGGCGGAGGAAGCAGCCGCCGCTACAGCCGCGGCTGAGGCCGAGAAGGCCCGGGCGGAGGCGGAGGCTTCGGCGCAAGCCGCCGCTGAGAGCGCTGCGGCAGCTGCGCCCGTCCCTGCACCGGCCCCTCCGCCCGCACCAGCCAAGGGCGAGGGCAAAGCCAAGGGTAAGAACGGCTGACGAGCTTCCGCGGACGCTGCGGCGACGACACAAATGCTTGCAACTTCAACAATTGGCGCGTATATTTACTTTAAGCTTCAAGTAAGCGCCTCTCTTGTTTCGAGTGCAAGGAACCCCGGATGACCACGTTCTTCGAGTCCATCGCCGCGTCACTGACCGCCCCCGCAACTGTCCGCAGCCGCGTGACGGTTCCGCTGCATTTCCCGGACGGGTACAGCACCGTCGCCGAGGTCCTCACCTTCCACGGGCTGGCCGACAGCAAGGATCACCTCCTGCTGGCCTTCGGCGACTGGGACGGCCTGCTGAATGAAGCAGCCGACGGCGGCAACACGCCCCTGGTCCGGCTGCACAGCGAGTGCCTCACCGGCGATGTCTTCGGCAGCGAGCGCTGCGACTGCGGCCCCCAGCTCCGCGAGGCCGTGGAACAGATCTCGGCCGCCGGCGGATTCCTCCTCTACCTCCGGCAGGAAGGCCGCGGCATCGGCCTGTACTCCAAGCTGGACGCCTACGCCCTGCAGGACACCGGCCTGGACACCTACGAAGCCAACCGGGCCCTGGGCCACGGCGACGACGAACGCGACTACACCGCGGCCGCCCAGATGCTCGGCGCCGTCGGGGCAACCTCCGTCCGGCTGCTCACCAACAACCCGGACAAGGCCGCCCAGCTCACCTCCCTGGGGATCAACATCGCCGAGCAGGTCCCCACCGGGGTCCACCTGTCCGAAGCCAACCACCGGTACCTCGCCGCCAAACGCGACCACACGGCCCACACGCTCGACCTGCCAGCCGCCGTCGTACCCGCCCTGGACCCGGCCGCCGTCGAACCCGTCCCGGGCCCGGCCCACGAAGAAATCCTGGCCCGCGTGGACGCCCTCATCCCCCGGCTTAGGGAACGCGCTGAGGAGACGGAGCAACTGCGGCGCCTGCCGGAATCCACCATGTCGGAGCTCAAGGCCGCCGGGGTTTTCCAGATCCTGTCCCCCAAGGCGCTGGGCGGATCCGGGCTGGGTGTTGAAACCTACGCCGAGGTGATCCGCCGGCTGTCGCGGGGCTGCGCCTCCACCGCGTGGACGGCCGGCCACCTGGCTGAGCATGTCTGGATGCTGGCGCGCTGGCCGCGGCGGGTCCAGCAGGAAGTGTTCGCCGGCGGGCCCGCTCCCCTGGCGGCCGCAACCGGCGCCCCCGTGGGCACGGCTGATAGGGTTCCGGGCGGCTACGCTGTCTCCGGACACTGGAGCTTCGCGTCCGGCGTGATGCACTCGGAATGGGCGCTGCTGGCCGTCCAGCACAACGGAATCCGCATGCAGGCCCTGGTCCCGGTGGCCGAGCTCGAACTGCTTGACGTCTGGCATACGGCGGGCCTGCGCGGTACGGGCAGCAACGATCTCACGGCGCAGCATCTCTTTGTGCCCGAACACCGGGTGCAGGACTGGGCCCTGCTGGGCGCAGCGGACAACCCCGGCAGCCGGATCCACCCCGACCCCATCCTCCGCACCCCCATGGCCATCCTGCTGAACCTCGTGGCGCCGTCCGCCGCGCTGGGAGCCGCGGAGCACGCCGTCGAACTTTTCCGCGAAGGAATGATGGTGCGCAAGGTCAAGAACACTGTGGAGACCCGGCAGTCGGATTCGCCGCTGGCTCAGGCCCGCTTCTCGCGGGCCTACGGGCAGCTGGCCACGGCGCGGCTGCACTGGGAGGAGGCGGTCCGGCTGGCCGCCGGGTTAGGCGCCCGCCATTCGGACCTGGACGACGGCGGCCGCGCCGCCTACCGCCTCTCGCTCGCCCTCAGCGGCGAAGCCTCCGCCGAAGCCGTGCGCCTCGTGGCCGCGGGGTCGGGCGGGAGCGCGCAGCGGCTGGCCCACCCGCTCCAGCGGATCCAGCGCGACGTGAACGTGCTGCTCAGCCATCCGACGCTCGCGATCGACCCGATCCTGGAGCAGGCGGGCAGGGGCCTGCTGGGGCTGGGCTTTACGGTCCCGTCGTTTTAGCTGACGCCGCCGCCGAGAGCTGCTTCAAGCCCTTTTCGAAGTCGCCACCAACCAGCTTGTCCATGTTCATGAACAGGGCGAAGACCTTGGCCAGCCCCTTGTTCTCGCCGGTCATGGTCCATTTCACGGTGGTGCCGCCGTTGGCCGGGGTCAGGGTGAAGGAGGTGGGGTTGACGGCTTTGAAGGGTTTAGTGAATTCGAGCCGGATCCGGACCACGCGCGGCGCCGTCGACTCGACGATCTCCATGTTGCCGCTGCCGGCCTTGCGGTTGCCGCTCCAGGTGTACTTCGCGCCGACGCCCGCGTCATTGCCGGAATAGTGGCGTTCCATGGTGGGGTCCACGGTCTCCCAGGGCGACCATTTGGTCCATTCGTGAAAGCTGTTGATCAGGGGGAAGATTGCCTCGGCCGGGGCCGGAATGAATGCGCTGCGGGTCACTTCATAGGTAGACATGCTGCCAGCATAGTGGCTGGTCAGCTCCCTATGGAGGCCTGCCCCCGGTGGTTTCTACTGTCCCGCGCGGAGGGCGCCGATTTTGCGTTCGAGCGCCGCCCGTTCCGCCGCGTTCCCGCACAACTCCAGGGCCTCCTGGAGGGCGGCCCGCGCCTCGTCCCCGCGGCCCAGCCGGGTGAGAAGCTCGCCTCGCACGGACGGAAGCAGGTGCGTCCCGCCCAGTTCGCCGCGGGCCGCGATCGCGTCCACCAGCACCAGAGCGTCGGACGGGCCGGAAGCCATGGCCACCGCCACCGCCCGGTTGAGTTCAATGACGGGCGACGGCGTCAGCCGGCCGAGTGCCTCATACAGGCCAACGATCCGGGGCCAGTCCGTCCCGGCAACCGACCCCGCCACCGCATGGCACTCGGCGATGGAGGCCTGTAGCCCGTAGGCACCCAGCCCGCGGCCGCCGTCGGCCTTTGCAAGCGCGGCGCGTCCCCGCCGGATCGCGGACCGGTCCCACAGCCGCCGGTCCTGGTCCTCGAGGAGGACCGGCTGGCCGGACGCGTCCACGCGGGCCGGGAAGCGGGCGGCGGTCAGTTCCATCAGCGCGAGCAGCCCGAAAACCTCCGGCTGCGGATCGAGCCGGACCAGCGTGCGGCCCAGCCGCTGCGCCTCGGCGGCGAGGTCACGGCGGATCCACGAGTCGCCGCCGGACGCGAAGGACCCCTCGGTGAAGATCAAGTAGACCGCCTGCAGCACGGAGCCCAGCCGTTCGGCCCGCTCCTTCGGCTCCGGCACCGCGAACGGGACCTTGGCGGCGGCGAGGGTTTTCTTGGCACGGGTGATGCGCGCCTGGATGGTTGCCACCGGGACCAGGAACGCCTTAGCGATGGCCTCGCTCCCCAAACCGCCCACCACCCTGAGCGTCAACGCGATCCGGGCCTCCTTGGACAGCACCGGATGGCAGGAGATGAACATCAGGGCCAGCACGTCGTCGTCGACCGCTTCCGGGTCGAACAGCGCATCCGGCCCCGGAACCTCCGGCTCCAGGTCCCGGGCGAGCAGGGCGTAGCGCTCATCCCCGGCCGCCCGCCGTCGGAACGCATCGATGGCACGACGGCGGCCGGTGGTCAGCAGCCAGCCCGTCGGTTCAGCGGGGACGCCGTTGACGGACCAGGACACGAGTGCCTCGGCGAGAGCCTCCTGCGCCAGGTCCTCGGCGAGGGCGAAATCGCCGGTAAAGCGGGCGAGGGCGCCGACGATGCGGGCGGCTTCCATCCGCCACACAGTTTCGACGGCGGCCCTCGCCGCGTTGGATGCCACCGTGCCTCAGGGCTGCCGGTTCAGAGCTGCCCGGTCTGCTCGCGCCAGGCGCGTTCCTTCTGGATCCATTCGTTGTCCTGCGGGAACTCGTCGATGGTGGGCACCCTGCGGATCTCGGTCTTGCTGCCCTCGGTCATCGGTGCGCGCTTGGCCCACTCGATGGCTTCCTCCTTCGAGGCGACATCCAGGAGGTAGAAGCCATTGAACAGCTCCTTCGTTTCCCCGTACGGCCCGTCGGTGACCACCGGCTGCTCCCCGGTGAAGTCCACCACGACACCCTCCTTGGGGTCATCCAGGCCTTCGGCTGCCAGCAGGACGCCGGCCCGGATGAGTTCGTCGTTGAACTTGCCCATGGCGGTCAGTGCCTCGGTGAAGTCGACGTCCGTGAACTTCGCGAGGGACTCGTCGGTTGCCCGCATGATCAGCATGTACTTGGCCATTGTGGTTCTCTCCTTGGATTCGGAAGGTCGCCCTTCGACCTTCTCACCCATAGGTCGAACGGCGCCACGGCAGATCGACACAACAGAAGAAAAACTTTTACCTAGCTGCGGGAGTCCCGCCGGTGGCGCCTGGGCTTGCCGTCCAAAAGGTCATGGACAGCCGCATCCAGGCGGTCCTGGCCGTCGTGGCCCTTGGAGGTTTCGGGATCGTCCGCAAGGGCAACAAGCTCTGCGGCCACAAGGGCCAACTTCATGTTTGTGCGGCTGCTAAGGCTGATCAGCAGCCTGAACGCCTCGTCGGAGCCTACGCGGAGCCTGCCCATCACCAGTCCCCGCGCCTGGTCGATGACGCTGCGGGTGGAGGTGGCTCTTTCCACCGCCTCACGTGCCGCCACTTCGGTTTCCCGCTGGAGCGTGGCTGTCAGGTCCACCGTCATGCCGTCGATCGCCGTCACCGCCCCCGACGCATCAACGGCTCCCTCACCGGAGGTCAGGACCTGGTGGACGCGGCCGTTGGCATCGATGATCCGGTGGTAGATGGAGAAATGACCGCCATGGCGGCAGACCTCCCCGATGATCTCCTGGGCCCGCGGTTTGTCGTCCGGATGCTTGTGGGCGAGGATCAGCTCAATGGTGGGCACTACCTCGCCGCGCTCGTAGCCATGCAGTTTATATAGCCCGTCGGACCAGGCCACCGTGCCGTTAACCAGGTCGATGTGGTACGTCCCGGCCGGGCAATCCCGCGCACCGAGGGCACTCGAATAGGTGTAGGGGCCACTCACGTCAGTCATTCGGGCACCTCCGGGCATTCTGTAGGCCGCCTCCCCCGGGCGGTCATCCCATTATGGCAAGGAAACCCGCATATAAGACGTTTGTATCGCAAAGGTGACCTCCCGCCGTCGCACGCTCTCTCACTACCTGCAGGTTTCGGGACGATCCTCTCTCACTACCTGCAGGTTTCGCGGCGATCCTCTCTCACTACCTGCAGGTTTCCCGGCGACCCTCTATCACCCACCTTGATCCAAATACCCTATAGGGGTATATTTCCGAGTGTTGTCAGTGAAGTGGTATGTCCCGGCCGGCGCCCCGCGCGGCCATCACAGCCGTTCAACCCCAGCGCCCGTTGGACTCGTCGATGAATGGATACTGACATGAACTCCCAGAACCTGGCCCTCGCGGCCGTCTTTGCCGCAGGCCTCTCGCTGGCCGGATGCGCCGCCGGGACCGAGCCGTCCCACGGCATGGACCACGGCAGCTCCAGCCCGATGTCCAGCATGGCGCCGGACGCTTCGGCGGACCATAACGCCGAGGACATCATGTTCTCGCAGATGATGATTCCCCACCATGCCCAGGCTGTGGAGATGAGCGACATTATGCTGGCGAAGGCGGACATCCCACCCGCCGTGACCGCCCTCGCCACCCGGATCAAGGCCGCACAGGCCCCCGAAATAGAGCAGATGACCGGCTGGCTCAAGGACTGGAACCAGCCCACCGGGATGATGACGGGCCATTCCATGCCCGGCGGCGGCATGTCCGGCATGGTCAGCGCCGAGGACCTTAACAAGCTCAAGGCAGCGCAGAGTAGTGAGGCGGCCAAGCTCTTCCTCACGCAAATGATCGCCCACCATGAAGGCGCCATTGCGATGGCCCAGAAGGAGGTCGACGGCGGGAAGTCCAGCGCAACCATCGCCCTCGCCAAGGCAATCATCACCGCGCAGCAGGCCGAGATCGAGGAAATGAAGCAACTGCTCGCCGCGCCCTAAGCGCCTGAGCCGCCCGCCGCCGTCGGACGCTTTATCCCGGCTCCGGGAAAGTGATAGAGCGTCGCCCGATTTCCTGCATCAAGTGAGAGAGCGTGCGGCAAAAACGTGCAGAAAGTGAGAGAGCGTTTCGACGGCGGCAGCCGCACCTTCACGTGTTAAGTTGAAATGTGCGGACCGACCGGTCCGGCGCGCCGGCTGGAAAGAGTATCCCTTTTGCAACTCCCCGAACCTGCCCCCGCCCAAGTCAGAATCCTGACCGTCTGCACGGGCAACATCTGCCGCTCCCCCGTGGCCGAACGGCTCCTGCAGGCCGGCCTGGACCAGGCGGTTCCGGGCGGTTTTGTGGTCACCAGCGCCGGCACCCGGGCCCTGGTGGGCGAGCCCATCCAGCCGCCGTCCGCGGACATCGTGCGCACGTTCGGCGGCAACGCGGAGGGTTTCGCCGCGCGCCAGCTGACCAGCAAGATCCTGCGCGGCGTGGACCTGGTGCTCACCATGACGTCGGGCCACCGCGGCGAGGTGCTGCAGCTGGACGCGTCCCTCCTGAAGCGCACCTTCACCATCCGCGAGTTCGCCCGGATGCTCGACGTGCTGGATGATCGCGCCGCTGCACCGGGAGCAACGGAAGAAGCAGCGCACGACGGCGGCGACCGGCTGGCCGCGAACGCCGCCTTCTGGCGCGGGCTGCCGGCGAGGGCTGCAGCTGTGCGGCACCTGTCCCTGCCGGCGGATTCATCCGAGAACGACATCATCGACCCGTACCGCCGTGGCCTGGAGGTCTACCACCAGATGGAGGACGAACTGGCCCCGGCGATCGTCTCCATCCTGCGCCACGCACGGCTGAACGCGCCCGCCTGACCGGGCTGCCGCCGTCGTACTTTTCGCTGCGGCTTATTGTGCGGCTTTTCTGCGGATTCCCCCGATGTAACGCCGGAACGCCGGTGCTAATTTTCGGAAATGGGCACCCTGTCCGCGCATCCGAGCTTCGCACATCCCGGTCAAACTGCATCTAAGACTGCACGCCGGCGTCGCCCGTTCCGGGCTGTCCTGCTGGTGCTGCTGGCGCTGGTGATCCTCATTCCCGCGTCCGCCGGAGCCTACCTTTTCAACCTCGGCCGGATCTTCGACTCGGAGACCACCAAGATCGAAAACGCCTTCCCCGATGAAGCCACCCGCCCGCAGCCGTCCGTCCCGGGCGGAGCGGCCGGCGTCGCTCCCGGGGCCGGCCCTGCGGCGGCGGGGACCCCTGCGTCGGACTCCGGCCGGTCGCTGAACATCCTGGTGATGGGCAGCGACAGCCGCGGCGCCACCACCGAGGAAGCCACCTCCGGCGCGGGATCGAACCAGCGCGCGGACACCCTGATGCTGGTCCACATCCCCGCCGACCGCAGCAAGATCTACTCCATCTCCCTGATGCGCGACCTCTGGGTGGGGATCCCGGACCACGGCCACGCCAAGATCAACGCGGCCCTGGCGTTCGGCGGCGTCCCACTGATGGTGCAGACCGTTGAATCCATCTTCGGCCAGCGCATCGACCACATAGCCATGATCGACTTCGAAGGATTCGTGGGAATGACCGATGCCCTGGGCGGGGTGCAGGTGGACATCCCGGCGCCGTTTGTCTCCTACCACGACCGGATCGCCTTCCCCGCGGGCCCCAACACCCTGGACGGGAAGCACTCCCTGGAGTTCGTCCGCGAGCGCTACGCCTTCGCCGACGGCGACTACCAGCGCGTCCGCAACCAGCAGGCCTTCGTCAAGGCGCTGCTGGCCAAGAACCTCAGCGCGGACACACTCCTGAACCCTCTGAAGGTCCACAACGTGGTCAGCGCCATGGCCCCGTTCATCAGTGTCGACGGCGGCCTGGACGCCGCCACGATCGCCGGCCTCGCCGTGGAACTCAAGGACGTCCGCCCCCGCGACATGGTGACGTTCACGCTCCCCACCCGGGGCACCGGGACCTCCACCGACGGCCAGTCGATTGTGCTCACCGATCCCGTTGCCATCGATGCCCTCTCCGCCGCCATGGCCACCGACACGCTGGGCGACTATGTAGCCGCCAACGGCCTGGAGGGCGGAAACTGATGCCATGGAGGCACGACGATGAGCACCCCATCCGGTTCCGACCCCAGAGGTCCTGAACCTTCCGTTCCCGCTGCACCGCATCCGGCGCAACTGCCATGGACAGAACGACGCCGGGTCCTGATTGCCGCCGTCCTGGCAGTCGTGCTGGTGGTGGGGGTGGTCATCGCCGTCTTCAGCTTCAACCGCACCGGCTCGGAATCCGCGGCACCCGTGGTGACGGAGACTGCCACGCCCAGCGAGACCGCAACCCCGACGCCTACCGAAACTCCCGCCCCGGCGCCTGCTGCTCCCGCGCCACCCGAGCCCATCCCGGACCTCGCACCCGGCGCCATGAACGTCCTGATCATCGGCAGCGACAGCCGCGCCAACGCCCGCGACCAGCAAAACCACACGCTGGCTACGGGCGAATCCTCAGACCACCGCTCGGACACGCTCATGGTGGTCCACGTCCCGCCGGACCGCCGGACCGTCCAGGTCGTCTCCATCATGCGGGACATGTGGGTGGACATCCCCGGCTACGGCGGCGCCAAAGTCAACACCGGCCTGCAGGTCGGCGGCATACCCCTGACGGTGCGGACCGTGGAGTCGCTGCTCGGCCTTCACATCGACCACACCATGATGCTGGATTTCGGCGGCTTCAAGGCCCTGATTGATGCCCTCGGCGGCATCGATGTCGCTGTCCCCGTGCCGTTCCAGGCCACCTTCGAGACCCACCATGTCTTCACCCCGGGGCTGAACCACCTGGACGGACAGGCGTCGCTCGAGTTCGTCCGCGAGCGCTATGCCTTCGTCGACGGCGACTACCAGCGGGTCCGCAACCAGCAGACGTTCATCCGGGCATTGCTGGCGAAGCTGACCAGCGGCGGCGCCTTGAACGACCCCAACGTGGTCCGGAGCCTCGTGGCTCTTTCCGGCCCATGGCTCACTGTCGACCAGGGCTTCGACGCCATGACAGTGGCGATCCTCGCCTACGGGATGCGCGGCATCGACTACAACGCCAGCACCTTTGTGACACTGCCGACGGCCGGAGTGGGCACCGTCGCCGGCGCATCAGTGGTGCTCCCCGACTACGGCGGGATAGCCGGCGTCGCCGCTGCCCTGAGGGACGGACGGCTGGCCGAATACGCCGCTGCCAACGGACTCTGACCCTCTGGCCGCGGGGACCTGACCGCGCTCTGACGCTGTGACCGCGCTCTGGCCCCCTGGCCGCGGGGACCGAGCAGGCCTTTCAGCCCGCTACGCCGGGCGCTGCAGCCTGGACGCCCGGGTAACGGGTTCCTCGGCTTGGGCCATTTCGTCAGCCTTGAGCATCAGCGGGACCGCGAAGGTCACCACGAGGCGGGCATCGGCGTCGTCGGTGGACCTGATGGTCAGGCTCCGGGTGCCGAACGGCACGGAGGGGGTGAACACCTGCAGGTTCCGGGAGCCGACGTTCGCGGAGTCCTGGAAAGTGTAAACAGTGCCCCGGTGGTCCTCGATGGCAATGCCCGGCACCGGTTTCCCGACGGCGGACTCCACATGGATGTTGACCACCAGGCACGTGCTCCACACTTCCACGGACAGGACCGTGTACTCCGCGGACCCTGTTAAATGCAGGCCGAAGGTGGGTGGCAGGAGCATCTGCCGGAGGGTGCCTTTCGGAATAAGGTTGCGCATCTTGGTCCCCAATTTGATAAGAGTGCTTACAATTACCGCGCATTACTGACGCAGTGTCAAGGGTTCTCAGATGACAGTTCAGTATCGTTTAAACCGGCCCATCAGGCGCGCCCAAACAGCCCAGTACGCCACGCCGACCGCCAGTGACAGGGCCACGGCCAGGACCGGATGGTTGTCCTTCAGATCGGGGAAAACCACCCAGTGTGTGACGTACACATACAGCGAAGCGCTGGCCAGCACGCCCACCACACGGTGGAGGACGGCGGGCAGCGGAAGTGCCGGCACCCAGGCGAGCAGGAGGATTCCGGCGAGGATCGTGGCCTCCCGCCACGGGTCGCCGAAGTAGCCCGGAAGGGCGACGGCGGCAATTACGGACAGTGCCAGCCGCTGCGGAATGCTGCGTGCCCGGGCAAAGGCCCAGCCCAGCGCAAAGAGCCACAGGACCGGCCGCGTGTGCAGGATGTCGAAACCGAGCAGGCCGTATCGCGCCAGCAGCCCCGCACCGATCAGCGCCACGGGGAACGCCAACGGGAACCGGCGTTCGGTCCTGTGCACCCAGGGGATGGCCAGCAGCGCCATCATGCCCAGCAGCACGTACACCAGCACTTCCACGAACCAGAAGTGCCAGGCATCGGTCCAGCCCGCCGGCCCGATCATTGTGTTGAGCAGCACCAGGTTGAGCGGCGTGTAGTGGAACTTGTCCGTCAGGAGCATCACCGCCCCGATGAACACCACGGTTGGCACCACGATCCGCGCCACGCTGGCCAGCTGGCGCCGCAGCCTCGGCAGCCTCTCGCCGCCCAGTTGGAAGCGGGCGAAGTTGTAGCCGGCCAGGGCCATCAGCACGTGGGCGGTCCCGGGCCAGCGGATCAGGTCCACGTGCGTGCTGATGATGACGACGATGGCCACGGCGCGCAGCACGATGCTGGTTTCCAGCGGTGCGAAGATCCGCCAGCGGCTGCGGCGCGGCCGGGCCCGGGACTGCAGGTCCCGGACCGGGGTGACGTGCCAGTCCGGCGCCAGGTGCCCGAGAGCCTTCTCCAGCCGGACGGACGCTGCCACGTAGGAGAGCGAGTCGCCGCCGAGCGAAACGAATGTGTCGCCGTCGGAAATGTCCTCGATCTCCAGCGTCTCGGCGAAGATCCGGCGCACATCCTCCGGTACTGCCGGCGTCGTGGGCACCGCCCCACCGGCGGGTCCGGCGGCGGCTGGAGTAGGACCGGATTCGCCGAGTGCCAGGACGGCCGGGTAGTCGGTCTTGCCCGTGCCCAGCCGGGGCAGTTCTTCGACGGCGTGCACCTCCACCGCAGCGCGCGGCAGCCCGAGGTCCTGAGCGAGCATCTTGGCCAGGAGCCGGGTGTCATGGCTACCCTCGACGGCGGCCACGAGCTTCCGGTCTGTCCCGGCGCAGGCCGCCTGCAGGCCCATCCCGTGAAGCATCTTCTCCACCTGGCCGAGGTCGATGCGAAGGCCCACGATCTTCACGAAGCGGCTCCGCCGGCCCACCACCTCGTACAGTCCGGCGGCGTTTTGGCGCGCGAGGTCACCGGTGCGCAGCTCGGTGACAGTGCGCCCGGCCGCAAAGTCGGCAGGGGTCTCCGCGTAGCCGAGCATCACGTTGGGTCCGGTGTAGACGAGTTCGCCGTCGTCGAGTCCGGGGACCGGTTCGATCCGGAAGCTCCCGCCGGGGACGGGCACGCCGATGGCGCCGGGGTGGGCGGCGGCCAGGTGCGGCGGCAGGTAGGCCATCCGTGCCGTGGCCTCGGTCTGCCCGTACATCACGAACAGCTCCCAGCCGTGGCTTCGGCCGTGCTCGGCGTAACGGGCCACGGTCCCGGGATCCAGCCTGCCGCCGGCCTGGGTGACGTAGCGCAGGTCCGGCAGGTCCATGTCCGTGAAGCCCACCCGGTCTAGAAGTTCGAAGGTGTACGGCACGGCGGCGAAGGATGTGGCCTGGCGGTTGCGGAACAGCTGCCAGAAGCAGGGGTCCACCACCGACAGGTCCGTGAGCACAATCCCGGCGCCGCGGAGCAGGTGGCTGTTGATCACCGACAGCCCGTAGCAGTAGGACATCGGCAGCGTGGTGGCGGCCCGGTCGGCCGCGCTGATGTCCAGGTACGTGGCGATGGCCTCGGCGTTGGACTGGACGTTCTCCCGCGAGAGCCGGACCAGCTTGGGTGATCCGGTAGAGCCGGACGTGCTGAGCAGGAGGGCCAGGTCCGGGTGGAATGTGTGGCTCGTGACTGGCCGCACCTCCTCGAGGGAAGGCTCCCCCCAGACGTCCGCCGCGGCCCCGGCGGCCCATGCCGTCCCGGGTCTGACGATGACGTCCGGGTCGTAGGCAGCGACGAGCGATGCCACCGCGGCGTCGTTTCCGGCCGGCGCGAGGATCAGCGGGTGCCCGGACGCGAGGGCGGCAAGGTAGGCCACCAGCGAGCCGACGCTGTTGTCCGCCGCCAGCACCACCAGGCGGCGGGCCGTGCCGAGGCGGTCGGCAAACGCGGCCACGCGGCCGGCGAGGTCCTGGTAGGACAGGACGCTGCCGCCGGTCAGGATGGCGGGCCGGTCTCCATGGCGCGCGAGGTCGGCGGCAAGGGCCACCCCGGCGAGTTCTAGGGAGGGAGTCACCGCGTAACTGTAAAGGCGAGCCTTACCTAACAACAACTCGATTAAAGGGCCGCACGTCCGTTCATGACGCCGCGTCACACCAGCATCAGTTAACCCGGCCCATGCCGGGCGTTCATCCGTGGTGTTCTCCAAGGCGCTGACCCCGGAACGGTGACCGCGGTGCACTGACCGCCAGAGCCGCCGTCGGACGTTATTCCGCACCAATAGTGGGTACGCCGCTAGTGATGTCCCTTGCTTTCCGCATCCGGCGGTCAGCGTGCGGCACAGGGCGGAGGGTGATGTGCGGTGGACAACAGTGGAATGACGCAGGCGGTGCGGGAGCCCGGCGCGGTGGAGCTCATCCTGGTCCGTCACGGCGAGAGCCAGGGCAACGTCGCGGCGACCCTGGCCGACCAGGCGGGCACCGACATCATTGAGGTGCCGGCCCGGGACGCCGACGTCGGGCTCTCCGCCACCGGCCAGGACCAGGCACTGGCGCTGGGCAGGGCGCTGTCGGCCGTCGCTGAGGAGCTCCGTGCCGACGCCGTGGTGGCCTCTCCCTACGTCCGCGCCCGGCAGACGGCGGAGATCGCCGTGGAAACCGCGGGTTGGCCCGTCAAAGTGCGCACGGATGAGCGGCTCCGGGACCGTGAGCTCGGCATCCTGGACATGCTCACCCGGCGCGGCGTGGACAAGTGGCACCCGGACGAAGCCGAACGTCGGCTCTGGCTGGGCAAGTTCTACTACCGGCCGCCCGGCGGCGAATCCTGGGCGGACGTCGTGCTGCGGCTGCGTTCGGTCCTGGGCGAACTGAACAGCCTGGGCAGCGGGCACCGGGTGATGCTGGTCTGCCACGATGCCGTGGTCCTGCTGGTCCGGTACATCCTGGAAGGCATGAGCGAGGCCGAAATCCTGGACCTCGCCGCGGGCACTTCGGTCCTGAACGCGTCCATCACCCGCTATGTGCGACCCGACGGGCAGGGCCCGTGGACGCTGGAGAGCTTCAACGTGGCTGACCACCTGACGGCCCAGGGCGTCGAAGTCACCGAACACGCCGGAGATGCCAGTGTCCACCCGCGCCGGTAAGGGGCCGCGCGGCGGTTCGGGCGGGCAGGCTTCGGGCGGGCAGGCTTCGCCGGCCGGTCCGCCGGTGGACGGTTCCCGGGCGACGCCGGTCACGCCGTCGCTGCTCCGCTCCTGGCCGCTGCCATCGGCAGGTGAGGACAAGTATTCGCGCGGCGCAGTGATGGTGATCGGCGGCGCCCGAACTACCCCCGGCGCCGCCATGCTGGCCGGCACCGCGGCACTCCGGGCGGGGGCCGGAAGGCTGACCCTGGCAGTGGCCGAGTCGGTGGCCATGCACTTGGCGGTGTCCCTCCCGGAAGCCGGCGTGACCGGGCTTCCGGAAACGACGGCCGGATCCGTACTGGGATCCGGGCTGGAGCCCATCCTGCCCGAACTTGGCAGTGCCGACGCCATCCTGATCGGCCCGGGGCTGGACGACATCGATCTCACCGAGAAACTCCTGAGTGCCCTGCTGGAGCTCGATTCCGACGGAGTGACCGGCCGGGGGTCAGTGACAGGAGACGCGACCATCATCCTGGACGCCTACGCCCTGGGCTGCCTGCCCAGGGTTGAGGATTCGCTGGATCCCTGGCGGGGCCGGCTCATTCTGACACCCAACCCCCAAGAGGCAGGGATTCTGCTGGGCAAGGAGATTGACCAGCTCGAGTCCGCGGTGGCAGCCATTGCTGCGCGGTACCAGGCCGTGGTCAGCTGCCAGGGTTTTGTGGCCCGGCCTTCAGCCGAGGCGTCGGACGGCGAGGCCTCGGGCGGTCCCGACCGGTGGGAAATCACCACCGGTTACGGCGGGCTGGGGACCTCCGGCAGCGGGGACGTCCTGGCCGGTGCCATCGCTGGGCTCCGCGCCCGGGGTACCAGTGACGCCCAGGCAGCCTGTTGGGGCAGCCACCTTCACGCGGCTGCGGCGGACCGGCTTGCCAGCAGGCTGGGTCCGTTGGGCTTCCTGGCCCGCGAACTGGCCGACGAGTTGCCGGCGCTGATGCTCGAGCTCGCCACCTGAGCACCCCGCCCGCCCGCCCACGCACCCTAAGCCCACCGCCCTCTAAGCGCGAACGTACTGTTTGGGCCCTCGTGCGGACGTGGGGATGGCCCCCGGCTAAGCCGGGGGCCATCGTATCGGAGGGGATCACCGCAACTGCCGATGCGCTATTTGGCGCTGTGGCGTTCCTTAGTGGCAAACCGCCCTAGAAGGCAGATATACAACGCGTTCGGATCCTCCCGGTACTGCCGTTTTAGCACTGGTTGGAAACCGAATACAAGGGGTTCCGGCGGGTAACTTAGCTCCGGGTGGGATCGGGGCGCAGCGGCTCGGGCCCCGGGTCTGGCACCGGCAGGGGTCCGGGTGGTTCCGGCATCGGCACCGGGCTCGGCCTGGCAGGGCCCGGGTGTCCCGGGATGGTGGGATCGGGGTTCATGGGATCGGGGCCGGGTTCCGGCGGGAACGGCTCGGGTTCGTGCACTGGCGGGATGGTCATTGAACTTCCCCTTTCAGGCGTGGTCCTGCGCGGCTGGTTGCCTTTGCGTGATCAGGATACGCCCGCCGCCCTCCCGACGCTCTGCACTTTCGGTCTGGTTTTGGCAAACGCCCATTACCTGCGGAACCAATGCGCGGCCCGGCGGTCCACCGCAGGAAGTGATAGAGCATCGCCCCGAAACCTGCAGCAAGTGAGAGAGCGTCTGAGCCGGGAGGGGTGAATCTCCCCCGGTAGCGAACGGCCCGCCCCATTGCCCGCGGGGGTCTATATATTGAAGGAATGACCCAGACTCCGCTGCAGGATTCCGCAACTTCTTCCCTCACGCCGCCGGTCGCCAGGAAGGTGCCGCACGAGCGGACGCACCACGGCGACACCTTCGTGGACAACTACGAGTGGCTGCGCGAGAAGGAATCCCCCGAGGTGGTGGAGCACCTCAAGGCCGAGAACGCCTACCAGGAGGCCGTCACCGCGCACCAGGAGCCGTTGCGTGAGGCCATCTTCCAGGAAATCAAGGGCCGGACGCAGGAGACAGACTTGTCTGTCCCGAACCGCAAGGACGGCTGGTGGTACTTCAGCCGCTCGGTTGAGGGCAAGGAGTACGGCATCCAGTGCCGGGTACGGGCCCAGGACACCGGCAACCCCGTGGCCGACTGGACTCCTCCGGCGGTGGAGGCCGGCGTCGGCATCCCCGGCGAGGAAGTGCTGCTGGACGGCAACATCGAAGCCGAGGGTAAGCCGTTCTTCTCCGTGGGCGGCTCGGCCGTGACGGTGGACGGGAACCTCTACGCCTACGCCGTGGACAACTCCGGCGACGAACGCTTTACCCTCCGGATCAAGGACCTGCGCACCGGCGAGCTCCTGCCGGACGTCATCGAGAACATCTTCTACGGCGTCAGCTTCTCCCCCGACGGCACCCGCATTTTCTACACCGTGGTGGACGATTCGTGGCGCCCGTACCAGGTCAAGTCCCATGTCCTGGGTACGCCCGTCACCGACGATGAGGTGATTTACCAGGAGGACGACGTAGCCATGTGGCTGGGCTTTGAGCTCTCCTCGGACAGGCGTTACCTTGTGCTGGGCATCGGCTGCTCCGAGTACAGCGAAACCCGCCTGCTGCGCTTTGATGATCCGACGGCGGCACTCACCACCGTAATTTCGCGCGACGAGCGCGTGCTCTACGAGGCGGAGCCGTTCCTGCTCACCGGCGCTGACGGCGAAAAGCACGAGCGTATCGTCATCACGCACAACCGGAACGCCGTGAACTCCATGGTTTCCCTGATCGACCCGGCCGAGCTCGCCAAGCCGCTGGCCGAGCAGCACTGGAGCACCGTCGTCGAACATTCCGACGACGTCCGCGTCAACGGCGCCGGGGTCACCTCCACGCACCTGATCGTGTCAATCCGCAAGGACACCATCGAACGGGTCCAGGTGATGGGCCTGGCAGGGCTGGGGACGCCCGCGCAGGAGCCCCCGGTGGAGCCCGCGTTCGACGAGGAGCTGTACACGGCCGGCGTCGGCGGGTCCGACTACGAGGCCCCCGTGATCCGCCTGGGCTACACCTCCTACTTCACGCCGTCCCGGGTGTACGACTTCGTCCTGCCAACCCCGGCTCAGCCCGCCGGCGAACTGCTGCTGCGCAAGGAAAGCCCGGTCCTCGGCGGCTACGACGGCAGCGACTACGTGGCCACCCGTGAATGGGCGACGGCGGCGGACGGCACCCGCATTCCGCTGTCAGTGCTGCGGCACAAGTCGGTCAAACAGGATTCGACGGCGGCCGGCCTGGTGTACGGGTACGGCTCCTATGAGCTGAGCATGGATCCGGGGTTCGGCATCGCGCGGCTGTCACTGCTGGACCGCGGTGTGGTGTTCGTGATTGCGCACATCCGCGGCGGCGGCGAGCTGGGCAGGCACTGGTACGAAGACGGCAAGAAACTCACCAAAAAGAACACCTTCACCGACTTTGTGGACGCCACGGACTGGCTGGCCACCTCCGGCTGGGTGGATCCGTCCCGGATCGCGGCCCTGGGCGGCTCGGCGGGCGGGCTGCTGATGGGTGCCGTGGCCAACCTGGCGCCGGAGAAGTACGCCGCGGTGGTGGCGCAGGTGCCGTTCGTGGACGCCCTCACCACCATCCTGGATCCGGAGCTTCCGCTGTCCGCGCTGGAGTGGGAGGAGTGGGGCAATCCGATCACGGACCCCGAGGTCTACGCCTACATGAAGTCTTACTCGCCCTATGAGAATGTGCACGAGGTGGCCTATCCCAAGGTTGCTGCGGTGACCTCCTTCAACGACACCCGCGTCCTCTACGTGGAGCCGGCCAAGTGGGTCCAGGAGCTGCGCAACAAGACCACCGGTGACCAGCCGATTCTCATGAAGATCGAGATGGACGGCGGCCACGGCGGCGCCTCCGGGCGGTACGTCCAGTGGCGTGAACGCGCGTGGGACTACGCGTTCATCGCCGATTCCCTCGGCGCCACGGAACTCCTTCCGGGGGCCGGCCCGCGGTAACACGCTCGGCGTGGGGGCCGGGTGGTACCCAAAAAAGCTAATCATGCTTACTATTGTCTGGCGCCGGGCTGCCCACTGGGGGCGGACAACCCCGGCGTTGAACTGGAGGTTGCGCAAGCATGACACAGGATATGAGTCCCCTCACTGATGACGAACTGCTGTCGGAGCAGGCCACAGCTTTGCCGGACAAGGAAGTCGCCTCCGTCCTGGACCTGAACGCGGACCTTGACCTCGGGATCGACGCCGCAGCACCCATCGACCTCGCCGTCGCGGCCAACGCCAACGTGGCAGCCCCCATCGACGCCGCGGCGTCCGCCAACATCCTGTCCTTCGGTTCGGAAGCGCAGGCCATGGCGGACCAGGGCGTCATGATCGACCAGGGCATCGTGGCGGACGCGAACGCCGAGTCCGCGCAGGACAGCACCATCGACCAGGGCAACGACACCGTGGAGGACGAGGAAGCGGCCGGCACTACTCCGGATGCCGCCATCCCGGACGGTTCAACGCCCGACGTCGGTGCGCTGCCTGTTGATCCCGCAGCCGCCCTGGACGGGGACCTCCTGAACGTCAATATCGACGTTGCAGCCGACGCCGACATCGCGGCGCCCATCAACGGTGCCGTGGCGGCGAACGCCAACGTGGCAGCCCCGATCGACGCCGCCGTTGCGGCCAACATCGGCTCCATCGACAGCAACGCCTACGCCGTGGCCGAGCAGGATGCCATCATCTCGCAACACATCGAGGGCGAAGCCAACGCTTCGGCCGACCAGCAGTCCGACCTGCAGCAGTAAGCACACATGACCAACGCGCACGGCGGCCCGCCCACCCCGGCGGGCCCGCCGTCGTCCTCCGTTACCTTGGCCGACGATACGGTCGCCGTCCCGGTCGCCAGCGTCACCACCGACGACGTCCGGCAGGTCCCGTCGCTGGCTGACGGCGTGCAGCTCATCGGCACGTCCGAAGGCTCCGGCTACCGCGAAGCACCGTCCCTGGTCCGGCGTGCGGACGGCCAGACCCTGCAGCTCACCCGGCTGCTGTACCTCGTGCTGGAAGCGGTGGACGGAACCCGGGACCTCGAGGACATCGCCCGTCATGCCAGTACCGGCTCCGGCCGGCTGGTGAGCGCGGACAACGTCCGCACGCTCATCGGCTCGCAGCTGCTGCCGATGGGCCTGCTCCGCCTGGCGGACGGTTCCCAGCCGGCGGTCAAGAAAGCAGATCCGCTGCTGGGCATGCGGTTCCGGTACATGGTGACGGATCCGGAACGCACCCGCCGGCTCACCGCCCCGTTCGCTGTGCTGTTCAACCCGCTGATCGTGGCGGCCGTGTCCGCGGCGTTCCTGGCTGCCTGCTGGTGGGTCCTGATGGTGAAGGGCCTGGCCTCCGCCACGCACGAGGCGTTTGAGAACCCGCTCCTGCTGCTGCTGGTTTTCGCCGTCACCGTGGTCTCGGCGGGTTTCCACGAGTTTGGGCACGCGGCCGCCGCCACCAAGGGCGGCGCCACGCCCGGCGCCATGGGCACCGGGCTGTACCTGATCTGGCCCGCGTTTTTCACGGACGTGACCGATTCCTACCGGCTTGGCCGCGGCGGACGGCTCCGCACCGACCTCGGCGGCCTGTACTTCAACGCGATTGTGGCCGTGGCCATCCTGGGCACCTGGTGGGCCACCGGGTTCGACGCGTTGCTCCTGGTGGTGGTCACCCAGATCCTGCAGATGGTCCGCCAGCTCCTGCCCCTCGTGCGGTTCGACGGCTACCACATCCTGGCCGACACCGTGGGCGTTCCCGACCTCTTCCAGCGCATCAAACCCACCCTCCTCGGCCTGCTTCCGTGGCGCTGGGGAAAGCCCGAAAACAAGGTCCTCAAGCCGTGGGCCCGCGCCGTGGTCACCCTCTGGGTCCTGGTGACGGTGCCGCTGCTGCTCTTCAGCCTGGCCATGCTGGTCCTCGCGCTGCCTCGGCTACTGGCCACTGCCTGGTCCAGCGCAGCCAACCAGCAGGGCATGCTCGCCGGGAGCCTGTCCGCCGGGGACTTTGCCGGCGCGGCCGTGCGCGGCCTGGCGATCGCCGCCGTCGCCCTGCCCGTGTTGGGCATGCTCTACATCCTCCTCCGCCTCCTGCGGCAGCTGACAGTTGGCCTATGGCAGAAGACCCAGGGCCAGGCCCTGAAGCGGGGCGCCGCCATGGCTGCCGTCACCGCCCTTCTCGCCGGGCTGGCCTGGGCATGGTGGCCCGACGGCGGGACGTACCGGCCCGTGCAGCCGTACGAACGCGGGACCCTCGCCGATGCGACGGCGTCCGTGCTCCCACAGTCCGGCAGCGTGCTCCGCGAAGGCCAGCCCGGCAGCACCGTCGCCCTGTGGCCGGCCGGGACGGACATGCCCACGCGCGAGAACCCGCAGCTGAGCCTGGTGCTGGTCCCGCAGGCCACTTCGCCGGCCACGCCGTCGGGCGCCGCTTCTGCCGCGGCCACTGCGACCTCCTGGGTCTTCCCGTTCAACCGGCCCGACGCCGCCGAACCCGGCGACAACCAGGCGCTCGCGGTGACCACCACCGACGGATCGGTGACCTACAGCGTGGCGTTTGCCCTGGTCTGGGCCGAGGACGGCGGACCCGTGGACACCAGCAACGAGGCCTACGCCTTCGCCAGCTGCACAGGCTGCGCCGCCGTGGCCGTGGGCTTCCAGGTGGTGCTCATTGTGGGCGAAGCGGACGTGATCGTTCCCGAAAACCTGGCCGCGGCGGCCAACTACAACTGCGTCGAATGCCTCACCTACGCGCTGGCCAGCCAGCTGGTCCTCACCCTGGACGGGCCGCTGAGCGAGGACGGCATGGCCAAGCTGGCGGAGCTGTGGGCCGAGATCGCCGCCTACGGGACGAATATCCGGAACGTCCCGCTGTCCGAGATCCAGAGCCGGCTGGCGGCGTATAAGGAGCAGCTCACCGGAATTATCAAGGCTGATCCCAGCGCCACCAAGGCACCCGCCCCCACGGGGACGGCCACCACCAGCCCGGCACCGGGCTCAAGCCAGCCACCCACGTCGGGCCCCACGGCCCACGCCCCCGCCGGCCCGGGTGGGGCCACTTCCCCGGCCACCGGGCAGGCGACCCAGCCCGCATTCGGTGACCCGCCGCCGTCGACCGATCCTACCGGCACGGCACCCAGCGGCACCGCGCCAACGGGAACCGCGCCGACGGGGGCCGCACCGACGCCGTCGACCGCACCTGCCGGCACGGCCCCGGAGGCGGCGCCCACCACCTCAACCCGCTAAGGAGCACCCATGGCACTGAGCAAGGGAACCCACGTGGAATGGAACACGCCGCAGGGCCCTACCCACGGCAGGATCGTGGAGAGGAAGACCTCGGACTTCGAGCTGGACGGCAACACGCACCGGGCCAGCGAGGAGGAACCGCAGTTCGTGGTGGAGTCCGCCAAGACCGGGGCGCGGGCGGCGCACAAGGCATCGGCCCTTCGCGAGAAGAAGTAGGCGCGGTCGGTCAGTCGTCGCTGCGCCCCAGCTCCGGATGCTCCGCCAGCAACTCGGACAGTGTCTCAAGGTTGGCGTGGACCGTCCTGGCCTGGGCCTTCTCCACGAGCTTGTCGGCAAGTTTGCCGAACACGCCGCCGAGGCCTGATGCCGCGTCAATGCGGTAAGTCAGCCTGGTCCCCTCACCCTCCGGCACGAGGTTGGTGGTGATGGTGAACTCCATTGCCTGGCCCTCCACCGAACGGGACACTACTCGGGTTGGCGGCTGGAACTCCGTGATCTCGGCGGCCCAGTCGAATTTCCGGCCGAGGATCTTGCTGGTGCCCTGGGCGCGGGTGCCCACGGCTTCGGGAACACCGCCCACCGTTTCCGCATGCACCACCGACGAGTCCCAGACCGGGATGTTTTCATTCTTCGACACGAAATTGAACACGTCCGCGGGAGGACGGGAAATGTAGACGCTTTCTTCGACGACTGGCATGGGAAGCTCTCCTTGGACACACCTGTTGCCAGCCCGGCTTGGCCGGCAGCTAGGCACAGCGCCAGTGTGGCCCGGAGGCATGGGGCCGTCAAGGGGTCGAAGCCTCGCCAGTGGAGTGGGGCACCGTTTGCTGCCTGCGCCGCCCATCGATTGCTCCGGAACGGCCGTTTTGGGCGATCATAACGGCCGTTACGGAGCAATCGATCTGGACGGGACCGATCACCGAGGCCGGGTTCGCCATTCGTCCTCGAGGATCGCGTAGATCAGTTCCGTGGCCCACTGGCCTTTGTAGTGCCATTTGTCCACGTGGCGGCCTTCCAGCCGCATGCCCAGCCGATCGCACAGAGCGGCGGAGGCGGTATTGAGGGCATCCAGCCGCGCCTCGATCCGGTGGAAACCAAGTTCGCCGAACCCCAGGTCCAGCACGGCCGCCGCCGCTTCGGTGCCGTAGCCCTTGCCGCGCGCTGCGGGGGCGAGGGTCCAGCCCACCTCGCCCTGTCCACGGCCCGGCAGCCATTTGAGCACCACCTCGCCCATCAGGCCCGGCTGCCCCTTGGCCTCAATGGCCAGGCACACCCAGTCGCCCTCTTTTTCGAATACGAAGTTGGCGTACCTGCCCACCCGTTCCATGGACTGCGTGTAGCTTTTTGCCGGTCCCGGCAGGAAGCGCGCCGTCTCCGGCATCGAGTGGTACGCATGGAACGCGTCGAGGTCGCGGCCTTCGAAGCGGCGCAGGACCAGCCGCTCGGTGCGGAGGGGCAGCGGAATGTCAGGCATGGTGTGCGGAGGGGTCATGGGATCTCGACAGGCCCGATCACCGCACGAAGCGGCCCGATCACGGGACGGACAGGCTGGATCACCGGGAGCCGACGACGGCGGCCGTCGCCTCCGCGATCGCGCGTTCCTCGTCGGTGGGAACCACCAGGACGGGGATGGCGGACCCCGGCGTGGAAATAACGCGCGGCTCTTTGGATCGCTGGCTGTTCAGGCCGGCGTCGAGCTCTATGCCGAGCGCACCCAGCTTCTCCGCCACCAGGGCACGGAACTGGTGCGAGTTCTCGCCGATGCCGGCGGTGAACACGAGGGCTTTGGCTCCCCCGACGGCCACGTGGTAGCCGCCGATGTACTTGGCCAGCCGGTACGACGTGACCGCGAGCGCCGTCGCGGCCCGGGCATCGCCGGCCTCGGACGCCTCCACCACCGAGCGCATGTCGTTGTTGCCGGCGAGCCCCTTCAGGCCTGATTCGCGGTTGAGCATGGTGTCGATGTCCTCCGGCGTCCAGCCTGCCCTGCCGAGGAAAACCAGGATGGACGGGTCCAGGTCGCCAGAGCGGGTGCCCATGACCAGGCCCTCCAGCGGGGTGAAGCCCATGGAGGTGTCCACGGATTTACCGCCCCGGATGGCCGTGACCGAGGCGCCGTTCCCCAGGTGGGCGATCACGCCGTCGAACTCCTCCACGGGCAGGTCCAGCAGCGCGGCGGCGCGGTGCGTGACGTACTCGTGCGAGGTGCCGTGGAAGCCGTAGCGGCGGATCCCGTGGTTGGTGTAGAGCTGGTCCGGCACGGCGTAGCGCCAGGCGTGCTCGGGCAGGGTGCGGTGGAAGGCTGTGTCGAACACGGCAACCTGCGGCAGGTCCGGCCACTTTTTGCTGATGGCCCGGATGCCGAGGACGTTGGCCGGGTTGTGCAGCGGCGCCAGCGGGTTGAGCCGCTCGATGGCGCGGGTGATCTCGTTGTCGATCAGCACGGGCTCGGCGAACCGCTCGCCGCCGTGCACCACCCGGTGGCCGACTGCCGCGAGTTCGAGGTCGCCAAGCTCGGCATGGATGGCCGCGTCCACCTGTTCCAGCGCCTCGGCATGGTCTCGCGGGCCCTCGATTTCGCCGTCCCCGTCGCCGCCGTTGCCCATGCCGATCTTTTCGATCAGCCCTTCGGTCAGCACGCTGCCGGCCGCCACATCGCGGACCTGGTACTTGAGCGAGGACGAGCCGGAATTGATGACGAGCACGAGCACTGGGGCCTCCTGAGCCTTGCTTCGGATGCTGCCGGGGCAGCGGTCTGGCGTCACGCCGGAGCCTGTCGCAGCGCTCCGCACTGCCCACTTTAGTAGCCAGCCTTCCGTTTTGTATTTGAGAACCATTCTCATTAGACTGAAGGCATGCATCTCATTGTGATCAGCTCCCTGGACGCCCTGTGCCGCCAGCAGGCCTGCGAGGCCATGGCGGGCGCGAATCAACAGGCCGTGGTGGTCCTCCACGACCTGCTGGAAAACGGGCTCGTCATCCGCAGGATCTTCACCGACGGCACACTCGTAGAACGTACGGAAACGCAGCTCGAGCACGGCTGCCTGAGCTGCACGGTCCGGCTCGACGTGGTTCCCACGGTGGAACGGCTGCTGGACCGTGGGGACGAAACGGTGGTCATCGGCCTGCCACCGGGAGTGTCTGCCGACTCGGCCATCGGCGCCCTGCGGCGGGCGCTCCCGCGCAGCGTCACGGTTGTTTCCGCCGTCCTGGCCTGCGCGCCGGACAGCCTGGAGGACCACATCTGGGACAAACACACGCTGTACGAATCCGGATTCACGCCGGTCCCCGAGGACCACCGGACACCCGGCGAGTTCCTCATCGGCGAGCTCTGCTTCAACGACACCGTCCTGCTCGCCGAACCCGCCCTCGTTCCGGTGGACCCCGCACTGCGCCGCCGCGGCATCCAGCTGATCGGGGAGTTGGCACCGCACGCGGACGTGGTGGTTGACCCCGCAGAGATCCGCACCGGCCGCCACGACTACCAGGAGGCGCAGTGCCGGACCATTCCAGGTTCCGTGCGGATCCCGGCCGCGGTGTCGGCGTCGCCCTTCACCACCGTCACCCACCGGGCCGAGCGGCCGCTGCACCCTGAGCGGTTCCGGGACGCCCTGGCCGCCCTTGCAGAAGGCTGCTGCTGGCTGCGAGGCCGGTTGTGGATCGCCGCCGCACCCCGCTGCCGGATCGCCATCCATGGCATCGGCCCGCTGGTGTGGCTGGAAAACACCGGGCCGTGGCTGGCAGACCGGGACGCCGGTGCAGCATCGGATCTGCTGGATACCGTGGACGCTCACCTCGACTGGCATCAGGAACACGGCGACCGCTGCACCGTCATCGCAGCCACCGGCGAGGGACTCGATCCCGCCGAAATCGCCGGGCTGCTCGCCGGCTGCGAACTCACGGACGCGGAAATGGACGCCGGATTCGCCGCGCTGACGGACCCGTTCCGGCTGGACCCCGCGCAGCACCTCGCCCCGCACTCAAACTGACCCCACCAGTCCCCCGCAAGCCCAGCCACCAACAAAAAAGGAGCACCACCATGAAAGTCAGAAACTCCCTCCGCGCCCTGAAGAAGGTTCCCGGCGCGCAGATTGTCCGACGGCGGGGCCGCACCTTTGTGATCAACAAAAAGGACCCGCGGATGAAGGCCCGCCAGGGCTAGGCGGCAGCCCGGCTCACCGCGCGCCTGCCGTTGCGTTGGCAGCGGCAGGCGCCTAGAGTCGGCGGACACGCAGCACCACGCAGAGAGGGACTTCCATGACGAACGGCACCACCCAGCCCGACAACACCGAGCCTGACGCCACCGGCTCCGGCAGCACCGGGTCAGGCACGAAAGACCCCACCGGCGTCGAAGGCGCCAACCCCGCGCTGGACGACACCGGGAAACCCAAGGCAGAGGAGCTGGGCGACGCCGCCGAGCAGCCCAAGGATCCCGAAAACCTGGACCTCACACCCGAGGGCCTCTCCGACGAGCCCGCCAAGGAAGAGGACCCGGACAGCCTGGCAAAGCCTGAAAACAGCTGACCGGCGCAGCTGACAACGGTCGACGGCGGCACCCAGGTGAGTGCCGCCGTCGTACTTTAACTCGCGGAACCTACACCGCTGCCGGCACCGGCGCCTGCGCCTGGATGGCCGTGATGGCGACGGTGTTGACGATGTCCTCCACGGTGCAGCCGCGGGAGAGGTCGTTGACCGGCTTCCTCAGGCCCTGCAGCACGGGTCCGACGGCCACCGCCCCGGAGCTCTGCTGCACGGCCTTGTATGTGTTGTTGCCGGTGTTGAGGTCCGGGAAGATGAACACCGTGGCCTGCCCGGCCACCGACGAGCCCGGCATCTTGGACTCCGCGATCGAGGCGTCCACGGCGGCGTCGTACTGGATGGGACCTTCGACGGCGAGGTCCGGGCGGCGTTCGCGCACCAGCTCGGTTGCCTGCCGGACTTCGTCCACGGCTTCGCCGGATCCGGAGCCGCCGGTGGAGTAGGAAAGCATGGCCACGCGCGGCTCCACGCCGAACTGCGCGGCGGTTTCGGCCGAGGCGAGGGCGATGTCCGCCAACTGCTCCACGTTGGGATCCGGGTTCACGGCGCAGTCGCCGTACACCAGCACGCGGTCCGGCATCAGCATCAGGAACACCGAGGACACGATCTTGACGCCGTCGCGGGTCTTCACGAACTCCAGCGCGGGCCGGATGGTGTGGGCGGTGGTGTGCGCGGCGCCGGACACCATGCCGTCCACCACGCCGAGCTGGACCATCATGGTGCCGAAGTAGCTGCCGTCCTGCATGATTTCCAGGGCCTTGGCCAGGTCCACACCCTTGTGCGCCCGCAGCTCGGCGTACTTCTCCGCGAAGCCCTGCCGCAGCTCGGACGTGGCCGGGTCCACGATGTTGATCCCGGAAAGGTCGATGCCCCGCGCCGCGGCCAGCTCGCGGACGTCGGTTTCGCGGCCCAGGAGGGTCAGGTCGCAGACGTCGCGGCGATGCAGGATTTCGGCGGCGCGGAGGATCCGCACGTCCGTCCCCTCCGGCAGCACCACGTGACGCCGCTCCGCGCGGGCCCGTTCGATCAGGTCGTGCAGGAACCGCAATGGCGTCATCCGCTCTGCCCGCGGCAGGTGCAGGCGCTCCACCAGCTCCACTTCGTCCACGCGCCGCGACCATAGGCCCAACGCGGAGGCCACCTTGCGGCGGTGCCCCGACCAGATCTCGCTGCGCACCTCGGACACGCGTTTGGCGGTGGTGTAGGTGTCCTGGGTCGCTGCAAAGACGGGGAACGGTGCCTGCGCCAGCAGCGGGTAGATGTTGGCGTCCGGGGCCAGGCCGCCCGTGAGGATCAGCGCGGACGGCACCGGGAACTCGGGCGAGAACGACGACGCCAGGCAGGCCACCATCACGTCGGCCCGGTCCCCCGGCACAATCACCAGCGCGCCCTCGTCCAGCACGTTCAGGAAGTTGCCCACGTTCATGGCCGCCACCTTGATGTCCTTGACGTCGCGCTCCATGTCGGCGCGTCCGGCGATCTGCCGCACGCCGAGCGCCGCGGCCACTTCGCCGGTGGTGGGCCGGGCGATCTCGTCGAGCTCCGGCAGGACGTACACCGGCCGGCCCGATGCCCCGGGCTTCACCGCGGCCGCGATTTCGTCCACCAGGTCAGGGTCGGCCCGGTTCACCATGATGGCCAGCAGCGTGCACTTTTCCGCGGACAGCTCCTTGCGGGCAACCTCGACGGCGGCCCCCGCCTCGGCGACGCTCAGCCCCTTCGCGCCCACCACGGCCACCACGGGGGCGGCCAGGTTGTTGGCCAGGCGGGCGTTGAGGTCGAATTCGACGGCGGCGTCCTGGCCGGTGAGGTCGGTACCCTCCACGATCACCACGTCGCAGTGGCGGGATATTTCGGCGAAGATCTCCACGCAGCGGGCATCGATGTCGGCGCGTTTGCCTTCGGCGAGCAGGGCCCGCACTTCGGCGCTGGTCAGGCCGCCGCGGCAGCGGTCGTCGTCGAGCTGGAAGCGTGCCTTCATCAGGCTCACCATCGGGTCATCCGCCGCGTCCGGGCCGTGGACCACGGGCTTGAAGAAGCCGATCCGGTCCGCGTGCCGGTGCAGCGTGTCCGCCAGTCCCAGGGCCACGAGCGACTTGCCCGAGCCGGGGGTGGTTGCGCTGACGTAAATGCCTTTGGCCATGGTCCGCCCTTTGCTGTGCTGGTGTGGAGCTGCCGGTCCTTCCATCCTTGCACTTCGGCCCGGGCTTTCGGCAGCGTTTTGCCCGTCAGGGGGCGTGGTGCTGGCCACGGTTGGCGCACCCGGCACGCCCTCATCCATCGATTGCTCCGTACGGGCCGTTTTGACCGCCCAAAAGGGCCCTACGGAGCAACCGATGAGGGTGGGTGGGCCTGCACGCCCGGCGTCGACCGCCCATGTGCGTGCCGCCGTCGTACGTTCCCTCCCGATTGCCACTGACCGCACCCGGCCGACACACCGCGACCCACGGCGTGTCGGTTCCAACACGCCGGACAAACCGGGCAGGAACGCACGCCCTCCACCGCCCTGCCCTTGACACCGACCCCCTCCATGGGATTACCTAATGAACATTCGGTAAATAAAGCTGGAGGCAATGACGCATGGCTGAAGCAACACTCTCCGGGGCAACCCACCCCATCCTGGAAAACGACTACGCCTCCGAATGGATGGGCATCAAGGTCCTCGCGCTCAGCGACGGCCACGCCACCATCCAAATGACGCTTCGTCAGGAAATGCTCAACGGCTTCGGCATGGCCCACGGCGGAATGATCTTCGCCTTCGCCGACACCGCCTTCGCCCTCGCCTGCAACCCGGTCAATCCCGGCCCCGGCGACGCGGACAGCATCACCGTTGCCGCCGGCGTCGACATCAACTTCCTCAAGCCGGCCTTCCGCGGCCAGGTCATCACCGCCGTCGCCGACCGCCGCTCCAGCGCGGGCCGCAGCGGGCTCTATGACATCCAGATTTTCGCAGCCGACGCCGCGCAGCCCGGTTCCGAGCCCAGTTCCGGCACCCCGGGCGAACTCATTGCCGAGTTCCGTGGACGCAGCCGGACCATCCCCAAGAAGTAGGAAAACCATGACCCTCCACGCCTCCGAAACACCCACCTCCCAGCCAGCCACCGCCACCGACGCCGTCCTGGACTACGAGGAAACCATCTCCCGCGACGAGCTCGAGGCCCTCCAGCTCAGCCGCCTGCAGCACACCCTGGCCTACGCCTACGCCCGCGTGCCGCTGTACAAGCGCAAGTTCGACGACGCCGGCATCCACCCCACCGACCTGCGCGAACTGGCCGACCTCGGCAACTTCCCCTTCACCACCAAGGAAGACCTGCGCGCCGAGTACCCGTTCGGCATGTTCGCCGTGCCGCAGAGCGAAGTAGCCCGCGTGCACGCAAGCTCCGGCACCACTGGCCGGCCCACCGTCGTCGGCTACACCAAGCAGGACCTGGCCGACTGGGCCAAGCTCGTGGCCCGCTCGCTGCGCGCCTCGGGCGTGCGGCCAGGCATGAAGGTCCACAACGCCTACGGCTACGGCCTGTTCACCGGCGGCCTGGGCGCGCATGCCGGCGCCGAAGCTCTTGGCTGCACGGTGATCCCCATGTCCGGCGGCCAGACCGAACGCCAGATCCAGCTCATCCAGGACTTCCGGCCGGACGCCATCCTGGCCACGCCCACGTACCTGCTGACCATCGTCGACGCCATGGCGCACATCGGCATCGACCCCGCCTCCACATCGCTCAAGTACGCCGTCCTGGGCGCCGAGCCGTGGACGCAGGAGATGCGGCACGAGCTTGAGGTCACCATGAACATCAAGGCCTGCGACATCTACGGCCTGTCCGAGGTGATGGGCCCGGGCGTCGCCGGCGAGGCAGTGGAGACGCAGGACGGCAGCCACATCTGGGAGGACCACTTCCGCCCCGAAATCATCGACGCCTTCAACCCCGTGGTGGGCAAGGAGAACGTGCTGCACGACGGCGAACACGGCGAACTCGTGTTCACCTCGCTCACCAAGGAGGCGCTGCCGATCATCCGGTACCGCACCAAGGACCTCACCCGCCTGCTGCCCGGCACTGCACGCCCCGCGCACCGCCGGATGGGCCGCATCACGGGCCGCAGCGACGACATGATCATCCTGCGCGGCGTGAACCTCTTCCCGTCCCAGATCGAGGAAATCGCGCTGCGGATCCCTGAACTCAGCCCGCACTTCCAGCTCGAACTCACCCGCCCGGAAGGCCAGCGGATGGACCAGCTGACGGTCCGGATCGAACGCCGGGACGCGGTCACCGCTGAGCAGAGTGCGACGGCGGCACGCGCCCTGAAGGAGCAGATCAAGATCCACGTGGGTTCTTCGTGCGCCGTGGACGTGGTGGATCCGGGGTCGCTGGAGCGGTCCAACGGCAAGCTGCGCCGGATCTACGACCTGCGGCCGAAGGGCTGAGCGCGAACGTACAGTTGAGGCCCTGAAGCGCCGCCTGCCGTGATTACTGAACGTTCATGAGAAAATAGCCGTTATGTCCAGCACAGAAGTTCCCACCAAGCGCGGCCGCCCCGGCTATGACCAGCAGTCGGTCCTGGTCATCGCCGTCGACGTTTTCAACCGGCACGGCTATGATGCCACGTCCATGGGCATCCTGGCCGAGAACCTGGGCATCTCCAAGTCGGCGATCTACCACCACGTGCCGTCCAAGGGCGACCTGCTGAAGCTCGCCCTGGACCACGCACTGGGCGGCCTGGAGGCCATCCTGGAGCGGCCCGAGGCACAGTCCGGCGCGGCCGACGCGCGGCTGGAATTTGTGCTGCGGCAGACGGTGGCAGTGCTGGTGGAACGGCTGCCGTTCGTCACGCTGCTGCTCCGCCTGCGGGGGAACACGGAGATCGAACGCGACGCCCTGGAACGGCGGCGCGCCTTCGACCACAAGGTGGCTGAGCTGATTTCCGCCGCCCGGGACGAAGGCTCGCTGCGCCAGGACATCGACCCCCGCACCGTGACCCGCCTGCTGTTCGGCACCATCAACTCGATCGTGGAATGGTACAAACCGGGCGGCTCGCTCTCCCCGGAAAAGCTGGCCGACGACGTCATCACCATCGCGTTCGACGGGCTCCACGCGCAGGCCTAGGGTCGTGGAGCCTTAGGGCGGGCCAGTCTTACGGCCGGTCAGAGCTGGTACTCCATCTGTGTTCCCAGGGTTTCGTGGACGCAAAGGATGTTGTGCTCCGTGTCCATGAACCAGGCGCACTTCTCGGAGTCCGTGGTACAGATGTGGTTCTCTGTCTTCAGGTTGGGCAGGTCGTAATCCTGGAACAGGATCCCCTTGGCTTCCATATCCTGCACGATCCGCTCAATGTCGCGCACCTCGAAGCTGAGGGCGGTGTGGTCGGAGTGCTTTCCGTCCGAGACCGGCAACAGCTGCAGCATCGGGCCGCCGTCGCTACCGAGTAATTCGCTTCCATCGTCTGTCATTCCGTGGTGCGGGAGTCCGAGTTTTTCGGTGTAGAAACTCCGGGCGCGTGCTGCATCATCGACTGGCAGGATGGTTGTGGCTGTGTTCAAGGCTAGGTTCATTTCGCCACCTCCTACGGGGGAAATTTTACGCCTCAGCGGCCCGGAAAGACCCGGCACCCTCTCTCACTACCTGTCGCTTATTCCCCGACCCTCTCTCACTACCTGTCGCTTAATCCGGAACGCTCTATCACTCCCTGTCGCTTAATCCCGGACCCTCTCGCAGTCCCGGCAGGCAGGCCCCTGACCGTTCGTGAGAAACTGGCCACTATGCCCAGCACAGCCAGCATGCCAGTTTCGAGGTAGTCCCATCTCCAGTGACCTGATCTTCAGCAAACTCTCCCGGCTCCGGTCCCGGGTGCTCCCGGCACGGTGGGAAAGGGCGTTGAATTCGCGCACCGGCCTGCTCTGGGGCTACCTGGTCATCCACCTGGCCTTCCTCGCCTTTTCCCTGGCCTTTTCGTTGCGGGGAGCAGCCCTCGGCGATACAGCCATTTACCGCGACTGGATGATTTCCGGCTTCAGCAGCGAGAATCCCACCGGCGGCCCCAGCGCGTCCGTGTATCCCATCCTGGCCGTGGTGCCCATGGCGCTGGCCGGGGTCGTCGGCTCCCAGTTCTACTTCACGGGGTGGGTCCTGATGGTCACCCTGCTTAACGGCCTGGCCCTGGCCAAGCTGACCAGGTGGGGCCGCGAGCAACAGGCGATCCGGGCAGCGTGGTGGTGGCTCCTGTTCCTCTCAGTGCTGGGCTTCGTGGGGTTCTCACGCGTTGATGGGGTGACGGCCCCGATTGTTCTCGTCGCCCTGGCCTTTGGTGTGTCGGCACCGTTTGCCGCCGCTGTGCTCCTCAGCGTGGGCACCTGGATCAAGGTCTGGCCGGCCGCGGTGCTGCTGTCGTTGTTCGCGGTGAGCAGGAACCGGGTGCGGCTGGTGGTGGCCGGGATCGCGGTCACGGCCTTGGCCGTGGGACTCGCCGTCGTGATGGGCTGGATCCCCAAGCTGCTGAATTTCCTGACGCTGCAGGGCGACCGCGGAATGCAGCTTGAAGCCACCTTCAGCACGCCGTGGGTGTGGCTATCAGTGCTGGGCGTCGAAGGTTCGCGGACCTACCTGAACGTGGGGATCGGCTCCATGCAGGTGGACGGGCCGGGGACGGAAGTCATGTCAGTCCTGATGCAGCCGCTTCTTCTCCTGGCCGCGTTCACGGTGGCTGGCCTGATTTTCTGGGCCCTGCACAACGGCAAGCAAAGGGGCGGCGCTGACCGCACGGAGCTGCTGCTCGTGGGTTCGCTGACCCTGGCTACTGCCTTCGTCGTGTTCAACAAGGTGGGCTCGCCCCAGTTCGTGCTGTGGCTGGGTCCCGCCGTGGCCGTGGGGCTGGCCTACAGCTGGAAAGAATGGCGCGTTCCGGCAGCTCTGGTGATGATCATCGCCGTCGCCACGTTCTTCGTCTTCCCGGTGCTCTTCAATCCGCTCAGCAACGGCCATCCCCTTGCTGTCCTGGTACTGACCATCCGCAATCTCCTGCTGGTGGTGCTGCTGTGCTGGTCGGTGCGGCGGCTTTATGCCCTGGGGAAGGGCACTCCCGCCCGCCCGGCGCTCCCCCACGAGGGGAGCCCCGGGAGGGAGCAGCCGGAAGTGATAGAGCGTCCGGGAAAAACCCGCAGGAAGTGACAGAGCGTCCGGGGGGACTTACTTCTCCACGAGGGTGAGGACGTCGTAGGTGGCCACAATTTCGTCGTTCTGGTTGGTCAGGACGGCGTCCCAGGCCACTTCGCCGTACTCGTCGGTCTCGCGCGGGGTGATCTTCTTAGCGGTGAGGGTCACCCGGATGGAGTCCCCGGCTGCCACGGGCGTGATGAAGCGCAGGTTTTCCAGCCCGTAGTTGGCCAGGACCGGGCCCGGAGCGGGCTCCACGAACAGGCCAGCGCCCCACGCCAGCAGCAGGTAGCCGTGCGCCACGATGCCCGGGAAGAACGGGTTGGCTTCCGCGGCTTCCTGGTTGGTGTGCGCGTAGAACGTGTCCCCTGTGGTGTTGGCGAACGCGGTGATGTCCTCCAGGGTGACCTGTCGCAGGTCGGACCGGACGGCGTCACCGATCCGTAGCGTCTCCAGCGACTTCCGGAACGGGTGTGCCCCCTCACTCTCGAGGGTGAAGTTCCGGTCGGAGCCCGTGTGCCAGACGCCCGTGACGGCGGTGAGCATGTTGGGCGAGCCCTGGATGGCGGTGCGCTGCATGTGGTGCATCACCGAGCGGATACCGCCCAATTCCTCGCCGCCGCCGGCCCGGCCGGGGCCGCCGTGGACCAGGTGCGGCACCGGCGACCCGTGCCCGGTGGACGAACGCGCGTCCTCCCGGTTGAGCATCAGGACACGGCCGTGGTGGGCCGCGATGCCCATGACGAGCTCCTGCGCCACCGCGGGATCGTTGGTGCAGACCGAGGCCACCAGCGAGCCGCCGCCGCGGGCGGCGAGGCGGACGGCGTCGGCCAGGTCCGCGTATCCGATCACCGACGTGACGGGACCGAAGGCCTCCAGCGAGTGGATTGCCTCCGTTTCCGGGTTGTCCCAGCTCAGCAGGACCGGCGACATGAACGCGCCGCCGTCCACCACGCCGGTGGTTCCGTCGGCGGAGGTGACCGACGGCGAATCGAGCGTTCCGTACGCGAGCTCGCCGCCGGAGTCGAGCATGGACTGCACGGCGACGCGGACGTCGGCGAGCTGCTCCAGGGACGCCAGGGCGCCCATGGTGACGCCTTCGGCGCGCGGGTCGCCGAGGACCACACGCTCCTCGATGCGCTTGCCGATCTCGGCGGAAACTGCCGGCACCAGCTCCTGCGGGACGATGGTCCGGCGGATCGAGGTGCATTTCTGCCCGGCTTTGACGGTCATTTCGGTGACCACTGACTTGATGAAGGCGTCGAACTCCGGCGTGCCTTCGACGGCGTCCGGGCCGAGGATGGCGGCGTTGAGGGAGTCCGTCTCGGAGGTGAAGCGGACGCCGCCCTGGACCACGTTGGGGTGAGATTTCAGGGACAACGCAGTAGAAGCCGAGCCGGTGAACGCCACCAGGTCACGGTAGTCGAGCACGTCCATGAGGCCCCGGACCGAGCCGGAGATCAGTTGCAGCGAGCCCTTGGGCAGGATGTTGGATTCGATGATCGCCTTCACCACGGCCGCGGCCACATACCCGGTCGGGGTGGCGGGCTTGACGATGGTCGGGACCCCGGCGATGAAGGCCGGCGCGAGCTTTTCCAGCATGCCCCAGACCGGGAAGTTGAATGCGTTGATCTGGACGGCCACGCCCGGGATGCGGGTGTAGATATGCTCGCCAACGAACGAGCCGTCCTTGGACAGGATCTCCATGGGACCGTCCACCACCACGTGCGAGTTGGGCAGCTCGCGCCGGCCCTTGGAGCCGAAGGTGAACAGGACGCCGATGCCGCCGTCGATGTCGATCATCGAGTCGATTTTGGTGGCGCCGGTCTGGGCGGAGAACATGTAGAAATGCTCGCGGCGGGCGTTAAGGTACTGCGCGAGTTCCTTGAGCTTGAGAGCGCGCTGGTGGAACGTCAGCTTGCCCAGTTCCGCCTGGCCGGTGGTGCGGCCGTAATCGACGACGGCGGCAAGGTCCAGCCCGTCGGTGCTCACCTTGGCCAGGACTTCGCCGGTGCTCGCATCCCGCACGGGGACGGCGGATGCTGCCGAACCGGCGTCGGGAGTCCACCAGGAGTCCTGCACAAAACTGGGGACGGTCTCGACGGTGTCGACTGTGGGTTCAGCTGTTGCAGTGGTGGTCATCGTTGACGGGTCCTTCCAACACGGGGACAAACGTTATCGGCCAGGACATTACTGACCGTACGTTCGGTAATATACCTACAGTACATGAATGTTCCGTGCTGCACACTAGAACTTCCAGCATTGCCACGAAGGAGAGCCATGACCGCCCCATCGCAGGACAGCCCCGACTCAGCCCCGGACGTCACTGACGCCGCACTCTGGAAGATCACCCTGGGTGAACTCGACGAGAAGATGGGCGTCAGGATCGTGGAGGAATCCGTGCAGCGCGTGGTGGCCACGATGCCTGTGGAGGGAAACCGGCAGTCGTTCGGCCTGCTGCACGGCGGCGCGTCCCTGGCGGTTGGCGAGGCTGTGGGGTCGTGGGCCGCGGTCATCCACGCGAGCACGATGGGCAAGACCGCCGTGGGCGTGGACGTCTCCGCCACGCACCACCGCTCCGCGCGGGACGGCCAGATCACCATCACCGCGACGCCCATCCACTTGGGCGGCACCCTGACCACGCACGAAGTCCTGATCACCAACGACGCCGGCCAGCGGCTCTGCACGATGCGCATCACCAACCTGCTGCTGGACCGGAAAAGTAGTCGCGCACCCCGCTCAGCCGATCTGCCGTCGGTTGCACCCGAAAACGTGCGGGGGCGCCGCCAGATCCATGGCGACAAGTGAGAGCGTTGCCCGAATCCTTGCGGTAAGTGAGAGAGGGTTCCCCGAATCCTTGCGGTAAGTGAGAGAGCGTTGCCCGAATCCTTGCGGTAAGTGAGAGAGCGTTGCCCGAATCCTTGCGGTAAGTGAGAGCGTCCTAGGGGGTGGGGCGCTTCTTCCGTCTGCGGAGGAGCAGCAGGACACCGCCGACGGCGATGGCCGCCAGCGCTGCACCGGCTGCGGTCAGCAAGCCGTCGGCTCCGGTGTTGGCCAGCCGCGTGTTCGCCAGGCGGGTGGCCGCTGGGTTGGCGGGAGGTTCGACGACGGTCGCGGCACCTGCCGGGGCCACGGTACTGGGAGTGAGGGGAGCTTCCGCCGCCGGCGGGTCGGGGTCAGGTTGCGTGACCGGAGGTTGCGGCGCCGGTTCGATAACTGGCGGCTGAGGGTCCGGGGTGCCGGCTTCCGCCGGGGCGAACTCGAAGGCGCCGGCCCCTGAGGCGCTGAATCCATTGACGGTTTCGGCGGTGAAGCTAAGCGCTCCGGGGGCGGCAGCGGGGGCAGCTTCGGGCGCGGTGAACTGCCAGTTGCCGGCACTGTCGACGGGCACGTCGAAGGGTGCCTCCCCGGAAATGGTGATCCGGACCGTGGACCCGGCAGCGACGGCCGAGGCAGGGGCCGCGGGAACGGTGCCGGCGATGGTTTGCCCGGGTTCGAAGGTCCCGCCGGGGGCGGGAGACGTCACCGTGGGCTTGTTGAGGAAGAGTTCCAGCTGGTAGCCGGGCAGGACTGCCAGGGCATCGTCCAGTGTTGCTGCCACCGCGAAGTTCACCGGGGCGCCGGCGCCCTCCCCCGCGGCGTGGATGCCCACCGCGTAGTTGCCGCTGAGCCAGGGGCCGCCGGAGTCGCCGCCGCTGGACTGGACCGCGAACGAGAGGAACCCGCTGAAGGCCCTCAGGTCCGCGGGATTGCCGGAACGGCCCTGAACGACGTAGATGCCCACCTCGTCGATCGTGCCGCAGGACCACGCTGAGGTCCGTCCGGAGCGGCACACCGGCTGTCCCTCCACAGGGGCAGCGGTGCCGATGATCTTGGCGTCCGGGCCGGCCTGGGACGGATCGCTCCATGTGCTGGCGGCGGGCTGCGGTTCAAGTCCTGCCGCTATCGAGCCGATCACGGCAACGTCTGTCCCTACGTTGCCGGGGTTGTCCTCGTCCCCCACGATGCTGGTGTTGCCGGGGCCGCCGAACTGGCTGAACCCGAAGGTCCCCAATGGACCGGCGGGTGTCCAGGCCGGGAATTCCAGGCTGGCCTCCTGCGCGGCACCGTCGTCGGAGCAGTGCCCCGCGGTGAGGACCGACGGGAGGCCCGCAGGGTCGAAAGCCGAAAACCCCGTGGAGCAGATTTCCCCGGTGTCGGCGAAATAGCCCTGGCCGCCCACCAGGTCCGCTTCCGGCGCGAGGTCCGTGCCGGCGTCGAGCTTTACATTGGAAAACCGGGCAACAAAGTCCTCGGCGGACACCTTCCCTGCCGCTGCCGCCGGGGAACCCTGGCCAGGGATCATGCTGCCGGTGGTCGATTCGGCGGCATTGGTTCCGCCCGTGCGGATGACAAACTTCCCGTCGGAGTAGGCCACGGCCTGCAGACCCTGCGGTCCCACGTCCCGGACGTAGGCCTGGAAGAGCTGCTGGGTACTGACGGCCAGCTCGGTTCCGGGCGTTCCGTCAGCGGCCTCCACGGCAGGAGGCTCGAGGGCCAAGGCGGGAGTCGTGGCGGCGAGGTCCGCCACCCGTGCCTCCAGCTCCGGCCCGGAGCCGCTGATAATGATGCGGCCGTCCTGCAGGCGCGTGCCGGTGTAGCCGGGGACGCTGCGGAGCACCTCGGCAGCCGCCGCGGCCTGCCGGCCAAGCTCGCCCGCCGCATTGAATTCCTCGGGGGTGAGGCCCAGGTCGCGGGACACTGCCTCGGCCAGGCCGGCGCCGCTGATGCCCGGCGCAGCGGGCGGTGCCGTCGTTTCGCGCCCCGTCGGAGCAGCCGCCGTTTCCGCCGACGCCGGGACAGCCGCCAGTGCCGAACCCAGCATCAGGCCTGCCGCCGCACCAATTGTCAGAATCCGTTTCATGCCAGCCCCCAGATATGGTCCAGATTTCATTGAGCCACCGTGACGCCAAGGACGGACCGGACAGCGTGGAGCTCTGTATCTGTGAGGCCCTGCCCCAACAGGAAACCCTCTGTGTCCAGGTCCCGGACGAAGGCCACCACGGCGCGGCTACGTTCCTCCAGCAGCGGCGCCAGTTCGGCTTCCCCGAGGTAGCGTTCGCGGTCGTGCGGCGGTCCGTGCGTGCGGTAGCGCTCGTTGATGCCGCGGGCGGCCTGCGCGTAGCCGTTGGCGATCTGCCCGTCCGAATCGCCGGCCAGGTCCTGCAGCATGGCGGCCACCATGCCGCTGCGGTCCCGGCCCGCTGCACAGTGGACCACCACTCCGCCGGCGGGCGCGGCATCGGCGATGGCGCGGAAGACGGCGACGATGTGCTCCGGAAACAGCAGGACGTTGTGGACATAGTGGGCGGGGTCGTTCAGGTACGGCCCGCACAGGGCGGTGAACCGCGTGTCGTCGGGCTCTTCGGTGGGCGCGGACACGATCTGCATGCCGGACCAGGCCGCGTCTGCCACGGCGGGATCGGTGTCCCGGCGCCGGGCTTCACGGGAGTTGCGGAGGTCCACCACGGTGCGGACGCCGTCGTCGAACGCGTTCTGCCAGCCCGCCTCCGTGAGCCATTCACGGCGCCCCATCCGGTAGACGTTGCCGGCCACGTGCCAGCCATTTACGGCCCCGTCCCAGTCCAAGGGTCCGCCAGGTTTCTCCATCCGGACAGCTAACCACACGCCGGCGAACGCTGCACGCGCAGGAATAGGTAGTGTCGGCCGAAAAATTAGGGTAGTTCCGGGCCGTGACCGCCGCTGCGCGGAGGCGTACGGTGGCACTTATCTCACCCGTGCACTCGATCAGCTAAAAGGGGAACCCAATGACACTTCCAGCAGTACGACGCCGGCGCCCGGCTTTTGCGGCCGGCCTGGCCACCGTGGCCATGGCACTCGGCTTTACGGCCATTCCGGCTGGCGCTGCGCCGCCACCCAGGGACGTGGACTACGTCGCGGTGGGGGACTCGTATACAGCGGGGACTGGGGCGGACACCATTGGCACGACGGCGACTGGCCCCTTTGTGCCAACGCTGCCATGCACTCAGACTGCCAATGGTTACGTCGACAAAGTGGACTTGGCCACCCCTGTTGTTCTAGTGAAAAACGCGGCATGTCACGGAGCGCTTCTTGCAGACCCGACATGGGACGGGGTCACCAGCGTCGAGGATCAAATAGCCCAACTGACCTTGGGGGGCAAACTCTCCAAGGACACCGAACTCGTCAGCATGACGGCGGGCGCCAATGATGCTGGTGTGAGCAATGTTCTTTTCAACTGCATCGCGGGCAGCCCCGATGATTGCAGCGGAGCCGTTCTGGCGTCTCAGCTGGCACTGCCGCAGGTTCGCGCAAACCTCATTGACGCCTTCGCTGCCATTCACAGCCAAGCTCCCCGTGCCAGGATAGTGATCCTTGGCTACGCCAGGCTGTTCAATACCGCCGGATTCCCAGTAATTCCGGTGGATAGGCAGGGGCTTATTAACGCGGGAACCGTGGGACTGAATACAACCATTGCATCGGCCGCTGCAGAGGCAAATACCTTGTACGGGGCGCAGGTCCAGTATGTCGACGTCACGGCAAGGTTTGCAGGCCATGAAGTCAACACACTCAGCCCGTGGCTTTTCCTTTCCCAGGTGGATCCTTTCGAACCCCGAAACTTCCACCCGAACCAAGCCGGCCATGTTCAATATGCCGAGGCCCTACTCGCTTCAGTGAATCTTAAGCAGTTGGCCCGGCCTTAACAGAGCACCGCGGCAACTAACGACACCCAGCCCGCCAGGCGCCGGTCCTAACGGCGCTTGGCGAGCCTGTACTCCAGCCCGTTCCGGACCATGGGCCACTCGTGCTCGAGGATCGAGAACACCACGGTGTCGCGCAGCACGCCATCCGCGGTCCTGGAGTGGTTGCGCAGCACGCCGTCCTGCTTGGCGCCAAGCCGGGCAATGGCCTCCCGGGATTGGTGGTTGAGCCAGTGCGTCCTGAACTCAGCCGCGGGGCAGCCAAGGGTCTCGAACGCGTGGCGCAGGAGCAGCAGCTTGGAATCCGGGTTGGTTCCGGTGCCCTGAACTGACGCCGCATTCCAGGTGGAGCCGATCTCCACCCGGGGCGTGCCGGCGTCGATATTCATGTACGTGGTCATCCCGATGACCCTGCCCGGACCGCCCGTGGCAGGATCGATCAGCCGCGTGGTGAACGGCAGCATGGACCCCTGCTCCTGCAGGGCCAGCCGGCGGTCGATCTCCGCCGCCATCCCCTCCGGCTCAGGCACGGAGGTGTACCAGAGGTTCCACAGCTCGCCATCCTGGGCGGCCGCCACCAGGCCGTCATGGTGGGACGGGCTCAGTGGCTCCAGGATGACGTGCCGGCCGGTCAGGGTGAGGGGTTCAAAGAGGGTCACCCGGAAATCCTACTCAGCCCAGTCGAAAAATCCCTTGCCGGACTTTCGTCCCAGTTCGCCGCGGGCAACCTTGTCGCGCAGGATCTGCGGCGGCGCGAACCGCTCCCCCAGCGTCGAGTGCAGGTACTCGGCGATGCCCAGCCGCACGTCCAGCCCCACAATGTCCGTGGTCCTCAGCGGACCGGTGGGGTGCTTGTAACCCAGCACCATTGCGGCGTCGATGTCCTCCGCGGACGCCACGCCCTCCTCCACCATGCGCATCGCCTCCAGCGCGATGGCCACGCCCAGCCGCGAGGAGGCAAAGCCGGGGGCGTCATTAACGACGACGGCGGTCTTGCCGAGTGCCTCGACCCACCTTTTCGCGGCGGCAGCCAGGTCCGGGGACGTCTGCTCGCCGAGGACCACCTCGATGAGCGTGGAGGCGGGGACGGGGTTGAAGAAGTGCAGGCCGAGGAAGTTCTGCGGCCGCTTCAGTTCACGGGCCAGCCCGTTGACGGACAGGGAGGAGGTGTTGGACGCCAGGAAGGCATCGTCAGCCAGGCGTTCTTCGATGCCGCGCAGCGAGGTGACCTTCAGGTCCCAGTCCTCGGGCACGGCCTCGACCACCAGCAGGCGGTCCTTGAAGTCGTCGTAGTCCACCGTGACCGTGAGCCGCGACGCCATCTCATCGAGGTTGCCGTCGACTGCTCCGCGTTCGATGCTCTTGGCGGCAGCGGATTCCACCCGTTCCCGGGCGGCTTCGGCGGAGGCTTCGTCGCGTTCCACCACCAGGACATTGGCGCCGTTGATCAGGAAGGCATGCGCGATTCCTGCGCCCATGCGGCCGCCGCCGAGGACACCGACGGTGGAAGGGAGGTTCGAAGTTGCCATGTCTATTTCTTCTCTGTCTTCTTGTCGAGCTTCTTCTCGCCGGTTTTCTTGTCGAGGAACGCCTGCATGCGGTCGAATTTGGCCTGGGATTCAAAGAGGATCCCCTGCGCCAGCTGGTCGATCAGCGGGTGCGCCTCGGCCGGGGAGTGGAACACGGACTTGGTGATCCGCACTGCCAGCGGGTCCTGGCGGCCGATCCTGTCCGCCAGGTTGTGCGCGGCGTCCATCAGTTCCGGCGCCTCATGGATCTCGGTGATGAGGTTGGCGGCCAGGGCGTCTTCGGCGCGGAGGACCAGGCCGGCGAGCAGGATCTGCTTGGCCAGCGGCTCGCCCACGAGTTCCTTCAACCGCCAGCTGGCCCCGGCCGCGGCGAGGATGCCCAGGCCGGTTTCGGGGTTGCCGATCCGCACGCTGGGGGTTCCGATCCGAAAGTCCGCGGCGTAGGCAAGCTCGGCCCCGCCGCCCAGGCAATAACCGTCCAGCGCGGCTATAACGGGCATGGGCAGCTTGGCGATCCGCACGAAGATCGTGGAGTTAATGCCCTGCAAAGCGTCGTCCCGGCGCCGCTCGCGCAGCTGGGCGATGTCCGCCCCGGACGCGAAGACCCCGTCCACGCCGGCGATGATCAGGACTTTGGGATTCTGCTCCAGCGCGGCGCAGACGGTATGCAGCTCATCAACCATCTGCTGGTCGATGGCGTTGCGGACCTCGGGACGGTTGAGGAGCACCACCACACGGTCGTCCCGCTCCTCGACCAGCAAGGTGCCGAAGTGTTCGTTCGCGAGGTCCGGGGCCGCCATTAAACTCGCTCCAGCAGCATCGCGGTGCCCTGGCCCACGCCGATGCACATGGTGGCGAGGCCGATCCTGGCGTCCTCGCGCTCCATCCGGCCCAGCAGGGTGATGGCAAGCCGCGACCCGCTGGAACCCAGCGGATGCCCCAGACTGATGGCGCCGCCGTCGTTATTCACGATCTCCGGCTCCAGGCCCAGCCGGCGCATGCTCGCCAGCGACTGCGTGGCAAAGGCTTCGTTAAGCTCGACGGCGCCCAGGTCACCAACGCTGAGGCCGCTCCGCTTGAGCACCTTCTGCGTGGCGGGGACGGGACCAATGCCCATGATTTCGGGTTCGCAGCCGGCGGAGGCACCGTCGATGATGCGGGCGCGGGGTGTCAGGCCCAGCCGTTCGATGGCGGCCTCGGACGCGACGATGATGGCGGAGGCACCGTCGTTGAGGGTGGAGGAGTTGCCTGCTGTGACCACTGAACCGCCTGCGACGACGGGGCGCAGCCCGGCGAGGACGTCCAGGGTGGTGCCGGCGCGGGGGCCTTCGTCCGTGTCCACCACCGTTTCGGATTTGCGGGATTTGACCGTGACCGGGACGATTTCGTCCGTGAAACGTCCTGCGGCGATGGCGGCGAGGGAGCGTTCATGGGAGCGGACGGCGAAGGCGTCGGCGTCCTCACGGGTGATGCCGTCCACCCGGGCCACTTCTTCGGCGGTTTCCGGCATGGAGTAGGTCATCTTCCCGTCCCGGGCGAGGTCGCCCTTCTGGAAGAGCGGATTGACGAAGCGCCAGCCGATGGAGGTGTCGAAGATCTGGCCCGGCTTGGCGAAGGCCGCCGAAGGCTTCTCCTGGACCCAGGGCGCGCGGCTCATGGACTCCACCCCGCCGGCAATCACGATGTCCGCGGCGCCGGACTTGATCATCTGGCTGGCCTGGATGATGGCGCTCAGGCCCGAGGCGCACAACCTGTTAACGGTGATCCCGGGGATGTGGAGCGGAAGCCCTGCCAGGAGGGTGGCCATCCGGGCCACGTTCCGGTTTTCCTCGCCGGCGCCGTTCGCGTTGCCCAGGATGACCTCGTCGATGCTGTCCGGATCAAGCCCGGTCCGGGCCACCAGCTCCCGGATCACCAGCGCGGCCAGGTCATCGGGGCGGACGCCGGACAGCGCCCCGCCGTAACGCCCCACCGGGGTGCGGACACCGCCAACAAGGAAAGCCTGCGGTCCTGCGGTAGCTGACGCCATGGAAACACCCTTCACGCGATAAACGGCACTGTCATCGTCGGCGGCCAAGGGAACACGTCCACTTACCGACCGTTCGTTCTGTAAAGACTACACTGCACGCGCAAGGGGCACCAAGACCCCGCCCCCAAGTGGTGTCAGAGGACCACCACGCCGAGATGGGCGGCCAGGAGCGGGGCAAGGAGGCTGAGCTGGTAGTCGTCGATGACCACACCGGCAAGGCTGCCCAGGCCGCTGATGGTCCGGAAATCGGTGCCGCGGAGGTCGAAGTCCTTCAGCCTGGCGCCCGTGAGGTCAAGGGTGCCGATGGTGCAGTTCTTCAGCGTCACCCTTGAAGCGGCGGCAGAGCCGAGGTCCAGCTCGTTGATGATGCAGTCGCTGATAAGCACATCGGTCAGCTTGGCGCCGCGGAGGTTGAGGAAGTCCAGCTTTCCGCCGTCGATCCGCACGGACTGCCAGCCGCTTTCATACAGTTCGGCGGAACCGAGCCGGGGATTCTCGAGCCGGACGTCGCGCCAGGTGGAGCGGGCCGCGGTGAACACCGGGGCATAGAGCTCGGCCAGGATGCAGTCACGGAACGTGGCGCCGCGCAGCTGGGTATCGTTGAAGGAGACGCCCTGGAACTCACACTCGGCGAAGTCGGTGCCGCTGAGCTCGAGACCGTCAGCCGCCGCACGACTGTACCGGACGCCGTCGTACCGTTCTCCCCGCTGGAAATCCGGCACCGGATCGTCCGTGAGATCCTCCAGTCGGACGGGCGAGAGCCGGGGGCCGGTGACCTTGAGTGCCTTTGCCGCCACTAGAGCGATTCCGCTTTGGCCGCGATCTCCGCCAGGTCCTTGGCGAGCGCCTTGCGCGTCATGCTCATGCCGATCTTCCCGAACAGGGCCATGGTGATCTTACTGAGTGCAGTGGGCTTGATGACGTCGGCGCCGAAAGTCAGTGTCAGGTCCGTGCCGCCGTCGCGCTCGGCCAGGCTAAAGCGGGAGGTGTAGTCGGCCCCGCCTTGCAGGGCCTTGACCGTGGTGCTGCGCGGCGGGTCAGTCTGGGCCACCCACATTTCGACCGTTTCCGACCTGCCCATCATGGTGCGGGTTTCCTTCCAGCGGGTACCTTCGCCGTACGGGCCCTCGCTGAGCATCTGGATGGAATCAATGCCGGACAGGGTGGCTGCCGAACCTGGAATGTCCGAGATGACGGACCAGACTTTTTCCGGCGACGCGTGGATGTGCTGGGTGAGGCTGGTGCTGTGTTCCATGATTCGAGCCTAGTCCGGGGCAGCGACAATCAACAGAAAATGGGGTATCCCGGGGACTTGAAATAGTAAGCATGCTTCGTGTTATGGTGAAAAGGCATTGTTTGATCCACCGGAAACGAAAGGCGGCACCACCATGGGCCTCGGAGACAAGATCAGTAACGCAGCAGAAGACATGGGCGGCAAGGCCAAGGAAGCAGCCGGAAACGCCACGGACAACGACCGCCTCAAGGCTGAAGGCCAGAAGGACCAGGTCAAGGCCGACGCCAAGAAGGTCGGAGAAGACATCAAGGACGAGTTCAAGCGCAACTAGTCCCCGCGCTGCTCTCCGGAGCAGCCACAGACGGGCGACGGCGGAATCCCATGGGGGATCCGCCGCCGCCCTTTTTTGTGCCCCGCGGCTACCCTTAGCCCATGACGCACGTTGACCTGAGCCCCGAGAGCACCGCAGCTGGCGGCTCACCTTCCCTGGGCGGCTACCTCGCCACGCCGTCGGGCACCGGCCCGTTCCCCGCCGTCGTGATGATCCACGAGGCGTTCGGGCTGAACGACATGACCCGGCGGCACGCGGACCGACTGGCCCGCGCTGGCTATCTGACGCTGGCGCTGGACCTGTTCAGCGACGGCGGCACCCGCCGCTGCCTGGTCAGCACCATGCGGAGCATGCTCAGGGGAAGCGGGCGCCCGTTCACGGACCTGTCCACGGCCCGGAAATGGCTGGCCGATTCGCCGCTGTCCACCGGCAAAACCGGCGTGATCGGGTTCTGCATGGGCGGCGGATTCGCGCTGCTGGTGGCCCGCGACGGGTTCGATGCGGCCTCGGTGAACTACGGCCGGCTGCCGTCCAACCTCGAGGAAGCGCTCCGCGGCGCCTGCCCCATCGTGGCCAACTTCGGCGGCAAGGACACCACACTCAAGGGTGCAGCCGGCAAGCTCGAGACAGCCCTGACCAACCTGGGCATCGCGCACAGCGTCAAGGAATTCCCCACCGCCGGCCACGCGTTCCTCAACCACGCCGACCTCGGCCCGGCAGTGTTCCGGCCCCTGATGCGGGTCATGGGCATCGGCCCCGACCCGGAGTCCACCCCCGAGGCGTGGCAGCGGATCGAGGACCACTTCGCCAGGTACCTGAAGGACTAAGGCCCCAACGACGACGGCGGGCCGCCCTTGAGAGGGTGACCCGCCGACGTCGTACTGCTTGGGTTGAAAAGCCTTAGCTGAAGAGCTCGTTCTTGGGCTCGTTGTTCCGGACCTTCTGCCAGCCCAGCCACAGGACCAGGGCGAAGAACGGGATGGTGGCCAGGGTCCAGAGGCCGAGGTGGAAGACCTCGCCGGACTTGCTGGTCATGGTGTCGAAGCCGATCAGCACCGTGATGGCCAGCAGTGCAACCAGGCCGGCCCAGCTGCTCCAGGTTCCGCCGGGCGCGGGCAGTGAGGAGACCTTGCCCTTCTTCTTGCGCAGCGCGATCTGGCTGGCGAAGATGGCGCCCCAGGTGAAGATCACGCCGATCGAGGCGGAGTTGAGCGCGAGGTCGAAGGCGTGCGAGCCGCCCAGCCAGATATTCAGCAGGATGCCCAAGAGGTAGACGGCACCAATGGCCAGGATGGCGGCGTACGGCACGTGGCTCTTGGACATCCGGGTCAGCCACTCGGGAGCGTGTCCGTTGTTGGCCATGGTCCGGAAGATCCGGCCGATCGAGTACAGGCCCGAGTTGCAGGAGGACAGCGCGGCGGTGATGACGATCATGTTCATGACGTCGCCCATCCAGCCGAGGCCCATCTGGCCGAACACGGTGACGAACGGCGAAGTGCCGGCCACGTACTGGTCCGAGGGCAGCAGCATGGCCAGGAGGGTCACGGAACCGACGTAGAACACCACGATGCGGAAAACCACGGCGCGGATCGCCTTGGGAACTTCCTTGGCCGGATCCTGCATTTCGCCGGCCGTGATGCCCACGAGCTCAATGCCGTTGTAGGCGAAGATCACGGCGTTCAGGACCAGGATCATCACCAGCGCGCCCTTGGGGAACATGCCGCCTTCGGCCGCGAAGAGGTTGTTCACCGAGGCATGGCCGTCGCCCACCTGGGCGTTGGTGACCACCATGAACGTGCCCACGGCAAGGAAGATCATGATGGCGCCCACCTTGAGGCAGGAGGCCCAGAATTCGAATTCGCCGAACGCCTTGACGCTCAGGAGGTTGACGCCCACGAGCAGCAGCAGCGCCGCGATGGCGGACAGTTCAACCGGCACATTGGGGAAGAAGAACTGGAAGTACAGCCCGATCGCGATGAGTTCGGCGATGCCGGTCATGGCCCAGTTGATGAAGTACATCCAGCCGGACAGGTACGCGCCCTTTTTGCCGAACATTTCGCCGGCGTAGCTGACGAAGGAACCCGACGTCTGGCGGTACATGATCAGTTCGCCGAGGGCCCGCATCAGCAGGTAAGCGATGACGCCGGCGATGGCGTAGGAGAAGATGAGTGCCGGGCCGGTGGAGGCCAGACGTCCGCCTGCACCCATAAAGAGGCCGACGCCGATGGCTCCGCCCATGGCAATCATGGTCACCTGGCGGCCGCTCAGGGATTTTTTGTAGCCCTCGGCGCTGAGGGTGGAGTCGACGACGGCGGATTGCGCCGTGGGGCTCTCGAGTTCTGTGGGGGTACTTTGAGGCACAACAATTCCTTGTGGGTAGGGGATTGGCCGGCACCCTTGGCAGCGTACTTTCATCCCGAAAATTCGGCTTCGTGGTGTTTGAAGGAATTTTCTGTATGGAAAGTCTCAGTACGTCGAAGGTTCGCGCGGCCTACCCATCCTACAAGATTCGAACCGCAGCAAGTGACGCGGGCTACACCCAGCAGGGGTTAAGCCAAACTATTGGCTCACATGCCGGGACTTTGCAGAACAATGTTCTGTTCGGCATCCTCCTGGACGCCGTATGTGCGCAAAGGTTCGGCCCCGGTGCTGGAACACCCGGTTTCCAGGCTGAACGCGTGCTGGTGCAGCGGGCACATCACGACTTCCCGGTCGATGGTGCCGTCCGCGATGGGGCCCCCGCGGTGGGGGCAGACGGCCGACAGCGCCCGCAGGGTTCCGTCCCGGAGCCGAAAGACCGCCACCTGCTCGCCGTCCACCCCGAAGGCCCTCCCCTCACCGAACGGGATCTGGGCCACCGGGCCTAGGACGTGCCTGGTGATCGAATCCGCGTTCACCGGATCGGCGCTCATCGGACCGGCACCTGGGGCAGGACGGTGAGGGGAAGGGACGTCCGGAACTGGCCCGGCGTGAGCGGATCGTCGCGTTCGCTCCACGGGTCCACGTAGCTGTCCACGGACGCCTGCATGGCCGCGTCCAGCGTGGCCGCGAGGCCTTCGGAATCCTCAACGATGACCGCGCGGAGGTGTTCGATGCCCACCCGCGGCACAAAGGAGTAGGTCCGTTCCAGCCAGTTGGCGTTCTCACGGTAGTACTGCATAAAGCGGCCGGTCAGGACCTTCACCTCCTCGGGGTCGTCCACCGTGGCCAGCAAATCACCCTTGCGGATGTGGGCGCCCGCCGCTCCCCCGACGTAGAGTTCCCAGCGGCCGCCTTCCACGGCCACTACGCCCACGTCCTTGACCAGCGATTCCGCGCAGTTCCGCGGGCAGCCGGACACGGCCAGCTTCAGCTTGGCCGGCGACTCGATCCCCTGGAACCGGGACTCGATCTCGATGCCCAGCTTGGTGGAGTCACCCGTGCCATAGCGGCAGAAGTCCTTGCCCACGCACGTCTTGACGGTGCGGAAGCTCTTGCCGTAGGCGTACCCGGAGGGCATGTCCAGATCGGCCCAGACCTGCGGGAGGTCCTCCTTGGGGATGCCCAGCAGGTCGATCCGCTGCCCGCCGGTCAGTTTGATCAGCGGAACGTTGTGCTTCTCGGCGACGTCGGCAATGCGGCGCAGCTGCTGCACGCTCGTGACGCCGCCCTTCATCTGCGGGACCACGGAGAACGTGCCGTCGCGCTGGATGTTGGCGTGCACGCGGTCGTTGATGAAGCGGGCGTCGCGTTCGTCGATGTACCGGTCCGCGAGCATCATCTTCATCAGCGAGGCAAGGCCCATCTTGGATTTGGCATCCTCAACAGAGCCCGGAGCCAGGGCAGCAAACACCTGGGACACGGAACGCAGGCCCTGTTTCCGGATGGCGGCCATCAGCGCCGGCTTGTCCAGCGGGATCCCCGGCACGTAGTAGCTGGCCGCCGGGTCCTCCTCCACCGCGCCGTCCGCGGCCCATTCCACCACCTGTTTCACCAGCAGCTTGCAGGAACCGCAGCCCTTGCCCGCCCGGGTGGCGTCCATGGCGCCGGAGACCGTAGTGCAGCCGCCCTTCACGGCGGCCACGAGGGCCCCCTTCGAAACGCCGTTGCAGTTGCAGACCTGGGCGCCGTCGTCGAGCTCCGCCACGCCCACGTCCTCACCCGGCCCGCCGACGTCGAACATCAGCGCGATCCGCTCCTCCGGCAGCGGCAGCCCGCGGTCGTAGGCCTGGGTCAGGTACGCCACCTTCCGGCTGTCGCCCAGGAGCGTGGCACCCACCATCTTGTTGTCGCGGACCACGATGGACTTGAAGATGCCGCGGCTGGGCTCGGAGAACACGATGTGCTCGTCGGTCTCGAGTTCGGGGCCGTGCAGCCCCATGGACGCGACCTCCACGCCGGCCACCTTGAGCTTGGTGGCGGTACGCGAGCCGAGGTAGGCCGACGACGTATCGGCACCGGTCACGTGGTTGGCCAGCACCACGGCCTGTTCCCACAGCGGCGCCACCAGGCCGTAGACCTCACCCCGGTGCTGGACGCACTCCCCCACGGCATAGATGTCGTCCTCGTCCTGGACCCGCAGCCGGTCATCCACCACGATGGCGCGTTCCACCGGCAGCCCGCTCAGGACGGCCAGGTCCACGTTGGGCCGGATCCCGGCTGCCACCACCACCATGTCGCAGGCGATGTCGTCCCGGTCGCGGAGGCTCACGCCGCTGACCCGGTCCGTACCGAGGACAGCGGTGGTGCGGCTGGAGGTATGCACCCGGATGCCGAGGGCCTCCACGCTCCTGCGCAGCACCGCACCGCCGTCGGACCCCATCTGCGCATTCATGAGGTGCCCGCCCGAGTGGACCACCTCCACCTCGATGCCGTGGCTTTTCAGGCCGTAGGCCGCCTCGAGGCCCAGCAGGCCGCCGCCGATCACCACGGCCCGGCGGTGGTGCTCCTGCTGGGCGTGCTGAACCATTTTGCGGGTGTCATCGATGGTGCGGAAGCCGAACACGCCGTGTTTCACGGACCCGCCAGGTGTATGGAGACCGTCCATCGGCGGCATGTGCGAGCGGCTCCCGGTGGCGATGATGAGGGTGTCGTACGGCGTTACCCTGCCGTCGTTGGAGAAGACGTGCTTCGTGACCTTGTCTATCCGGTCAACGCGGACGCCTGCGTGCAGCGTGATGCTGTTTTCGCGGTACCAGGACAGCGCGTTCAGGAAGATGTCGGCGTCGCTTTCCTCGCCGGAGAGGACGTGGCTGAGCATGATCCGGTTGTAGTTGCCGTAGGGCTCGTCGCCGAACATCGTGATGACGAACTGGTCCGCGCCGCCCCGGGCGAGGATCTCCTCCACCGCCCGGGCGCCGGCCATCCCGTTGCCGACCACCACCAGCCGGCGGCGCGGCGGGGCGCCGGCGTGCCTGCCGTGCGGCCGGTCCAGCACGCTGGTCATCAGTGCTCCACCATGCCCAAATCCACCACCACGGATCCCCCAATACCGTCCGGGGCGGCGAGATAAAGTTCCACCACCGAGCCGCCTTCGATGTCCTCCACCACCCGCAGCGGCACATGGACATCGCTCTTGGCGCCGATCGGGAAATAGCGCATGGGCACGCCGTTCCGCATCAGGACCACCGTGATCAGTTCACTGCTGGAATTGCCGCCGCGGAAATACAGGGCCTGGTTGATCACTCCGTCCGGAACGTAGTGCGAGAGCTCGCTGTGGATCGGGACGGGTTTCTCCAGCCCGGTGCCCTCAAACGGGAAGATGCCCTGCAGGAAAAGGTTCTTGGCGATCACGGACAGATCCTTTCGGCCGGCGGGAAGACTGGTATTGGCCTATCTTCCGCCGCCGATGTTTCCGCCTGCCGGTCGCTGCGTAACTTTCCTTTAACGCAAACCTCACCGTTTCCGCGGGCCCGTCGTCTCAGGCCGGCGCGAGCACGCCCTTGTCCATGGAATACCGGACCCAGTGCCCGACGGCGGCGTTCCCGGGCTGGGTGCCCTGGTGGGCACCGGGTGCCTGGCCGCGGGTCGCCTCGCGGCTTCTCCGCGCGCACCCCGCGAACCACTCCCGGAGGGCGCGGTCGTGGCTGACCATCACCAGTGTCCCCGCGAATTCCGCGAGCGCCGCCTCCAGCTGTTCCACGAGGACCGGCGCCAGGTGGTTGGTCGGCTCATCTACGATCAGGGTGCCGTAGCCGCCCAGCAGGAGCCGGGCCAGTGCGAGCCGGCGCTGCTGGCCCGCGGACAGGCTGCCCACTGGGACGTGGAATTCGCTGGTGCGGAACAGCCCCAGGCGAAGGAGCGCCTCGGCATGCTCGTCAATGTTCCCGCCGAGCCCTGCTGCGAAAGCGGGCAGCAGCCGGAGCGCGGGCCGCTGCGGCAGTTCGAGTTCCTGCTGCAGGTAGCCGATCCGTTCGGGCCGTTCGACCGAGCCGCCGGCGGGTTGCAGGGTCCCGGCCAGGACGGACAGCAGCGTGGACTTGCCTGCGCCGTTGGGCCCGGTGATGAGGATCTTCTCGCCGGCGCCGGCCTGGAAGTCGGTGGTTCCCAGCCGGCCGGGCACGCTCACGCCGCGGGCAGCCAGAATAGGCGCGCCATCCTGCGCCGCGCCGGCGGGGTCCCCGGACGGCGCCCCGGCAGGAACCGCGGGGTCCAGCGCCAGGTCCGCGTTCAGCCGCAGCGGCACGGGCGGCCGGTCCACGGGGCTGGCTTCGAGCCGGCGCAGGCGTTCCTGGGCGTTCCGTACTTTGCTGCTCGCGGCCTTCTGCCAGGTGCCGGCCTTGAAGCCGAAGCTCATCTTGTCGCCGTCGCGCTTCCGGCCGTAGCCCATGGTCCCGGCCACGGTGTCCGCCTGGAGCTTTTCGGCCTCCATCGCATCAATCCAGGAGTGGTACTGCTGGACCCAGCGCTGGCGTTCGGCGGCCTTCTCGCGGAGGTAGCCGTCGTAGCCGTTGCCGTAGCGGGTCACGGCACGGCGCTCGGCGTCCACTTCGATCACGGTGGTGGCCACCTTGCGGAGCAGCACGCGGTCGTGGGACACCACCACCACGGTGCCGCGGTGCGCGGCGAGCCGGTCCTCCAGCCAGGCGGTGCCGCGGGCGTCCAGGTGGTTGGTGGGCTCGTCCAGGAGCAGGATGTCCGCCGGATCGGCCAGGACGCAGGCCAGCGCCACGCGCTCCTGTTCGCCGCCGGACAGCGACCCCAGAATCCGGTTCCGGTCCAGGCCGCCCAGGCCCAGCCGGTCCAGTGCGGCCTCCACGCGGGACTCGGCGGCGTAACCCTCGCGTAGCTGGTACTCGGTCTGCAGCCGGCCGTAGGTTTCCAGCTCGTCGTCCTCGGCATCGGCCAGCCCGGCCTCCAGCCGGTCAAGCTCCGCCTCAAGGGCACGCAGCGATTCCAGCGAAGCGTCGACGGCCGCGCCCACCGTAAAGGATTCCGGCAGGCCGTGCGTCTGGGCGAGGTAGCCCACCCGGCCATGGCTGGCGGCAGCACCTTCGTCGGGGGTTTCGAGGCCGGCCAGGATCCGGAGCAGCGTGGATTTGCCGGCGCCGTTTTCGCCCACGATCGCCACGTGCTCACCGGCATTGATGACCAGGCTGATGCGGTCCAGGAGCTGGCGGTCGCCGTAGCCGTGGGAGACGTCGGAAAGGTTCAGGTGTTCAGTCAAGGGAAGTCCTCGCAGTGTTCCGTGGTGTGGCCGCCGGGGCTGAACCGGACGGTTCATCCAGCGCTCGACGGCGGCCCTGGTTTTTCGGAAACAGTCCGGCGTGGCCGGGCTGCTGGTTAGGACTTCATCGCACCAGCCTGCCCCGCCCGACGCCGCGGCGTCAAGCTGAACAACAGCGCGACGGCGGCACCCGGGCCGGGTGCCGCCGTCGGACCTTACGGGCGGGAACAGTTATCCGGCGAGAGCCACAGCTTTCCTGCGCCGCGCCTTCGCCAGCCGGGTCCCGATCAGTCCCTGACGCGGGCTGAAGAGGTAGACGGCGGCGAACACCACGCCCTGGGTCAGCACCACCATGGCGCCCGAGGCGGTGTCCAGGTAGTAGCTCAGGTAGATTCCGGCGATGGAGCACACGGCCGAGACCACCGGGGCGATGACCAGCATGCGGTTGAAGCGGTCGGTCAGCAGGTAGGCGGTGGCGCCGGGGATGATGAGCATGGCCACCACCAGCACCACCCCCACGGTCTGCAGCGCCACCACCGATGTCAGCGCCAGCAGCCCCAGGAGCAGCGCGCCAAGCCGTTTCGGGGAGAGTCCGATGGCGTGGGCGTGCGTGGGGTCAAAGGCATAGAGGGTCAGGTCGCGGCGCTTCAGGATAAGGATCGCGAACGCCACCACTCCCAGCACCAGCACCTGGATGAGGTCCGGGATGCTGACGCCCAGCAGGTTGCCGAAGATGATGTGGTTCAGGTCCGTCTGGCTGGGCGTGACGGAGATGAGCACCAGGCCCAGCGCAAACAGCGAGGTGAAGACGATGCCGATGGCTGCGTCCTCCTTCACCCGGCTGGTGTTGCGGACCACCCCGATCAGGGTGACTGCGATCAGCGCGAACACCAGGGCGCCCAACGCGAAGGGGGCGCCGACGATGTAGGCCAGCACAACCCCCGGGAGCACGGCATGGGAGACGGCGTCGCCCATCAGGGACCAGCCGATCAGTACCAGCCAGCAGCTGAGGACAGCGCAGACGACGGCGGCGAGCGCGGTGGTGACGATGGCGCGGACCATAAAGTCGTAGCTCAGCGGTTCAAGCAGGATGTCCAGGAAGTCCACGGATCAGCCCCTGTTCTCGGCGCGGGCGGCATCGGATTCGGGATCGGATTCCGCATCGGACACCGGGAGGTCGCGGTTCAGCACGTCCAGTCCGAACGCCATGGCGAGGTTCTCCGGCTGCAGCACCAGTTCCGGCGCGCCGTGCATCAGGACGCGGCGCATGAGCAGCACGGCTTCGTCGCACAGGGCCGGCATGGCGTGGAGGTCGTGGGTGGAGATCAGGATCGTGCAGCCGTCGGAGGCGAGTTCGCGCAGCAGCCGGCTAATGGTGGCCTCGGAGCGTTTGTCCACGCCGGCGAAGGGTTCGTCCAGGAGCATCATGGTGGCGCCCTGGGCGATGCCGCGGGCAACAAACGCCCGCTTCTTCTGCCCGCCGGACAGCTGGCCGATCTGGCGCCCGGCGAACTCGCCCAGCTCCACCCGGTCCAGGGCTTCGTCGACGGCGGCGCGGTCCGCTTTGGAGGGGCGCCGGGTGAATCCCTGGTGCCCGTAGCGGCCCATCATCACCACGTCGCGGACGGACAGCGGGAACTGCCAGTCGACGTCCTCGCTCTGCGGCACGTAGCCGATCCCGCCCTCCTTGCGCGCCTTCGACGGTGACTGTCCGCCGATCAGTACAGTGCCGGCGTCGGGCTTGACCATTCCCATGATCACCTTGAACAACGTGGATTTACCCGAGCCGTTCATGCCGATCAGGCCGCAGATCCTGGCGGCATCGAGGCTGAGGGACGCGGAATCGAGCGCCAGGACTTCGCCGTAATGGACGGTGACGTTTTCGACCAGGATGGCGGGGGCAGTCATGGTTTTGCCCCGGCCAGTGCCTTGGTGATGAGGTCGGCGTCGTGCCTGATCAGGTCCAGGTAGGTGGGCACGGGTCCGTCCGCCTCGGACAATGAGTCCACGTACAGGACGCCGCCGAACGTAGCTCCGGTGGCACCGACCACCTGCTGCATGGGGGCATCCGACACCGTGGATTCACAGAACACGGCAGGGACCTGGTTGGCCTTGACGTACTCGATGGCACGGGTGATCTGCTGCGGGGTGGCCTGCTGCTCGGCGTTGACCGCCCAGATGTAGACCTCCTTGAGCCCGGCGTCGCGGGCAAGGTAGGAGAAGGCGCCTTCGCAGGTCACCAGGGCGCGCTGGTTCTCCGGGAGCCCGGCGAGGCTGGTCTTCATCTCGTCCTGCACAGCCTGCAGTTCGGCCTTGTAGGCGTCGCCGTTGGCCTTGAAGGCCGCGGCGTTGTCCGGGTCAAGCTCACTGAAGGCCTTCACCATGTTGTCCACGTAGATCTGCACGTTCACCGGCGACATCCAGGCGTGCGGGTTCGGCTTGCCCTGGTAGGAGTCCTCGCTGATGGACATCACCTCCACGCCGTCGCTCACCACCGCGTGGGGCACGTCCAGGCCCTCGACGAACTGGGCGAACCAGGCTTCGAGGTTGAGGCCGTTGTCCAGGATGAGGTCGGCTTTGGAGGCCTTCCGGATGTCGCCCGGGGTGGGCTCGTAGCCGTGGATCTCCGCGCCTGCCTTGGTGATGGACTCCACGGTGAGTTTGTCCCCGGCAACGTTCCGGGCGACGTCGGCCAGCACGGTGAAGGTGGTCAGGACCACGGGCTTGTCGCCGCCGGCGGCACCACCGCCCGCGTCACCGCCGCAGGCAGCAAGAGTCAGGGAGAGGAGGACGACGGCGGAAGCGCCGGCAGCGCGGAACGCCGCGGATGTCCGGGCGAACGTTCGGGCGGCTACTTTGGCGCGCCGAAACAGAAAGTTAGGCATGCCGAACATTCTACGGGACGCCGAACCGCCCCCGCAATGTGACGCCCGCCGCACGTTTCCGAGCCTCCCCCTCCCAACCAGGTAGCAGCAGATGTCGTTTTCAGTGCTCAAAACGACACCTACTGCTACCTAGTTGGGGTGGAGCTAGGCTGAACGTATGACCACGACACACCGGCGGCCACCGGCTCCGCAGCCTGAGCTGTACCGGTTCACCGGCCTCGATTTGGGCACCTTGGGCCTCTACGTTGCGGTGGGGGCGTTCGTTGCCCTGGCCGGGGAACTGCTCCTGCCGTTCCTGCGGCAACTGGCTCCCAGCCCTGCCGTGGCGTCCTACTGGATCAACCTGGCTATCTACGGCAGCGTGGGCACCCTGGCTCTCTTCGCGGCGAGGCGGGTGGTGGCCCGGGACCTCCGCGTCCTGGCCACCCGTCCGTGGTTCACGCTGATGATGGTGCCGGCGGCGGTGGTGGCCATGATGATCCTCACCGCCCTCGTGGTGGCGGCCGGCGGCGACGTCCGGACTTCAGCGAATCAGGCCAGCCTGCAGACGCTCATGCAGCAGGTTCCGGCCTGGCTGATGATCCCGGTGCTGGTGGTAATCGGCCCGTTCGTGGAGGAGTACATCTTCCGGCACCTGCTGATCGGCAAGCTCAGTCGCCGCCTCAACATCTGGCTGTGCTGCGCGTTATCCGTGATTCTGTTCGCAGGCATCCACATCGCAGGCCAGGAAGCCATGACGTTCACGGCCCTGCTCCCCTACCTGGCCATGGGCGCCATGCTGGTGTTCGTGTACGTGTGGACGGGGAAAAACCTGATGTTCTCCTACTTTGTGCACGCCGCCAAGAACCTGCTGGCCGTGGTGTTCATCTACGCCATCCCGCCGGAGCTGTTCGAGCAGCTCCAGCAGGTCCAGGCTTAGGGGCCAACCCTAGGAAAGGCTCCGTCCGCGCAGCGTGAAGCGGTGGATCCCGCGGGTCCGGCCCGTGATGTAGACCCTGACGCCGTCCGTGGCGTTGGACCCGGCAAGGTACCGGTAGGCCTCACCCGGGTTGTACACAGGCGGGTTGTCGGGGTCAGCGGGGATGCCCGGACCGAACTCGATGACGTCGTCCCCCACCCGGTAACTTCCCGTTCCCGATGTCAGCTGGAACGCCTCTCCGCCGGATCCGCCGGCAGCACCGGAAGGCACGACGGCGGGACCCGCCGCCCCGGTCAGCTCGCCACCGGGACGGAAGGTCAGCTCAAGCGCGAACGACGTGTCCGCCCCGTCGAAGTCCAGCTCCAGCTCGACGACATCGCCCCCGGCGCCGCCGCCCGTGTGAATGGTGATGGCCGTGGCCAGCCGGTGCTCCACCGTGGGCCGGTTACCAAAGTCCATGCTGGCGCTGAAGCGGCCCTCGTGCCCCAGGGCGTAGATGCCGTCCTCCCGGTGCTTTTCGGCCGGCAGGGGCAGGTAGAAGTTCGCCCGCTGTTCCTCGCTCAGGCGGACGGTACCGGCGCCGGAATCGGCACCGGCGCTGACCGACTGGCTCCGGAACGGGCCCAGGTCGAAGAAGCTGCGCGAGAGCCGCACGTCCGTAAGCACGGCGTCGCCGTGGGCAAGGCGCAGGAAGGTGGGGTTGCTCGAAAGCCCTGACACCACGCCCGGCACCAGGTCGTCGCAGCCGCCGTAGACGGTCACCACGTTTCCGGCCGCGCAGAACCGCTGGATCCCGCAGCTGGCGAGCGCGGCGCGGTCCGGAGCCATGACGGGCGGAAGAAGGCCGCCGTCGTGGGCAGCAGGCAGCTCGAGCCCGAGCCACGGATCAAGGCGTGTCCTGGCCAGCGCCTTGGCCGGTTCCAGCAGCGGGAACTGCCGCAGCCAGGCGGCCGCGGCGGCGAAGTCCGCACGGCCGTCCTGGTTGGCCAGCCGGCGGTACAGCAGCTGGAAGGCCTCGCCGCCGAACGTGAACCACTGGTCCTGGCGGCGCGAGAACAGGGACTCGGTGCTGCCGTCGGCGTTGAACCAGGGCAGGAACGCGGCCAGGTTCCCCCGCACATGTTCCAGCAGCTCGGGCCGGCCGGCGTAGTCGGCGATGGCCAGCAGCGACGGGTTGGTGACCGCGGTGGCATACAGTGGGCTGCGCTCGGAATACATGCCGTCCGGCAGCTGGTCGATCCCCTCGGCCAGCCACTGCCCGATACGCTCCGCAATCTCCGGACGGGGACTGCCCTCGCGCCCCTGCAGCGCATGGATCCGTGCGAGCGCGGCGCACAGCTCCCACCGGTGGTTGGGGGTGTGCACTCCCCCGGTGACCAGCGCATCAGTGATGCGTCCGACGACGGCGCGCAGCCGCCATCGTACGTCTGCCAGACCGCCGTCCGCCCCGCCGTCGTCCACCCCGCCGTCCCCGGACGCGCCGATGATCTCCAGCGCCATGCAGGCGTCGTTGATGGTGAAGGCCGAGTCCGGCGGCGAGCTCAGGTTGGTGCCGTCGAACAGGCCGGTGGGCCCCTGCAGGTGCTCCAGCCGCGCCACGCAGGCGGCCATGGCCGCGGGAAGCTCCGCGGCACCGCGGTGCGCGGACCCCGTTTCCGTGTACACCGTGGCCAGGGCCAGCAGCCGGCTCATGGCAGCGCGGTGCGGAAGAGCCGCCACGCCGCCGTCGTCGGTTTCAAGCAGCGCGTCCACGTAGGCGTCCGCGGCCTGCACCAGCCCGCCAAGGAACGCGGCGTCGGCGGCCAATGCCTGCGGCTGGTTCACTATCCCGTCCTTCACAACGATCACTGTCTAGTCCTTCAGGCCGGCCGAGACGTCGGCGTTGAGCACGTACTTCTGGAATACGGCGAACACCAGCACCAGCGGCAGGATGGAGATCACCGAGGCGCCCAGCAGCACCGGCCAGTCGATGTTCTCCGCGCCCACGATGCTGCGCAGTGCCACCTGGAGGGTGTACCACTTAGGATCATTGAGCACGATCAGCGGCCAGATGTAGTCGTTCCAGCGCCACTGGAAGGAGAAGATGGCCAGCGTGAACAGGATGGGTTTGGACAGCGGCAGCATGATCCGGAAGAAGATGGCCAGCTCGCTGGCACCGTCGATCCGGGCCGAATGCAGCAGGTCATCCGGAACCGTCAGGAAGAACTGGCGGAACATAAACACACCCGTGGCCGTCAGCACGGACGGCACGATGATGCCGGCCAGCGAGTTGTACAGGCCAAGGTCGCGGATCACCGAGAACGTGGGGTTCAGGATCACTTCGGTGGGCAGCATGGTGGTGGCCAGGATGCACACGAAGAACAGCCGGGTGCCCTTGTTGTTGTACTTGGCCAGCGCGTAGCCGGTGCAGGCACTGAAGAACACGGTGAGCACGGTGGTCACGAGCGAAACCGTGGCGGTGTTCAGGAAGTACCGGGCAAAGTCCACCCGCTCCCAGGCGTCGAAGAAGCCCTGGAACGTCCATTCCCGCGGAATCATGGACAGCGGATAGCTGAACAGCTCGCTGCCGGGCTTGAACGAGCTGAGCAGGAACCACAGCAGCGGCAGTGCGTAGATGGCCACGATCAGCCACAGCACACCGGTCAGGGGCGCGGACAGCTTGGTCCGGCCCTCCCGGTTGTTGCGTTTGGCCGTACCGGCGGCGGCCTTCTCGGCGCCGAGGGCGGACTCTTCGGCGACGGCGGGAGGCAGGTTGGCAGCGGTTGCCATGGGTCAGCCCTTCTTCTTGTTGAAGCGCAGCTGGATGAGCGCGATGGCCAGCAGGACCACCATCAGCACCATCGACGCGGCACTCGCGTAGCCCACCTTGGACTGCTCAAAGCCGGTCTTGTAGATGTACTGGACGATCAGGGTGTTCTCCGTGCCCGGGCCGCCGTTGGTCAGCGCCTGGATCATGGCGAACTCCTTCATGGCGTGGATGGTGGACAGCAGGATGACCATGAACGACGTCGGCGCGATGCCCGGCAGCGTAACGTGCCGAAACCGCTGCCACGCGTTGGCGCCGTCCAGCTCGGCCGCCTCCAGCAGCGCCTCCGGGATGTTCTTCAGCGCCGCGATGAACAGCAGCATGTTGAAGGCGGTGCCGCCCCAGGCCGAGGCGAAGATGACCACCATCAGGGCCAGGTTTCCGTTGCTGGACCACGGAACCGGGCTGCCGCCCAGCGTGGAGATCACGAAGTTCACGAAGCCGAAGTCCTGGCCGAACATCCACTTCCAGATGACACCCACCACGATCGGGGAGATCAGCCAGGGAAGGAAGATGATCACCTTCGCGGCGGTGCGGCCCCTGGTGGCCTTACTGACCAGCAGCGCCGCAATGCCCAGCGACGACACATAAACCAGCGGCACCGAGAACACCGTATACAGGAAGGTCCGGCTCAGCGCGGCATAGAACGTGCTGTCCGCGAAAAGCTTCTGGAAGTTGGCCAGGCCGATGAAGTTCAGCTTGCCCACACCGCGGTAGTCCGTGAAGGAGTAGATCAGTCCGAGCGCACCGGGCCAGACGAAGAACACCAGGAAGAGCACCACGTTGACGCCGATCAGGATCAGCGGCGCGAGGACGTAGCGGTTGTGCCGCTTCATCTGGGATTTGCTCCGCACGGCGCCCGTGCCGGGTTTCCCCGGCGTCACCGTAGAGCTCAATGTTGGATTAGCCACCGATCAGGCACCGTTGTAGAGCTTCACGATGTTTTCCACCGTGGTCTTGGCGTCCTGGCTGCCGCCGAGCATCTTGACGGTTTCCTCCCGCAGCGGGTCCCCGGAAAACGGTGTCTCCGCGTAGGCCTCGGCCACCACGCGCTTGATGGCGTTGTCACCCTTGGCCTCGTTGCCGGCAATCTGCTTCTGGTACAGCTCGAAGGAGGACTGCTGGAACGGGTAGTCAACCTTAAGGTCTGCCTTGACCGGCAGGTACCCGCCAAGCTTGGCGAACTCCGTGTAGTTGGCGTCGTCGTAGAACCACTCGATGAACTTCTTGGCTTCCTCATCGGCGCCGGTGTCCTTGAAGGCGATCATGAATCCGCCGCCAAGGTTGGTGGCGTTGGCTTCCTTCTTGGGCAGCGGCACGGACATCCATTCGAAGTCCTTGATGTTCTTGTTGAAGTCGGCAACCTGCCAGCTGCCGGAGTAGTACGCGGCAACCTGGCCGCTCTTGAACATGGCGTTGCCGTCCTCGCCGCTGAGCCAGACGGCCTTGGGCATGGTCTTGTCGTCGTTGAGCTTCTGGAAGTATTCGAGCGTTTCCACGGCTTCGTCGTCCGCTGCGTACTTGTCGCCTTCCTTGGCGAAGGCGCTGCTCCCGAATTCGTACATCATGGCGCGCAGGCGGTGGCCGGAGCGGTCCATCACCACGCCGTACTTGGCGCCGGCCTTCTCGCGGACCTCGTTGACGGCAGCGACGAACTCGTCCCAGGTCCAGGCGTCCTCGATGGCCGTGGGGAACGCCACTCCGGCCTTGGCGAAGAGGCTCTTGTTCACAAACAGCCCGACGGCGGTGAGGTCGGACGGGATGGCCGGAATGGTTCCGTCCGGGGCTTCCTGCAGGAACTTTTCGTCGATCTTCCGGGACTTGGCGATGTCCGTGAGGTCCTGGAGCTGGTTGACCCACAGCGGGTCGAGGCCGGTGACGCGGGCCAGGGCCGGGAGGTCGTTGGCGGTGGCGGCGTTCTTGAGCTTCGTGGTGATGTCCGCGGTTGGAACGTCCACTACCTCGATGGTGATGCCGGTGGCTTCCTTGTACTTGGCGGCGGCTGCGGCGAACGCCCCGCCCTGGTTGGTGTCGCCGGAAAGGACCAGCTGAAGGGTTTTGGCCCCGCCGTCAGTTGTACCGCCTCCGCCGCCCCCACAGGCTGAAAGTCCGACGGCGATGGCTGAGAGGCCAAAGGCCGTCAGTCCGAACTGCCTGCGGCTGATGCTGGAGATTCTTGTCTGCTCTGACAATGCTCTGTCCTGTCTCACGATGCGTGCCGTGCCTGCGGGGCATGGCTGGAAGATGCTGGCGGCGGGCCCGGAGGCCGCAGTGCCAACGATTCGGAAAAGCCTTTCCTCCCCCAACTGTGATCCATGTCATGACAATATGTCAAGATAACGTACACACAATTTCCAACGATGGAGAAGGGAGTGCCTACCCTGCCGGCCGGCCCGCCGCCGTCGTAGTTTGGACGCATGGGACTGAATATTCAGACTGCCGCGGATTGCTTGAACCTCCACGCTTCGCGGACTGCCGGGCCGGGACAGAGGGGATTCTGCATCAGCTGGGCCGATTACTAGACTTGTCCGGTGAGCAACCAATTCCCCGCCAAGGTGTCCGACGTTTTTGATCCGTCCCGCTGGCGCACAGTGTCCGGCTTTGACGACTTCCAGGACATGACGTACCACCGCCAGGTGGAGCGTGCCGCGGATGGTTCCGTCACCAGGGACCTGCCCACGGTCCGGATCGCCTTCAACCGGCCGGAAGTACGCAACGCCTTCCGCCCCGGAACCGTGGACGAGCTCTACCGCGCCCTGGACCACGCCCGGATGACCCCGGACGTGGCCACCGTCCTGCTCACCGGCAACGGCCCCTCCCCCAAGGACGGCGGGCACAGCTTCTGCTCCGGCGGGGACCAGCGCATCCGCGGCCGGGACGGGTACCGCTACGCCGACGGCGAGACCCAGGAAACGATCGACCCCGCCCGCGCCGGCCGGCTCCACATCCTGGAAGTCCAGCGGCTGATCCGCACCATGCCCAAGGTGGTCATCGCCGTCGTCAACGGCTGGGCGGCCGGCGGCGGCCACTCCCTGCACGTCGTCTCCGACCTCACCATCGCCTCCCGCCAGCACGGCAAGTTCAAGCAGACCGACGCCACGGTGGGCAGCTTCGACGCCGGCTACGGCTCGGCGCTGCTGGCCCGCCAGATTGGCCAGAAGACAGCCCGCGAAATCTTCTTCCTCGCCCGCGAATATTCCGCCGACGACATGGTCCGGATGGGCGCGGTGAACGAGGCCGTGGACCACGAACGGCTTGAGGACGTGGCCCTGGAGTACGCCGCCGACATCGCCCGGCAGTCCCCGCAGGCCATCCGCATGCTCAAGTTCGCCTTCAACCTCGCCGACGACGGCCTGGCCGGCCAGCAGGTCTTTGCCGGCGAGGCCACCCGCCTGGCGTACATGACGGACGAAGCCGTAGAAGGCAAAGAGGCGTTCCTGGAAAAACGCGACCCCGACTGGTCCCGTTTCCCGCACTACTTCTAAGGCAGGACTCCCATGAACATCGGACCCATGAATATCGGCCCCGTAGACATCGACCCCGCCCTCAAGGCGCTGGCCGCCGCCCTCCACGGTGAGGGACCCGCCGTCGAACTTTCCGTCGGCGACGACGGCGGCCTGGTGGTGGGCCATGTGGAGACCCCCGGCTGCGACGACGCCGTGGCCGTGGTCCGCACGTCCGGATCCACCGGGACCCCCAAAGCCACCATCCTCACAGTGGAGGCACTGGCCGCTTCCTCCATGGCCACCGCGTTCGCGCTCAAGGGAGAGGGCCAGTGGCTGCTGGCCCTGCCGGTGCAGTACGTCGCCGGCGTGCAGGTCCTGGTGCGTTCCCTCTTCGCCGGCACCCGCCCGTGGGTGATGGACATGTCGCACGGTTTCACCCCGGAGGCCTTCACCGCGGCGGCCCTGGAGCTGACGGACAAGCACCGCTACACCTCCCTTGTCCCCACCCAGCTGCAGCGGCTCCTGGAGGACCCGTCCCCGGAAACCCTGTCGGCGCTGCGGCGCTTCAACGGGGTCCTTCTGGGCGGCGCCCCGGCGTCAGCTCAGCTCCTGGACGCGGCACGCGAAGCCGGAGTACGGGTGTTCACCACGTACGGTTCCGCTGAAACCTGCGGCGGCTGCATCTACGACGGCTACCCGCTGGAAGGCTCGGCCGTCCGGATCGCCGAGGACGGCCGCATCCTCCTGGGCGGCGACACCATCGCCGCCGGATACCTGGACGCCCCGGACCAGACCGCGGATGTCTTCTTCGAGGAGGACGGCGTCCGCTGGTACCGCACCAGCGACCTCGGCAGCCTCGACGCCGACGGCCGGCTCACCGTCCTCGGCCGCGCCGATGACGTGATCATCACCGGCGGCGTCAAGGTCTCCGCGGCGCACGTGCAGGAAGAACTGGAGAAGTCCGACGGCGTCACGGCGGCTTTTGTGGCCGGCGTACCGTCCGCGGAGTGGGGGCAGGCCGTGGCCGCCTATGTGGCCGTCTCGCCTGGGTTTGCCGCAGCCGCCCCGGGCGATGCCGCAGGTCATGGCGCATCCGGCGGGGATCCCGCCGTCGTCCTTGAACAGGAATGGCACCGGACGCTGGGGCTCCTCGCACCGAAAACCGTCCTTACCGCCCCGGAGCTGCTGATGCTGCCCAACGGCAAGCCGGACCGCCTGGCCATGACCGGCCGGCTCAATTCCCTGCACCAGGGAAAGTAAAGTAGTCCTGCACCGGCCGCGGCTTCGCGGCCGGTGCGTCACCGATTCGCCGAACCCCGACCCAACACGAGGTACTTACCGTGGCCACAGCCGCACAATGGATCCAAGGCGCCCGACTCCGCACACTGCCGGCGGCGATCGCCCCGGTGCTGATCGGCACCGCAGCAGCCTACGAAATGGATTCGTTCCTGCTCTTCAACGCGGTCCTGGCCGCGCTCGTGGCGCTGCTCCTGCAGATCGGTGTCAACTACGCCAACGACTACTCGGACGGCATCCGCGGCACGGATGAGGACCGGGTGGGCCCGCTGCGCCTCGTCGGGTCCGGCGCCGCCCAGCCCGAGCACGTCAAGTATGCGGCCTTCGGCGCGTTCGCCGCCGCCATGGTGGTTGGCCTGGTGCTGGTGGTGATCACCCAGAGCTGGTGGCTGATCCTGGTGGGACTGGGCTGCGTGATGGCCGCCTGGGGCTACACCGGCGGCAAGAACCCCTACGGCTACATGGGCCTGGGCGACGTTTTTGTGTTTGTCTTCTTCGGCCTCGTGGCCACGCTGGGCACCACGTACACGCAGGCCGGTCAGATCAACCTTGCGTCCATCATCGGCGCGATCGGAACGGGGCTCATCGCCTGCGCCCTGCTGATGGCCAACAACGTCCGCGACATCCCCACGGACATCCAGGCCGGCAAGAAAACGCTGGCGGTGCGCCTCGGCGACAAGCATGCCCGGGAAAGCTACGTGCTGATGCTGGCCGTGGCCATCCTGCTGGTGATCATCCTGGCGCCGGGGCGTCCGTGGATGCTGATCGTCCTGCTGCTCATCCCCGCTTGCCTGATGCCGGCCTGGCTGATGATCAACGGGCGCAAGCGCAAGAGCCTCATCCCGGTGCTGAAGCAGACCGGCCTGATCAACCTCGGCTACAGCCTGCTGTTCTCACTGGGACTGGTGCTCAGCCACGGCTTCTAGCTGTTGGTGCCCTTGGGTTCCGAAGGCTTCGGTTCCGGGGGCTTGGGGCCTGCCGGCTTGGCATCCGTGCTGATGGTGACGTCCGGGTTGCTGTCCACCAGGGCGTCCTCGGCCTGCGCGTCGTCCACCTCACCGGCGGTGCGCAGCGGCTTGGCCTTGCCGGTGAACCGGCGGCGCATGGCCGCGGTGGCGTCGTCGCGCTGTTGCTGGAAGAACAGGTAGCTGACCGCGAACGCGATGCCGGCGGCGCAGATGACGGACATCACTGCCCCCAGGCCCAGGTAGAGGAACAGCACAAAGAGCGGCGCGAACAGCGCCAGCCGGATCAGGGAGTATTTCAGGAAAGCCACCATCCAAGTTTAGCCGTCCTGCCTGAACGCCCGCCCCGTCCGGACGATAGACTTAATGCCATGCTCTTCCGTGTGGTTCTCGCCGTCGCAGTACTCGCCATCTTTGTGTATGGCCTGGTGGACGTGATCCGCACTGACGGACGCCTCACCCGGGGCATCTCCAAGCCCGCATGGATCATCGTGATGATTGTCCTGCCGGTGCTGGGCGCCATTCTGTGGCTCCTGATCGGCCGTCCACGCGGCAATCCGCCGGTCCGGCAGAACTACAGCCATCCCACCGCCCCGGACGACGACCCCGATTTCCTCCGCAACCTCGAAGTCCGCCGCCGCAACCAGGCGGAGGCCTCGCGCCTGAAGAAGCTCAAGGATGAGCTGGAGGCAAAGGCCGACGGCGGTTCTTCCGGCGCCGGTCCGGACGCCGGCGGCCGTGGGTCGGGCGGGACCGGTGGGACGGGCGGCGCCGGCGGCGGAGCGGCCGGCGACGCCAGCACCGGGGATGCTGACACGCACGATACCGACGAACGGAAGTAGCACCCGTGGCTCACGAACCCGACGGAGAACAGCAGCTGCGGACCACCCGGCCCGCACCCCCGTCAGGTGAGCCAGCCGCGTCACCAGGTCCCGCCCAGCCTGCCCCTTCCCGGCCATCCGGTCCGCCCGCGCCGCCGCCGCGTCCGGGCCTGAGCTATTCCTCACCGGCGCCCATTGTGGTGGCGCCTCCCACGCCGCGCGCAATCCGCGCGGCCGGAACGCTCTGGGTGTTCAGCTTCGTCGCCGGTTTCGCCGTGCTTGCAGGTTCCTTCCTCACCCGTGATTCACACCTGGAACGGCTGCGGGCAGTAGTGGACGGGATGGCGCCCGGGGGCGACGCCGATGCCCTGACGGCCGCTTCGGCGATTGTCTTCTGGGGCAGCATGGGCACCATGCTGCTGGTGATCCTCCTCGAGGCGGCCGCCCTGGCCATTGTCAACGCCCGGCAGGGCTGGGTCCGCTGGCTGATGATTCCGCTGCTGCTCGTCCATGTGGGCGCGGTGCTGGTGGCGGAGGCCTTCCTTGTTCCCGAGGGCGACGGCGGCAGTTATGTCTGGCTGCTGTGGGGGACCCAGATGCTGATGGCATTCGTGGGGCTGGTGCTGCTGTTCATGCCTGCCAGCAATGCCTGGCTGCGGTCGCGGAAGCGGGGCTAGTGGTTCAGCTGCAGGGCGGCGGACTCGGCGAGGACGCCTTCGCAGCTGCGCATGACCACGCGGCATACGTCCTGCCCTGAACGGTCCGTCAGGGGACTTTCCGAGACCAGCCGCCAGCGGCGCAGGCATTCGCGGGCCGCGGCGGTGACCGCCTCGGGCGTGGCCTCCGGTTCGAGGCCCAGCCGGAGATGCGCCGCGGTGCCGGCGCCGCCGATCAGTATCTCGGCTTCGTCCGCCAGATCCTCGTTGAGTGACGTTCCGGTGGTGCGCAGGGTAGCGAGCAGGCGCAACTCCCGGAATTCGTGGGCGTTGACCTGGAGCCGTTCCAGCGCCGCCGCCAGGTGTCCTGCGCCTTCGGGCGGCGGCGAGGTCCGGAGCAGGGTTTCCACGCCTACCAACGCGGTGCGTGCCTTCAGGGCGTCAGCGCGGGAATGGAACTGGCGGGCCACCATGGCCAGCAGCGGGTCAAGGCCGCTGCGCCTGGCAAGTTCGTGCGCCAACGGTGTGGGATCCGTGAACCCCGCCCGGATCAGGACCACACCCAGCCTGATCCCGAACAGCCCGAACCGCGCCAGCAGAGAGGCCCTGGCTTCGGCGCCAAGGCCCTCCGGCACGCCGGACCGCAGGAACCTGTCCGCAGAGATCAACCGCTTCTCGCGGGCCGCCCGGTCCATGCCGGCTAGGAGGGCCAGCGATTCGAAGTCGGACTGTCGCATGCTCCGGGCACTCTGCGCCAGGAGGCCAGCCACCGGGACCACCCCCAATGCCAGCTTTCGCAGGCTGTGGTCCCGGCGATACCGCTCGGCGATATCCCCGGCAGAGAGCAGGGAATCGATCCGCCCCGCACCGATCTCGTCGGCCCTGGACAGCACGGCCAGGGCATTGACCGTGCCGGATCGGCCGGCTTCGGTGTCCCGGAACGACTCCAGGAACCGAAGGTCGGAGGCATGCATATGCCGCATCAGGTATATAATCGCGTCGGCCTCTGAGGGCGAGTCGCCCGGCGTGAGGAAGCTGACGGACCGGGCAGAAACATCCTCGGACAGCGACGCGATTCCCGGTGTGTCGATCAGGGTGACGGCCCGCAGGCTCTCCGAAGGCCATTCCACGACCAGGCGCTCCACGTCCTGGGCACGTTCGGTCCCCAGGACGAATACCAGCCGCCCGTCAACGCGCTTCAGGGGCAGCGTGCGCGGCTCACCGACTACAGGATAGAGGGTGATCCGCGGCGAGTGCCCATACCGGTACCAGGTGACGATGCGGGTGCATTCGCCGGTGTCGGTGGGCGCGATCTCCTCGCCGATGATGGCGTTGAGCAGGGTTGATTTGCCGGCTTTCACCATTCCCGCCACGGCAACCCGCAGGGGCTCGGCAAGCCTTGTGGCGTAGCCTTCCAGGGCTGCTGTCGCCGCAGGGTCATCGCGGTACAAGGCGCGTGCCTCCCGGATCAGGTCAGCCACTCCGGCGCTGGTAGCCTCCGTCATCCGGCCACCACTGCTGCAGGGGCCGCCGGTGGCGTGGCGGCCGGTGTGCCTGCGGGCTTCACCGTTGCTTTGGCCGTCACCGATTTGGCTGCCACCGGCTCGGCCGCCACCGATTCGGCTATGCGGTGCAGGGCATCCACGCGCTTGAGTTCAGCCTTGATGTCCCGGATCCGCATCTCCCTTTCCAGCTTGTAGGTTGTGGCGGCCTTCTGTGCGGCGGCCACAGAGTCGGAGAGCGAGCGGTGGTGCTCTTCAGCGATTTCGGTGAAGTGGTCGCGGGCGGAGCGTTGAACCAGCCGGAGCCGGTCCTTGAGCTGCTTTCCTACCTGGAACACCACGTCGTCCAGCTGGCGGCGAACCAGGGTCTTCGCCTCTGCCTGCCTCCGCTTGAGCCTGGCCTCTTTGTCTTCCCGGTACGCCTTGCGGCCCAGCAGCAGTCCGGCACCGACGGACAGCGGATTGATCAGCGCCATCCCGAAAATCCCGGTGAGAAGGCCAAACATCAGCACACCGCCATAGGACCCGCGCATGCCGATCAGGACCTTCTGCATCGGATGGATCTTCCCGTCATCCAGCCGGGGCATGTCGTCCACGGGATCCAGGACGTCCCCGGTGTCCGATACGCGCAGCACAGGGAGAGCAACTTCCTCCTCGGAAAAGTGCTCAGCCACCTGTGCTGCGAGCCATTGCGACCGTTCGCTCGTCCAGACAAACGTGTCCGAAATTGCGGCTGCCGCGCATTCTTCCAGCCATTTCGAGAACTGTGGCCAGGTGGGACCCGGGTCGCCCAGGTCAATGGCGGTCTCGGCCTCGCGCTGGATCCGACGCAACCGATCCCGGAGGTCGTATTCCATGTCGGCTATAAGATCGCCGATGCCGTCATTCAGGGTTATCTGCCAGCGCGCTGATCGCTTGCGCAGGTCGTCGGCCTCAAGTTTGGCAGCTTCCAGCCCGGCGATCATCGCGGGTGTTCCTTCCGGGTCCTCCAGCGCCGCCAGCTCCGACTGAAGGGACAGGCGGAGGTTGTCAGTGACCGAGAGGAGGTCCTGACTCACCGAGCGGCGTTGGATCCGTTCGGCTTTCCCCACAATTTCGTTCCGGAGGTGGCCGATCAGGCCCGGGAAGCCGGACTCCGTGTTGAGTTCTCCGTCCTGCAGCCGGGCGGCTTCCAGGCGGAGATCCGAGGAAACCGGGAAAAGCGGGATGTCCGGCGACACCAGGGAGAGGTGGCCCCGGTCCAGGTCGGCAACCCTGCGCCATTCCGGGTAAAGGTCGGTCTTGGACAGCACACCCGCCACGCTCGGCGTGATCCGCATGGCCTGCTTCAGGAACCTGATCTCCGGTTCGGTGTATTCCTGGGAAGCGTCCGAAACGAGCAGCATGGCATCTGCCGTGGGCAACGCGGTAAGGGTGGTCAGTGTGTGGCTGGACCCCAGGCCGCCAACGCCGGGCGAGTCAACGATGGTCAGGCCGTCTGCCAGCACCTTGCGTGGCAGGAAGACTTCGGCGGCCACGAGTTTCCTGGCGTTGCCGGGGTTTCCGCGTTCGGAAACATAGGTGGCGAGTTCGGCGATGTTGACCGGCTGGCGTTCGAGGGCGGCCTCGTCGCCGGGTTCCACGTCAGCCCGCGGCAGGAGGACGGATGCCGACGCCGGATCACCGTGCCGGACCAGCGTTGGCACCGATGTGGCGATGTCGTCGTCGACAGGGCACACCGGGGCGTTCACCAAAGCGTTGATGAGCTTGCTTTTGCCTTGCTTGAATTCACCCACCACTATGACGCGGATGCTTGGGTCCTGGAGCCTGCGGAGCGTCTGGTCCAGGCGCTTGCGCAGGTCGGCGCGGTCTCCGGCGCTGACCAGTTCGATGCCCTGTTCCACAAGCGTTGCCAGTTGTGCCGCCGTGGGGGGCGTCGAGGGCCTTGCCGGTCCTGCCAGGTCTGGCGTCTTTGCCAGGCCCCCGGGGATTGGTGTTTCAGCCACTGGCAGTCCTTTGCAACAAGTTTCGAAAATGGACGTTGGTTCCCGTGAGAAGTCCCCGGCAGGTGTGCTGGGCCACCTGCCGGGCACTCCCGGTACCCCGGGACTGGCCGCTACAGAGTTACGTCATCACCAGCAACGACCGAATCTTCAACATCGACGTCGACATCCACATCGGTGTTGGTCGAGTTGTCCTGGAAGGAGTCCTCGATCTCCACCTCGGTGCTCTCATCATTGAACGAGTCGGCAACAGCCACCTCAGTCGAGTTGTCCTGGAACGAGTCCTCGATCTCGACCTCCGTGGTGGTGGAGTTGTCGGAGTTGTCCGTGAACGTGTCCTCGATTTCGATGGAGTTGTCGGAGTTATCCGTGGTCGTCTCAGTGGAGTTGTCCGAGTTGTCGTTGAAGGAATCCTCGACGTCGACGTCCACATCGGTCTCAGTCGAGTTGTCCGAATTGTCGTTGTACGAATCGTTGATGGAGTTGTCGGAGTTATCCGAGTTGTCCGAGTTGTCGTTGAAGGAATCCTCCACGTCGACGTCCACATCGGTGTTGAAAGAGTCGTCGATGTCGGTGTCCGCGTTGCCGATGTTGACATCGCCGCCGGCGTAGATCGAGTTGTCCGTCGAATTGTCCGTGGAGTTGTCGGTGTTGTAGGAGTCGCGGATGTTGTTGGAATCCGAAACGTCGGCGTCATCGCCGGCCGCTATGGCACGGTCACCGGAAGCAACCACCGAGTCGTTGTCGAACCACTGCCGGACGTCGCCGTCGGCCCAGATGTTCTGGTTCACGGACTGGTCGGTGATGGTGTCGCGGTCATCCACCGTTGAGGTGTAGGAGTAGTTGTTGACGACGTGCTGCAGCTGCTGGACAGCGTGCGCGTGGTCATCGTGGTGTCCGCCGCCGCCGTGGGGAGGCGGAGGAGGAGTGGCACCGCCACCGTTGTGGCCGGTTGCTGCGCCGTTGCCGCCGGTGTTGTACTCCCGGTCGAAGGACGAGTGATTGAGGGTGATGGGTGCGTAGTCCAAAACAACCGGCATGGCGGCATCGACATCTGCAGAGCAGACGTCGCCGAGGCCAGCGTTACTCAGCGCCTGCTCCGGGTCGTCCAGGAACTCCTGTGCCGCTTGGTGGTTTCCGAAAAGGCTCATCAGGAACTGGACGAGCTCGTTGGCGAGTGTAGGCATTGGGTGTCCTCAAATCTTCTCTGAGTTGTGGATGGCCTGGCGTCGTTTACCGGGCTTGAATCAAACGTACGGTCCCACCCAAAGACCGGGCATCGGGTCACTTCCCCCTACCGTCCTGTCCCCTGCTAGGGGATCGCCGGCGGCCCCGTTAGGGGTACTAGGGGCTTACTCCCGTTGGGGGTTTTCGGCCCCGAGGGCAAGCCGCAGCCGGACCAGCAGGTCGGAGCGGTTTTCGGCTCCGAGGCGGCGGCGGATCCGGGCAATGTGGTGTTCAGCGGTCCGCGGGGAGATGTAGATGGCTTCCCCGATCTCGCGATACGTCTTGCCTTCCAGCACCAGTCTCGCCACTTCTTTTTCGCGCTCACTCAATCCGCCGCCGTCCGGCGGCTGGCTGCCGTTGCTGTCCGCAGTGGGAACGCTGCGCGCCTCCGACGGTCCGGACGCGCCCGTGCCGGCCGAGCTTCCCTGCGGGTGCAGGTCCCTGGCGCAGGCCAACAGGCGCACCATGTCCTTGCGCTCGTCCGCCCGGGCCGCGGCGTGCCCGGCAAGGCGCGCACCCTCCCACGGCATTCCAACGGCGTTCAGGCCCCGTGCGGCAGCCTCCACATCGGAGGCCAGGAAGTTTGCTGCGAGGACCGAAACCCAGGCCTTGCCGGCGGCAGCGAGCACCCACGCGAGATGGCTGTGGTTCGCCGCCCGGGCCAAGGCAGTGGCATGCGGTGCCAGGTCTGCCGGGCTCTCGTTCAGCAACGCCGCCTGGACGCCTGCCCAGTGCAGCGGCACCGCCCACAGCGGGGGGTCGCCAAGACGGTGCAAGAGCTTCCACGCGTCGTCCAGGTAATGCGACACCCGCCTTGTCTCCCGGAGCCGTGCGGCTGTAATCATCAGTTCGCCCCACGGCAGCAGGCTGTACAGGTCTACGGACGTGTGCAGCATGGCTTCCCGGGCGCGTTCCCACGCCAGGACCAGGCCGTGGACTTCGCCGCTTCTGCGTGCGAGGCCCACCTCCAGGGCTGAGCACAGGAACTCATCGCGTGGGACCAGTGGCCAGTGGTTGGCTTTTGAGGCTTCGTTGATGGCCAGCCGGGCGTCCTCGGGGTTGTCCTGCTGCATGGCTGACCACGCCTGGAGCAAAAAGAGCCTCGGCTTGGCTGCGTCGCCGCCCTGGCCTGCGGCGACGGCTGCCCGCACGATGGTCTCCGCCAGGTGCGGTTCACCGCTGTGCAGGGCCACCAGCGCAGCGAGGCTACCGGGTGTATCGGGGAACGGGACCGATGCGCCTGACGCGTTCATCATGTCGGACGCATGGATCAGGAGGGGAAGCCCCTGGTGCGGGTCCCCGGCCAGCGATTCCAGGACGCCCTTGGCCGTCTGGGCCTGCGCCACGGCCAGGAGCGTGGGAGACGCCGGAGACGAGCCGCTGGGGAACATAGACTCGGCTCCGGCGCGGTTGCCGCAGCCGATCATGGCCACGGCGGCAGCCGGCGCGGAAGGTCCCATCTTTCCCGCGCCGAGCCAGCTGTAGACGTCCGCGCTGCGGCCCAGCATTCCCCGCTGCGCCCACACGGCAGCAGCGACGTCCACAGCGAGCCGGAGGTCGGGGGGTTCGGGGCGCACGAACAGGCCCTCGATGATGCGGTCCGCGGTATCCAGGTCTCCGGTGGCCGACGCGGCATGCGCGCGGCGGGCCGCAGTGGCCCACTCATCGGCGCCCGCCAGGAGTGCCTCGTCATAGAGCTGGGCGGCCAGGCCCGGATCGCGCTCGAGAGCCTTATTTCCGGCCCCTTCCAGGTCCGCCGCTACGCGGGGGTCAGCGAGGCCGCTCCGTGCCAGTTCACGGGCGAAGTCGCCGAGCGGGCGGCCCTCCGCGGCGAAGCTTCCTACGAGTTCGCGCTGCAGCGCGTGGATCCTGGCTGTGGGCGTCAGGGTCAGGAGTGCATGCTGCGCAGTCCCTACGACGGTGCCGTCAGGCAGGAGGAGCCCGGAGGCTTCGGCCCTTGCCACAAGGGAATCGAGGCTCTCGACGTCCCCTCCCGCCACCTTCCGTCCGAGTTCCGCGGGCAGCGGGCCGGGAAGGCTGAAGCCCACCGACAATGCCAGCAGGAGTTCCCGGACAGCGGCGTTCTCGCCGCGAAGCTGCTGCGCCATGTACTGCGGACTGCCCGGGGACAGCAGGTCCGTTTCGGGCCGGGCTGACGGCTCGGCCGGTTCCGGGCCGTAAGCATACGACGGCGGAAGGTGCGTCCCCCGCCGGTGGCCGTTGAGGAGTTCCCGGGCTGAGGGCTGATCATCGCCTGCCATGTGTCAGATCACCGGCTCTAACGGGACCTGGTCAGCAGTGGGTTCCGGCGCAGGCGGCTCGGTGGTCGGGTCCGGCGCGGGCGTTGTCGGGTCGGGCGCAGGCGTTGTCGGGTCGGGCGGCGGCGTTGTCGGATCAGGATCCGGCACTGGCGTCGTCGGATCCGGCGCGGGCGTCGTTGGATCAGGATCCGGCGCGGGTGTCGTCGGATCCGGCGCAGGCGTCGTCGGGTCGGGCGCCGGCGTTGTCGGGTCTGGGTCCGGCGCAGGCGGATCCGTCGTCGGGTCCGGCACAGGGTCAGTGGTGGGGTCAGGATCCGTTGTCGGCGTTTCCGTGGAAGTACCGGATCCGCCGGTCCCCTGTGCTGGATCGGACATTGCTACACCCGTTCCGTCTGGTGTGGTTCCTGCCGCGCCGGCACCTTCACTGCCTGCGGACCCTGATGCGGGCGGGCTGTCGGATGGCCTGCTGGTGGGCGATGCCGCTACCTCGAACCCGGCCGTAGTGGAGAGCTGGTCCGTAGACTTCTTGGCGCTGGCTTCAAGGCCCCTCAGCGGAGCCTGTGCCCCGCCCGCGGCGCCGGCCGCAGCTCCGGCTGCACCAACGCCTGCCGGAGCCGGGCCACCCGGATCCGCGGCGGCGGCCGCCACTGACCCGTTCGCTGAGCTCACTCCCGGCGGTGAGAACATGGCAGTGAGGCTGCCCAGCCCCACGGGACTTTGTGCAGTCGTTGCAGTGAGGACGGTCAGCATGGCCGCCGCGGCTGCCACTGCCGTAAGCCGGACGGTGGGCCGCGGGCTGTGCTGTCCGGCCTTCGCGCCAGGTGCATGGGCCCCGGCATGGGCGCCCGAATGCCCCCTGGCACCGACGGTCAAGTCGCCGGTGCCAGCCAAGGAGCCAAAAGCTGCCCCGGGCTTCCGGGACCAGCTGGCACGGCGGTTGTCCCCGTGCGGCTCAACGTTTGTCAGGGCAATGGTTGTCAAGGCAGCCTTTGGAAGGGTTCCCTTGGAGGCGGGATCCATGGCGGCTACGGCAGCGGCCAGGCCCGCGCTGATATCCCAGTCCGTGACGGAGGCCTCCGTCACGGCCGAGACCACCGCAACCGGCCGGACACGAAGTGCGGCCACCGCTGCACCCAGGCAAATGGAGGACTTGGGGTCAGCGTCCACGGCGATGGGCCGGTCCAGCTGTTCCGAAATGAGCTGGGCCACGAGCGGAATCCGCGAGGACCCGCCGATCAGGAGTACCGCGGTGAGGTCATCCGCCCCGAGGCCGAGCTCGTCGAGGGAACGTTCCAGGGCGTCCACCGTCTCACGGATGGGTTCCTCGATCATGGCCTCAAGTTCGGAGCGGACCAGCCGCACCTGCTGGTGGACGGCGGGCAGGAACACGGAAATGCTGGCCTCGCTGTCGGCCGAGAGCGCTTCCTTTGCTTCCACGCATTCACGCCTGAGCCGGGCCAGCGCCGCCATCGCCGCCGGGTCGGCGGGGTCGAGGGCGGTTAACGCTTCCCCGGTGTGGGCCGCGACGTGGCGGAGGACCGCCGCGTCGAAGTCGGCGCCGCCCAGGCCTTCGATCCCTTCGGGCCGGCCGAGGAATTCAAAGCGGCCGGCGTCGGCCTTCTTCAGGATGGCCGTGTCAAAGGTGCCGCCGCCAAGGTCGTAGACGGCGATGGTGCTGCCGTCCTCCACCCTCACCTGAGAGGCGTAATGCAGCGCTGCCGCCTCCGGTTCACTGACCAGCATGACGTCGTTGAGGCCCCGGGCGGTGAGGGCTTCCTGGATGACGGCGATCCGGTGGCCGCCCCAGGCTGCCGGATGCGACAGGATGATCTGCGACGGCGGTTCGCCTTCGCGTTCCGCGGCCCGGTCAACCACCCAGCCGGCCATGGTGGCGAAGACTTCTTCCGCCGGCAGTGAGAGGGTGCCCACGGCGATCGGGACGTTGTCTCCGATCCGGCGTTTGAATTCCCGCACCACCCGGTCCGGGGAATCGAGGCCGCGGCGTTCCGCGGACTCCCCCACGAGGATGGGGCCTTCCTCCGGGTAATAGATCACGGAGGGCACCGACGTTCCGCGGAGCCCCAGCGGGAGGCTCTCCGGAACAGGCGGGGCAATCCGGTCAGTACGTGCTATAGCGGCGGCGGTAAAACTGGTCCCGACATCAATGGCGAGAACGTAGCTCATGGGCACCTCAGAAAAACGCAGCATGCCGTCCGCGAGCTTCATCACAGACGAGCTTCCACCAAGGTAGCATTACCGATTCGCCGGCGACACCCTTATTGCTACACCGATTTTACTTTCCCCCGCGCCGGAATGGCGTCCGGCAAAGAAGCCCCTGCTCAGAGGCCCGAGTAGGAGTGCAGGCCATTGAAGAACTGGTTAACAATGGTGAAGTTGAAGATCACACAGAGGTAGCCAACGATCGAGAGCCAGGCCGCGCGGGTGCCCGTCCAGCCGCGGGTGGCGCGGGCGTGCAGGTAGCCGGCGTAGACCACCCAGATGACAAACGTCCACACTTCCTTGGTGTCCCAGCCCCAGAACCGGCCCCAGGCCTTCTCCGCCCAGATGGCACCGAACATCAGCGTGAACGTCCAACCGATGAAGGCGATGGCGTTGATCCGGTAGGACAGGTTTTCCAGGCTGAGCGCCGACGGCACCAGCCGCATGAAGCCGAGCTTGTCAGCGCCGCCGGCGGCAACAGTCTTCTGCCGGTGCGCCTGGACAAGCTGCAGCGCGGACATGGCGAATGTGAGGGTGAAGAGGGCCGAGGACATCACTGCGATGGAGACGTGGATGATCAGCCAGTAGCTCTGCAGCGCCGGAACCAGGTGGCCCACCGGAGTCCAGTAGGCCACGGAGGCGGCCACCAGCATGATGATGGCCAGGCCGACGACGAACGTACCCAGGAAGCGCAGATCGCGGCGGATCAGCACCAGCAGGAACACGGCAACGGCCACGAAGGCACCGGTGGTGAGGAACTCATACATGTTGCCCCATGGCACCCGGCCTGCGCCCAGGGCCCGGGTGATGACCCCGGCCGCGTGGATCAGCACACCAAGGACGGTGAGCGCGACGGCGACGCGCGCCGGGACGCGGCGTTCCGCTGCGTAGCGCATGTCCGCGTCAGCGGTCTGTCCCGCACCTGAGGCGCCGCCGGCCTGCTTGGCGGCGGACGACGTCGGCCGTTCAGCCCGGCCCGCAGGTCCGGCAAGGTGCGACTCGGTCCTGTCAGTGCCGGCAGGAGCGCCCGCGCCGGCACCCGCCGTACCTACCCCTGCGCCGACGGGGACCTTTGATGCGGTCTGCTCTGCCTCGGCGGCTTTAAGGTCAACGGCGCGCAGCGCCTTGCTGCTCTTCGCCAGGTCCCAGGCGAAGGCGATGAAGGCCACGGTGTACGTGCCGGCGGCGAGCAGCATAAACAGCTCGCTGTACTGGCCCATGGTTTCGTTGATGGCGAAGGGCATTACTGGTCCTTTTTCGGCCCGGTGGGGCCAGCTGGGGTGGAGACAGAGTCTGCGCCATTATCGTCCTGGCGGCTGGGAGTTTGCTGGGTGCCGGCGGAGCGTTCCGCGCCATCGTCCTCGGCAGTCAGCTGCCACTCGTCGGAGAGAAGCTTCCTGATCGCTGCCGCCTCGGCGGCCAGGCGGTGGTCCTCGCCGCGGGCGAGGAGTCCGTATTCCACCATGGTCCGGCCGTCCTCGTGGGAACCAGTGCGGACCCAGACGCGGCGGCGGTTGACGTAGAGCGAGATGATGAGGCCGCCCACGGCGAGCAGGGCGAAGATGAGGGCGTACAGCTGGCCGGGGTTGTGGTGGATGTCCACGCCCACGTAACGCTTCACGCCGTCGAAACTGATGGTCCCCTTGCCATCCGGCAGGGTGTAGCTCATGCCCGGCGCCAGGGTGATGCCACCGGCGTCCAGGTTGCGGGCGTTCAGCGGAGTCAGGTCCTTGACGTCCAGTTCGAACACGTTCTGCGGGGCGCCGTCATCCAGGCCAAGATCCCCGTAGAAAGAGTTCAGGGTCAGCTGCGGGTTGATCAGCTCGGGGTCCCCGCTGAAGGAGACGCCTTCCTCGGTGACGAACGCGGTGGGGAGGAAGAAGCCTGCGAAGCCGAGCTGGTCGGGCTTGGCGTCCGGCACCTTGATCACCACGGAGGAGTAGTAGTTCTCGCCCTGGAGCTTGGCCACCACGGGCCCCTGCATGGCCACGTTGCCTTCACCGTCGCGGATGGTAACCACGGGGGCGTAGCCGTTGCCCGTGAGGTAGATGCTCGTGCCGCCCAGGGTCACCGGATCGTTGACCTTCAGGACCTCCTGCTTGGCGGGCGAGTCGGGTGTTTCCTTGGTGGTGACGTCCGCGGTGAAGTCGATGGGCTGGCCGAACTTCCCCTGGGATTCGCGGTCGAACGTGACGGCGAACTTGTCCAGCTGGATGGAGTACGGCTGCAGCTGGCTGGACTGGAAGTTGGTGCCGGGGGTGAACTGGTCGTAGCCCACCAGGGTGTTGACGAAGGTGTCTCCCTCCACCAGGATGCGCTGGCCGCTGTAGCCGAACAGGCCACCCACGGCCACGGACACCAGGACCCCGATCAGCGAGGTGTGGAACGCCAGGTTCCCCACTTCTTTCAGGAAGCCGCGCTCGGCCCCCAAAGACGGCCGCGCGCCGTCGTCGTCCCTCACCTCCACGCGGTAGCCGCGCTTCCGGAGCAGCCCCGCGGCGCTGCGGATGGCGTCCGACGCCGGGAGGCCGGCGTCGGCGGGAACCACCAGTGTGCCGTACTCGGGGAGGCGGGAGAGCCGTTTGGGGGTGCGGGGCGGCTGGGAGCGCAACGCTTTGTAGTGCGCGATGGCGCGCGGAACCACGCAGCCGATCAGGGAGATGAACAGCAGGATATAGATGGCCGAGAACCAGGCCGAGGAGTAGACGTCGTAGAGCTGGAGGGTGTCCAGCAGCTTCCCGTAGTCCGGGTTGTCCTTAATGTATTGCGTCACGATGGACGGGTTGGCCGGGCGCTGCGGGAACAGCGAACCGGGTACCGCCGCGACGGCCAGCAGCAGAAGCAGGAACAGTGCCGTGCGCATGCTGGTCAGCTGCGTCCAGGCCCAGCGCAGCATCCCCACCGGCCCAAGGGCGGGCAGGGCTGCCTCAGCCTTGGCGGCGGCGACGGGGGCCGGGGACAACTTGTTGGATTTCACGCGCTCGCTCATCAGATCGGCAACTTCACATCGGTTTGGAACCAGTACTGCAGCCCGGTCACCCAGGTGCCCCAGACTCCGCTGGCCATCAGAAGGCCCAGCACAATCAGGATGCCGCCGCCGGTGCGCTGGATCGCCAGGCGGTGCTTGCGGAAGAAGGACATCACACCCATGCCGCGCCGGACCGCCAGGGCAATCAGCAGGAACGGAATGCCCAGGCCCAGGCTGTAGACAAAGGCCAGGAAGGCGCCCTTGGCGGCGGAGGAACCGCCGGACAGGCTCAGGAGCTGGACCGCGGAGTAGGTGGGCCCGATGCACGGGGCCCAGCCCAGGCCGAACGTGATCCCCAGCAGGGGCGCGCCCCACAGGCCGGCCGGAGGCTTGGCGTGGATCTTGGCGTCACGCTGCAGCCAGCCGAAGCCGCCCATAAAAACGACGCCCATGATGATCACCAGGACCCCCAGGAGCTGGGTGATCCAGGCGTTCTGGGAGCCGGTGATCAGCGTGCCCAGCTGGCCGAAGGCGCCGCCGAGCAGCACGAAGATCAGGGAGAATCCGAGCACAAAGAGTCCGATGCCGGCGAGCATCCGGCCGCGCTTCTGGCGTTCGAGGTCCACGCCGCTCAGGCCGGTGACATAGCCCAGGTAGCCGGGCACCAGGGGCAGCACACAGGGCGAGAGGAAGGAAACCAGGCCGGCCAGCAGCGCCACCGGGATGGCAAGCAGGAGCGAGCCGTTCAGGATGGCTTCGGCGAAGGGGCTGTTCACGGTCCGGGGCCGCCGCTACTCTGCCACGGCGGCGGTAATGAGGGCTTTGAGGGTGCCCTTCTGGATTTCACCCAGCACGCGGGAGGCAACGCGGCCCTGCTTGTCCAGGACCAGCGTGGTGGGGACGGCGCCCGGCGGGACCAGTCCGGAGACGGCCAGGAGCACGGCGCCGTTCTTGTCGTCGAAGCTGGGGTAGGTCAGGCCGAACGTTTTGTCGAAGGCCTCGGCGGTGGCTTTTTCATCGCGGAGGTTGACGCCGAAGAACTGCACGCCCTGGTCTGTGAACTCCTGGTGCAGCTCCTCGAGGATGGGCGCTTCCACCCGGCAGGGGGCGCAGGCGGCAAACCAGAAGTTCAGGACCGTCACCTTGCCCTGGAAGTCTGCGGGGGTCACCGCGGTGCCGTTAAACAAGGTGCCGTTAACGGCGACGGCGGCCTTGCGGTCGGCGGCGGCGAACTCCGTCACCGAGCCGTCGCCGGCAACGTAGTTCTTGTTGTCTCCGGCTTTGGCCTGCTTGGCGAGGGCGTCCTCCTGGGCGCAGGCGGACAGGCCAAGGGTCAGGGCGGTCAGGGCGGCGCCACCCGCGGCGAGCATGCTGCGGCGGGAGGTTTGGGGGTTATACGTCACTGTCAGGCTCCCGGGGTGGTGGCGGCACCGGGAAGAAGGGCGGCAGCAGGCTCACTGTACTCAACGCGCAGGAGGGAGCCGTCGTCGTCGAACACCAGCGAGGTGATGGACGTCAAAGTGCACTCGCGCTTGCGCGGATCGTGCCAGAGCGGACGGCCCTCGGCGCTGAGGCGGGTGGCCCAGATGGGGAGCTGGTGGCTGACCATGATGGCCTCGGGCCCGTTCGTCCCGTAGTCATCGCCGGCCAGTTCGATGGCACGGAGCCTGGCATGCTCAACTGCGGCCCGGACGCGGGCCGCCTGCGCCTTGTAGGGCTCACCCCACGACGGCTTGAGCGGGTTGACCAGGTGCGGCCAGTGCTTGGGCTTCCGGAGCTCCGCCTTGGTGACCTTCATGCCTTCGAAGTAGTTCTCGGCCTCGATGATGCGCTCATCCGTGTGGATCTCAAGGTGCAGGGCTTCGGCCGTGGGTGCGGCCGTCTCCTGCGCCCTGACCAGCGGCGATGCCGCGAGGTAGGTGATCCGCGCACCCTGCGCAGCACGCTCGCTGAAGTGCGCGGCGAGGGTCTGCGCCATCTCCCGGCCCAGCTCGGAGAGGTGGAATTCGGGCAGCCTGCCGTACAGAACGCCGTCGGGATTGTGAACCTCGCCGTGGCGGAGCAAATGGACAGTGGCTTGGGGCATGTTTACCAGTTTCTCAAAGATGGCGTGCTATCCGAAATCTTCTACATCCAGTAGAACTGAAGATTTTCAAAAAATGTTCCGGAAGCGGGAACAAAAGATGCAAATGCATGTTTATACTGGATGCAGCAGTTAGTTGAGACTTCAACAAATGAAGCGTCAACCTTTCGTAGTACTACCCGACACACTCCCAAGGAGAAACACCATGTCACTTCCCGCAGACGTCACCACCGGCACCTGGACCCTGGACAACTCGCACAGCGAAATCGGCTTCACTGTCCGCCACGCAGGCATCAGCAAGGTCCGCGGCCAGTTCAAGGATGCCGCAGCAACCTTGGACCTGGCTGACAACGTGGCCGACTCCAGGATCAGCGCCACCATCCAGACCGCAAGCTTCGACTCCGGCGACGTGAACCGCGACGGCCACGTCCGCGGCGAAGACTTCTTCGATGTGGAGAAGTTCCCGGAAATCTCGTTCGTTTCCAACGGCCTGGTGGCCAAGGGCAACACTTACGAGCTGACCGGCGACCTGACCATCAAGGGCGTCACCCGGCCCGTCGCGCTGGAAACCGAGTTCAACGGTGTGGCCGTTGACCCGTTCGGCAACACCCGCGCCGGTGTCTCCGCCGAGACCACCATCAGCCGCAAGGACTTCGGCCTGACCTGGAACGCCGTGCTGGAAGCCGGCGGCGTGCTGGTCAGCGACAAGGTTGCCATCAACCTTGAGCTCGCGTTCATCGCACCCGCAGCCTGATTTTCACACTCTCTAGTGCCCGGCCGCAGATCCTCTGGGATCCCGCGGCCGGGCACAGTACTTTAACTGCCAACGGCGGCCTCGCCCTGGCCGTCTGTCCGTCCTGTGGAAAACCCCCTGCTGTTCCCTGCGATTTCGCCCCGGATCTCCTAGATACCGGGGAATGCGCGGTCTACAGTGAGAGCCATGAGCAACCCTAGTGAAGTACCGCCGCCGCAGCAGCCGGGTGCGCAGCCGCCTGCCAGCAACGTTCCTCCCGCCGGCTACCAGCCGCCGCAGGGTTTCCAGCCGCCCCCGCAGGGATACCAGGCCCCCGGCCAGGCTTATCCCCCGCCGGGCCAGGCCTACCCGCAGCCAGGTCAGCCAATCCCGCAACAGGGGCCGCCGGGCCAGCCGGGTGGCTTCCACTTCGAGATGCCAACGGACGGCCCCCGGAACTTCAACGACGTGCTGCCCAAGGGCGGCTTCGCGGGAATGTTCAACGTGGCCGGACTGCCCACCGAGCTCAAAGTCTCCTATTGGATCTGGCTCATTGGCGGCATCCTGGGCGTCCTGGGCGGAGTCCTCGGACTGTTCGCGGCGCTGGCGTTGTTCACCGTTGCGCCCGCCGCCGCCATGGTGGTGCTCCTTCTGGTCCTGGTGGCGCTGGCCATCGCCGCCGCACAGATCGTCCTCGTGCTGAGGATGAAGGAAGGCAAGGAATGGGCACGCCTGGCCTTGACCATTGTTGCCGGGGTTTCCCTGGTCCTCGCCGTGATCGGCGGCAGCGTGGGCGGCGGCATCGGCAACAACTGGCTCGGATTCCTGATCAGTGCCGCGGCAACCGTGCTGATGTGGGTGCCCAACTCGCAGGCCTGGTTCGCCGCCGTCAAGGGCAGGGGCTGACCCGCCCCGCTTGGTCCGTTGACCCGAAGGCCGCAGCCTGGCGATCCAGCCGGGCTGCGGCCTTCCCAGCGCCTCCGGAGCTGCCACTGCCTGCGCACTGAATGACGCGGGAATACCTCTCCGGAATGACCCGCTCAGGAGCCGCCCGGGGGTACGGTGGAAGTAAGCCTTGCTGGGGGTAGGGCCAGTGCACCGATCCCGGCAGCCGATCCGCACTCCGACCTGAAAAGGACCGCTCATGAGCACGCCTCCTGTCCAGCCTCCCAACCCCAACGAGCCGGAGTCCGGCGGCCAGCCGGCTGCTCCCCGCTACGGCGAGAATGCGCCGCAGTTCGGCCAGCCCACGCCGCCCGCCGCGCAGCCCACGCCCCCGGCACCCCCCGCACCGCAGTACGGACAGAACGCTCCGCAGTACGGCGAGAACCCGCCGTCGTTCGGTCAGAACACCCCGCAGTACGGCGAACAGGGCTCCCCGGCGCCCCAGTACGGCCAGAACCCGCCGCCGTTCGGTCAGAACCCGCCGCAGGCCCCGGCCTACGGCCAGCAGCCCTTTGGCCAGCAGTACGGGCAGTCACCGTACGCTCAGTACCCGTCCGAGCAGCCGGCGGCACCAGGCAGCAACGGGATCCCCCAGCTGGTCAACATTTCCTTCTGGCTGCTGATCGCGTCCGGCGTTGTCTTTGTCATCTCCATGCTGATGGGCATTGGCCAGCTGGATGATCCGCTGATGCGGAGCACGTTTGAAGAGGCCATGCAAAGCGGCGGCGCCGCCGGCCAGGTCTCCTACGAGGACCTCAAGGGCGTCATCGCCGGCACCCTGGTGGTTTTTGCCATCATCGGGGCCGCGCTATACGCCCTCGTGGCCATCTTCGTCCGCAAGGGCAAGAACTGGGCCCGGATCCTCGGAACCGTGTTCGCGGCGCTGTCCGTCTTCGGCCTCTTCCAGGTGCCGAACATCGGAACACTGGGAACCCTGATGGGAATCGCAGCCATCGTGCTGCTGTTCCTGCCGGCCGCAGCCCCGTACTTCCGCAGGCAGCAGCCGTTTGCCAACCCGTACGGCCAGCCCGGAAACCCTTACGGCCGCTAGCCTGACGGTCTGCCGGAAACCATTCCAGCCAAGAACAACACAGACAACAACATCAGCAACCACACCCGCGGGCGTGGATCCCGGAGCCGCCGGATTGCTAGGCGGTCTGGCCCGGGGTCTGCGCCCGCTGCGCGTGGTAGGCCAGGATCTGGAGTTCGGTGGCCATGTCCACCTTGCGGAGGTTGACATAGTCGGGCACCTGGAGCATCACGGGCGCAAAGCTGAGGATGCTGCGGACGCCGGCGGCCACCACGCGGTCGCACACGCCCTGCGCCACCGCGGCGGGCAGGGCCAGGACCACCATGTTTGCGCCCGTGCGCTGCAGCACGGGTTCAAGGTCTGCGGCGTCGCTGACCCGCAGCCAGCCCACCTCATTGCCCACCACCATCTGGTCGGCATCAAAAATGGCCACAACATCGAACCCACGTGACTCGAAGCCGCCGTACCTGGCCAGCGCCTTGCCAAGGTTACCGGCGCCGACAATGGCCACCTTCCAGTCGTGGGTGAGCCCGAGCGCCGCGGCTATGTGGCGGCTGAGGTACTGGACTTCGTAGCCCACTCCCCTGGTGCCGTACGAGCCCACGTGCGAGAGGTCCTTGCGCAGCGTGGCTGAGCTGACGCCGGACGCCTCTGCCAGCGACTCAGAGGACACCCGCTCCACGCCTTCGGCCAGCAAGGTGTTAAGCGCGCGCAGGTACAGCGTGAGGCGGGCTACCGCGGCGGGCGGAATCTGCTTGGCCGCGGCGGTCTTGCCGTCCGCGGCGATCTTGCTTTCCTGCACGTCCGGCGCGTCCTGGCTGTCAACCCCGTCCGGGGCGCCATGGACAGCCTGGGGAGATGAATCCAGTGAACTCACTATCCCCTCCCTTGCGTCGCGTTGTGGTTCCACTCTAGAGCCCCGCGCCTGCTGCCAACAAAGCCGATGCCATTGCCCGGAACCGCGGCCCTACTGCGCCATGGCGCGCTGCAGGACGCGCTCCAACCGGGACTCGTCGATCTTCCAGAAATCGCGCTGGATCCCGTCCACCAGCACCACCGGGATCTCCTCGGCATAGCGGTCACGCAACCCGGGATCGTCGTCGACCCGCTGTTCCGTCCACTCAAGTCCCAGGGAGGCAGTCACCCGCCCGACGGCGTCGCGCGCGTCCGCGCACAGGTGACAGTCGGTTTTGGTGATGAGGACAACCTGCGGTCTTGCCATGCATTAACCGTATCGCCCTTTGGGGGCGGACAACGCGGCGCACAGCGCCGCGACAGTTGGGGCCTCCTGCATTGACTAGACTCGGGGACATGCCCGAGGAGAAGTACGTCGCTGTTGTCACGCAGCCGGTTGCGGCGCCGCAGACCGGCGAGGCGGCGTTCTTCGACGTGGACAACACGCTGATGAAGGGCGCCAGCCTGTTCCACGTGGCACGAAAGATGCACCAGCGCGGCGCATTCACGCTGACGCAGGCGGCAGGGTTCGCCTGGAAGCAATTCAAGTTTGTGACGCGCGGCGAGAACATGGACGACGTCCATGCGGTGCGCGATTCGGCGCTGAACCTGGCCGCCGGGATTACGGTGGAAGACGTCAAGGCCCTCGGCGAGGAAGTCTACGACGAAATGATCGCTTCCAGGATCTGGCCCGGAGCCAAGGCCCTGGCACAGCAGCACCTGCGCGTGGGCCGGAGGGTATGGCTGGTCACGGCCACCCCCATCGAAGTGGCAACCGTCATCGCCACGCGGCTTGGCCTGACCGGCGCCCTGGGCACCGTAGGCGAGATCGCGGACGGGATGTACACGGGGCGGCTCGTGGGCGACATCCTGCACGGCTCCGCCAAGGCAGTGGCTGTCCAGGGCATCGCCGACGCCGAAGGACTGGACCTCAAGCGCTGCTGGGCCTACAGCGACTCGTACAACGACATACCGCTGCTGACCCTCGTGGGCCACCCTGTGGCCATCAACCCGGACGCCAGGCTCCGCCGCCACGCCCGCGACAACAACTGGCCGGTCTACGACTTCCGCTCCGGCCGCCGCGCCGCCACGCTGGGCCTGAAGGCCGCCACCGCCGGAGGCGTTGTGTACGGCCTCTGGCGCGGCTTCTCCCGGATCCGCGGCCCCCGCATCTAACTGCCGCACCCCGGCATCCACGTAAGGCGTCCCCCCGACAAAACAAAATGCCCGCTGCCGGGAAGGCAACGGGCATTTTGTGCAGTTCGAAGTATCTCTACTTCTTATTGCGGCGCTGGTGGCGCGTCTTGCGAAGCAGCTTGCGGTGCTTCTTCTTGGCCATACGCTTGCGACGCTTCTTAATAACTGAACCCACGAAAGTTCCTCACAAACTAGATGCAGTACCTGTCTGCTGGAAAGGTCCGTGGACAGAGCTACAGACTGAAACAACCGACAGATTCTTACAATGACGTAAAACGTTCCTTAACAGGGTACCGCTTATCCGGGGCACCCACTGACAGTGCGGTTCAGGCGGTCTCGGAGTGGCCGTCCACAACAGCGCCCTTGAGGTACTGGTCGACGGCGCTTTCCGGCACCCGGTATGAACGGCCGAACCGCACTGCGGGCATTTCACCTGAGTGGACCAGCCTGTACACGGTCATTTTGGAGACGCGCATGACCTCGGCCACTTCGGCCACGGTCAGGAACTTCGGGTTTGAGAAGTTCTGTTCTGCGGACATTTCCCTATTCCTTTGCTGACGGATGGACAACATGACCCCAGGTTTATGCCATTGCGGTGTGCCGATGCTGAGCCATCCACCAACCATGTGCTAGATACTCTAGAGGTTCATGGGGCTATTGTGAAAGTCATCGCGGGTAATCATTTCGCCGTGCGGCGCTTGCGGGCCGACGACGCGAGCTGGTCCAGGACCGACACCGAGACATCCCATTCCATGCACGCATCGGTGACACTCTGGCCGTAGACAAGTTCCGAATGTCCGGCGGCGTGTTCGGCGACATCCAGGTTCTGCGCGCCGCCCACCAGGAAGCTCTCCAGCATGACCCCGGCGATGGCATCGGCGGAGCGTCCCCCTTCCTCCAGCTGCGCGCCGATTTCCAGCGCCACTTCGGCCTGGCGGTGGTGGCTCTTGCCGCTGTTGGCGTGGCTGGCGTCCACAATCAGCCGCGGGTTCAGGCCCTTGCCGGCGAGCTTTGCGGAGGCGCTTTCGACGTCGGCCGCCGAGTAGTTGGGCCCCTTGCGTCCGCCGCGGAGGATGACGTGGGTGTCCGGGTTGCCGGCGGTGGCCACCAGCGCTGCCCGGCCGTCGCCGTCGATTCCCAGGAACGCCTGCGCGGCACCGGCCGCACCGCAGGCGTCGACGGCAACCTGGAGGTCGCCGTCGGTCCCGTTCTTGAAGCCGATCGGCATGGACAGGCCGGAGGCCAGCTGCCGGTGGATCTGGCTTTCGGTGGTGCGCGCCCCGATGGCGCCCCAGGAAATCAGGTCCGCCATGTACTGCGGGCTGATGGGTTCCAGGAACTCGGTGGCGGTGGGGAGCCCGAGTGCGGTGACCTGCTGCAGGAAGTGCCGGGCGGTCCGGAGGCCGGTGGCCATGTCGTGGCTGCCGTCCAGCCGGGGGTCGTTGATGAGGCCCTTCCAGCCGACCGTGGTCCGCGGCTTTTCGAAGTAGGCCCGCATCACGATGAGCAGGTCTTCCTTGTGCTTCTCAGCCTGGCTCACCAGCCGGCGGGCGTATTCCAGGCCGGCCTTGGGGTCGTGGATGGAGCAGGGGCCCACGATGACCAGGAGGCGGTCGTCCACGCCGTCCATGATGGCGCGGACTTCATCGCGTCCGCGTTCGACGACGTCAGTCACCCGGTCGTCCAGGGGCAGCTCGGCGATGAGTTCCTGGGGCGTGGGCAGCGCGGTGAATTCGCTGACGCGCAGGTTTGACGTGGATTTTGCGGCCGGTGTGGCTGTGGCGGCTGTTGCGGTGCTCATGTTTGGGTCCTGTTCCGGGGGTGGAAGCGGGCCCAAATCAGAACCCGCCGGGAAATGGCGAAGGGCAGAGAATGATCTCTGCCCTGTTGGCTCTGAAGGAAAGTTGGATGCGTGTCAGTTAGACGCGGGCCCCTCCAGAGCCAACGAAAAATACGCATACCAACGGTTTGTCATAGCCAAGACCATAACCGCGGCATCGCTCCGGACGCAAATCCGCCCTTAACCACGGCGCGAACTGGCAGATAATGACCCCAAATCCGTCCGGAGGCGTCATTATCTGCCAGTTCGCGGGGTGTTAGTCGTGGTGTCGTTGGGCCCGTCGGTCAGCCCGCGAGCTTGCGCAGGAACTGCAGCTGCTTGATCCAGTGGTATTCCTGGCCGCCTTCGTGGTTGTTGAACCGGTAGACCTCGATGTCCTTGGCGGCCCCCGTGCCTGAGGCGTCCGCGCTGCCCGAACCGTAGGCGTTGAAGCTGGCGAAGACTGTCGACGGCGGGCAGATGTCGTCCATCTGGGCGGCCGAGTACAGCGCCGGGGCCGTGGCCGACCGGGCCAGGTTGACGCCGTCGAAATAGTTCAGGACCGAGAGCATGTGCTCGTACCGGTCCCGGTGCCGGCCCAGGAAAGCGGCGATCTCCGGGTAGGGCCCGCGGGGCGTGATGTCGATGGCGCGGGGGAAGTCCTGCAGGAAGGGGACGTCGGGCAGCGCGGCGATGACGCCGTCGAGCCGTCCTGCCACCAGCCCGGCGACGGCCACCACGATGCCGCCGCCCTGGCTGACGCCTGCCAGGACCACACGGGAGGAATCCACCTCGGGGTGGGACTGGGCGGCCTCGACGGCGCGGAAGGCGTCCACGTAGACGCGGCGGTAGTAGTAGTCCTCGCGGCTGCCCGCTCCCCTGGTCATGAGCCCTGCGTGGGCCACCTCGCCCGCGGAGGGGTGCGGATCCGCCGTCTCCCCCAGCGTTCCGCCGTAGCCCTGGCCGCGGGTGTCCATGATGAAGTGCGCGTAGCCCGCCTGGGCCCACTTGGTGTCCTGGTTGACCAGTCCGCGGCCGCCGGAATAACCGATGTACTGCACCACGACGGACAGCCGGCTTCCTGCCGGACGGTTCGCCGGGAGGTGCAGCCAGCCCTTAATGGGAGCCCCGCCGTACCCGGCGAAGGTCACGTCGAACGTGTCGATGACCGTCAGGTAGTTCTCCACGGGCTCGAACGTGGCGTTGAGCGGAAAAGTCCGGGCCTCGTCGATGGTGGCGTCCCAGAAGGCCTGGAAGTCCTCCGGCGGCGTGACTGCTGAGGTGTAGCCACGGAGCTGGGCAAGGGGGAGGTCGAAAAGCGGCATGGTGCTGAAGGTCCTGTCAGGTCTGGTTTGGCGGGAAGGCTCCTGGAACTTTTCGGTGATCCTACGTCATGCGGACGCCCCCGCCGGGCTAAAGGACGCCAGGTTCAGAACTGTTGCCTGAAGCGGCTCCAGGTGAAGCTCCTGGACGGCGTCGCCACAGCGGATGAGCACGTTCCGGGCCTTCGGCGACGTAAGGGTGGCGCGGGCCAGCCGGCCGCCCTTCCACTCCAGGTCCACCTCCACGCCCGGGCGGGCGCGCAGCCGGTGCGCGGCGCCGTCGGGCAGTTCCGGCGGCAAGGCCGGCAGCAGTTCAATCTCGGGCACACCGCCGGACGTGCGGTGGCTCTGCAGCAGGCATTCAGCCAGGCCGGCCACGAAGCCGAGGTTGCCGTCGATCTGGAACGGCGGGTGCGCCCCGAACAGGTTGGGATACAGTCCACCGCTTTGGCCGCCTCGGTCTGTGGCCATGTCCCGGAAGTACAGCCGGAGGAGGTCGCTGACTTTCCCGGGCTGGCGGAGGCGGGCCCGGAGCAGGATTTTCCACGTGAGCGACCAGCCGGTGGATTCGTCGCCGCGGCCGTCCAGACTGGCGCTCACGGCGGATTCGAGTTCCGGCGTGAGGGGCGAGTCGCCGGGGTAGGCGAGGTAGAGATGGCTGACGTGGCGGTGCTCAGGCTCCCACTCCTCCGGGTCGGCGAGCCACTCGCGCAGCCTGCCATTCCGGCCAACTGTTGGCTCCGGGAGCCGCGGCAGAGCCGCCTGGGCCTCGGCCACCACCGGGTCCGTTTCCAGTCCCAGCTCACCGGCGAGGGAACCCAGCACCAGGAACACGTCGCGGATCAGGGTCAGGTCCATGGTGGCCGATTCGGCGGCGGCGGCCCGGCTGGTGCCTCCGCCGGGGAGCGGCGCCGTGAAACTGTTTTCCGGCGACGTCGACGGGCTGGTTCCCAGCGTTCCGTCCGGGAACTCCACCAGCAGGTCCAGGGCAAATTCGGCCGCGCCGCGGATGGCGGGCCAGGCTGTGTCGCGGGCGAAGGCTCGTGTGGACTCTGTGCCCTGTGCCCCGAACTGGAGGTGCTCCCACAGGTGGCGGACCAGCCACAGCCCGGCCACCGGCCAGTAAGACCATTCCGGCGAGTGCGCTCCGTGGCCCACGGGCTTGCTGTAACCCCAGATGTCCGAGTTGTGGTGCACGGCCCAGCCGCGGGCGCCGTAATACTCCCGGGCGGTGGCCGCGCCGGTTTCCTGCAAGGCCCCGATGAGCGCGAACAGGGGCCCGGCGCACGCGGCCAGGCCGGTGGGCTCGGCTCCCCAGTAATTCATCTGCAGGTTGATGTTGGTGGTGAAGTTGGAGCTCCACGGGGCCTGCAGCCGGTCATTCCAGATGCCCTGCAGGTTGGCCGGCGTCCCGCGCCAGGCGCTTCCTCCGCGGGAGCCCGGCGCCCCGGTCCGCGAGCTGGAAATCAGCAGGTAGCGCCCGTAATTGAAGAGCAGTGCCGCCAGTCCGGGGTCTGCGGCCAGCGGCCCGTCCGGATGGGTGTTGGCCTTCTCCAGGCGGTGGCCGGTGTTGGTGCCCTGCCATGCCGGAGTGTCCACGGTGATGCTGCAGCTGTTGTAGAGCTCCGCGTGGCTCTGTTCGTGGCGGGCGAGGAGCGCCTCCTGCCCGGTGGCCATGGCGGCAGCCAGGGTTCCGCGGGCGGCGACGGCTGCCTCCGCCGCTGTTCCCTCGGGCTGCCGGCCCTGCCCGCGGAACGTGGTCTCCGTGGTGACGTACAGGACGGCGCGGCGGACGCCCGTGGCGGCCAGGCCGCTGTCGTCCGCTCCTTCTTCGGTGCCGTTATGCTCCCAAGCCGCCGCAACGGCGCCCTGCAGGCTGAGGGAATCGTCGTCGGAATACTCCACCGCGCCGCCGTCGTGGGACGGCGGCACATCGCTGGGCAGCTTCAGTTCAAGCCAGGCCGACGACGGGCCGGACGCCGGTGCTCCGGCGCGGCGAAGGATGCGCAGCTGCGAGTCCAGGCGGAGGGCGAGGTCAAGGCCCTGCGGCGCGTCGGTTTCCACCGAAATCACCAGGACCGACGGCTCGTGGGACGCGAAGGCCTCTACGCTGACGGCGTGGCCGTCCACCTCGTAGCTGGTGGAATTGACGGCGCGGGCGAGGTCAAGGGAACGGCTGTAGGCGGGATCCCCGCCGGCTGCAGGGTTCGCGGCACCGGAGTCGCCGGAGAGCCCAATGGTGAGGAAGAGATCGGCGAACGGCAGGTAGGACTGGGAATGCCGGTGCTGCAGTTCCTTGAGGGTCTCGTGCCCAGCGGCGTAGTCGCCGTCCCGGATCTGCCGCCGGGATTCGGCCAGGATGGCGTCGGCCCGTTCCCGGCTGAAGTGTGGTTCGAGGTCCTGGCTGTGCGGCGAACCGGACCAGGCGGACCCGTCGTTGAGCTGGAAGCGGTGCTCGCGCGCCAGACTTCCCGGAAGCGACGGACCGCCGAAAACCATGGCTCCGAGCCGTCCATTTCCCAGCGGCAGGGCCTCAAGCCAGTCGGTGGCAGGGGCATCGTAGACGAGGGTATGTTCTGTGCGCACGGGATTAGATCCTAGGGGAATACACCAGCTGACAACAGGGGTTTGGGCAAGCGATTTCCCGCCGCCGCTCCAAAGCCCGCTGATCGAGCATCCCGGCACTGGCTTTAACGCGCGAACGTACACTTGGCGCCCTGCGATGAGGGCGCCAAGTGTACGTTCGAGCGAGGCGGAGCGCTGTCCAAAACCTACAGCCGCGAGAGCTCCGGGGTGAAGCTCTGCAGCCCGTGCGAACCGGCCACGAGGCTTCGCAGTTCCGGAAGGCCTCCGGTGACCTGGCCGGCGGCCCGGGCCTGGACCAGGACGTTGCCGAGGGCGGTGGCTTCCACCGGACCGGCGATGACGCGTTTGCCGGTGGCGTCGGCCGTGAGCTGGCACAGGAGCCTGTTCTGCGATCCGCCGCCGACCACGTGGACCACGTCCACGGTGCGGTCGGCGAGGCGTTCGGCGTCGCGGATGGTGCGTGCGTAGCCGGTGGCGAGGCTGTCCATGATGCAGCGGGTGATCGCGGCGGGGTCATCGGGCAGGATGTCCCCGGTGCGGCGGACGGCGGCGCGGATGCGCTCGGGCATGTTGTCCGGGGCGATGAAGTAGGAATCGTCCGGATTGATCTGTGGCCCGCCCGGGGGCAGCGCGGCGGCGGCCGTGAGCAGCGCCGTCAGTTCCGGGGTGAATCCTTCCGCGGCCCAGGAGCGCTGGCATTCGCTGAGCAGCCAGAGCCCGCCCATGTTGCGCAGGTAGCGGATGGTGCCGTCCACGCCCCGTTCGTTGGTGAAGTTCGCCTCGCGGCTGGCTTCGGTCAGGACCGGATGCTTCAGTTCCAACCCCACCAGGGACCACGTGCCGGAAGAGATGTAGGCGAAGTTCTCCTCCTGCGCGGGGACGGCGGCGACGGCGGACGCGGTGTCGTGCGAGCCGACGGCCACCACCTTGGTGCCGGCCGGCAGGCCCACCCGCGACGCGACACTGGGCAGCAGCGTGCCGACGGTTTCGCCCGGCTGCACCAGCGGCGGGAACAGCTTCTTGGGCAGGCCCAGCGCGGTCAGGAACTCGGTGGCCCACTCCCCCGCGACGGCGTCGAACAGGCCGGTGGTGGAGGCGTTGGTCGCTTCCGTCCGGCGCTGCCCCGTCAGGAGGAACGCGATCAGGTCCGGGATGAGCAGTGCCTGCACACCGTCCAGGTCCGGCTCGGTGGCCAGCTGGTACAGCGTGTTGAACTGCAGGAACTGCAGGCCGGTGGTCCCGTAGAGCCGCGCAGGGTCCAGTTTCCGGTGCACGGGTGCGACGGCGGCACGGCTGCGGTCATCGCGGTAGCTGTACGGCTGGGCCGTGAGCTCGCCGGCCGTATTGACCAGCCCGTAGTCCACGGCCCACGTGTCGATCCCGATGCTGGTGATCGTTTCGTCCTGCACGGCCGCCACGGTGGCGGCGGCCGCAAGGCCTTTGAGCACCTCGGCGAACAAGGCGTCGAAATCCCAGCGGAGGCCGCCGTCGATCTCCACCACACCGTTGGGGAACCGGTGCACCACTTCCAGCTCCACGCTCCCGGCGGCACCGCCGTCGAGGACCCGGCCGAGGATGACCCGGCCGGAGGAGGCGCCGATGTCGACTGCGGCGAACACCGCCCCGGCGGTGGCCGGGGCGGTGTTCTGTGCTGCGTTCCTCATCAGTGAATGGTCGGTCATCGCAGGAAGGCTGCTGCCACACCGGCGTCCACGGGGATGTGGAGTCCGGTGGTGTGGGACAGCTCGGCGCTGGTCAGGACCGCGGCGGCGTTGGCTACGTGTTCGGGCAGGACTTCGCGCTTGAGCAGCGTGCGCTGGGCGTAGTACTTGCCCAGTTCCTGCTCGTCCACGCCGTAGACCGCGGCGCGCTTGGCGCCCCAGCCGCCGGCGAAGATACCGGAGCCGCGGACCACGCCGTCGGGGTTGATGCCGTTGACGCGGATACCGTATTCGCCCAGTTCGGCCGCGAGGAGCCGGACCTGGTGGGCCTGGTCTGCCTTGGTGGCGGAGTAGGCGATGTTGTTCGGGCCGGCGAAGACCGAGTTCTTGGAGGAGATGTAGATGACGTCCCCGCCCATGTCCTGGGCAATCATGACCCTGGCCGCGGCCTTGGCCACCAGGAAGGAGCCCTTGGCCATCACGTTGTGCTGCAGGTCCCAGTCCTTCTCCGTGGTCTCCAGCAGCGGCTTGGAGATGGACAGGCCGGCGTTGTTGACCACCAGGTCAAGCCCGCCGAACGCCAGGACCGCTGCGTCGATGGCTGCGATGACCTGGGCCTCGTCAGTGACGTCGGCCTGGACGCCGATGGCGACGTCAGCGCCGCCGAGCTCCTCGGCGACTGCCTGCGCGTTCTCCAGGTTCAGGTCCGCGATGACCACGCAGGCGCCTTCCGCGGCGAGGCGGGTGGCGATGGCCTTGCCGATGCCCGACGCCGCACCGGTCACCAGCGCGATGCGGGTGGCGTGGGACTTGGGCTTGGGCAGGCGTGCCAGCTTGGCTTCCTCCAGCGACCAGTATTCGATCCGGAACTTCTCGGATTCCTCGATCGGGGCGTACGTGGAGATCGCCTCGGCACCGCGCATGACGTTGATGGCGTTGATGTAGAACTCGCCGGCAACCCGGGCGGTCTGCTTGTTGGCGCCGAAGGAGAACATGCCCACGCCCGGGACCAGCACGATGGCCGGGTCCGCGCCGCGCAGCGCCGGGGACTCGGCGTCGGCGTGGCGGTCGTAGTAGGCCTGGTAGTCCTCCCGGTAGGCGGTGTGGAGCTCCTGCAGCCGTGCGATGGAATCCTCGATCGAGGCCTCCGCCGGCAGGTCCAGGATCAGCGGCTTGACCTTGGTGCGCAGGAAGTGGTCCGGGCAGGACGTGCCCAGCGCACCCAGGCGCGGGTGCTCGGCGGCTTCCAGGAAGTCAAGCACGACGGCGTCATCACTGAAGTGCCCCAGCTGCGGCTTGTCAGTGGACGCCAGCCCGCGGATCACCGGTGCCAGTGCGGCGGCCTTCGCTTTCCGCTCCGCCTCCGGCAGCGCGCCGAAGCCGGGCAGCTTGGCACCGAAGGGTTCGGCCTTGCCGTTTTCGCGGAGGTACTTCTCGGCCTCGTCGATGATCCACAGCGAATTCTGTTCGGCTTCTTCGGACGTTTCGCCCCAGGCGGTGATGCCGTGGCCGCCCAGGATGGTGCCGATGGCCTGCGGGTTGGCGTCCTTGATCGCGGCAATGTCCAGGCCAAGCTGGAAACCGGGCCGGCGCCAAGGCACCCAGACCACCTTGTTGCCGAAGATCTTGGAGGTCAGGGCCTCGCCGTCCACCGCGGTTGCAATGGCGATCCCGGAGTCCGGGTGCAGGTGGTCCACGTGTGCGGCGTCCACCAGGCCGTGCATGGCGGTATCGATCGACGGCGCGGCGCCACCCTTGCCGTGCAGGCAGTAATCAAAAGCAGCCACCATCTCGTCTTCGCGTTCAACGCCCGGGTAGACGTTCTTCAGGGCGTTCAGCCGGTCCAGGCGCAGCACCGCAAGGTTCCCCGCCTTCAGCGTGCCGAGGTCCCCGCCGGAGCCCTTGACCCACAACAGCTGGACGTCCTCGCCCGTCACCGGGTCCTTCTCCGTGCCCTTGGCCGAGGTGTTGCCGCCGGCGAAGTTGGTGTTCCGCTTGTCCGCACCCAGGCGGTTGGAACGGGAAATCAGGGCCTCGACGGCATTGTTAGCGTTTGTCTTACTCATCTTTTATGCGCCCCATCCGGCTTGCTGGCCGCCGACGCGGTCCTCGTTGATCTGTTTCTGGTAACCGCTGGCCTTGAAGGCGGCCATCGGGTCCGCGGGCAGGCCGCGGGATTCACGCCATTCGGCCAGGATGGGCCGGACGTCGGTGTAGAAGGCATCGTTGAACACGCCGTTGGCGGCCAGGACGTCGCCGGAACGCTGGGCTTCCGTCAGCGCAGCGGTGTCGATCAGCATGGCGCGGGCCGTCATTTCCTGGACGTTCAGGACCGAGCGGATCTGGCCCGGGATCTTCTCCTCCAGGTTGTGGCACTGGTCCAGCATGAGCGCCACACCGGAGTCCTTGCCGAAGCCGCCGCCGCGGATGACCTCGTGCATGATGCGGAACAGCTGGAACGGGTCGGCCGCGCCCACGATCAGGTCATCGTCCGCGTAGAAGCGGGAGTTGAAGTCAAAGGAGCCCAGCTTGCCCAGGCGCAGCAGCTGCATCACGATGAACTCGATGTTGGTGCCCGGCGCATGGTGGCCGGTGTCCAGGCAAACAAAAGCCTTCTCGCCCAGGGCGAGGGTCTGCGCGTAGGAAGTGCCCCAGTCCGGAACGTCGGTGTGGTAGAAGGCCGGCTCGAAGAACTTGTACTCCAGGACCAGGCGCTGCTCATCCCCCAGCGCTGCGTAGATCTCCTGCAGCGATTCGGCGAGCCGGTCCTGGCGTCCGCGCATGTCATCCTGGCCCGGGTAGTTCGTCCCGTCCGCCAGCCAGACCTTCAGGTCCTTCGAACCCGTGGCGTGCATGATCTCGATGCAGTCCAGGTGGTGCGCGATCGCCCGGCGGCGCACTGTCTCGTTGGAGGACGTCAGCGAACCGAACTTGTACTCGTCATCCTGGAACGTGTTGGAGTTAATCGTGCCCAGGCCAACGCCCAGGCCCGCCGCGTATTCCTTCAGTGCGGCGTAGTCGTCCACCTTGTCCCACGGAATGTGCAGGGCAACGGTGGGCGCGAGGCCGGTCAGCTCGTGCACCTTGGCGGCGTCAGCGATCTTCTCCTGCACCGTCCGCGGGGTACCCGGCGTGCCAAACACCTTAAAACGCGTGCCTGAATTTCCATAAGCCCACGAAGGGACCTCGATAGCAAGCTCCCCGAGCCTGCCCAGCGCCGTTGCTACGTCATTCATGATGGGTTCTTTCCGGTCTTTGTTACTGCGGTATGGGTGGTGTTGCTGCGGCCCCGCTGCTGGAGCCGGTCAGCCTCAGCGGGCGGTGGACTCCGCCGCCGTCAGCTGGTCGTCAAGGTTGAAGACTTCCTCGAGGACCTGGAACCCTTCGTCGGGTGCCTGGTCCGGGTTGTTGAACAGGGTGGCCATCTCGGCCTGCCAGCGGGCGTTGACCTCGGTCAGCGCCATCCGGGCCCGCACGGCGTCGAAATCGTCGCATTCGACGTAGCCCACCAGGAGCCCGTCCTCGCCCAGGAACAGCGAGTAGTTGGTCCAGCCGGCGTCCTTCAAGGCACGGAGCATCTCCGGCCACACGGCAGCGTGGCGCCGCTTGTATTCTTCGATCAGCCCCGGCTGGACCGAGGAGCGGAAACACACCCTCATCTGCGACTCTCCTGAACTTTCCAAACTTTGAATCGTTTCATTGTTACGATTCAAAGTACTCTTGAAGTCAAGTAGGTGTCAAGCAATTTCCAAACAGCGATCCGGGACTGCGGAAAAGTGCTTCACACGGCATATAAGCACGGAGAATTATGAATCGCTCAGCAAGCATCAAAGACGTCGCCAACCACGCCAGTGTTGCCGTGGGCACGGTCTCCAATGTCCTGAACTATCCGGACCGGGTGTCCCAGCGGACCAAGGAGCGGGTGCTGCGGGCCATCGATGAACTTGGCTTCGTCCGCAACGATGCCGCCCGCCAGCTGCGCGCCGGCCAGAGCCGGACCATCGGGCTGATTGTCCTCGACGTGGGCAACCCGTTCTTTACCTCAGTGGTGCGGGCCGCCGAAGACGCCGCGGCCCTTCAGGGCAGCGCCGTGCTGCTGGGCGACAGCGGCCACAATGCCAGCCGCGAATCAAACTACATCGACCTGTTCCAGGAGCAGCGCGTACAGGGCCTTCTCATCTCCCCGGTGGGCGACATCACCGAGCGGCTTGATTTGCTCCGTGAGCGCGGCGTGCCCACCGTCCTGGTGGACCGGCTGGCCGACGAGAGCAAATACAGTTCCGTGTCAGTGGACGACGACGCCGGCGGTTACCTGGCTGCCCGGCACCTGCTGGACACCGGCCGCCGTCGGCTCGCCTTTGTGGGAGGCCCCACGTCCATCCGCCAGGTGGCGGACCGTCTGCAGGGCGCGCAACGCGCTGTGAAGGAGGAACCCGACGCCACCCTGGAGGTCCTTGACTCGGACGGACAGACGGTGCTGGCCGGCCGAAGCGTGGGCAACATGCTGGTGGAGCGCGGAAACTTGCCGGACGGCATCTTCTGCGCCAACGACCTCCTGGCCCTGGGCGTCATGCAGTCGCTGACCATGACGCATACGCTGAGAATTCCCGAAGACATTGCCCTGATCGGCTACGACGACATCGATTTTGCCGTCTCCGCCGTGGTGCCGCTTTCCTCCATCCGCCAGCCCACCGAGGCGTTGGGGCGAACCGCCATTGAACTGCTGGCCGAAGAAGTGGAGTCCGAGAACCCGCGGCACCGCGCCGTGGTGTTTACCCCGGAACTGGTGGTACGCCAAAGCACAGCCCCGGCGAAAGAATCCTCCGCCGGCTGAGGGTTCAACTTCGAGCAGTTCTGGAGAAGCCGCCCTGGCGTACGGACACTAGCGTGGGTCTTACCAGACCATGACATAAGGAATCCGAAATGACAGAGAAGCCAGCCTCCAGCACCAAGTCCTACGAGGGATTCGATGCGGACGAACGCGCCGCGATGAAGGAACGGGCCCAGGAACTCAAGTCCGCGTCGCGAAAGGGTGCCGGCGCCGCCAAACCGGATGGCGAAAGCGATGTGCTCGGGAAGATCGCCGAAATGGCGGACTCGGACCGCGCCATCGCCGAACGGCTGCACGCCATCATCAGGGACAATGCGCCCGAACTCGCGCCGAAGACCTGGTACGGGATGCCTGCCTATGCCAAGGACGGCAAGGTGGTCTGTTTCTTCCAGCCCGCGGACAAATTCAAGGCCCGGTATCCGACGCTCGGATTTAGCGACCCCGCGAACCTTGACGACGGGCAACATGTGGCCCACCTCCTACGCCCTGACTAAACTCACCGCCGCGGATGAGGCGAGAGTCATTGAGCTCGTGAAGAAGGCAGTCAGCTAGGCCCAGCCTTCTTGGACGGGGTGCCCGGGAGCCCGCGATTTCCCCTTGCCAGTTCGTGCCAACGGTGGGACTCTGCTGGAAGAGCGAGAGGTCCGTGAGTCCCATGGCACAAAGTACGGAGATCGACGGCGGCGCTGTCGACGAGCTGCAGGCATCGTTTCGGGGCGACCTCGTCCGCCCGGATGACGCCGGCTACGACGAGCACCGCAAGGTGTGGAACGGATCGATTGACCGCCGTCCCGGCCTCATTGCCCGCTGCACCGGCGTCGCAGATGTTCGCGCCGCCCTCCGCCTTGCCCGCGCGCAGGACCAGCTCGTCGCTGTGCGGGCAGGCGGACACAGCTTCCCCGGATTGTCCGTGTGCGACGGCGGCATGGTCATCGACCTCGGGCCGCTGAAAGGGATACGGGTGGATCCCGAGGCACGCACGGTCCGAGTCCAGGCGGGCGTGCTGCTCGGTGAGCTCGATCGCGAGACGCAGGAGTTCGGTCTGGCCGTTCCGTCCGGAATCGTCACCCACACCGGCGTGGCGGGCCTTACCCTGGGCGGCGGCATCGGCTGGGTCATGCGCAAGTACGGACTGACCATTGACCAACTGTTGTCCGTTGACATGGTCACTGCCGACGGCGAACTGGTCACGGCCAGTGAAAACCAGAACGCCGACCTCTTCTGGGGAGTACGGGGCGGTGGCGGAAATTTTGGCATCGTCACTGAGTTCGAGTTCCGCCTCTGCCCCCTGGGCCCCTATGTGATGGCAGGTCCGGTCTTCTGGGCGATGGAAGACGCCCCGGAGGTGCTGCGGTTTTACCGGGACTGGATCGCGGACTGCCCAGACGAGCTGATGACCATCGCCGTGCAGCGAAGGGCACCGGCGTTGCCGATTGTCCCGCCGGAGCTGGTGGGCAAGCGCGTCCTTGCTATCACGGCCTGTTACGCCGGACCGGTCGAGGAGGGCGAACGGGTCCTGCGGCCGCTCAAGGAATTCGGTTCGCCCGTGCTGGACTTTTGCCGGCCGAAGCCGTTCCTGGAACATCAGCGGACGTTCGATCCGTCATTCCCGCACGGCTGGCATTATTACGTCAGGTCCTGTGACGTGGCAGCCCTCAGCGACGACGTCATCGACATCGTGGCCGAGCACGGCAGCCGCATCACCTCGCCTGTCACCAGCATCGCTTTGTGGCAGATGGGCGGCGCAGTGGGGCGGATCGACGATGGTGCCACGGCCTTCAATGGCCGCCAGGCCGGGTTTACGTTCAACATCAACGGCAACAGCAAGACCGCCGAGGGCTTCGATGCCGAGCGGCAATGGGCGCGTGACTACTGGTCTGCCCTGGCACCCCACCACACCAGCGTCTACGTGAACTTCCTGATGGAAGAGGGCGAGGAGCGCGTCAGGCAGGCCTACGGTGCCGCTAAGTACGACCGGCTCAAAGCACTCAAGAACAAGTACGACCCCACGAACTTCTTCACCCTGAACCAGAACATCAAGCCGGGTTGAGCGCTACTTCGCGGTGAGTTCCGCATAGAGCTTCTGCACCCGGGCCTTGATGTCGTCCCGGACCAGGTGCATGCGTTCCATTCCTTCGATGCCCCGTTCGGAGGGTTCATCCGTTTCCCAGACCTCGAAGCGGGTGCCGTCGCGCGGTTCGAGCTTTGCCTCGGTACCCAGGACGATGACGGCGTCCACACCGTTCAGGACCTCGTCCGTGACGGGCTTGGGGTGTTCGCCGACGATGTCGATGCCCAGTTCGGCCAGGGAGTCCACGGCCTGGGGATTGAGGGAGCTTCCCGGTTTGGTGCCTGCGGAGTAGACCCTGACCGTTCCACCGGCCAGCTGGCTCATGAGGCCGGCCGCGAGCTGGGACTTGCCGCCGTTCTTGCTGCAGACGAAAAGCACAGACGGTGCGTTGGGGGTGCTGCCGGTTTCCTGGGACATCAGTGTGCTTTCTTTTGTACGACTGTTCAGTTGCTGCCGGATCGTCCGTGGGACAGTCCGGTGGGGAAGCCTACCAGCACCGGTTCCGGAGCGGAGCAGCAGCCGGTCTCTGCGGAATTTACCGTGGCAGCTGCCAGGACATCGCAGCTGGTGCCGGCGTCGGTGGAGCAGACGCCGGTCTCAGGGAGCTCGAGGTGGACGGTATCGGCTGCCTCACGGTCACCGGCCAGGGCGGCCACGACAGAGCGGACCTGTTCGTAGCCGGTGGCGAGCAGGAAGGTCGGTGCCCGTCCGTAAGACTTCATCCCCACAATGTAGAAGTCCTTGTCCGGGTGGGCCAGGACCTTCGCGCCGTGCGGCGGGACGGTGCCGCAGGAGTGGAATTCGGGGTCAATCAGCGGGCCCAGCTCCACCGGCGCTTCGACGGCCGGATCAAGGTTGAGGCGGAGCTCGCGCAGGATCTCCAGATCAGGGCGGAAGCCGGTGCAGGGCACCACGACGTCCGCGTCCAGGGTGCGGCCGTCCACCGCTTCGACCGTCACGCCGGAATCCAATGCTTTGAGCGAAGCGATGCCGAAGCTGGTGTGCAGTTCGATGCTGCCGGCCTCCACGAGGCGGCGGACCCGTCCGCCGAGCTGGCCCCGCGCGGGAAGCCCGTCGGCGTCCCCGCCGCCGAAGACCTTCTCCGCGGACGCTCCGCGGACCGCCCAGAGGATCCGGGTGTCCGGCTCGTCCTTGGCAAGGTCGGCGAGGCTGATCAGGGTATTGGCGGCGGAGTGGCCCGCGCCGACCACCAGGACCCGGCGGCCTGCGAAGGCTACCCGGTCCCGGCCGGTGACGTCGGGAAGCGGCGCGGAGATCCGTTCAGCTGCTGCTTCCTCGCCGATGGCGGGCAGGCCGGACGTGCCCAGCGGGTTGCGGCGGGACCAGGTGCCCGAGGCGTCGATGACCGCTGCGACGGTATGGTCGCGTGTTTCGCCGTCCTGATGTTCGACGCGGACGACGAAGGGTGTGGCGTCGCGGCCCCGGACGTGGGTTTTGTCCAGGCCCTGCCGGGTCACAGCGATCACGCGGGCGCCGGTCTGCAACCGGGAAGCGATCTCGGGAAGTGCAGCCAGCGGCGCCAGGTAGTTGTCGATGAGTTCCCCGCCGTAGGGAAGGGCGGTGGGCCGTGGCGATGCCCAGCCGGCCGCTTCAAGCAGGCGGACGGCGGCGGCGTCGAGGTTGAACCGCCAGGGTGAGAACAGCCGGACATGGCGCCATTGGCCGATGGAGGCGCCCGCCGTCGGGCCGGCTTCGAAGATCAGCGGCTCGAGGCCGCGCTCAAACAGGTGCGCCGCGGCCGCCAGGCCAACAGGGCCGGCGCCGATCACTGCAACAGGAAGGTTCTTCACTGAATCCATGGTTGTCCTTTTGTTCCATCTGTTGTCTGGCAGGTCGGGCAGGGAGCGTTGTCAGCAGCAGTCCTGCTCGTCGTCGCAGCAGCCATCGCCGCAGCATCCGGTGTTCATTCAGCTCACCTCCCCCCGCTTGGGGCCTGTTTGGCCGGGTTACCTGGCCGCAGGGATGAGGGAGGCGATGAGGTCCTCGATGCGGGTTTTGATCTCGTCGCGAATGGGGCGGACGGCGTCCACGCCCTGGCCGGCCGGATCCTCAAGGACCCAGTCCTCATAGCGCTTGCCGGGGAAGTACGGGCATTCATCGCCGCAGCCCATGGTGATCACAACGTCCGATTCCTTCGCGGCTGCGGTGGTGAGGACCTTGGGGACCTCGGCGGACATATCGATGCCGAGCTCGGCCATCGCCTCGACGGCGGCGGGGTTGATCTTGTCGGCAGGCTGGGACCCGGCGGAGTGGACGTCGATGTCACCCCCGGCGAGCGTGGTCAGGAAGGCGGCCGCCATCTGGGAGCGCCCGGCGTTGTGGACACAGACGAACAGGACGGAGGGCTTCTTGGCCGTTTCGGTGCTCACGTTGTTTCTCCTGGGATTCAAACATTGATAATGATCGATACAAAGAAGTATCGGACGAAAGATTGACGATTGTCAATATTCTGGAAAATGCATGACGTGTCAATTTTGAGTGGGTTGATTCTTCGATCAAGCTGTTGCCATGCCCTCAAAACAGCCACCCCTGTGGCGTCGTGCCGTCGCGGAACTTCTCGGCACCTGCCTGCTCGTAGCCATCGTCGTCGGCTCCGGAATCGCTGCACAGCAGCTCTCCCCAAACGACGTCGGCCTGCAGCTCCTGCAGAACAGCACCGCCACGGTGCTTGGCCTGACGGTCCTCATCCTGGTGTTCGGTCCCGTCAGCGGCGCCCACTTCAACCCCGTGGTCTCGCTTGTCGACTGGGTCCTGGGCCGGCGGAACGGTGCCGGACTGGCCCTGGCGGAGCTTGGCACCTACGTGGCAGCGCAGACCGTGGGTGCAGTCAGCGGCAGTGTCTTGGCCAACGCAATGTTTGAGGTGGGCACCTCCATTTCCGTTAAAGACCGCGCCACCACCGGACACGTCCTCGGTGAGGTCGTCGCGACCTCCGGCCTCATCCTGCTGATCTTCGCCCTGGCCGCCACCAAGCGCGGCGTCCTCGCAGCCCCGGCAGTGGGCGCCTACATCGGCGCCGCGTACTGGTTCACCTCCTCGACGTCGTTCGCCAACCCCGCGGTGACCGTCGGCCGCATTTTCAGCGACACCTTCGCCGGCATCGCACCGGCATCCGTTCCCGGCTTCGTCGTGGCGCAAGTGGTTGGCGCCGCCGTCGGCCTCGGCCTCCTCCTCATCCTGTTCCCTGCCGCCGCCAACGCCGCGGACGACGTCGTCCTTCCGCACCCTTCCGGCACGGCCGGCCCATAGCCTTCAGCGTGGCCGTTCACCGATTACATTGATGACTGTCAATGTCAGGGCATAATGGATATATGAAATTGCTGCCCATGCTCGATCAGGCCACGGATGAAGCCTGCTGCACTCCCTCAGGAGTCCCTGCCCTGGGCGCCGAGGAAGCGAAGCAGAAGGCCCTGGTCTTCAAGGCGCTGGCCGATCCCAACCGGCTTCGGCTGCTGTCCATCGTGAAGGCGGACGCCTCCGGTGAATCCTGCGTATGCGACCTGACGGAGCCGCTGGACCTGGGCCAGCCCACGGTCTCCCACCACCTGAAGATCCTGGTGGAGGCCGGGCTGCTGCACCGCGAAAAGCGCGGAACCTGGGCCTACTACTCCCTGGTGCCCGGGGCCCTGGAAGAGACGGCCGGACTCCTGGCCACACTGTGACCATGCCGGAACCGTCCGCCGTCACGATCCGTCCCATGCTCGACGGCGACTGGCCGGCCGTGCAGCGGATCTACGCCGAAGGAATCGCCACCGGACACGCCACCTTCGAATCGGAGGCGCCCGGCTGGGAACGGTTCAACACCTCGAGACTGCCCCGCCACCGCATCGTCGCCGAAACAGCCGACCGCGCGATCCTCGGCTGGGCTGCCGTCTCCCCCGTTTCCGCCCGCCCCGCCTACGCCGGCGTGGTGGAACACTCCGTCTATGTCGCAGCCGAAGCCCGCGGGCTCGGCTTGGGGGCAAAGCTGCTGCGGGCCCTGGCTGAATCCACGGAACGTGACGGCATTTGGACCATCCAGGCGAGCGTCTTTCCCGAAAATGAGGCCAGCCTCAAACTCCACCTCGCCAACGGCTACGTCGTGGTGGGCCGCCGCCAGCGCATCGCCAGGATGGCCCACGGACCGCTCACTGGGCAGTGGCGCGACACCGTCCTGATCGAGCGCCGGTCCCCCGCGATCTAAGTTCGCGCCTTCCAGACCAGCGGGCCCTAGATCTTCTCCACTGTGAGGTTCCGGTAGGCCGCCCTGAGCGGTGCCATCTGGCGGAAGCCGATGCGGCCCCCGCCCAGCACCTTGTCCGACGGGTCCGACCACTCAAAGAGAGTCAGCCCGTTGATGAAGAACGCCACGCGCGGCCCGTCCTTCACCACTTCCATCCGGTAGAAGTCCACGGCGTCCTCGGTGGGCGGCAGCGGGTCGGCGCCCTGGGCCACCAGTTCAAAGCCGGCGCTCTTCCGGAGGTTGCAGGTACGGAAAGCCCGTTCAGACTCGTACTTGTGCCGGAAGTAGGAGACGTGGAGGGCGTCGATGTCGCCGGAGTGGTACTGCGGGTAGTAGCCGGTCCTCGGGGCCAGGCTGGCGGAGAACAGGTCCTGTCCTTCGTGGCCCACGGCTGAGAAGAACAGCATGGCCAGGCCCGGTTCCGCGAGGGGCAGGAACTCCCAGCTGATCCGGATGCCGTCCGGGAATTCCTCCGGGCACCAGAACGTCCAGTGCGCGTGGTCCCCGAACTCTTCGTCGTCCAGCGATCCGGAAAGCTCCAGCGCACCGTCGTGGCTGGCCAGGCCCAGCGGCCCTTCCGCCACCCAGCCGGCTACATCCGCCGGGCCGGCGAGCGGGTTGCTGTACAGCAGGCCGGTGCCGGCGCGCGGCGCCCCCACCTAGCCCCGCCCCGCCGTCGTCAATCCCGCCGCCGGACGTCCCGCCGCCGGACGTCCCGCCGTCGCACTGTCCCCGGAACCCGGACCATCCGGGCCAAAGCCAAACCGTCCCAACTGGGCGGCAACTTCCTCCGCCACGAGGGCAGCCCCGCGCTGCGAGAAGTGCGTGTTGTCCGCCAGCCCGGCAGGCCAGAAGGCGTGCTCGCCGGGCCCGAAATGGCAGAACAGGGACTTCGATTCCCCAACCCCCAGCTCCACGTACAGTGCGCGGGTCCAGGCGTTAAGGTCGACGGCGGGCAGCTGCAGTTCGAGTGCGATCTCGCGGACCACTTCGGGGTAGTCCTCCAGGCTTTCTTCCAGGACAGCGTCCGACGCCGGCCCGTCCAGGAAGTGCCGGCGCTCCACGGAAGTGCAGAGTACCGGAACGGCGCCCCGGCCACGCACGTCCGCCACCATGGTGCGGAGGTTGGCGGCGTAACCGGTCCTGGCCGCGAGGTGGACCTTCTTCTGGTCGTTGTGCCCAAACTGGATCAGGACGAGGTCGCCCTCCGCGGCGGTGTCCAGCAGCTGCCTCCAGAGCCCCTCCGCCCGGAAGGACTCAGTGCTGGCCCCGCCCTTGGCGAAGTTGTGCACGGCGGCCCACGCGTACACGTGCCGGGGCAGCTGTGCTCCCCAGCCGCTCATGGGGTACTCGTGGGTGGGACAGTTGGCGACCGTGGAATCTCCGGCGAGCAGGATTTTCATGCTGTGCTTTCTGTTGTTTTCGGGCTGGTCAGCCTTTGACGGAGCCGATCAGCATGCCCTTGGCGAAGTGTTTTTGCAGGAAGGGGTAGAAGATGAGGATGGGCAGGGTGGCGACGACGATGACGGCGAACTTGATGCCCTGTTCGGGCGGGATGTAGTTCGGGTCCACGTTGCCGGTGCCGAGGAGGTCGGAGGAGGCGGTGACCTGGCGAAGGTACATCTGCAGGGTCCACTTCGAGTTATCCGAGAGGTAGAGCAGGGGTGACATGAAGTCGTTCCAGATTCCCACGGCGTAGAACAGCGCAAACGTTGCCAGCACGGGTTTGGAGAGTGGGAGCAGGATCCGCCAGAGGATCCCGACTTCGGTGGCGCCGTCCATTTTGGCGGATTCCTCCAGCTCGGCGGGGAGTTCCTGGAAGAAGTTCTTGATGATGATCAGGCTGAACGGGTTGATCGCCGCGGGCAGGATCAGCGCCCAGTAGCTGTTGAGCAGGCCGAGGTCCTTGATCAGCAGGAACGTGGGGATCATGCCGCCGGAGAAGACCATGGCGAAGACCACCAGGGACAGGATCAGCTGCCGGCCGCGGAGGTTCCGCTTGGCCAGCGGGTAGGCCATGGTCACGGTCAGGATCAGCTGGACCACCGTGCCCACCGCAGTGACCAGGACCGTGGTAACCAGGGCGCGGATGAACGCCGGGGTGGAGAAGATGTACTCGTAGGAGCCCACGCTGAACTGCTCGGGCCAGACAAAGAAGGCCCGCCGGGTGATCTCGGCTTCGGTGGCGAAGGAGCCGGCGAAGACGTAGACGAACGGCAGCAGCGTGATGATCCCGATCAAGGTCAGGAAGACGTAGTTGGCGGCGTCGAAGACCCGGCCGCCGGTGGTGTTATGAATCTTCATTAGAACAGTCCGCTCTGGTTGAATCGCTTGGCCAGGGCGTTGGTGCCGAAGATCAGCACGATGCCCACCAATGACTTGAACAGTCCTACGGCGGTGGAGTAGGAGTAGGCGCCCTGGGTGATGCCCACGAAGTAGACATAGGTGTCGAAGACGTCGGCGACATCCCGGTTCAGGGCATTGGTCATCAGGTAGATCTGCTCGAAGCCGGTGTTGAGCATCTGCCCGATCGCGAGGATGAGCATCACGATGATGGTGGAGCGGATCCCGGGCAGGGTGATGTGCCAGACCCGGCGAAACCGGCCGGCGCCGTCGATGATCGCGGCCTCGTACTGGTCCTGGTCCACGGTGGCCAGGGCGGCGAGGAAGATGATGGTTCCCCAGCCGGTGTTCTTCCAGATCTCCTGCAGCACGATCAGCGGCCGGAACCAGGCGGGGTCGGAGAGGAAGTCGATGTCGGTGCCCAGCACGTTGTTGATGAACAGGAACAGCGGGCCGAAGTCCAGGGCGAACAGCAGGAAGCTCAGCGACGCCACAATGGTCCAGGACAGGAAGTGCGGGATGTAGACCAGGGTCTGGACGGTCCGCTTGAGGATGGAGAGGCGGACCTCGTTCAGCAGCAGTGCCAGCACGATGGTCAGCGGGAACGCGACGCCCAGGTTCAGGAACGCCAGGATCAGGGTGTTGCCCAGCAGCCGGCCGAAGTCGGGGTTGGAGAAGAAGTCCTGGAAATGCGTGAACCCCACCCACGGGCTGGCGTTGACGCCGAGGAACGGGACGTAGTCCTTGAAGGCAATACTGACGCCATACATCGGGGCGTAGCGAAACACCGCGAAGTACAGCACGCCGGGCAGCAGGAGCAGGTAAAGCCACTTGTAGTGCGCGAAATGAACCGAGAACTTGCCGCGCGGGACCTTCGGGGGCTTGCCCGGCTTCTTGCTCCGCTTTCCGGCTTTGCCGGGCTCCGTGCCGGCGCCGTCGCCGGCGCCGATGTTCGAGGCCAGTGCATCTGTCAGTTGCGACATTCAGGCCTCCTTTCTGGTGGTGGGGATCCGCCGCCGGCCGGCCCGCACGGTGTGCTGGGCCAGCCGGCGGCGCCGGGGGTCTGCTACTTGCTGTCCTGCCAGAGCTTGTTGATCTCTTCCTGGACCTTGTCGCCGCCGCTGGACTTCCACAGCTTGATGGCGTCCTTCAGGCCCTGCTCATCGATCTGGCCGGCCAGGTACTTGATCCGGGCATCCGCCACGATGTTGTCCAGCTGCGCGCCCTTGGCCACATAGGTGGGCGAAACGAAGGCCGCTGCCGGGTTGTACACGGCACTCTTCAGATCCTCTGCCATGACCTTGATGCGCTCGTCGTAGACTTTCTGCTCGTACTCAGAGGCCTGCTTAACGGGGTAGAAGTTGTTGCCCGTGACGTTGGTGCCCAGCTGCGCGTAGCTCTTGATGTCCGTGGCGACAGCCTTGCCCTCGGGTGTTTCGGGCTTGATGGTGGCTGCCTTGCCGTCCTCGACCGCGAAGTTCACGCCTTCGATGCCGTTGTTGAAGAGCGTGGCAACTTCCTTGCCGTTCATGGTGTTCAGGAATTCCAGGACGTTCTTCAGCTCGGCCTCGGTGCGGACGCTCGTCTTGGGGATGGCCAGGAAGCCGGAGTAGCCGTCGGTGGGGTGGGCGTTGAGTTCGCCGTCCGGGCCCTTGAGGTTGCCGACAAAGCCCACCTTGTTTTCGAAGTCGTTGGGGTTGGCCTGCTTGAACAGGTTGATCAGGACGCTGACGCGCGAGTCGACGTCAACGATGATGCCGCCCTTGCCGTTGAAGAACGGCTCGTTCCATTTGGTGCCGTCGAACGTGGCGAAGTCGGGGTTGATGAGCTTCTCGTCAACCATTTTCTTGACGAAGCGGTTGGCTTCGAGGAACTCCTCGGTTTCGAAGCTCGGGATCAGCTTGCCGTCCTTCTCGGTCCAGCGGTTGCCGGCGCCGTACCACTCTTCGATGATGTCGTAAGGGCTGTTGGAGCCAAGAGCGCCCCACTTGGGGATGGTGATGCCCCAGGTGTCATTCTGGCCGTTGCCGTCCGGGTCCTGCTCGGTGAAGGCCTTAGCCACCTTGTAGAGGTCCTCGGTGGTTTCCGGTGCCTTCAGGCCCAGCTTGTCCAGCCAGTCCTGGCGGAACATCACGGCCGCGCGCATGGGTCCGCGGGCCCGGAAGACACCGTAGACCTTGCCGTTGACGCTGGCGTTGTTCTGCACCTCGGGGAAGGTGGTCTTCAGGTTGGGGTACGCGTCGAGCTTGTCGGTGAGGTCCCAGAAGGCGCCCGCCTCGGCGTTCTTGACGAAGCCCGGCGACTTGCTCTGCACCACCATGATCTGGGGGATCTCGGAGGACGCCAGCGTGATGTTCATCTTGTCTTCGTAGGATGCGTTCGGCGCCCAGGTGATGTTCACATCCTTGCCTGTGAGCTCCTCGAACTTCTGCTGCACGGCACCGTCGGCGGACGGCGGCTGCGCCTCCAGGAACGGCGCCATGATGCTGATTTTGGTCGTATCCACAGCGGGGGTTTCACCCGCTCCGCAGGCGGTCAGGGTCAGGGCAGTGGCTGTCACGACGGCGGCGGCCAGGCTGAGTTTTCTGGTGATCATGTTGTTCCTTTTCCACTTCTTCGGGGTTGATTCCGGCAGGTCATCTCACCGGGGTCGGTTGGTGCAGTTGGGTTGGTGCAGTTCAGGTGGTCATGCGGGTCAGCTCTCGGGGATGGCTGGCCCAGCGGGGCTCCCCGGGCGGGCCGATCAGTTCCAGGCAGAGCATGGCGTTCAGGCCCCATTGGGAAGCCCAGTTGGTGGAGATGTTGGGGTGTTCGACGACGGGCTGCCAGGTCTGTGCCCGCTGCAGCGATGCGGCGAAGGGGGCGTTCAGCCCGCCGCCTGCGTTCTCCAGCAGGAAGTCCCAGGCGGTTGCTGCGAGTTCCTCGTCGCGGTAGTACCAGGCGCCGTAGGCCATCATTCCGGTGGCCATGGAGGGCCAGCTGAAGTGAGTGTCGTCCAGGGCGCCGCCCGTGAGGCGCTGCTTTTCGGCCTCTGGCAGGGCGTAGAACCTGCCGAAGTCGGCGAGCATCCGGCGGAAGCCGTCGTGGTCCAGTGCCTCGGCAACCTCCATCCACACCTGCGGGGCACCGAAGGCGATGATCATGTGGAAGCCGCCCTCCGTCCCGGTGAACATGTGGTGCAGGTCCAGGGCCGACACGTCGAATTCCAGGGTGGGCCCGGAGAGCAGCCCGTGGGGCATGGCCTCAAGCTGGCCGATGCCCTTCACGATCCGGTCCTTCCACTGGCTGTCGCCGGTGCGTTCCCATTCGCTGAACCAGTTGGACACCAGGGCCGACCAGTCGGGTCCGATCCGGATGTGGGTCCGTTCCGTGGTCCGCTCGTAGAACTCGCGCATGGGGTCCAGCCGGTCCAGCGCGTGCTCGGCGTCGCGGACTTCGGAGAGGAGTTCGCCGATGCGTTCGTCCCCGGTGAGGAAGTAGTAATAGCGGTGCAGGCCGGCCATGCTGATCCGGACTTCCTTGCAGCCGCAGCCCCAGTGGACCACGTTGTGCCGGGAGCCCAGCTGGGAGTACTCACCGAAGTGGTGCCGGTCCACCTCTGCGCTGTGCCAGGTCATGGCCTCGGCCAGGCGGAAGGCCCGGGCGTCACCGGTGCGAAGAAACGACTGCCAGAGCCACATGTTGGGTGCCAGTTCGTTGTTGGCCCAGGCGAAGCCACCCAGGTCGTAGCGCCACTGGTGGCGGTACTGGTCGTAGCTGTGCATAAAGTCGCCGTAGTTCCAGTAGCCGTACCAGCCGCGCTGCTCCACCTCCCGGCTGTAGAAGTCCACCAGCCCGTCAATCCGCTGTTCGACGGCGGCGCCGGCGGGTTCCGTTTCAGGCAGACCCCAGGTGGTGCCGGCGGCGCGGGAGGAGTAATACAGCTCCGGGACGCAGACCGGCTGGGCGGGCTGCTGGCGTTCGCAGGCGAGTTCCCACAGCCAGTCATTGGATGGAGACGCGTCCACGAAGTCGAAGGAGATATGGGAGGTGTTGGCTACGCCTTCCGGGGTGGAGCGCAGTTCGTCGAAGCCTTCGTAGGCACTGGGCACGTGGCATTCGTCCGTGTAGTGGCGCAGGTCCATGGGTTCCACGGACTCGGCCCAGGACCAAACCGTGAAGGAGGCGGAATCGCCCGCCATGCCGTCCACTTCAAGGGCGGCCGGGAATTTCTGCCAGAAGCCGCGAAGGCTGACGGCCACGCCGCCAGCAGGGTCCCCGGCGTACAGGAGTCCCTGGCTGCGGTGGCCTTTGCCCATCCGCACGGGCAGCAGCTTCGCTTTGGTCTGCTTCTCCAGACGGAAGTAGTCCTCGGATTCCTGCGTCACGCGGAAGGCGGACCAGGCGGCGTTCTGCCGTCCGACGGCGAACAGCTCCGCAGTCTCCGGCGTCTCGGCGACGGCCTGGCCGGCGAGCTGGTGGGCGTAATCCGGGTTGTCGCCGCTGAAGGAGCGGGTGTAGAGGGACTGCAAGGGTTCGGTGTAGACGGCGGTGTCCCCCGCGATGCTGACGCGCCGGTTGAGCAGGTCCCCGCTGAGGCACCGGTCCAGCCGCAGTCCGACGCCCTTGATGATCCGATCCTTCGCGGCGTCCTGGAACAGCAGCGTCTGGGTGACCTGCACGGTAGCCTGCCCGGCGAAGAACGCGAGCCGGATAATGAACCGGAGCAGTTCGGTGCCACGCGCGGTCACAGACCCTTCGATCCGGACCACGGTCCGCACGGCTCCTGGGGTTTCGATGTCCGCGGACTCGACGCTGGCCAGCGCATCCGGAGCACTGACCACGAGCCGCAGGGCGTCGCCGAGCTGGCGTCCGTCGGGGGCAATGAACGGGCCGGTGAGCGCGGCACCCGCCGTCTGACTTCCAGCGGGGATGGCCACTGCGAAGGCTCCGGTGTCGACGAGGATGGTCCCGCCGTCGGAAACCGCCAGCAGCCGGGACGGCTGTGCGGGTGCAGGGGCCGGCGCGGCGTCCGGCGTGGCCAGGTCCGGGGCACGCTTCGGTTCCAGTGCCGCGGCGTCCGTGCCGGCCGGAACCACCACTGCGTGGGCGGTCCATTTGACGGTGCCGTCAGGCCAGTAGGCCAGCGGGCGGGCCTCGTGGGCCAGCGCGGCGTCCGCAATCCGGATGCCGGGGACGCCCGGGGCGTCCAGCTCTCCCTGTGCCCACGGCCTGCCGAAGGAAACAGCGGTATCCACTCGTGGTGCCTGCTCAAGCCATTTCACAGCGCGTGCTCCTCTTTGATGTCTTCCAGGACCAGGTAGTCGTAGGCGCCCAGGGTGTGCACGCCGGCGGGAAGGGTAATAGCGGGATGGCCGGCATGGCTGCCGTTTTTGGCGTGGACATCCTGCTTGCCCAGCAGCCTGCGGGCGGGCCGCAGCAGCGTGAACGCGCCCGGCTCGCCGCCCATGTTGACCAGCCAGTGCTGCAGCCGGCCGTTGCGCCAGCGCGGATATTCGGCCACGGCGCCGCCCGCGGTGCGGACAGGCGGCAGCACCCCGGCGCAGGCATATTCGACGACGGCAGCCAGCGCCGCGCCGTCGTCGTCCGGTCCGCCTGTGCCCGGGCCGGCGCCCGGATAGGAGCCGAGCAGGATCATCCGGCCGGCGCCGATACGGCGTTCGGTGGCGAATTCAAGGCCTTCGGCCGGGCCGGCGGTGACGGTTCCGAGCGCAGTGGCCGCACCGGGCAGGTCGGTCGCCGGCAGCCGGAAGAAGGTGCTCATCCGGGAGAGGACGACGTCGTGCCCCAGGATGGAGCCCCGGGAACCCGAGCCGGTGGCCGGGAACTGGAAGACGGACTCGACGCCTGCAGCGGATTCCAGACCGCCGAGCGCGGAGTCGGCGTGCCAGGTGTGGTGCTCCGTGCGGTCTCCGGTGCCGGGCCCGCACACCCAGGTGCCGCCGTCGTGCACCCAGTGGAGGATCCGCTCCCGGTCCTGCGCCGACAGGTGGTGGACGAACGGGGTGAAGAGCACCCGGAATCCGGCGAGGGAGGCCTCCACCGGAAGCAGGGACCTGTGGATGCCGGCCCGGACCAGTCCTGCATGGAATGCCGAGACCAGGCTCCGGTAGCCGGCGCCGCCGCCCGATTCTGTTGCGAGGAATGCCTTCGCGTGGTCCGAGTAGTGGACCGCGACGGCGGGCTGGGCGGGGCTGCTGTGGTCAAGCAGGGGCTTCACGGCAGGGAGCAGGCGGCCGATTGCGTCGGCGCTGGAGTGGCCAATGGTGGGCTGTCCCCAGGCGCTGAGCACCGACCCGTGAGCCTGTTCGCTGCCGCCGCGGTGCTGGCGGAAGTGCCAGAACAGGAATCCGGCGGACCCTGAGGCGTAGTTGGCGAAGGCCTCGGCTTCGACGAACCCGTGCGGGTGCGGCACGCCGTAGTGCTGCACCGAGCCGCCGTGGCTGGGACTGGTTTCCATCAGGACCGTGCGCCGGGTCTTTGCCAGACGCGGGAAGTAGTCCAGGTTCATCAGGAATGCCGAACGGTTGCTGGCCGACGGGTAGGTGTCGAAGCTGGAGAAGTCCAGGTCCGCGAAGAGCGCAGCGTTGTCCAGGTCGAAGCCGAAGCCGCTGTTGTGCGTCACCGGAAGGTTGCTGTGGGCGCGGACGGTGTCCGCCTGCTCCCGGGCAAACCCGTTGATGCACTCCTGGCTGAACAGCCTGAAATCGTTGACCAGCGAGGTGTTGTGGAGGAAGGGCGTGGGGCCGGGCAATGGTACCTGGGCAAAATTTTGATACGTTTCACTCCACACCGCGGAATGCCAGGCCTCGTTGAGCAGCCCAACCTCCTGGTAGCGCGCGGCCAGCCAGCCGGCCCACAGATCACGGCACGTGGCGCAGTGGCAGCCGCCCACGTGGGACTTGAACTCGTTGTCCAGCTGCCAGGCCAGCACCCTGCGGTCATTCCCGACGGCGGCGGCAACGGCCTGGGTGATCCGTGTGGCACGGTCACGGAAAACGGGGTTGTTGGTGCAGATGTGCTGCCGGGAGCCGTGACCCAGCACAACGCCGTCGGCCGTGTGGTGCAGGCGTTCCGGGTGGCCATGGGTGAGCCAGACGGGCGGCGTGGCGGTGGGCGTGCAGACAATGGCGTTGAGCCCGTTGGCGCCGAGCACATCGAGGGCGCGGTCCAGGACATCCAGCCGGATCTGACCGTCGTCCGGTTCCAGGGCGGACCACATGAATTCCCCCAGCCTGGCCGTGTTCATGCCCAGCAGGCGCATGTGGGCGGCGTCGGCTTCGAAAGTGGCAGCGTCCAGGACTTCGGGATACACGGCCGCGCCGTAGAGGAGCCGGCCGTCAAAGAGTTCACCCAACAGGTGCCCCCTGCTGGGCGGGGCGGGCTGCTGCGGTGCCGGATGGGCGGACGACGGCGGTGCTGCCGCCGGCGGGCACGTCAGCGTCCTGGAGCGCGGCGGTTGCGGCCACGGACTCGTCGTTGGCGGCAAAGAACCGGTCGCACAGCCAGCCGGTCACGTACAGCCAGGCGCCGACGCTGAAGAACGGGATAAGTCCGGGCAGCGCGCGGCTGGCGTAGACGGCCGCGGCCGTGATGAACAGCAGGATGACCGTGCCGGCCAGGTGGCGGACGGCGAAACGGGAGCTGGTCATCAGGTACTGGCCCAGCGGCAGTTCGTAGCGGGCGTACATCGGGAAGAGGTAGCAGACCACTCCGGCAAGGAAAATGGCGGCCACAAACGTGCCCGCCGCAATCAGCTGGGACATCAGATCCCCGGCGCCGGACGAGTAGTTCCAGTTGAGGGCCAGGGCTACGGCCACTGCCATGACGGGCAACGCCAACGCGTTGGCCCGGACGAAGTTCGCGAAGTATTCGCGGGTAAAGGACTTGAGCAGCGGGGCGGCTTCTCCGCTCGCCCTGCGCCGGACCAGGATCTGCGCCGCGGCCGTTGCCGGGCCAGCGCCCAGGACGCCCAGGCCCAGCAGGGTGAAGAGGATCCACAGCAGGTTGAGGCAGGCGATCCACAGCAGGGTGTCAAAGAACGAGTAGGCGCGTGCACTGAAATTTCCAGCCAGCATGGCAAAGCTCCCTTCGGTTCTCCATCGTTGCAGAAACGCGTCCATGGTGGCGTGCGTCACGTGAGTAATCGGTTTCTCGAAATCTAGACCCTTCATGGCGGGCGGGTCAAGCCAATTTTTGAATCGTTACATTACTGGACTCTGCACCCGGTCGTACTCCACACTGGTTATTGGAAAGCGCTTGCTGGGTGAACTGCCTGCGAGCGCCCAGGGTGAGTCAGCCCCGTATCCGCCTGCCCATGCCGGCATGGCGGGAACGCCTCATCGACCGCTCCGGCGCCGTCACGACGCCGCCGCCGGGGCCGAGCTTTTGTGCCTGCGGGCAGAAACGGAGATCCATTGGGAACGCCAGCCGGCACCGCCGCCGAGTCACAGTCCCGGAACGCTGATCAGGTCCAGTCCGAAGTCCCGGCGGCGGCACCCGCCCCGGCACAACAGCCGGACCAAACCGGCCCGGCGCGCGTGGCGCTGGTAGGCGTTCACGGCTTTGGCACGCACCACCTGCGCAACCTTGAGCGGCTGCAGGCTGCCGGCGTCGTCGAACTCGTTGCGGTGGCCGACCCCCAGCCACCGGCACCGGGCGCCGTACCGGACACGGCCGCCGTTTTTCCCACGCTTCCCGAACTCCTGGCAGTAACCCGGGACCTGGAACTGATCATTGTGGCCACACCCATACAGACCCACGCACCATTGGGGCTCGCCGCCCTCACTACCAACGCTGACCTGTATCTGGAGAAGCCGCCCGTGGCGTCCCTTGCGGACTTCAACACCCTGTGCGATGCTGCCGAGGCGTCGGGACGGAGCGTGCAGATCGGTTTCCAGAGCCTGGGATCGCATGCGCTGCAAGCCATCGAGGAACTCCTGGCCAGCGGCACCATCGGCACGCTGCAGGGCATCTCGGCCACGGGCCGCTGGGTCCGCGACAGGGCCTACTACAAGCGCTCCCGCTGGGCCGGGAAACGGAGCATCGACGGCGTCGACGTGGTGGACGGCGTCGCCACCAATCCCCTCGCCCACGCCGTGGCCACCGCGCTGCGCATCGCCGGAGCCCGCACCGTCGACGATGTCGCCTCGGTGGAAACCGATCTCTACCGGGCCAACGACATCGAATCCGACGACACGTCCGTCATCCGGATCCGCACCGCCGCGGGACTTCCCGTCACCTGCGCGCTCACCATCTGCGCCACTGAATCCGTGGAACCCTACGTGACACTGCAGGGGTCCCTGGGCGAGGCCGTGTTCCATTACACCGAGGACCGCCTCACCGTGACCACCCCCGCCGGGCAGACCGAGCAGGTCCTGGGCCGGGACGACCTCACGGAGAACCTGCTTGCCCACCGCCGCGAAGGCAAGGCACTCATCAGCCCGCTCCTGGACAGCGGAGCGTTCATGCTGGTGCTCGAAGCGATCCGCACCGCACCGCTGCCGGCACTGATCGACGACGCCTACGTCCAGTGGGAAGGGGAAGGCGAGTCCGCGCACGCCGTCGTCGTCGGGATCGAAGATGCTTTGGACCGCGCCACCCGGGAGCACGCCACGTTCAGGGAACTCGGACTGCCCTGGGCCTTGGCAGCTCACGGGACTGCTTCCTGATGGGCGTCTCCCCCACCCAGGAAGCCACGCGCACGCAGACCAGACAGGGCGAACTGCAGGCTGCCGGCTTACTGACGGATGGCCTCGCCCGGTGCCTCACGGCGTCGCTGCGTCCGGTGTTCGGCTGGCGCCTCAGCCAGCCTGAGGACGCCGACCCCGCCGCGGCCCGGCAGACCGGCTACGAAATCGCCGTCGAGGACTCGGCCGGGGCTGAGGTCTGGTATTCCGGGCCCGTTCCGTCGTCCGGCCAGTCCGGGATTCCTTACGACGGTCCGGAACTGGCCGGGGATGCTGACTACAGTTGGCGGGTCCGGGTCAGTGATGCCGGAGGGTTCCCCGGCCCCTGGTCCGAGGCCGAGCCGTTCAGCACCGGACTTCCGGACACCGGGTGGGGTGCCGACTGGATCAACCGGGCGCCGGGCGGCCGGGCTCCGCTGGACGTCCTCGAAGGCGCCCTTCGTGTCGCCGGCTCGCCGTTCCTGCCCATCCCCTGCCCGCCGGTACGCCGTTTCACGCTGGACGCCCGCCTCCGGCCGGTCATGGGCTGGGCCGGCCTGGTCCTTCGCAGCAGCGGCCCAGGCACGGGACTGCTGCTGGAACTCAACACGGCGGGCAACGTGGTGCTCCGCCGCGCCCCGGCCTGGGACATCCCCTCCGCCGCCACTCCGGAGACCGACGTCCTGGCCAGTGCCCAGCTTGACCGCAACGCCGTAGCCGGCCAGCAACGGCTCCCCGGCAAGGACCTGGTCCCCGGCACCTGGCAGGACCTGGCCGTGTCCGACGACGGCACCACCATCACCGTCGCCCTCGACGGCGTTGAGCTGCTCACCGTGGCGGAGCCGCTCCCGGCCGGGTTCGAGGGTCACCTCGCCCTGCACCAGGGTCCCCGCAGCCAGGCCGAGTACGCGTCACTGAGGATCACCGGCCCGGCCCCTGCCGGCAACCCTGGCGCGGACAACCCGGCCGCCGGCGCCGCCGTACCTGCCGACGCCGTTCCTGGAGACGCTGACCTTGGCGACGCTGTGCTCCTGGACCACCGGTTCAGCGAAGGCCCGGAAGAGGCCCGCGCGTTCCTGGGCCACTGGGCCGGCACCACCGCGCACCGGCAGCCGGACGAGTGGACACTCTTCCGCACCACCGTCCGGCTCACCGGCACCGTTGCCCGGGCCCGCCTGTTTGCTGCGGCAAGCCATCACGCACAGCTCGCCCTGGACGGCACAGCCTGCCTGAGCACCACTTCGTTCGGCTACCCCGGGGAGGGATATTACGACGCCGCCGACGTCACCGCGCTGCTCGCGGCGTATTCACCGGAGGAGCCGAAGCAGCGGGACAAGGACGGACATTCCACCCGCCTGGACGAGCCGGTCCAGGTTCCCCTGACCGCCCTGCTGCACTGGTACGGCCCCGGCCAGGGCAGGGCCGCCAGCGTTCCGGGCCTGCTGGTCCGGCTCAGCGTGGACTACACGGACGGCCGCCGGGAGGTCTTTGGCTCCGGTCCCGACTGGACGGCCGCCGAAGCCCCGTACCGGCAGGCCGGCTACCGGAACGACGAGGGCGACCCCGTGGAGCACCTCGACGGGCAGGCCGCAGCCTCGCTGGATGCCGGCCAGGACATGCCGCCGGCCCTGAGCTACGGTCCCCACCCGGCCCCTGAGTTCCCGGCCCTGCATCCGCGGCGCACCTCACTGTCCGAGACCTTTGTCGCCCCTCAGTCCTTCCTGACCGCGGCCGACGGCACGCTCGTGGCGGACTTCGGCAAGGTCATCCCGGCCCGCCCGGAAGTGGACTTCCGCACCGGTGTGGCCGGACGGACGCTGATGATCCGGGCAGGCTACACCCTGGAAGCGAACGGCCGGGTGGACACCGGCAAGACCGCCAGCCAAAACACCGACATGTCCTTCCCCTACACCCAGGCGGAAGGCCCGCAGCAGTTCCGCGCCACAGTGCACCTGGGCTTCCGCTACCTGGAGCTGCCCGACGTGGAGGCGAGCGACCTGTCCCGGGTGGGCGCCGTCGTCGTCCATGGCCGGCACCCGCACGAGGGGAGCTTCAGCAGCTCCGACCCCACACTGGATTCGGTGTTCGGGCTGCTCCGCGACTCCGCGCTGTACGGCATCCAGGAGCAGTTCGTTGACACGCCCACTCGGGAGAAAGGCCAGTTCCTGGCCGACGCCGTCAACATCTCCTACGCCACCATGGCACTCTTCGGCGAGCACGCCTACACCGCCCAAGCCCTGCGGGAATTCGGCTGGTCAGCTTCCCGTTATTGGACCACCGGCGAGGACCTCGGACGCTACAACGCGGTCTACCCCAACGGCGACGGCAAAAGGGACATCCCCGACTTCTCGCTCATGATGCCGGAATGGGCCGAGGAATACCACCTCCGCACCGCAGACCTCGCCCTGGTCAATGAACTCCTCCCGCACCTCCGCAACACCGCCGACTACGCGCTGCGCTACCTCGCCACGGAAGGCCCGACGGCGGGACTGGTCACCGAACTCGGCGGCGGCTCCGGCCCCTACCTGCACGGCATCGTGGACTGGCCGGCCCCGGGCCGCTTCGGCTACGACATGGACTCTGCTGCCAAGACCACCGTCAACGCCCAGGCCTACTCGGCCCTGATCTCCACGGCGCGTCTGTGCAGCCTCGCCGGCCAGGAGGACGCAGCAGTCCGGTATGCCGGCCATGCCGGGGCACTCGCGGAGGCTGTCCGCACGCGCCTGCGCGTGGACGGCGTCATGGTCGACGGCCTTCACGCCGACGGCACCCCCAGCACTCACGCGTCCCAGCACGCCACCTCCTTCCCGCTTTCCCTCGGCATCACCGATCCGGCGTACGCGGCTGCTGATGCTGAGCGGATCGCCGGCCAGGGCATGCGGCAGGGACCCATGACCGTGCACCGGCTGGTCCGCGCGCTGCTGGCCGAGGGCCTGACGGACGCCGTCCTGGACCTGCTCACGTCGGCGGACCAGCCGGGCTGGGCGCGGCTCCTCGAATCCGGCGCCAGCTTCACGTGGGAAGCCTGGGAGCTGGTGGAGGGCACGGACTACAGCCAGTCGCACGCCTGGTCCGCCTCCGTGGTGAAGGAAATCATGGAGTCCCTGCTCGGCGTGCGGGTGACTGTTCCCGGAGGCAGCGAGCTGCTGATCGAGCCGCCGGTCTGCCGGCTGGAGCATGCCAAGGGCAACCTCCCGCTGCCCAACGGCACCGTAGCGGTCAGCTGGCGGCGGACGGCCGCGGGAATGCACCTCGAATGCACGGTTCCGGTCGGCGTCACCGCCACGGTCCGGCTGCCCGCCGGCACTTACGGAATCCAAGGGCCGACGGCGGGACCCGCCGTCGTGCGTTCACATGACTTCAGGATCCACGCAGGTACCTGGACCTTCACACCGTCCGACGAATCCTGACAGAGACTCCCGTTCCCCCAAGTAGGTAGCAATAGATGTCCTTATGGACGCCCATTACGACATCTGCTGCTACCTAGTTGGGTGGGGGCACCAAAGGCAAACGACGCCGGATGCGGTTCGCATCCGGCGTCGTTTCTCAGTTTGAAGCCGTTCTTAGTTGGAAGCCGTTCTTGGTTGGAAGCCGTTCCTAGAGCAGTGCGCTCTTTGCCTCTTCCATGGCCTTCTTGGCGGCCTCGGCCGGAGACATGCGGTCGAAGTGGATTTCAAGGGCATAGCGTCCGATCACTTCCACCACTGCGCTGGAGCCCGCCGGCGGGACCGGAACGGCGTCGCCGAGTTCGTCGGCGATTTCGTCAATGAACTTCGCCGTCGCGGCGTCGGCCGGGCTCAGCTTGTCCGCAATGGCTGAGCGAACCTCGGAGTTGGCCGGGATGCCGCGGTCGGCCAACGCGATTTTGCCTGCCTCAACGTTGTTTGAAAGGAAATCGATGAACTTCTGGACTTCGGCCGGGTGTTTCGTCCGCGAACTGGCGGACCAGAACTGTGAGGACTTGTAGTACTGCTCGGCCGAGGCGGCGCTGCCGTCAGTACTCGGCGGGCGGTGGATCTCCAGCGCCTGGCCGGAAGCCTTGCTCAACGCAGCCAGCTGGTTGGACCAGTACCAGGCCATGGCATACCGGTTGGTGGAGAGGCCCTGCTGGTCCACGGATGCGGTGGCATCCTCAGTGGTCACGGACGCAGGGGGCGCAGCTTTGGAGTCCCGCATGTCCGCCTGGTATTCGTACCAGCCCTTCAGGTCGTTCTCGTCGAAGCCGAGTTTTCCATCGTCTGTGAACAACGTTTTGCCGTGCTGCCGCAGCCACAGGTTGGTGGCGGCGTCCCCGGTGACAGCCCCGGTGCCGTAGACGCCGTTGGCGCTGGCCGCCGAGATCGCCGCGGCAGTCTTGTTGTATTCGTCCCACGTCCAGGTGGAATCATCCGGGAGTGCCACTCCGCTGGCGGAGAGCAGGGCAGGATTGGCCAGCACCACCTGGGCGTTGATGCCGGCAGTCACCGCGTACTGCTTACCCTCCACCTTGCCGGCGTCGGCCACGGCCGGCTCGAACTTGGCGAGGTCCACGTCCTTAAGTTCAAGCAGCGCGCCCCGCCCGGCGTACTCGCCCAGGTAGGCCGCGTCCATCTGGATGACGTCCGGGGCGTCCTGGGAGGCCACCTGGGTGGCCAGCTTGTCCCAGTAACCGGACCAGTCGCCGTATTCCCCCTCGATCTTGATGTTGGGATTCTCGGCTTCGAAGGCCTCGATCAGTTGCTGCGTCATCTTGTGCCGCACATCGGAGCCCCACCAGCTGAAACGCAGGGTGACAGGCCCGTCGGAGGCGGAGGACGAGCCTCCGCCGCAGCCGGTCAGGGCCATGGCGAGAACTGCTAAGACAGCTGCTGTTTTGGGGATAGTGGATTTTCGGGCGCTAAAAAGCATTCGTTGTCCTTTAGTCTCACAGTGGAAACGGTGATCAAGAAACCGCTTTCTCATACCTTAGGTGTGAGCCACCACACACGTCAACAACGCACACAAAGTTACTTTTGCTCACAGGAGCGGTCAGGCGGCGTTCCGGCGTGAGTTCCTCCACAGCAGGAAACCGATGACCAGTGCCGAGAGCATCCCCAGGGCGCCGGTAACAACCAGCCCGGTCCGGACGCCGAACTGTTCCGTGAGCCAACCTGCCAGCAGGCCGCCCAGGGCGTGCCCGCCGAGAAGCAACGGCAGGTACAGCGCCATGACCCTGCCACGGACGTCCGGCCCGGCCTCCAGCTGGACGGCGGTGGCGGCACTGGTCAGGAAGAGCAGCGTCATCAGTCCCACCACCACCAGCATCACGGTAAATGAGAGCAGGTTCGGCATCAGCGCCGCCACGAGCTGGGCGAGCCCGAACAGGCCCGCCGCGGCCACGATCCCCTTCCGGCCAAGTGTCCGAAGGCGTGCGGCCAGCAGGGCACCGGCCAGGGCGCCGACGGCGCTGACTGTGTTGAACATGCCGAATCCGGCAACACCGTTATGCCAGACGCGTTCGGCGAACGCCGCCAGCACCACGGGGCCGTTCATGCCGAACGCCCCCAGCAGGCCGGCCAGCGCAATCACCAGGAGCAGCGGCGGCCGGTCCCGCACAAACCGGAACCCGGCCAGGAGTTGGCCCCGCCCCCGGACAGCCGGGGCATTCGCGTGAAGGAGCGCGGGCCTGATGCCGGCGATCATGCCCAGCACGAGCAGGCCAAGAAAGGCGTTGGACGCGAAGGCGGCCGCAGAGCCGGCATGGGCGATGACCACTCCACCCAGTGCCGGACCTGCCATGGCGCCGAGCTGGCCGATGGCGTTGTTGAGGCCGATGGCCGGCCGGAGACCGGCATCGCCCACCACTTCGTTGACGAAGACCTGGCGGGCGGGACCGTCGATGGCGGAGGTGATCCCCAGGGCCATGCAGCTGCCGTAGACAATCCACACGGTAATCCCGCCGGTGGCGTCCCACGCCGCGAGGCCCAGGGCAAGGAGGACGATCACGGACTGGCAGACCATCATGACGCTGCGTTTGGGGAAGATGTCCACCAGCAGGCCACTGAGCGGGCCCACGATCAGCATGGGGAGGAACTGCAGGGCCACCGCGACGCCGACAGCCGCCGGACTGCCGGTCAGCTGGAGCACCAGCCAGTCCTGTGCCAGGCGCTGCATCCAGACGCCCATGCTGCCGGCCAAGGTCATTCCCATGTACAGGCGGTAGTTGTGCTGCGTCAGCGGGTAGTACCAGCGGACCGGGCCTTTGGGGGTGTGGAGGGACTCTGCGGACTGGGGGCGGTCGGAAGACACGTCGGGCTCAACTCGGTAGTAACGGGGATTTGCAGAGAATGTGGAGGCGCGGAATCTCCGGGCGGGGACTTACAAGGCGCGGTTGGAGCGCATTTTGACCGACGCGGCGGCCAGGATCAGCATCCCGGGGACCACCACAAAGAGCGCCACGAGCATCCAGACGAAGACGACGGCGGCGAACAGTGCCGTGGTCAGCAGAAGGGATCCCGTCCAGTCGCGCAGTGACAGTGCCTTGCCGGTTTCGAGGGCGGAGGACCAGGCGGCCGACGGCGGAACGGCACCGGGTGCCGAACCGGATGCCTGCCGGTCGGCGTCGGCAGCCGGACCGGCGACGTCAGACCAGGCGGCTGTGGTGCGCAGCAGCAGGACGGCACCGGCCGCTGCCAGGATGAGGGTGGCCGGGAGGACCACCGCGCTGCCGGGCAGCTGCCCGACGGTTGCGAGCAGGAGGTTCAGGATGATCACGATGGCGGCTGCCGCCGTCGTGATCCCCAGTTTCCAGCTGCCCGGCAGGGCGGCCTTGAACGTGCCCCAGAGGGCACGGAGGGAATCGTCCCGCCCGGAGAGGTGGCGTTCGAGGTGGGCGATCCCGGCCGCGTAGGCGGCGGGGATGGTGACTAGGGGAATGGACAGCACCAGCACCAGCAGTCCGGCCAGCAGGGTCTCGGAAAACAGTGCGAAGCGGTTGACCGGGATCGGTTCATTGCGGCCGGATGCGGGTGTGGTGCTGTCCATGATGCTCATTTTCTGTCGTGTTCTTCCGTTAGCCCTTGAGGCCCTGGGTGGAGACGCCTTCGACGATGTAGCGCTGGAAGACGAGGAAGAAGATCAGGACCGGGAGCAGGGCCAGGACGGACATCGCGATCATGGCTCCGTAGTCCGAGGACTGGGTCTGGTCCACGAAGAGGCGCAGGGCCAGGGGCAGCGGGTATTTTTCCGGGGTGTTCAGGTAGAGCAGCGGGCCCAGGAAGTCGTTCCAGCTCCAGATGAAGGAGAAGATCGAGGTGGAGATCAGGGCCGGTTTCATCAGCGGGAGCATGATGGAGGTGAAGATCCGCACGTGCCCGGCGCCGTCGATGCGTGCTGCCTCGTCCAGTTCTGCCGGGAGGTTGCGCATGAACTGGACCATGAGGAAGACGAAGAACGCGTCGGCGGCGAGGAACTTGCCGATCAGCAGCGGGATGTACGTGTCCACGAGGCCGAGCTGGTTGAAGATGATGTACTGCGGGATGATCACCACGTGGAAGGGCAGCAGCAGGGTGGCGATCATCATGCCGAAGAAGATGCTGCGGCCGGGGAACTTGATCCGGGCGAACGCGTAGGCCGAGACACTGGCGGAGAGGATGGTGCCGACGACGGCGCCGATGGCCAGGATCAGGGAGTTGGTGAAGAACTGCAAGGTGGTGACCCCGCCGATCCCGTCCATCGCCGTGACGAAGTTATCAAAGCTGAAGTTGTTGGACCACAGCGAGGTGTTCGCGCCGCCGATTTCCGAGTTCGGCTTGAAGGACGAGGCGATCATCCACACGCCCGGGTACAGGACCACGGCGGTCAGGGCGAGGGCGACGATGTGGAAGATGGTGCTCTTGACCCGTTTGGCCGTGACGGACTCGGACTTCGGGTTGTAATTGGGCACTTGTGAGTCCGGGGTGGACTGGGTGGGGGTTGCCATGGTTGTCATTTTGCGTCCCCGCTGTAGTGGACCCAGGACTTGGAGGTGCGGAAGATGACCAGCGTGATGATGCCGACCACGATCAGGAGCAGCCAGGCCATGGCCGAGGCGTAACCCATCCGGAAATCGGAGAAACCGCGCAGGTACAGGTACAGGGTGTAGAAGAGGGTGGACCCGGCCGGGCCGCCTTCACCGTTGGAAATGATGTAGGCCGAGCTGAAGATCTGGAACGCGTGGATGGTTTCCATCAGCAGGTTGAAGAACACCACCGGGGAAAGCATGGGCCAGGTGATGTTGAAGAACTTCCGCACCGGCCCGGCACCGTCCATCGAGGCCGCTTCGTACAGGTCCGCGGGGATCTGCTTGAGGCCGGCGAGGAAGATGACCATCGGGGCGCCGAACTGCCACACGGTCAGCAGGATGAACATCGGCATGGTCATGGAGGGGTTGCCCACCCAGCCGCCGAGGTTTATCCCGAAGAAGGACAGGCCCTGGTCCACCGGACCGGAATCGCCGAACATCGCCTTCCAGACGATCGCGATCGAGACCGACGCGCCGATCAGGGACGGGGCGTAGAACGCGGACCGGTAAAACCCCTGGCCCTTGCGGGCACTGTTCAGAAGCATCGCCACGGCCAGTGCGGCGGCGAGCTTGAGCGGGGTACCGAAGACCACATAGCCCACGGTCACGCCCACGGACTGCATGAACCGCTCGTCCTGGAACATCGTGGTGTAGTTATCCAGCCCGATCCACTTGGGCGGATCGAACAGGTTGTAGTTGGTGAAGGACAGGTACAGCGAGGAAACCATCGGACCTATGGTCAGGACGATGAATCCCAGCAGCCAGGGCAACAGGAACGTGTAGCCGGCGCGGGCATCCGCCCCCCGCTGCCGCGACTTGCGCGGCAGCGGGGAAGCGGACTGCGTCGAACGCCTGCTCAGGGTTGGGCTTTGAGTCACGAGTTCAATCCGTCAGTCGGGAACGCAAGGGCAGGCAATACGCTGCTCAGGCGTTCTGCTTGATGAGGTCTTCGGCTTCCTTGAACCACGCGTCAGCTGCGCCGTCCACGGTGACCTTGCCGTAGTTCAGCTCGGAGCTGATGCGCTTGAAGGAAGCTTCCAGCGTGCCGAAGCCGACGATGGGCGGCTCCGGGGCGTCCTTGAGGTACTTCTCGATGGACTTCTCGTAATCAACAACCAGCTTGTCGGTGCCTTCGAAGGTGGTGCCGTCGCGCTGAGTCTGGGAGGCCGGAACACCGCGGGAGGTCTTGAAGATCTGCCCGACCTCGGGGTCGTTGACCATGAAGTCGATAAACCGGGCCGCGGCGTCCTTGTACTTGGTCTTCGCGCTGGCCACCATCAGCATGGAGGGCTTCAGGAACAGCCCCAGGTTGTTTTTGTCATCGGAGGGGACCGGCACGAGCTTGAGTTCCTTGGCGCCGCTGTCCGCGAGGTAGCCGGCCATGAAGTTATCCCAGGTGACCTCCGTGGCAGTCACGTTGGAACCGAACGGAGACTTGGGGGCAAGCTGCGTGGCCCGTTCCTCAGAGATGAGGGCCGGGGTGCCGCGAAGTTCACCAGCGGTATTCCACCACTTCTTCAGATCGTCCTTGGTGAAGCCCAGCTTTCCGTCCTCGGTGAAGGCCTCGATGTTGTTCTGGCGCAGCCAGACGTTGAACATCCACCACACACCGGTGTAGTCCGTGCCGCCGAAGAGCGTGCCGTTGCCCTTGGCTCCAACCTCGCTCAGGAACTTGTTGAATTCCTCGTAGTTCCAGGTGCCGTCCGGCTCGGCGATGCCCAGGGAAGCGAGCTTCGCGGGATCGTAGTACACGGCGAACGCATTGGTGCTGGTGGGGATGCCATAGGTCTTGCCACGGATCTGGCCCGAGGGAAGGAGGGTCTTGTCGAAGGCGTCCGTGTTGATCTTGACCGTACTGAGGTCCAGGAGCTGGTTACGCTGGCCGTAATCGCGGAGGTAGGACAGGTCCCACTGCATTACGTCCGGCAGCCCGCCGCCGGCAGCCTCCGTGGCGCGCTTCTGCCAGTAGCCGGCGAAGTCGGTGAAGTTGCCGTTGACCTTGATGTCAGGGTTCTTGGATTCGAAGAGCTCAATAGCCTTGCGGGTGCGCGTCGCGCGGTCGTCGTTGCCCCACCACGTGTAGTTGATAGTGACCGGCTTCTCCGCGGAGCCCGTCTCCCCGGCGGTGGTGCTGGAACCTGTCCCACAGGCCGCCAGGGCCGCGGCAGATGCGGTGCCGATAGCTACGGTGGTGATGAAATGCCTTCTGTTGATCATGAGAGCCTCCTTGCTCGTTTGGTGCAAGCCCACACCCAGCTATCTACAACGCGAGCAGTGAGCTGGCTTACACACCTTCTGAAACGATACAATAGCGGCATTCCACGTCGCGGGCAAGCGTTTTCCAAACATCAGTTTTCATGTACGTTTTTATCCAACCACCAGACAAAGGAGTCCCATGACTTTGCAGGAACAATCCGGCCCGGCGAGCGTCTGGGCCGGGATCCGGGGCATCGCCTATGGCGGAGACTACAACCCTGAGCAGTGGCCCGCCAGTGTCCGCCTGGAGGACCTGGAGCTGATGAGGGAAGCGGGCGTCACCTTCCTCAGTGTGGGGATCTTTTCCTGGGCCCTGCTGGAACCGGCAGAAGGCGAATACGACTTCGGCTGGCTGGACGACGTCCTGGACAACCTCGCCGCCCACGGGATCAAGGTTGCCCTGGCTACGGCCACCGCTGCTCCCCCGCCCTGGCTGGTCCGCAAGCATCCCGAGATCCTGCCGGTCACGGCTGACGGTACCGTGCTGGGACCGGGCTCACGGCGGCACTACACGCCGTCGTCGGCTGTTTTCCGGCGCTATGCAACCGCGATCACCAAGGTCATCGCCGAAAGGTACAAGGACCACCCCGCGCTGGCGCTGTGGCACGTGGACAACGAACTTGGCTGCCACATTTCCGAGTTCTACGGTCCGGAGGACGCCGCAGCGTTCCGTGTCTGGCTGGAACGCCGTTACGGCAGCATCCAGGCCCTCAACGCGGCCTGGGGAACAGCATTCTGGTCCCAGAGCTACGGCTCCTTCGAGGAGATCCTGCCGCCCGCCGTCGCCCCCTCCACGCTCAACCCGGGCCAGCAGCTGGACTTCCAGCGGTTCAACTCGTGGGCGCTGATGGACTACTACCGCGAGCTGGTGGCGGTCCTGCGGGAAGTCTCGCCCGGGGTCCCCTGCACCACCAACCTGATGGCCTCCAGCGCCACCAAGTCGATGGACTACTTCGAATGGGCCAAGGACCTGGACGTCATCGCCAACGACCACTACCTCGTGGCCGCCGATCCCGAGCGCCAGATCGAACTCGCGTTCAGCGCGGACCTCACCCGGGGAATTGCGGGCGGCGACCCGTGGATCCTGATGGAACATTCGACGTCGGCCGTCAACTGGCAGCCGCGCAACCAGCCCAAGATGCCCGGCGAAATGCTGCGCAACTCCCTCGCCCATGTGGCCCGCGGGGCTGACGCCGTGATGTTCTTCCAGTGGCGCCAGAGCTTTGCCGGATCCGAGAAATTCCACTCCGCCATGGTTCCGCACGGCGGCCGGGACACCCGCGTGTGGCGTGAGGTGGTGGAGTTGGGGTCTGCGCTGAAACGGCTCGCGCCGGTCCAGGGTTCCCGCGTGGAATCCAGGGCCGCCATCGTGTTCGATTACGAGGCCTGGTGGGCCAGCGAGATCGATTCCAAGCCTAGCCAGGACGTGAAGTACCTCGACGTGCTGCGCGCCTTCCACCGGTCGCTGTTCCTGCGCGGGATCTCCGTGGATATCGTCCATCCGTCCGCCTCACTGGAGGGCTACGACCTGGTGCTGGTCTGCACCTTGTATTCGGTGTCCGACGACGCTGCAGCCAACATAGCGGCAGCCGCGCACGCCGGAGCCACCGTGCTGGTCACCTACTTCAGCGGCATTGCTGACAAGAAGGACCACATCCGGCTGGGCGGCTACCCGGGCGCGTTTCGTGAGCTGCTGGGCATCCGGGTGGAGGAATTCCACCCGCTGCTGGCCGGCGCGCAGCTGAAGTTGAGCGACGGCGGCGTCTCCTCGATCTGGAGCGAGCACCTCCATCTGGCAGGGGCCGAAGCGGTGCAAACCTTCACCGAATACCCACTCGAGGGTGTGCCCTCGTTGACGCGCCATGCCGCTGGCTCCGGGGCTGCGTGGTATCTGGCCACTTTCCCTGACCGCGACGGTATCGAGTCCGTTGTGGACCGGCTGCTTGCAGAATCCGGTGTTTCGCCCGTTGCACAGGCTGATGCAGGGGTGGAGCTCACGCGCCGCGGCGCCGCCGACGGCAGTTCGTTCCTCTTCGCCATCAACCACTCGCGCTCGTCGGCCTCCGTTCAGGCCGCCGGCACGGACCTGCTGACCGGCGACCGCTTTGGCGGCACCGTTGAGGCCGGGGCCGTGGCGGTGATCGCGGAGGACTGAGGCTTTCCTGGTGGTCCGGGTTCCGGTTTTGACCGGGGCCCGGGGCCACCTTCGTGCTGACTAGTGCAGGGCTTGTTCCAAGGCTGAGCCTCCTGGAGCGTTCGACGGCGGCACCTGGGTGAGTGCCCGGCCCACCGTTGGTTCCTGAGTGCGGGCTCGGTGCGGGCTACTGTCGTACCCCTCTGGAAGAGTGTTGCTATGGAAGCACTTAGGGTTCAGCGCGCTGGATACGGCGGTCACGCCTGCCTGCTCACGCGTGCTGAGGCGCCTGCTGGGGGCGCTTCCAGAGACACAGCGGTCGACAGCGGCGCCCAGCCAGCTGCGCCCCTGTTTTCTCCGCCCCGCCGGCTGGTTCTTCGGCAAGGCAACGGTGTGGGGCTTAATTGTCGTACCCCTCTGGAAGAGTGTTCCTATGGAAGCTCTTAGGGTTCAGCGCGCGGGGCACGGCGGTAAAGCCGGCCTGCGCACGCGTGCTGATTTACCGGTTGGGGGTGCTTCCAGCGGCCGCGACTTCGGCGGCGGTGCCCGGGCCGACCGGGCTGACCGGCCGGGCATCCGCTGCACTCCTTTCACGGAGGCCGCCGGGCTCCCGGACACCGCCGAGGCCTTCACGCCCGCCGGGGCAGTTGAAGCTGACGAAATAGCCGGGCTCGCTGAGGCTGCCGAAACGGCTGGGGCCGTTGAGGCTGCCGCACCGGCCGTGAATCTTGAGGCCGCCGAGGCTCCCGGCTCGGGCGGGTACGGGGCCGGGGCCGCCGCAATCGTGGACGCCATCGCGGTGGTGAACGCCGCGGCCCTGGCCGCGCCTGGCGCGCTGGCGATGGCCGGCTACCCCGAAGCCGCCCAATACGCCGGCATGGCCGAGGAACTCTCCCGGACCGTGGAATACCTGCAGATCCTCAGCGCCGGCGCCGTGGACCACACCCGCACCCAGGCCATCACCGCCGCAACAACCGCCCGCACCCGATCCGCCCGGTCCTGGATCACCGGCTGGGACAACGGCACCGAAACCCTGAACGAAACTGACGCCGTCTGGCCCGGCACCACAACCACCGACACCACAACCACTGGCAACACAGCCACGGATGGCATCACGGCGCGGGTCTCCGCGCGAACCGTTCCGCCCTCACCGGCCGATGACGGGTGCAAAAACACCGAGGAGTTCCTCCGGATCACGCTCCGGATCGGCATCAGCGAAGCCCGCCGCCGCCTCCACCTCGCCCACTGCGTCCTGCCCGCCACCACCCTCACCGGCGACACCACACCCCCGCTCCGCGAACACCTC
>NZ_JBFOHM010000009.1:0-299631 GCF_040812005.1 Arthrobacter sp. HS15c
AAAACGACTCGCCAACACCTTCACCACCGACCGGCCGGCCACCTGAGTGAGGCGGCCCCTGGACCAAAAGCCAGGAGCCGCTCACCACTGCCTCTTGACAGCCGGACCTACATATCAGCGTTGTGGCGAGGGCGGCCGGGAAACCATGGTTGCTGCGGAGCCCGGGATTGCGGAAGATTGCAGGACAGACCGTGCGGCATATCACCCGGGAGGAACCGTGCGCTTGATCCAGGTGGCCCAGCAGGCCCATGACCTTCAGCGCGCAGCGGCGTTCTACACGAAACTGACGGGAGTGCAGCCCACAGCAGTCTTTGACCCTCCCGGGCTGCTGTTCTTCGATCTCGACGGCGTCAGGCTGCTGCTGGAGCGCGGGGCGCCGTCGTCAGTGCTCTATTTGGAGGTGGACGACGTCGGTTCCACTGTCCGGAGGCTGCAGGACAGCGGCGTGGAGATTGTTGCCGCACCGCACGTGATATTCCACCATGCTGACGGCAAGCTGGGCCCCGCCGGCACCGACGAGTGGATGGCCTTCATCAAGGACTCTGAAGGGAACACCGTGGGGCTGGTCAGCAGGGATTCTCCGCCCGTTGTGCAGGTACAGCCCCCGGACTAGGCTCGAGCCGGAAGGGAGCGCCCATGCAGAAGATTTCCACTTGCCTGTGGTTCGAGAACCAGGCCGAAGAAGCCGCCTCGTTCTATGTCTCAGTCTTTGACGACTCCCGAATCCTGGAGGTCTCGCGCTACGGCGAGGGCGGCCCCGGACCTTCGGGTGGGGTGATTACGGCTGAATTTGAGATCGAAGGGCGCAGGTTCCTGGCGTTGAACGGGGGAGCGCCGTCCAACTTCACCGAGGCGGTCTCGTTCGTCGTTGACTGCGAGGGCCAGGGAGAAGTGGACCGCTACTGGGCGGCGCTGACCGACGGCGGCGCCGAGAGCCAGTGCGGCTGGTTAAGGGACCGCTATGGTGTGTCCTGGCAGATTGTGCCGGCGGTGCTCGGATCGCTCATCGGCGGGCCGGACCCGGAGGGAGCCCAGCGCGCCATGCAGGCCATGCTCGGAATGCGCAAGCTTGATATCGCCGCACTTCAAAGCGCCTATGAGGGCTAGCACCTTTCCGGCGGCGCGCCGATGAACAAGCCGTTGTGGATCGGCACACTGGTCGGCGCTGCCCTCGGGATAGCTCTCGGGCTGGCAATTTTGCAGAGCCCCTTCGTCGGTATGTTCGTTGGGGCCGCCCTGGGAGCCGTTGCCGGTGCGGGTGTCCGTCCGCGGCGCTGAGCGGCCCCGTCGGGACGAAACCCGCCCAAGCAGGACCGCGTCAGGCGAAGCGGGTGATGTCCAGGCTCTTGAGGGTTGCTGTGCCGCCGAGTGCGTAAACGGCGACGTCGGCACTCGTCTGAGCCGGGAAGATCAGTTCCGTCATGGTGACCTGGCCGTCCTGGGCGAAGATTTCAACGGAGCAGCGGTCCACGTAGATGGTGAGTTTGTAGGAGCCGTCGACCACGCGGATGGGGGCCGCGTCGATCGAGGGGAAGGATGCGTGGAAGTCGGTCCGGCCGGATGTCCGGCGGTCGACATGGAGGGTGCCTGGGGCTGGCCGGATGCCGATCCGAGTTCCGTGGGCGCCGTTGCCACGGACGACGAGTCCAAATTCGTCCGCATCTCCGGGGGTGAATGTCGCCTCGATCCGCTGGATGGTGCCGGCCGCCCCGTCCAGGACACGGGTGCAGTCCGACAGTTCCGTACTTGCAAGGGTGAATGATTGGCCTGCCCCGGAAAGTGCTTCGAAACCGCCGGTGGCCTGTTGGATCAGGCGTGGACTTCCGTCAACAGTGCGGAGTGATAGTTCGCGGGCCAGGGTCATGGGGCTGCGCCACGGTGAGGTAGGGATCTGGTTGGCGTATTCCCAGTTGTTCATCCAGGCGATCATGAGGCGGCGGTTGCCTGGGGCGTCGCTGAAGGAGACGGCGGCATAGTAGTCCCGGCCCCAGTCCAGCCATTGGTACTCGCCCAGCTTGTCGGGGTCCTGGAGCCCTTCGGTCACGGTGGTTTCCGAGGTAAACGTGGTTCCGTCGAAGTCTCCAACGAAGTACTGCCCGGCGGAGCCGTTGTTGGGCCCGCCCGGGTTGAGGTTGACCGTGAGGACCCACTTCAGGTTTCCCGGATCACCGTCCACCGGGAGGGGAAAAAGGTCAGGGCATTCCCAGACGCCGCCGGTGGCGTTCGCCGGACCGAAGGTGCTCAGCGGCTCCCAGCTCAACAGGTCCGCGGACCTGTACAGCACCACCTGGAAGTCCGTGGCTTCCACGGCGACCATGACCCAGTAACTGCCTGCACCGCCGTCGTACCTGATGACTTTGGGGTCGCGGAACTCTGCTGAGCCGCGGCTCAGAACGGGGTTGGCGGTGTGCTTGGTCCACGTGTAGCCGCCGTCGCGGCTGTAGGCGAGCGACTGCGCCTGGAGCCCTGCGTGCGTGGAGCCGGGCTTGAATGCGCTGGTGTAGATGGCGACCAGGGGCGGAGCCGAGTCGGTGCCGAAACCGCTGGTGTTGTCCCGGTCAAAGACGATGCTTCCGGAGAAAATGTCTTCTTCCGCATCGCAGGCGATGGCGACGGGGTGTTCGGTCCAGGTGACCAGATCCGGGGAGGTGGCGTGGCCCCAGGACATGTTTCCCCAGACGTTGTCCAGCGGGTTGTTCTGGTAATAGAGGTGGTAGACGCCGCCGTGGAAAATCAGGCCGTTGGGGTCATTGAGCCAGGTGTTCCGGGCGGCGTAGTGCAGCGCCGGACGGAAGATGTCGGCCGTGGTGGCGGTCGCGGCAGTCATGAAAGTGGTTCTCGTTTCTGTGCAGGTCGAGTGGGGAACGCCTGCGTGAGGGTCCCTGTGGGTTGGGTGGGCCGGTATGCGCCGGCCCACCCGGGTACTTCGGAGTTAGGAGTTCTTCTTGTAGCGGTCGTAGGCCTGCTGGTAGACCTCAATCATTTTGTCGACGCCGACGTTCTTGAGCTGGGAGACGTAGCCGTCCCATTCCTGCTCGATGCCCCCGGAGACAATCCATTTGGCAACGTTCTGCTTGACCAGTGAGGTGGTGTCGGTCTGGATGGTGCTGATTTGCTGGAGTTCTTCGTTGGACAGTGCCACCGGCGGGTAGCCGTCGTTGCCGGCGAAGGGCTCGTAGTTCTCTTTGACGGTTTTCTGGCGTGCGGCGGCGCGAGGTTCGGGAGCGACGACGGTGGTGAAGTTATCGGCGGTGTTGGCCTTCGGGCCGCCCGGGGCGACCTTCTGCCGGCGTTCGCCCTCGCTGGTCCCGGCTGGCGCCGGGATCTGGGTCAGCAGGCCGCTGGCGTCCTTTTGCAGGGTTTCACCGATGGGCCCCCAGTTGGCCTGGGCGGACTGGATGGGGTCGTAGAGGTTGTCGGCCCAGCGCATGGTCGCGGCCGGGTATTTGTTGGCCCGGGTGATGGCGAAGGCGCCACGGGCGATTTCCTGGTTGTTGGACTGGCTGGCGATCCGCTTGCCGTCCACGCCTTCGAGGACCGGGACCAGGGAGTAGTTGCCGGCGCGGTCAGCGCCGACCATTTCGGGGATTTCCCACCAGACGAAGGAGCCGAGGTTTTCCGTGGCGGCCTTGCCCTTGGCCAGGTAGGCCTTGTCATCCTGGGAGAAGGATTCGGGATCGATCAGGCCTTCCCGGTACCACTCGTGCAGGGTCTGGATGGCTTTTTTGTAGCCGTCCTGGGTGGGGGTGAAGATGACTTTGTCGTCCTGGACGATGCGGTGGTCCATGTTGTCCGGTACTCCGCCGAGGGCGGCGATCAGGTCAACGATGTCCCCGCACCAGGAGCCGGGCATGAAGCTCAGCGGGATGGTCTTGCCGGTCCCTGAGGCGTCCTGGGTCTTGAACGCCAGCAGGGCGTCGTGGAACTCGTCGATGGTTTTCGGCAGCGGGATGTTGAGCTTCTTGAGCCAGGCGGTGTTGATGGCCAGTTCGTTGGGGAACTGGACCAGGCCCAGTTCTTCGATCGACGGCAGGGAGTAGATGTGCCCGTCCGATGACGTGATGGCTGCCTTGATGTCCGGCCGGTCAGAAAGCAGCTTGGAGAGGTTGGGTGCGTTCTTCTCGATGAGCCCCTCGAGCGGGATGAGGGTGCCGCTGGCTGAGTAGGTGGCGATCTCGGCGTCGGTCAGCCCGGTGTTGAAGAAAGCGTCGGGCAGGTCACCGCTGGCGAGGATGAGGTTCTTCTTTTCCTGGAAAACCGTTTCGGGCAGGTTCTCCCAGTTGATGTGGACGTTGGTGGCCTTTTCCCATTCCTTCACCACCGTCATGGTGTTGTAGTCCGGAGCAAGCGCTGCCTTCGTGCCGGAGAACGTCAGGTCGAGCTGCTTGCTGACGATCGGAAAGCCTTTTTCCTGGAAGCCGAAGTCCGCGGAGGCGTCTTTGATCTCCGTGGTGCCTGAGCCGCCGCCGGAGCAGGCGGTGAACATCAATGTTCCGGCCAGGACGGCGCCGAGGGCGGCGAATTTGCGGCTGAATGCCATGGTCATTCCTATTCTGAGGTGGGGATACTGCATCTGAGGGGGTACTGAGGTGGGGGAAGTTGCGGGGTTGGAGCTATTTGACGGCGCCGATCATGGCGCCCTTGGTGAAATGCTTCTGCATGAATGGCAGGGCAATCATGAGTGGCAGGCTCGAGACGACGATCATGGCGTATTTGGTGAGCTCTGCGATCCGTTGCGCGGCGGCATAGGATTCGATGTCTCCGCCGGTGGTTCCGGTGGATGAGACGTCTGACTGGATCAGGATGTTGCGCAGGACCAGCTGCAGCGGGTACTTGGAGTCGTCGTTGAGGAAGATCAGTGCATCGAAGAACGAGTTCCATTGCGCGACCACGTGGACCATGATCATGAGCATGATCAGCGGCTTGGACAGGGGGAGCACCATCTGGAAGAAGAATTTGAAGTCTGTTGCCCCGTCCATCTGGGCGGCTTCGCGCAGTTCGTTGGGGATGGTGTGTTCAAAGAAGGACCTGGCGATGATCAGGTTCCACACGCCGACGGCGCCGGGCAGGACCACTGCCCAGACGGTGTCCAGCATGCCCAGGTCGCGGACCACCAGGTACTTGGTGATGAGGCCGCCGTCGAAGAACATGGTGATGACGAACAGGAGCATCAGGATTTTCCGGCCGGGCATGTCCTTGCGGGACAGTGCGTAGGCGCCGCACAGGATGGTGCTGACGCTGATGGCGGTGCCGAGGACGGTGTAGATGACGGTGTTGCCCAGGCCGTTCCAGATCCGGCTGTCGGCAAAGATCCGCTCGTAGCCCTCGGTGGTCACGCCGGAGGGAAACAGCCAGACCTTGCCTTCGTAGACGGCGTTGGGGTCGCTGATGGAGGCGATAACGATGAAGTACAGCGGGTACACCACCGCCAGGATGGAGAGCAGGAGGACCGTTGTCGCAGCGATGTTGAAGGCGCGGTCACCGTACCGGTCCCGCAGGGTCTGCTTGGGGCGGCCCGGGCTGCTGGCCCGGTTGGGGTTGTCGAGGGTGCGGGGGTTGGTTGTCAGGGACATTTTGTCATCACCACAGGGTCGCTTGGTTGGCCCGGCGCGCGATCGTGTTGAAGACGAGGAGCAGTGCCAGGTTGAGGAGGGAGTTGAACAGGCCGATGGCGGCCGAGTAGCTGAACTGCGCCTGCTGCAGGCCGGCGTGGTAGACGTAGGTTTGGATGATCTCCGAGGTCGAGAGGTTCAGCGGTGTCTGCATTAGCAGCGCCTTCTCGAAGCCAACGTTGAGCAGGTTGCCGATGGCCAGGATGAACAGGATTGTCACCACTGGCATGATGCCCGGCAGGTCGATGTGCCGGATGCGCTGCAGCTTTGAAGCGCCGTCGACTTTGGCCGCATCATGCAGTGCCGGGTCGATGGCAGCAAGGGCCGCGAGATACACGATCATGGAGAACCCGGCGTTCTGCCAGACGTCCGAGATCACGTAGATGGGACGGAACCACTCCGCGGAGCCCATAAAGAAGATCGGCTCACCGCCGCCCAGCTGGATCGCGTTGTTCACCAGCCCCGACCTCGGGGAAAGAACCACGAACATGATGCCCACCACCACAACGGTGGAGATGAACGCAGGCGAATACAGCACCGTCTGGGTGAACTTCTTGAACCTCTCACTCTGGAGCTGGTTGACCAGCAACGCCAGAATGATCGGGATCGGGAAGGCCACCAGCAGGCCGAGGACGGCGATCCACAAGGTGTTACCGACCACCTGGCCGAACTGGTAGGAGTTCATGAACCTGATGAAGTGGGTCAGGCCAACCCAGGGGCTGTCCGTGAACCCGTCCACCGGGTTGTAGTTCTTGAAAGCGATCTGCACGCCGTACATGGGCCAGTACTTGAAGACCAGAATGTAGATGATCGCGGGGGCTAGTAATACGTATAACTGCCAGGCGCGGGAAACCCTCTTCAAGCGGAGCGAAAGAGAAGTTTTGCGCTGCGGCAACGGCGCCGCAGCAGGACGCCCGCGTCGGGCCGGGATGGTGCGGCTCATGGCATCTCCTTAGGATGAGTCACTGAATTCCGTTCAATCAGAGGGCAGTCCATCAGCTCGACCCGGCCATCGGGCTCCGCATCCTGGAGGATCAGCTCAACCGCGCGCCGGCCCATGGCGACGAACGGCAATTCAAAAGTGGTCAGTCCCGGACGAAGAAACGGCGCCAGAGTCGCCTGGTTATCGAAGCCCACAATGGAGACGTCCCGGGGGATTGAGAGGCGCAGGTCCGAAGCGGCCTGGTAGGCACCCCAGGCGCCTCGGTCGTTCGCGCAGAAAATCGCAGTCGGCGGGTTGCTGGAGGTCAGCAGCTCCATCGCGTACTTGTAGCCATGCACCTCACCGCCTTGACCGAAACGGACCAGCGACGGATCAGCGTCCAGCCCCGCTTCTTCAAGTGCTGTGCAGTAGCCCTCGTAGCGGCCGACGGCGGCAGGAAGCCCGCTTTCAAGGGTTTCGATATTGATCATCCCCACCCTGGTGTGGCCCGCCTCGAGCAGTCGGCTGGTGGCTGCGTAGCCACCCTTGCCCTCGTCGGGCGCGACGCTCGGGACCCGCCCTTCCCGATCCTGCGAATTCAGCACCACGGACCTGACGCCTTCCAGGGCCTCCGGAACTTCCAGCCGCCGGTGGTACATGGCGGCGTAGACCACGCCGGCAACCTTGTAGGAGAGCATGGTGTCCAAAGATGCGGCCTCAAGCTCCTTGTCTCCGCCGGTGTTCACGGCGAGCAGCAAGAGCCCGTCCTCCCATGCCCGCTGCTGCGCACCTTCGATGATGGCGCCGGCAAAGGGAGTGGTGGCCACGGAATCGCCGATGAACCCGATCATGCCGGCGACGCCTTCGCGGAGGACTTTGGCGTGGGCGTTGGTGCGGTAGCCGAGTCGGTTCACGGCGTCCCGAACGCGCTTGCGGGTATCCTCGGAAAAACGTGACCCGGAGGCCGAATTCAGCACCAGGGACACGGTGGCCTGCGAAACGCCGGCAGCAGCAGCGACGTCGTGCATTGTCGGTCCTGATTTGGGCCGTGATCCAGCCATGGGCACCTCCTCGGGCCTTCGGTAATTTCGATCAGTTATTCGTATAACTTGGTGTAACTGTATCTTGCATCACATCGGCCGTCAACAGGGCGATGCGGTCCAGTCTGACTAAAGGGAAATTCCCATGATGATCCCGCACTGGTGGCGGCCAGCAGTGCGGAATTCCGTTCTGTGGTGGATCCGCGCTGGTGCAACCGCGTGCGAGATAAATGAGCGTCTTAGGGTGGATATTCGGGCGGGGGAGAGGGGCTCTCGCTGGACCGCTCAGGGTCGGGTGCACGGGCGTATTCCGCATTGCGAGCTCAAGAAAAGTAGGGGAGTGAACTGCGGTCCTGTCCGCAGCGCCCGGTATGCAGCCTATCCGGGCATCTCCACGGATTCGCCTCGCTGGCGAAGGCGTTGCAATTGCCGCGTTTGCACGGTTTCCACCCATTCCCGGCCGGGCCTGGCGGTCGGACCAATCCGCGTATAGCCATCCTCGCCGTCGCCGAGGTGTGTACGTACGCACGATGCTCGTTGATCCGATGCGTGAACCTGGTCAGCAGTATGGGAGAAGCGTAAGGGGGCATGCGTCAGCCAGCCATCATCCGCACTTGGAAAAGACTTACTTTACATAATGTAGATTATCGGCGTTAAAACCATGGGAGTAGAAGTGGATGCGTGAACTCCCGTTCCAGGCTCGAACGCCAGATCCCTCGACTCGTCAGCGAACAACTCGCAAGACATCACAGGATCCGGACTCGGGCCCCCTTGATCTGCACTTCGGTGATCTTGACGCGTTCGTCAGGGGTGTTGTTGGGCCAGTGGACGACCAAGTAGTCCTGTCCGCTGGAGGTACGCAGGATCATGCCATGGCCATCGTTGCTGGACCACAGTGGCCTCCGCGCCGCGGCTGTAGACCAGCCAGCGTGCAGAGTTGTCATCAACAAAAAGCGTTCCGTCGAGGCTTGGCTCGGACACCGGTGTGACAGGTCCATCGCTCCACGGCTCGTAAGGACCTGTGGGGTGATGCTCTCCAGGGCACAGCGAAACGGTGAGGATACCCAAAGCCGACGCAGGTTGACATAACTCAGCGCGGCTTCGTCCCTGCCTGTTTCCGGGCCTAGGAACCGATGTACGCCGCGAGGTGCTTGCCCGTAAGGGTCGAACTGGCGGCCACCAGCTCGGCCGGCGTGCCCTCGAAAACGACCTTGCCGCCGTCGTGCCCTGCGCCGGGTCCCAGGTCGATGATCCAGTCGGCGTGCGCCATGACCGCCTGGTGGTGCTCGATGACAATCACTGACTTGCCCGAGTCGACCAACCTGTCCAGCAGGCCCAGCAGGTTCTCGACGTCGGCGAGGTGGAGACCGGTGGTCGGTTCGTCGAGGACGTAAACGTCACCCTTCTCGGCCATCTGGGTGGCAAGTTTGACGCGCTGCCGCTCGCCGCCGGACAGCGTGGTGAGCGGCTGGCCGAGCGTGAGGTAACCGAGTCCGACGTCGACCAGCCGGTCCAGGATCTTGTGGGCGGCCGGTGTGCGCGCCTCCCCTTCGCTGAAGAACACCGCGGCTTCGGACATGGACATCGCCAGCACTTCGGCGATGTTGCGCCCGCCCAGCGTGTATTCCAGCACTGACGCCTGAAACCTCCTGCCCTCGCAGTCCTCGCACGTGGACTCGACGGTGGCCATGACCCCAAGCTCGGTGAAGATGACGCCCGCGCCGTTGCACGTGGGACAGGCGCCCTCGGAATTGGAGCTGAAGAGCGCCGGCTTCACGTCGTTGGCTTTAGCGAACGCCTTGCGGATCGGCTCGAGCAGGCCGGTGTACGTCGCGGGGTTGCTGCGGCGGGAGCCTTTGATGGCACCCTGGTCGATGACCACCACTCCGTCGCGGCCGGCTACCGAGCCGTGGATGAGTGAGCTCTTCCCGGAGCCGGCCACACCCGTCACGACGCACAGCACGCCGAGTGGAACATCAACGTCCACGTCCTGGAGGTTGTGCGTTGAAGCCCCGCGGACCTCCAGTTTGCTGGCTGATCGACGCACCGAGTCCTTCACGGCCGCCCGGTCGTCGAGGTGGTGCCCGGTGATGGTCTCGCTCCCCCGCAACTCCTCCACACTGCCCTCGAAGCAAACATTGCCGCCCTTGGTGCCGGCGCCGGGACCGAGGTCGACGACGTGGTCGGCGATGGCGATGGTCTCCGGCTTGTGCTCCACAACGAGCACGGTGTTGCCCTTGTCCCGAAGCTGCAGCAGGAGCTGGTTCATCCGCTCGATGTCGTGCGGGTGCAGTCCGATGGTCGGCTCGTCGAACACGTAGGTGACGTCCGTGAGCGAGGACCCGAGGTGCCGGATCATCTTCGTGCGCTGGGCCTCTCCCCCGGACAGCGTGCCCGCAGGCCGGTCCAGTGAAAGGTAGCCCAGCCCGATCTCAGCAAACGAATCGAGGAGGTGCCGCAGGCCCTTCAGGAGCGGCGCAACCGACGGCTCGTCGAACTCCCGGATCCACCCGGCCAGGTCGCTGATCTGCATCTCGCACAGGTCGGCGATGTTCTTGCCCCGGATCCTCGACGACCTCGCCTCGGGGCTGAGCCTGGTGCCCTCGCATTCGGGGCAGGCCTGGAAAGTGATGGCGCTCTCCACGAAGCGCCGCACGTGCGGCTGCATCGCCTCGACGTCCTTGGACAGCATGGACTTCTGGATCTTGGGGATGATCCCCTCGAACGTGAGGTTGATGCCCTCAACCTTGATCTTGGTGGGCTCGGCGTACAGCATCGTCTCGAGCTGCTTCTTCGTGAACGTGGAGATCGGCTTGTCCATCGGCAGGCCCATTCCCTCGAACAGCCGGCCGTACCAGCCGTCCATGCTGTAGCCGGGGACCGTCAGGGCACCCTCGGCCAGCGACTTCGTGTCATCGTACAAAGCGGTGAGGTCGAAATCGGAGACCGAGCCCATGCCCTCGCAGCGCGCACACATGCCGCCCAGGTAGACCTGGTTCTGCACGACGGCCTTCTCGACCCGGCCGCCGGCCTTCTCGGTGCTCATCACGCCGCTGGCCTTCCGCGTCGGGACGTTGAAGGAAAACGCCGTGGGCGGCCCGACGTAAGGCTGGCCCAGCCGGCTGAAGAGGATCCGGAGCATCGCGTTGGCGTCCGTTGCAGTGCCCACCGTGGAGCGGGGGTTGGCACCCATCCGCTCCTGGTCAACGATGATGGCCGTCGTCAGTCCCTCAAGGAAGTCGACGTCGGGCCGGGCCAGGTTGGGCATGAACCCCTGCACAAAAGCGCTGTAGGTTTCATTGATCATCCGCTGCGACTCCGCGGCGATGGTGGCAAACACCAGCGAGCTCTTGCCGGAACCGGACACCCCCGTGAACACCGTCAGGCGGCGCTTGGGGATCTCGATGCTGATGTCCTTGAGATTGTTCTCCCGGGCACCCTGCACACGGATCATGTCGTGGGTGTCGGCAGCGTGCAGCGCAGGCGACTGCTTTTCCGAACTCGTGGCAATGCTCATTGTTGTCTCCCTGTTCTCACCCGGCTGTTAAGCGACGGTGTCGCCTGGCGGCGGCCCGGCAGCTCCGAGGCATGCCCTGGGTCTATCTAACCAGCTTCCTGCCCTGTGTAGAGGGGGTATTTCCCCACTTCAGACGCAGTTCCGGCGTCCCGGGCCATTGTCTTATCCGCGGAGCTCGCCAAGAATAAGCCAATGACCGTCTATGTGCGTTCCCTGGAAACAGCTGTTCCGCCAACGATGCTGGTTCAAACGGAGGCCCGCGACGTTTTCGCCGCCCAGCCCGGACTGACGCGGCTGGGTTCGAGGCTGGTCAGCACGTGCTTCGACTCGGCGGCGATCGACACCCGCTACACCGCGGTCGAGGAGATGACCAGGGACTTCCGGGCCGATGATCCGCAGTTCTTCGACCCCGCAACCAGTCTGTTGCTGAACCCGAGCACCAAAGTCCGCAACGAGATCTTTGGCCGGGAAGCCACGAAGCTGTTCATCGAGGCCGCCCAGGCCGCCGTCGACGCCTGCCCGGAACTTGAGGCACAGGACATCACCCACCTCATCACGGTTTCCTGCACCGGGTTCTACAACCCGGGCCCCGACTACAAGATCGTCCGGGCGCTGGGGCTGGACCCGGCGGTGCAGCGTTACCACCTCGGGTTCATGGGCTGCTACGCCGCGTTTCCTGCCCTCCGGGCCGCAAAATCCTTCTGCGAAGCAGACCCTGAGGCGGTGGTCCTGGTGGTCTGTGCCGAGCTTTGCTCCCTGCATGTCCGGACCTCGAACGACCCGGACACCATCATGGGATCGGCGCTGTTTGCTGACGGAGCGGCAGCTGCCGTGGTCACCGCCCGCGACGTTCCGGAGGCACCCGCGCTGATGCGGCTGGACCATTTTGAAACCGTGCTGACGCCCGTCGGTGAGGAATCCATGGCCTGGAATATCGGCGACCACGGATTTGAGATGGTCCTCGGAAACTACGTGCCCCACATCATTGATGACCACATCATCGGCGCACTGGAACCATTGCTCGCCCGGGACCCGACGGTGCAGGCACTCCCCTACCGTGATATCCGGCACTGGGGCATCCACCCCGGCGGCCGGAGCATCCTGGACAAGGTCCAGTCAAGGCTGGAGCTGACCGATGAGCAGCTTGTTCCTGCCAGGGAGACGCTGCGGAACTACGGCAACATGAGCAGCGCCACGGTCCTGTTCGTCCTCAAACACATCCTCGACCAGCCGCTCGACGGCGGTGACGAACGTATCTGCTCCATGGCTTTCGGTCCGGGACTTACGGTGGAAACCGGCCTGTTCACCAAGCTGCGACAGGGCACGGGACGAAGCCCCTCAGGGGTGCGGGAAACGGCCGCCGAAACGTCGCTGGCCTGAGCTTCAGGTGTGGCTGATGCGCAGGCGCGCCGCCGATGCTGTTGAAAAGATGGACTTGCCCGACTGCGATCCGGAGCGGCTGGAGCGGACCTACCGGCAGTTCGGGCTGGTCAACGGCGCGCTGTCGGGGTGGCGCCGGTTGTACCGGCAGGAAATCCGGCCCCTCCTCTCGGCCGAATCCGCCACCACCCTGCTGGATGTCGGCTCCGGCGGCGGCGATCTCGCCATCAGGCTGTCGCGTTGGGCCGCGAAGGACCGGGTCCGGCTCCACGTCACCGGCATCGATCCGGACGGCCGCGCCCACGCCTTCGCCTCCGGCCGCCCGCCCGTGCCCGGCGTGGACTTCCGGCGGGCGCACACCACCGCGCTTCTCGGCGAAGGGCTGAGCTTCGACGTCGTGATTTCCAACCATGTCCTCCACCACCTGCAGCCGGCCGGGCTGCAGCAGTTCCTTGCCGACTCGGAGGCGCTCGCCCGGACAAAGGTGCTGCACAATGACCTGCGCCGCAGCCCGGCAGCCTACGCACTGTTCGCCGTTGCCGCGCTTCCGTTCCGGGGCTCCTTTATCCGCGAGGACGGGCTGACCTCCATCCGCCGCAGCTACACCCCGCAGGAACTCGCTGCCCTGGCTCCTCCGGGCTGGCGCGTCGAACGCACGTCCGCCTTCCACCAGCTGCTGGCCCGCCGCCAGGACTCCCCATGATTGACGTGGCGATTGTGGGCGGCGGTCCCGTGGGCCTCTACCTTGCAGCCCTGCTGTTGCAGGAGGGCCTGGGCGTCCGTGTCCTCGAACAACGGCTTGAGCGTGACAGCCATTCGCGGGCCATTGGTATCCACCCGCCTGCCCTCGCGGCGCTTGACCGTGCGGGAGTGGCGCCTGAACTGGCAGCCGCCGGGGTGGCGATCCGCCGCGGCCGGGCCTACAGCGGCGGCAAACTGGTGGGCACCATGTCGTTCGAGTCGGTCTCGCGGCAGTTCCCTTTTGTCCTGTCCCTCCCACAAAGCCGCACCGAGGCGTGCCTTGAACGCCGGGTGCAGGAATTGGACTCCTTTGCGCTGGCCCGGGGCGCCCGGGTCACCGGAATAAAGGACGACGGCGGCGCGGTGACGCTTGCAGCGACGTCCGGCGGTGTTGACACGCACCTTGAGTCCGCCCTCGCCGTGGCCGCGGACGGCGCCCATTCCACGATGAGGGATCTGCTGGGGATTTCAGTGCGGACGAAAAGATACCCGGACCACTACGTGATGGGCGACTTCGCCGATGTGGGGTCTTTCGGGGCAGAAGCTGTGCTGTTCCTGGAGGAAGGTGGAATCGTCGAGTCCTTTCCGCTTCCAGGTGGCCTGCGGCGATGGGTTGTCCGCGTCGGCCGGCCGTGCGGGGTCCCGGCCGTTGCTGAGCTGGCAGTACTTGTCCATCAGCGGACGGGAATTCAGCTGGAGGCCGGCAGTAACACGATGCTCAGCAGTTTCAGCACCCGGTCAGCCATCGGACCGCGGATGGTGGCCGGCAGGGCCGTCCTGATCGGTGACGCTGCCCACGAAGTCAGCCCCATCGGCGGCCAGGGAATGAACCTGGGATGGCTCGACGCCGAAGCGCTGGCACCGATAATCTGCGACGCCCTGGGCGCCAGGCCCGTCGGGAGGAGACTCAAGGATTTTGAACTCCTGCGGCGGCGGGCAGCGGTCGTGGCGCGCCGGCAGTCGGAAGTCAACATGTTGCTCGGGCGCCCGTTTTCGCAGCCCTGGCTGGGCCTGCGGAATCACGCGATCGGGGCAGTCGCCTCAGTGCAGCCGCTGAACAGGCTGGTGGCCCGCCGGTTCACGATGCACTGACACCGTGCACCGGAGCCGCCCGCAGTGTGGCTTTCAGGACGTGAAGTAGCAGTCGTAGCTGTCCTGGCTCACGATCCGGCCATCCCGGACTTCAAAAACGGACGACGTCCGTGCCCGGATGGTCTCTCCGGCGTCCCAGTACCGCAGGTCCATCAGCGATGTCGCTGACCATTCCGCCTCCAGGACAACCCGCCCCTGCTCGCAGGTGGTCCGCCGGATCTCGAACTTTTGGTTGGCCACGACGCCGGCGCTATGGTCAGCGCCGGCCAGCACTTGCTCCAGGGTCCGGGTTGAACCGGCCGGTGCCAGCAGGTGCGGGGCCTCAACAAGGACAAACCCGTCCGCCAGGAATGGCCGGATGCCGGCCGCTCCGCCGCCCGCCTCCAGCGTCCGGACAAAATCGAGGACGAGTTCCAGCGGCGGTTTCCCCAGCGACATCTCTTCAACCATGGAATCGACACTAACCGATTGCCACTGCGGCCGCCTTTGCGCCGCTAGGCTGTTCCCCATGAGTCATGCATCGCCGCCGACGCCCTTCAGTCCTGCGCGCATCCAGGAAACAGTCCAGGAAATCCTGTCGGCGGAAGCATTGCCGCCCATTGTGCAGGCTGGGCATCCGGTACTCCGGCAGCAGGCCGCCGCCTTTGACGGCCAGATAACGGCCGGCGAACTGGACCAGCTTGTTGACCTGATGAAGCGCGTGATGCACGAGGCCCCGGGAGTGGGGCTTGCCGCCCCGCAATTGGGTATTCCCCTCCAGCTCGCGGTGCTAGAAGACAAGTTCGACGTCGACCCTGACGCTGCGGCCGTGCGGAACCGGACCCCGCTGGAGTTCCTCGCGGTCCTGAATCCGCGGTACCGCGCCGTGGGCACCCAAGCCGCCGCGTTCTTCGAAGGCTGCCTGTCGCTCAACGGGCTGCAGGCCGTGGTGGTCCGCCCGGAGCGGGTTCGGCTGAACTTCGATGAGCCCGGCGGCCTGCCGGCCGAACGGGAATTTACCGGCTGGCAGGCACGGATCGTGCAGCATGAAACTGACCACCTCCAGGGAACGCTGTACGTTGACCGGGCAGAGCTGCGGTCCCTGAGCGGCAACGCCGAATATGCCGCCCACTGGGCAGAGCCCGGCATCGGCAAGGCGCGCTCGGCATTGGGTTTCCTCCCCGGCCTCCCTGACCTGCCTAAGCACTAGCCCCGCGTGCCGCCGTCGGGCAGGCCCTCAGCTCCTGGGCCGGTCGGGTTGCCCGCCGTCGGCAGGAAGCGGGACCACCAGCGAAGGATGTGCTCGAACCGAAGGCGCCGGTGATGCGGCGTCCCTGTCCGGGAGAGTTCATGGTCCTCGCCCGGGAAGAGCAGTAGCGCCGTGGGAACCCCGTTCCGCTTCAGGGCCGTGAAATAGCGCTGGCCCTGCTCCACCGGGCAGCGGAGGTCGTCCTCGCTGTGAATGACCAGCACAGGAGTCCGGACCCCGTCCACATGCTCCATCGGGCTCTGCGAGGCCACGGCAGCGCGTGACCGGCCCATGTACTCTGCACCGAAGTACCAGCCGATGTCCGCCGAGCCTTCGAAGCTGACCGGATCCAGGAACCCGCGCTCCACGATGGCCGCCGAGAAACGGTGGTCGCGGGAGATGGTCTGTGCGGTGAGGTAGCCGCCGTAAGACCCGCCCATGATGCCAAGCCGTCCGGCATCCAGGGCCGCGAATTTGTCCAGGGCGCCTTCCAGGAAAGCCAGCGCATCCTGCATGTCGAGGATGCCCATGGCTCCCTTGACAGCCAGCCCATGCTCCCGGCCGTAGCCGGCGGAGCCCCTGGGATTGCACATCAGCACCGCATACCCCGCGCCCGCGTAGACCTGGGCTTCGTCGTGGAGCGCCACCGTGTACTGGGCGAACGGCCCCCCGTGAATGGACAGCAGCACCGGATGGGGCCCTTTGCCGGCGGGCCTGACCAGCCAGCCGTGCACCTGGTATCCGTCCGCAGAAGGGAACGTCAGCTCCTGGGGGACAATGACGTCTGACTGCACGCGAAGCCCGGCGGAAAAATCGGTGAGGAGCCGCAGTTGCCCGTCGTCGAGGACGGCCAGGTCGCCGGCAGTGGAAGGGTCGCTGAACGAGACCAGCATTGATCCTCCGGCCCAGGCGGCTCCCGTGACCACCCTGTCCCCGTGCACCAGCAATGCGTGGTCGCCGTCAGCGTGCAATTCCAGGAGTTCCACGGTTCCCTGGGCATTGTTCAGGACGATCGCCCCCGCCGGGCCACGCAGTTCAATCCGGCCGCCGGGGCAGGCGACGTCCATCATCTCCGGGTCAGTCAGCGCTGCGGCGTCGCCTCCATCGGTGGGCATGCAGTACAGCACAGCGTTGCGGGCCACAAAGTCCATACCGGTTTCGCCGAGTCCCCGGGCGATGAAGAACAGCCACTTCCCGTCCCGGGACTGCCGGACGGACTGGACGGTCTGCCGCGGGGCTCCCGCTGGCTCCACCCGCAGCGGCTCCCCTCCGCCTGCCGGAACCCGGCAGATGCCCGTCTCCAGGGTGTCGTCGCTGCCTGGCGGTGCGGTGACAAAGTAGACAAATGAACCGTCGGCGCTGAATCCGGGACTCCCGTGATCGAAGGCGGCTGACGTCAGCTGCCGGGCCGGTGGAACGTCGCTGGCCGGGTGGTGGTCCAGCTGCGCCCGTCCGCGGGGAACCACGCGGGGTTCCGCCCCGAACTCAGGCACGTCCAGGACAAAGATCTGGGCAGGTTTGTCCTGGATGTACCCCACGCCATTGAGCCGATACTGGTAGTCGGTGACCAGCCGCGGATCCTCGGCGCCTGCTCCAACGTTCTCCTTGGTTCCGTAGCGGCCGGTGGCCGGTTCCCGTGAGCTGAAGACAATCCGCTGGGAATCGGAAGACCAGGCAAACGCCTCGACGCCGAGGGGCCGGTCCGTCAAAGCCCTCGGTTCGCCGCCGCCGGCCTCAACAACAAACAGTTGCGGTTTCGCTGACGGTCCAATAACACGGACGAACGCCAGCGCCAGGCCATCCGGGGAGAAAGCCGGTGCCGAATCCTTGAAGCCACGGGTGATCCGGCGCGGCAACTGCCCAGGATCCAGGGGTACGTTCCACAGCTGGCCTACGTACGCGTCGGCGTCGAAATCCGGCCTGGTGACTGAAACCACGGCCCGGCTCCCGTCGGGATGGACGGCCGGCGCCGAGACGGAGTTCAGGAGCGGGAGGTGTTCTGGCTTCACCCACGTGAGCCTAACGTGCGCCCCACCACCGGGGAAACAGGCCGGCCAAGGGCCGGATGCGCCGGTCCGGCGGCCCTAAGATGGTGGACATGCCTTCCACACCTGACCTGGCGCTGCGCTGCCCCGTTTGCCGCTCGCCGCTCAGTTCGGCCGCCGACGCCGGACCGGCACTTCCGGGAAAGGCGCTGGTGTGCGCGGCAGGACACAGCTTCGACGCCGCCAAACAGGGATACTTCAATTTCCTGGTTGGTAAAGGCACCGCCTTCGAGGCCGACACCGCCGAGATGGTCGCCGCCCGGTTCAGCTTCCTCGATGGCGGGCACTACCGGCCCCTGGCCGACGCCGTTGCTGCCGCCGTCGTTCCCTTCCTTCCCCGCGATGCCGCGACCGTACTGGATTCGGGCACCGGTACCGGCCACTACCTGCGTGTCCTGCTTGATGCGGCCCCGGCCGGCACTGCCAGGGTGACCGCCATCGGCCTGGACATCTCAAAGTTCGCCTTGAGGCGGGCTGCCCGGCTCAACCCCGAGGCAACCAACCTGGTCTGTGATGTGTGGCAGCGACTGCCGGTGGCGGATGACGCAGTGGACGTCATTACCGTGATTTTTGCGCCCCGCAACCCGCCGGAATTTGCCCGCGTCCTCCGGCCGGGCGGGCTGCTGGTAGTTGTAACACCGCGGTCGGGCCACCTGGCGGCGATCGCCGGGCAGACGGGAATGCTCGGGATCGAGGAAGGCAAAGACGACCGGCTGGTTGAGGCGATGTCCGGTCAGTTCAGTGTCGAGTTTGTCCGGGACCTCGACCTTCCGCTGGTGCTGGCACCCCATGAAGTTGTCGATCTCGCTTACATGGGGCCGGCCGGCCATCATCTGGACCGTACTGCGCTCGCTGCACGGCTCGCCGGCCTGCCGCCGGGCACCGCCGTGGAGGCGCGGTTCCGCATCACCGTATTCCGCCTGGCTGCCCCACCGCGGTAACGACTTGGCCACTATCCCCGGGAAAATGCGGCCGCCCTGCCGCCCTGCGGCCCTGCGGACTACGATTGGAGGACAGTACTGAGGGCCTGCCGTCGTTGCACGCAGCGCGACCAAGGCTGTCGAAGGGGGACGGAATGTTTGAATGGCTTGGCGAGAACTGGTGGGCATTGTGGCTCACCGCCTTCCTCGCTTTTGCAGTGATCGAGATGATCACTCTCGACCTGTTCTTCATCATGCTCGGTGGCGGAACACTCGCTGCCCTGATCGCAGACTTTGCCGGTGCCGACCTCTGGCTGCAGATTGTGGTCTTCTGTGTGGTGTCCCTGCTGATGATCGCGTTCGTGCGTCCCGTGGCCCTGACGCACCTGAAAAAAGGGCCCACTGAACAGCGCACCAATATTGACCGGCTCATTGGAGAGCAGGCGCTGGTGATGGAATCTGTCAGTTCCACCGGTGGCCTCGTCAAGATCGGCGGCGACGTCTGGACCGCCCGGTCGGCTGCAGGAGTACTGCCTGCCGGCCAGAAGGTTGTGGTGTCGGCCATCGACGGAGCAACCGCCGTGGTCGCAGCGCAGCCGGAAACTGCCAGCCCGGCCTAGATACAGCTTCAACAACAACTGGGGATAAGAGGAGATGTATGGATAACGCAGGAGGAGCCGCAGTGGCCATTGTGCTGGTGGTCCTGATCGTGTTCGTGATAATTGTTCTGGTCCGCTCGGTGCGGATCATTCCGCAGGCGCGGGCGGGCGTTGTGGAACGGCTCGGCAAGTACCAGCGGACGCTGAACCCCGGCCTGACCATCCTGATCCCCTTCGTGGACCGCCTGTTGCCGCTCCTTGACCTTCGCGAGCAGGTGGTGTCCTTCCCGCCGCAGCCGGTTATTACTGAGGACAACCTGGTGGTATCCATCGATACCGTGGTCTATTTCCAGGTCACTGATCCGCGCGCAGCCACGTACGAGATCGCCAACTACATCCAGGCGGTTGAGCAGCTGACCACCACCACGCTGCGAAACGTCGTCGGCGGGCTGAACCTGGAAGAGGCACTCACCTCCCGCGACCAGATCAACGGCCAGCTGCGCGGTGTCCTGGATGAGGCAACCGGACGGTGGGGCATCAGGGTCTCGCGCGTTGAGCTGAAGGCCATTGATCCGCCGCACTCCATCCAGGACTCCATGGAAAAGCAGATGCGCGCTGAGCGTGACCGCCGCGCTGCCATCCTCACCGCGGAAGGCACCAAGCAGTCCTCGATCCTCACCGCCGAAGGCCAGCGGCAGGCATCCATCCTCGCTGCAGAGGGTGATGCCAAGGCAGCCATCCTTCGTGCCGACGGTGAGGCGCAGGCCATCCAAAAGGTCTTCGACGCCATCCATAAGGGCAATCCCGACCAGAAGCTCCTGGCGTACCAGTACCTCCAGACCCTGCCCAAGCTGGCTGAGGGCAGCTCGAACAAACTGTGGATCATCCCCAGCGAAGTCGGCGAGGCGCTGAAGGGAATCGGCAACGCCCTCGGCGGCACCAATCCTGACCCGCAGGCACGCGGTGGCTTGTTCGACGACGTGGCGGCCAAGCAGTCCGGGTCCTGACCTGCCCGCGAAACATGGAAGGGGGTCCGCACTCTGGTGCGGATCCCCTTCCGTTGTGGGCCGCCTGCGGTTTTGGCAGCCCCTCGTTTTTTGGTATCAGGACACCGAGTCCGTATAATTGGATATTTGTCCGGTCCGGTGAGAACCGACGGAACAAGAAAGCTTCGCAATGCGTTGAATCAATTGATGCAGCACAGTGCACACAGTAGTCCGGCGGCGCTATACCGCCCCCGGCTAGCGTGGGGCCTTGCTCCGCGAACCGACCAGAGGGAGAAAACATGAGCGATCGCAGCCTGCGGGGTATGCGCCTTGGCGCGCAGAGCATGGAGACCGAGTCCGGCGTTGAGCCGGCTCCGCGTCAGCGTGTCGAATACAGGTGTGAGGATGGCGAGCAGGTCTTTGTCACCTTCTCTTCGGAGGCGGAAATTCCCCCGGTCTGGGTTTCCAAGACCGGCAAGGAAGCGCTTCTGGTCGATGGTGAGCGTCCCGACACCAGCAACGAAAAGGCTGTCCGCACGCACTGGGACATGCTGCTGGAGCGGCGGACACTCCCCGAGCTGGAGCAGATCCTTGAAGACCGCCTGACTATCCTTCGCGAACGCCGTGGGGTCCAGCGCACCGCGTAACACCGCAGACGCAGCGGCGGTGATCGCCGCACACTAAAAGGGCCGACCCACACCGTGAGGTGCGGGACGGCCCTTTTCGTTTCTCACGCAAGGTGCCCGCGGCCTCGCCGCGGGGCACCGGTGTTATCCGTGTAGGGGATCCTTCTTGCCTGTGAGCTTGTTCCACCGGGCCTGCAGGCCCCACTTGGTGACGTTAATCATGGCTTCCACAACGATGTTTCCGCTCATCTTGGACGCACCCAGCTCACGCTCCACGAAAGTGATGGGGCGTTCCTCAATCTTCAGGCCCATCTTCGCGACGCGCCAGGCGAGGTCCACCTGGAAGCCGTAACCCACCGAATCAACCTGGTCGAGGTTCAGTTTCTCCAGGGTGGTCCTGCGGAACGCCCGGTAGCCGCCTGTGACGTCCTTGATCTTCAGGCCCAGCATGATGCGGGCGTAGGTGCTGCCAATCCGGGAGATGGCCTGGCGGTACAGCGGCCAGTTGACCACGCTGCCGCCGGCGACCCACCGTGAACCCATCGCCAGGTCTGCGCCCTTATCGATGGCGTCCAGGAGAAGGGGCAGCTGTTCGGGCTTGTGGGAGCCGTCGGCGTCCATTTCCACCAGGACGTCGTAGCCGGCGTCGAGGCCCCACCTGAAGCCCGCGATGTAGGCTGCGCCCAGGCCTTCCTTACCCTTGCGGTGCAGGACATGCACCTGGGAGTCTTCGGCAGCGAAGCTGTCGGCCAGCTGGCCCGTGCCGTCAGGGCTGTTGTCGTCCACCACCAGCACATCTGATGCAGGGACCGCCTGCCGCAGGCGTTGAAGAGTCTTGGGCAGCGATTCCAGCTCGTTGTAAGTAGGAATGATGGTGAGGACGCGCACAGAGAGCCTTTCCTGGATGAAAGCGGTCAGAGCGCCGGTGCGCAGTGGAATCACTGGCAGGCGCAACTTCCCATTATAGGGTGATGCGGGCTGACCCGATTTATGCGCGGAGGGCCGGGCTGGAGTACAGCTCGGCACCGTCACGCACGGTCTGGAGGCAGACAGGGTCGGTTCCCGTGTCCAGCGCGGGCAGGAGGGGCGTGCGGGCGCGGGGATCGGTGCTCCAGGACTGGACCCTGCCGTCAGCGACCTGGACCATAAGTTCTTCAACCTCCCACACGGCGAAACTGGCCGGCGCCCCGGGCACGAGCTGCCCGGCCATCGGGTTGTGGTACTTCGCTGCGCGCCAGCCCGCCCGCGTGTGGCCGAGGAAAGCGGCGCGGGCCGAGATGCGCTGATCGTTGTTGTGGTGTTCCAGGCAGGCGCGCACACTGGCCCACGGGCGCAGGGGCGTCACAGGGCTGTCACTTCCGAAGGTGATCGGCACGCCGGCGGAGTAGAACGAGGCGAAGGCGTTCATCCCCGTGCTGCGGCTGCCGAGGCGCTGCTCATAGAGGCTGCCGGCCGCGCCCCAGGCCGCGTCAAAGCCGGGCTGCGAGCTGACCGTGACGGAGTAGTGCGCCAGCCGTGCCACGGCTTTGGAATCTGCGATCTCGACGTGTTCAAACCGGTGCCCCGCCGAACGGATCCGTTGTTCGCCCACGTCGGCGGCGGCAAGGTCGAGGGCGGCCAGGGCTGTGTCCAGTCCGGCGTCGCCAATGATATGGAACCCGCCCTGAATGCCAAGCATGGAACACGCCGCGAGGTGGGCAGCGGCCTCATCCACCGAAAGGTAGAGGCTGCCCCGCTCCCCCGCCGCGTCGCTGTAGTCGGCACGGAGTGCCGCGGTCCTGGAGCCGATGGAACCATCGATATTCAGGTCGCCCGCAAGGCCCCTGACGCGCACCCCCAGTCCGTCAAGTATTGACTGCGCGTGCTCCTGGTTCAGGGCAAGCTCTCCCCAGTACGGGAGCACTTCCGGCACCGCCTGGCTCCCGTTCCCGCCGGTGTTCCACGCTGCCGCCAGCCGAAGGTCGGCCACCCCGCCGATGTGCGGTGCCCCCATTTCTGCCGCGGCGACGTAGCCGTTGGCAGCGGCCTCAGCCAGGGCGCGCCGCTGGTAACCGCGCAATGCCTCTTCGGGGAGGTCCCGGGTGGCCCGGCGGGCTGCACTGTGCGCGGCCCGCTTCAGGTGGCCGCCGGGCGCGAAGCCGTCAAGATCCGCCAACCCTGCTGCGGCGGTGAGGGAACGCGATACTAGCGCCGAATGGACATCGGCCCTCGCCAGGTAGACGTGCCGGCCTCCCGCAGCCCGCTCGAGTTCGTCAGGGGTGGGCAGTGTCGGGTCCGCCCAGGTGGATTCGTCCCAGCCGTGTCCGAGCACAGGTCCGTTCCGGGGCGCGGCCTGGACGGCGTCGAGCAGTTGCCGGGCGGACCTGACCTGGCCGAGCTGGAGGGAATCCAGGGCGATACCCGTTTCGGTCAAGTGGACGTGGGAGTCGACAAACCCGGGCGCGACGAGGCTCCCGCGGAGGTCGATGATCTCCATGGTGCTGTCCGCGATCGAGGATGCTGCCTGCTCCGAACCCACCCAGGCGACTGTGTCGCCGTCAACGAGCATGGCGGTGGCAAACGGATCAGCGGCCGTGTACACCGATCCGTTGCGGTAGAGCACCACGTTGCGCTTGCTCGGGGACGCGGCAGATGTTGCTTCGGTCATTACTGTGAAAGCTCCTAGGAATTGTGGGCTGCGCACGTGCTGCGCGGCAGGAGGAAGGTCAGACCACGGAAGAGTAGGCCACCACGCCGCGGCGGATCAGCGAAATAGCTTCGGTGCACAGCCGCGCGAGGCGGGGTTCCAGCCCGGGAATCTTGGCGAGCTGGTCCAGCAGGTCGATGACCTGCTTGACCCACCGCACAAAATCGCCCGCTGCGAGGTCCGTGCCGTTGAGCACTTCCTGCAGGTGCCGGCCCCGTGCCCACTTGTACATCGGCCAGACAAGTCCCAGCTCCGGCTCGCCGGTCAGCGGAAGCTTGTTCTGCTCCTCCACGTCCTCTAGCGCCGACCATTCACGGATTACTATGTCCACGGACGATTCCAACGAGACGCTGGGCATCCGAGGCCGCAGGCCCCGGTCCTCACGCTTGGCCTGGTAGACCAGGACGCTGGCGAGGGCGGCAACTTCGACGGCGTCCAGGTCACCGAAGGCGCCCAGCCGCAGGGACTGCGAGATCAGCAGGTCCTTTTCACCGTAGATGCGCCGCAGCCGCTGGCCGTCCGCGCTGATGGACTGCCGGCCGTCCGCCGCGGTCTCCAGATAGCCGTAGGCGGAGAGTACGTCGCAGACCCGGTCGAAGGTCTTGGCAATGGTGTTGGTCCGTCCCTGGATCTGCCGGACCAGGGCATCCGTTTCCCGCCTCAGCTTCCACCAGCGTTCCGACCACCGGGCGTGGTCCTCACGCTCGCTGCAGCCATGGCAGGGGTGGGCGCGGAGGGCGCGGCGCAGCTCTGTGATGCGCTTTTCCTGGTTGGGCAGGGCCGTGGCGCGGCCGAAGTCGATGTCCCTGCTGCTGGTGGCGGCCGGGGGCCGGTTCTCCCGCAGGGCATTCCGCGCCGACGATGCCAGATCCCGCCGCGACTTGGGCACCTTGGCGTTGAAGGACTTCGGGATCCGGATCCGCGTCATGGGCGCGATGGGCCCTTCCAGGTCCTCGGTCCCGATCCTGCGCAGCTGGTTGTCCAGCGTCAGGACGGCAGGCCGTGGTTCCCGGCTGGTGTGATCCGAACTCAGCACAATGGCCGGACCCGGCGCCCGGCCGCCCGGCACGTCCACAACGTCCCCCGGCAAGAGCCTGGCCAGCGAGTCATCGCTGAGCGATTTCCGGGCACGCGACTTGCTCCGGGAAGTCATGTTTTCGGCGTCCGACAGCTCCCGGCGCAGCCTGGCATATTCGGTGAAATCCCCGAGGTGGCAGGTCATCGACTTGGCATAACCGGCCAGGGATTCTTCCCTGCTGCGCACCTGCCTGGCGAGGCCCACAACGGAACGGTCCGCCTGGAACTGCGCAAAGGAGGATTCGAGGATTTCGCGGGCGCGGGCCCGGCCGAACTGAGCCAAAAGGTTGATGCTCATGTTGTACGTCGGCCGGAAACTGGAGTTGAGCGGATACGTGCGGCGCGAGGCGAGGCCGGCCACCGCCGTCGGGTCCGTTCCCGGCTGCCAAAGCACCACGGCGTGGCCTTCGACGTCGATGCCGCGCCGCCCCGCACGGCCCGTCAGCTGGGTGTACTCCCCCGCGGTGATGTCCACGTGGGCTTCACCGTTGAACTTGTCGAGTTTCTCCAGGACCACGGAACGGGCCGGCATGTTCACGCCCAGGGCAAGGGTCTCGGTGGCGAAGACCGCTTTGACGAGGCCTTCGACGAACAGCTTTTCCACAACCTCCTTGAACGTGGGCAGCATTCCTGCGTGGTGGGCTGCAAAGCCCCGGAGCAGGCCGTCGCGCCAGGTCCAGAAGCCGAGGACGTCCAGATCCTCGGAGGGGATGTCCTGCCCGGCCTCGTCGACGCGCTGGGCAATGATGCGCTGCTCCTTTTCCGTGGTCAGCCACAGCCCGGAGGACACGCACTGCGCTACGGCTGCGTCGCAGCCCGCGCGCGAAAAGATGAACGTAATGGAAGGCAGCAGGTCCTGCCGGTCCAGGCTGGCGATCACCTGGGGGCGGCTGGCCTTCCGGACACCGGCTGGCTGGGCGCCCGGGCCCGGACGGTCATCCCCACGCTGCTTGTGCTGCCGGCGCTGGCTGCGGCCGCCGTGGCCAAAACGCCCGCGGAAGCTCTGCTGGCTCTCACTCCTGGCCATGGCCAACAGGTCCGGGTTGACCTCGAATCCACGGCCCGCCACCTCTTCTGGCGCAGCCGGCGTTACCGGGGCACCCGTTTCGGCGTCGGCGGGAGGCGCGATCTCATCAAAGGTGGTTTCGCCCGCGAAGAGGTCCACGATCTCCTTGCCCACCATGACGTGCTGCCACAACGGCACGGGCCGGTGCTCGGAGACGATGATGTCGGTGTCGCCGCGGACGGTGTCCAGCCACGCGCCGAACTCTTCGGCGTTCGACACCGTGGCGCTCAGCGAAGCCACCTGGACTTCGCTGGGCAGGTGGATGATGACTTCCTCCCACACGGCGCCGCGGAAGCGATCGGCGAGGTAGTGCACTTCGTCCATGACCACAAAACCCAGGTCATCCAATGAAGCGGAGTCGGCGTAGAGCATGTTGCGGAGGACTTCGGTGGTCATCACCACCACGGGCGCCTCGCCGTTGATGCTGGTGTCTCCCGTGAGGAGGCCAACGTTTTCGGCCCCGTACTTTTCGCTCAGCTCGGCAAACTTCTGGTTGCTCAGCGCCTTGATGGGCGTGGTGTAGAAGGCTTTGAGGTTCCGTTCGAGCGCGAGATAGATCGCGAACTCGCCCACGATGGTCTTGCCGGCGCCGGTGGGCGCTGCGACGAGCACTCCCTTACCCTCCTGCAGGGACCTGCAGGCCTGGCGCTGGAAGTCGTCCAGCTCGAAATCCAGGGTTCGGATAAAACCGCCCAGGTAGCTGGCGGCCTCGGCTGTCCGCTCCTTGCTGGCCTGGTACCTGTCAGAAGGTGAGAGCTGCGCTGGAACGGTTGGCCGGGAAGAGAACGGTCCCGCAGGAGGCGGCCCGGAAATAGAGGACATGACTCCAGCCTAGTGGGCGCGGCGCTACAGGTTCTTCAGTTCGTTTCCGGGCGTCGCGACGTCGGCTGTGGCCTCAGTCTCAGCCTCGCGCTTGCTTACCCGCCGGGCGCGGCGCTTGTCGTTGAGCAGGCAGATGCCGATGGCGGCGAAAAAGAGCACCAGCAACGGGCCTGCCAGCATAAACATGGAGATCGCGTCGGCTCCGGGGGCAGCGATGGCCGCCAGGACGAAGACCAGGAAGACCGTGATGCGCCAGGCCTTGAGGATGGTCCGGCCGGTGACTACACCGGCCATGTTGATCCCCACGAGGACCACAGGGACCAGGAAAGCGAACCCCAGGACAAGCACCATCCGTGTGACGAAGTCGATGTAGTCCCTGGCGTCAATGATGTTGGAGAATCCGGCCGGGGTGAACTGCGTCAGGGCACGCACTACCTGAGGCACAACCAGCCAGCCGGCCCAGATGCCGGCCAGGAAGAGCGGCACGGCTGCGGCCATGTAGCCCAGCGTGTAGCGGCGTTCCGTGCTGGTCAGTCCGGGGGTGATGAACGCCCATAGCTGGTAGATCCAAATCGGGCTGGAAATGACCAGGCCGATAATGAGCGACATCTGCAGCTGGAAATCGAAGGCCGACCCGATGTTGGAGAAGTTGACCGACGAAACCCCACCGGTCTGCAGGGCAATCCTGTCCACCGGTTCTTTGAGGGCCGACAGCAGCGGGTTGTAGAGAACCCACCCGCCGATTGCGCCCACCAGGACGCCGATGCCGGATTTGATCAGCCGGTTCTTGAGTTCCTTGAGGTGGTCCCAGAGGGCCATCCGGCCCTCTGGGTTGGCTTTGCGGCCCCTCGTCAGTGCCACCGTGCGTTAGGCGCGGTTCGACGGCGGTACGTCAGTACCGTCCGTCGGCTCACCGGGCTTTGCCTGGGGGTGGTTGACGATCCTGCCCTCCACCGGTCCGGTCGTGTCGGCAGGGGTTTCGGTCTTCCCGTCGTTCTTCATTTCCTTGACCTCGGACTTGATGATCCGCATGGACTGGCCAAGGCTGCGCGCCATGGCAGGAAGCTTGGGGGCAGCGAAGAGCAGCAAAGCAACAACGATAATAATGACAATCGGCCAGGGGCCATCAAAGAGTCTTCCCACGGGAATTCCTTTCCTCTAAAAACATCCTACGTCTAAGTGAAGTCCAGATCGCCAAGCGACTGCCGCTGGCCACGGTCAGTCCGGCGCTGGATCCGCCTTTGGCGGCGGTCCTCCCGGCGGGCTGATTTGGATGTGTGGTAATCATGTCGCATCTGCACTGGAGAGGCAAAAACGGCTGTACCTTGGGCGGACGAGTCTTCCGGCTGCGCCGGCGGGACGGCGGAGCTGAGATGGCCCAGCTTCTCCCCGGCCGCGCCCAGGTCCTTGAGCGTCGCCATAAACTGGCGGAACAGCCGGATGCCCAACAGGACATAAAACAGCAGGGACAGCGCAACCAGCGCTATCCAGATAAGGATCCAAGACCACCAAGGCATGCTGAGAAGTCTAGCCCCCGTAGCTGGCCAGGGACGCCTCGATCCAGGCACGCGACTGGTCGGCAAGCTCCCGTGGTTCGAGGATGCGCACTGCGCCGCCGTGCTGTGCCACGAACATGGGCAGCCATGCCGTGTTGCCAAAGCGGATCTCAGCCAGCAAACCCCCGTCGGGCAGCTCTGATGTCCGCTCGGCGTAATAATCGTCGGCCAGCCCCGTACCCTGCCTGGTGAGCTGGACCGTGACGGTCGTGTCGTCGTCGTTGGGTGTGAACAGCTTTGCCGGGAAGCCTTCGTTCGGCGCCAGCGCGGCCGACGCCGGGTTCCCGTTCGGCTGAAGTTCCTGCACGCGGTCCAGGCGGAAGTTCCGCAGGCCCTGTGCTGAGTGGCAGTAGGCCTCGAAATACCAGGTGTTGTCGAGCGAATAGAGCCGGAGCGGATCCACCTCCCGCTCGGAAACCCGGTCGCCCTGGGGCGACAGGTAGACCAGGTGCAGCTGGGACCTGGAAGCGACCGCCTGGCGGACGAGGTCAAGCGTGGCCCTGTCAGCTGGACCGACTGCCGGTCCGGCAAGGGACCCCGCCCGCAGCCCCTCCTCGCCGGCCGCTGCCATCAGTTTGAGGGTGACTGATTCCAGCGCGCCGCCTTCGGCGAGTTCCGGCAGCCCGTTCAGCGTTTCCAGGCCGGTAAGCAGTGCGCAGGCCTCCTCGACGGTGAACCTGACCGGTCTTTTCAGGTCCAGGTCCTGCGTGATGTACACGTGGTCGTCCTCCCACTGGATATCGAGGAGGTCGTCCGGGTACCCCTCAGGCAGCCCGGAACAGATGAGGATCTGCAGGTCTTCTTCAAGTTCCTCGCGGCTGACGCCGAACCGTTCGGCAACGTCCTTGATGTGCAGTCCCTGGTTATGGACCAAGAACGGAACGAGCTGGAGCATGCGCTTGAGCTGGTCTTCGGAGGTCCGTTTCCGCACGTTCCCAGCTCTGGGCTGGTCATTGAAGGTAATGGCTGGCACGGGGGCCGCGCAGAAATCGGCAGCGGCCCGCAGCCTGCGCGTGACAGCGGCGACGAGTTCGCCGGGCGCCACGGCCATGGCGTCCGGGCCGTAGGAGGCGAGTTCCTCGGCAAGAACCTCGACGTCCCTGTACTGGACGTCCAGACGGTCGTAGCCGGCGTCGGGCTTGTCGCTATGCCCTTCCGTCCCCGCAACGGCCCGCCGGCGCAGCCCCAGCAGTCGGCCGGCGCGGACATCCACCTGCGCGGTCAGCAGCGGCAGTTCCGGCAGCCGGTCCAGCTCCGCCCGGATATTGAACTCCCTGGGCGGTGCGTAGTTCTCCTTGGCCAGGACTGTGACGGCGCTGGTAAAGCGGGACAGCCGGAAGTACCGGGGAGCCTGGCGGATCCGGTCGTAGCCGGCGAGGTACCACTGGCCGAACCGGCTGCCCAGGCCCCATGGTTCAACGGTGCGCTGTTCGTCCTTGCCGGTGCTTCCTGCGAGGTAGGAAAAGCTGACGGGGTGCTGGGCATGCATGGCCGCAACGAGATCGTCGAAGGCCCTGCCGGCAGGCTTGATCCGCGGCTGCACTCCGACGGGCAGTTCAACGTCGGTGAGGCGGCTGGAGGCCTGGAGTTTGCGCAGTGCGTTTGCCGCGGCAGTGCCAAGGGCCGCGCGTTCCCACAATTGCGAGGCCAGCAGGATGACGGTCCACTCACCGGGGCTGAGTTCAACCTCCGGAAGCCGGTTGGACTCCTTGCCGATCCGGTACCGCGTGGTGGCGGGGTCGTCCTCGCTCCAGCCAAGGTCGGTGACGGTTTCGACGTCAAACCCGAAGTGGCGCAGGTCAGCCTTGTCACGTTCGAACATCCGGCCGAAAGAGACGTCGTTGCCGGAAACGTCGCGGTAGACCGTTTCGCGCAGCTCGCTGCGGCGCAGGCCGTATTTCGTGTTCAGGAGGGCGATCAGGAGATTAAGCAGGCGTTCAGTACGGGATGCGGGCACCCTCGCTACGTTACTAAAATCCGCCGGGGAAAGCAGAAGGCGCGGTAACGATCGGCTTAGGTCATTCCGATCGTTACCGCGCCCTCAGGCCTCAGGCGCTCCGCGTCAGCGGACGCCCACAAGGTCAACCACAAAGATCAGGGCTTCGTTGGGCTTGATGGCCCCGCCGGCACCGCGTGAGCCGTAGGCCAGCTCCGAGGGGATTTCCAGGCGGCGGCGGCCGCCCACCTTCATGCCCAGCAGGCCCTGGTCCCAGCCCTGGATGACCTGGCCGACGCCGACACGGAAGTCCAGCGGCGCGCCGCGGCCCCACGAGGCGTCGAATTCCTCGCCAGTGGACCAGGCGACGCCTACGTAGTGGGTGGAGACGGTGTCGCCGGCTTTCGCTTCGGCGCCGTCGCCCTCGATGAGGTCGGTGATGACCAGTTCAGTGGGGACATCGCCTTCCGGGAAGTCAATTTCCGGCTTCTGGCGGTCGAAATCGCGCTGACCAAATGACATGCTTGCTCCTTTGTTTTGTTGGGCGGGTGATGTGTTGCTGGTCTTGCCGGGCCCGGTGAGGGCCCGCGGTGCGGCTACTTGGCGCCGAGGATGTCCACAACGAAGACAAGGTCGCCCTTGGCTTCGCCCTGGCCTGCGTCACCGTACGCGAGGTCCTTGGGGATGACCAGGAGGACCCGGGAGCCCACCGTCTTGCCGGCAAGTCCCTGCGTCCAGCCCGGAATGACGCCGGTCAGCGCGAAGCTGGCCGTCTCGCCGCGGTCAAAGCTTGAATCGAACTTGGTGCCGCCCACGAGGGTGACGCCCACGTAGTTGACGGTCAGCGTGTCGGTTTCCTTGACCTCCGGGCCGGTGCCCTTGATCAGGTCCTGGGAGACGAGGGCAGTGGGGGCTGCCACGCCCTCAACGGAGATTTCCGGTATGCCCTTGTCGTTGTCCTTGACGGTGGGCAGGCCGGCCGGCGGGGTCACTGTTTCGCCCTCGGGCTTTTCGAGCACCGGGGCAACATCTGTAGCTGAGAGCACCTTGATCAGCAGGAGCTGGGTGGGCTGGGCCTGGGCACCTTCAGCGGCTGCTGCCTGGCCGGGAATGGCAAGGGCCAGCGTTGAACCGATCTTGGAACCGACGAACGCGTTATAGATGACTGCGCTTCCGGTCTTGAGTTCCTCGTTCAGTTCCAGGGGCTCCGGTTCGCCGGCAAAGGTATCTTCGAGTGTGGCGCCGTCAGTGCCGTTCAGGGCGAGGATGGAGATGTTTGCCACCTGGTTCGCCTTCACGGTGTCGCCGCTGCCTTCCGCGACGACCTTGATGGTGGGCTCCGCTACATCCAGCGGCTTGGTGAACTCAACACCGGGAGCTTTTTTGTCCCCGTTGTCCGTCAGTTTCAGGGAGTCGAACTTGGCAGTATCGCCTGCGGACTGGCTGGTTGGCTCCGGTGCTGCGGGCGTCCCGCCTCCACAGGCGGTAAGCAGCAGCAGACCGGGGATAAGGATTGCAAGTAGTCGGCGCACGTAAGAACTTTCGTCGGGGCAGGATGGACGCCGCGCCGGAAAATTTCGCTCGGCGCAGCTCACGGCCGAAGAACGGCCCTATCCAGAATAGCCCCTGAAGCTGTGTGTCAGCCCATAGAGTCCAGGAGCGCATCCACACGGTCATCCACGCTGCGGAACGGATCCTTGCAGAGGATGGTCTGGTGGGCACGGTCATTAAGCTTCAGGTGGACCCAGTCAACGGTGTAGTCCCGGCCAAGTTCCTGCGCCCGCCGAACGAAGTCTCCCCGCAGTTTGGCGCGGGTGGTCTGGGGCGGCGCGTCCACTGCGTCCTTGACCACGGTGTCATCGACCACGCGGCGCACGGCGCCCCTGGCCTGGAGCAGGTAGTACAGCCCCCTCGTCCGGGAAATGTCATGGTAGGTGAGGTCCAGCTGAGCGATCCGGGGTGCGTCCAGGCCAAGTCCGTGCCGGTCCCGGTAGTTGTCCATCAGCTTCTTCTTGATGGCCCAGTCGATCTCGGTGTCGATTGAGCTGGTGTCGCCGCTCTCGATGGCCCGCAGCGTCCTGCCCCACAGGTCCAGGATCATTGGCACGTGAGGGTTGTGCGCCCCGTGCTCGTCGACGAAGGCGGTGACTTTCGTCAGGTATTCCTGCTGGATTTCCAGGGCGGTAAGCTGGCGGCCGTTGGCCAGCCGGACCAGTGCCCTGCCGCTGAGGTCATGGGAGATCTCGCGGATGCTGCGGATGGGGTTCTCCATCCGCATGTCGCGCATGATCACCCCGGCCTCGATCATGCGCAGGATGAGGTCAACGGTGCCGACTTTGAGGAGCGCGGTGGTTTCGGACATGTTCGAATCGCCCACGATGACGTGGAGCCTGCGGAAGAATTCGGCGTCGGCGTGCGGCTCATCCCGGGTGTTGATGATGGGGCGGGACCGGGTGGTGGCTGATGACACGCCTTCCCAGATGTGGTCCGCGCGCTGCGAGAACGCGTAAGTGGCGCCGTGCGGGGTCTTAAGGATCTTCCCGGCGCCGGCGATCAGCTGCCGCGTGACCAGGAACGGGATGAGGATCTCCGCGAGCCGGGAGAACTCTCCGCGCCTCGGAATCAGGTAGTTCTCGTGGCTGCCGTAGGAGTTGCCGGCGGAATCCGTGTTGTTCTTGAACAGGTAGACGGTGCCGTTGAAGCCCTCTGCCGCCAGCCGTGACTGTGCCTCCTCCACGAGGTCGTCGAGGATCAGTTCGCCGGCCCGGTCATGGGCGATCAGCTGCGCGAGGTCGTCGCATTCCGCGGTGGCGTACTCGGGGTGCGAGCCGACGTCGAGGTAGAGGCGTGAGCCGTTGGTCAGGAAAACATTGGACGACCGTCCCCAGCTGACCACCTTGCGGAAAAGGTAGCGGGCCACTTCCTCCGGGGCCAGCGGCCGCGAATCGGGGCTCGAATACGAAATGCCGAATTCGGTTTCGATACCGAAGATTCTCTTGTCCATTTCAGTCCTCCTCAGCAAGCAGTGCCGTGATGTCGGCGTCGTTCAATCGCCGGAATGCGCGCCGGGATCCGCGGGAGCTTTCCGACAACCGGTCCAGGACGGCGACTTCGACTGCCGTGGCCGGGAGTGCACCGGCTTCGGCATCGGTGACAAGCCCGCCCATGGCCAGCCGGATCGCCCCGGGGAACCGCAGCGACGCGTTCCAGCCGTCAGCGATGGCCGACGACACGCGGTCAGCCTGGCCGCCCATCACGATGAACCCCTGCTCGTCGGCGATGGACCCGTCGAAGGTGAGCCGGTAAAGGTGGTCCTGTTCCTGGGTGGGGGCAACTTCGGCGACCGCCAGTTCCACTTCGAAGGGTTTCTGTTCCGCGGTGAACACGGCGCCGAGGCTCTGGGCGTAGACACTGGCCAGCCCGCGGGCGGTGACATCCTCCCGGTCATACGAATAGCCGCGGACGTCGGCGTACCTCACGCCCGCCTGCCGGAGGCTCTCAAACTCGTTGTACTTCCCTACCGCGGCGAAGGCGATCTTGTCGTAGATCTCGCCGATCTTGTGCAGCGACGGGGACGGGTTCTCAGCCACCAGGGCAATCCCGTCCTGGCAGCTGACCACCACCACGGACCTGCCGCGGGCAATGCCCTTCCGTGCGAAGTCCGCACGGTCCTTCATCAGCTGCTCGGGGGAAACATAGAACTGCTGGGTCATATCAGGCCTCCCGCCGGGCAATGGTCCGCGATTCAATGATGCTGCCTGCCACGGCGGCCAGTTCGGGTTCCGGTACGCGCCGGGCGCCGCTCCGGTTGACCGTGTACACCACCGGCCACAGCTGGCGTACCGGGTCCGGGCCGCCGGTGGCGGAGTCGTCGTCGGCGGCGTCGTAGAGGGACTCCACGGCGACGGCAACAGCTTCGGCTTCGGTCAGGTTTGGCCTCCACAGTTTCTTCAGGGCGCCGCGGGCGAACACCGATCCGGAACCGACGGTGTGGTGTTCGCGTTCCTCGTACCGGCCGCCTGTCACGTCATAGGAAAACAGCCGGCCAAACCCTGCGGCGGTATCGAAACCTGCAAAGAGCGGCACGACCGCCAGCCCCTGCAGCGCCATGGGCAGGTTGCCCCGGATCATGGCGCCCAGCCGGTTGGCCTTGCCCTCAAGGCTCAGCAGCGTGCCCTCAATTTTTTCGTAGTGCTCAAGTTCAACCTGGAACAGCCGGGTGAGGTCGATCGCTATGCCGGCTGTCCCGGCAATGCCCAGCACGGAGTACTGGTCGGCGGGAAACACCTTCTCGATGTGGCGGCTTGCGATGACGTTGCCCATGGTGGCCCGCCGGTCCCCGGCCATCAGCACGCCGCCGTCGTAGCTCATGGCCACGATGGTGGTGGCGTGCGGCACCTGCAGCGGAGTGGCGCCTGCTCCCGTGGGTAAGTCCCGGTTATAGGGAAGCAGTTCGGGCCGGTCCCGCTGCAGATGCTCGGTGAACGACGACGTCGCGTTGGCGGCTACCTGATGGGCGGTTGATTCCTGCACTGATGCACTCCTTCAACGTAGTAAGTCAACGTCTTGCCAGATCTGCGGCCGTCCGCGGCTTCCGCCGCCGTGGTGGACCGGTTACTGACCGCCCTTTTGAACAAACGCCCGGACGAATTCTTCGGCGTTGGATTCCAGCACACCGTCGATTTCGTCAAGGAGGTCATCCACGCCCTGGGTCGCTGCCGACGCCTGCGCTTCGGGCGGCGCGGGAGGGGCCTCCGGCACGTCCTCTTCGACCTGGCTGTCGCGCGACTGCGGCTGCTGCTGCTCCTGGCCTGCCATTGTTATCTCCCTCGTGTTAAAGCTCGGGTCCGGGTGGAACATCCGATACGCCAATATTGCCACGCCCTGCGGCCGGCGGGGCGGTTTACGCCCGCGGCGGACTGGTGTTCTGTCCCAGCAGTTCTGCCAGGAAAGGACCGGCTTCCCGGTGCCGGGCAAACAGGCCGCCTGTCAGCGCCCTGGTCCCCCTCAGCGGCTCACGGGTGGGGACCCGCTGGAGCCGGCCATAGCCCGGAACGTCGAAGATCACCGAATCCCAGCTGGCGCCCACAACGTCCTTGCCGAAGCTGCTGACACAGCGGCCACGGAAATAGGCCCTGGTGTCCGACGGCGGTTCCGTGACCGCCGCGGCGATGTCGCCGTCGTCGACAATCCGCTGCATCCGGTTCCGCGCCAGCAGCCGGTAGTAAAGGCCCTTCTCCGGCCGGATGTCCGCCCACTGGAGGTCAACGAGGCCCAGCCGGGCATCGTCCCAGGCAAGTCCGTCCCGTTCCCGGTACCCCTCGAGGATGGAGAGCTTGGCGAGCCACTCGACTGAGGAAGCCGCGGCCGGACGGTCGCTGTCGAGCTGGGTCAGGGTGGTGGCCCAGCGTTCCAGGACCTCATGCGTGTGTCCGTCGCCGTCGATGGCGTCGGAAACGCCGGTGTCCTGGGCGAGCTTGGCTGCTGCTTCGTGGTAAATCCACTGCAGGTCCAGCGCTGTCACCCGCCGCCCGTCCAGCAGCCGGATTTTGGCGGTCAGGGACGTGTCGTGGCTGATGGCCTGCAGTGCGGCGACCGGTTCATGCACCTCCAGCTTGGGGGCGAGGCCCGCCTCGATGAGGCTGAGGACCATGGCCGTGGTGCCGAACTTGAGGAAGTTGGATGCCTGGCTAAGGTTGGCGTCGCCGATGATGACGTGTAGCCGGCGGTACTTGTCCGCCGTGGCATGCGGTTCATCGCGGGTGTTGATGATCGGACGCCGGATGGTGGTTTCCAGGCCGACTTCTGCTTCAAAAAAGTCCGCCCGCTGGCTGATCTGGTACCCCGGGGTGGAACTGTCCTGGCCCATGCCCACCCTGCCCGCCCCGCAGAGGATCTGCCGGGTGACGAAGAATGGGGTCAGTCCCCGCACGATGTCGCCGAACGGGACGGAGCGTGGCATGAGGTAGTTCTCGTGCGAGCCGTAAGACACGGATTTGTTGTCCGTGTTGTTTTTGTAGAGGTTGACCGCGGGAAGCTCGGGGTCCATGCCGAGCCGCCGGACCGTGGCCAGGGCCACGAGGTCACCGGCGGCGTCCCAGGTCACGGCGTCCCGGGGGTTGGTCACCTCGGGACTTGAGTACTCCGGGTGGGCGTGGTCCACGTAGAGGCGTGCACCGTTGCCGAGCACCATGTTCATCAGCAGCGTGCCGGACTCGTCCTGGCCGTCCAGTTCCAGTTCCTCGCGGCCGTAGGCAAGCGCCACCGCTTCGGCGTCGAGGACAGGCGGCTGGTCTGTGAGCTGGCTGGGGTGCGCCGAGGCCCGGTCGAGCGTCCAGCCCCGGGCGTCGTGCAGCGGCTCTTCGTCCGTATAGTCCCAGCGCGTTTCGGCACCACCGGCCGCACGCTGCCGCGTTACCTGCGCGTATGCCTGCACCACGCGGGCGGACATCATGGTGGCGTTGGCCGAGGGGGCAGACGGAGCGTGGATCCCGAATTCCGTTTCCGCGCCCATCACGCGCATGGCCCCGCCGACGGGGAGGGGTCCTCCGACGGCGGGTTCCTGCGCAGCCGTCACAGGTACTGCCCTGTGCTGGGCATCGTTTCGATGGACTTCCCGGGTTCCTGCCCGGCCTTGCCCTGGACGATGGTCCGGATGTAGGTGATCCGCTCGCCCTTCTTGCCGGAAATGCGGGCCCAGTCATCCGGGTTGGTGGTGTTCGGCATGTCCTCGTGCTCCCGGAATTCGTCCACCACGGCCCGGAGCAGGTGCTCGATCCGCAGGCCCTTCTGGTGGAGTGTCAGGAGGTCCTTGATGGCGTACTTCTTGGCCCGGTCCACCACGTTCTGGACCACGGCGCCGGAGTTGAAGTCCTTGAAGTAGAGCATCTCGGTGTCGCCGTTGGCGTAGGTGACCTCCAGGTACTCGTTGGACTTGTCCGTGGAGTACATGGCTTCCACGGTGCGCTGGACCATGGCGTCCACGGTGGCCTGGACATCGCCGTCGTATTCGGCGAGGTCGGACTCGTGGAAAGGCAGGTCCGTGGTGATGTACTTGTTGAAGATGTCCGCCGCGGCTTCGGCATCCGGCCGCTGGATTTTGACCTTCACGTCCAGGCGGCCCGGCCGGAGGATCGCGGGGTCGATCATGTCCTCGCGGTTGGACGCACCGATCACGATGACGTTGTCCAGCCGCTCCACGCCGTCGATCTCGCTGAGCAGCTGGGGCACGATGGTGGTTTCGACGTCGGAGGAAATGCCGGTGCCGCGGGTGCGGAACAGGGAGTCCATTTCGTCGAAAAACACCACTACAGGGCTGCCGTCGGAGGCCTTTTCGCGGGCGCGGGAGAAGATCAGCCGGATATGCCGTTCCGTTTCGCCAACGTACTTGTCCAGCAGTTCGGGACCCTTGATGTTGAGGAAGTAGCTCTTCAGGTCCACGTTGCCGGAGCGTTCAGCCGCCCGGGCGGCCAGGGAGTTGGCAACGGCTTTGGCGATGAGGGTCTTGCCGCAGCCCGGAGGACCGTAGAGCAGGATGCCCTTCGGCGCCTTCAGCCCGTGTTCCCGGTAGAGGTCCGGGTGCAGGAACGGTAGCTCGACGGCGTCGCGGATCTGTTCAATCTGCGGGCCCAGGCCGCCAATGTCCTCGTACGTGATGTCCGGAACTTCCTCCAGGACCAGGTTCTCCACCTCGGACCGGGGGACTTTCTCCAGCGCGTAGCCTGTCCGCGAATCAATGGACAGCGCATCCCCCACGCGGAGCTTTTCGCCCAGGAGGGCTCCGGAAAGCCGGATGACCCGTTCCTCGTCGGCTCGTCCGACGACCAGGGCACGGTCCGTGCCCAGCATTTCCTTCAGGGTGGCCAGCTCGCCGGCGCGTTCGTAGCCCAGGCCGGCAACAATCAGCAGGGCTTCGTTGAGCAGGACTTCCTGGCCGACGGCGAGCTGGTTGATGTTGACCAGGGGGCTGATGCCCACCCGCATCTTCCGCCCGGCGTTGAAGATATCCGCCGATTCCTCGGTGGCAGCCTGGCCGCTGTTTCCGGCGGACGGCTGGCGCTTCGGGTTGAGCTGGAGAATGGTTCCGAAGCTGTACGGTGGCTGCCCTTCCTGGTCAAGGGCGTTCTTGAGCCGCAGGATCTCCGCTTTCGCGGCTTCCAGCATGGTGACCAGCTTGCCATTGTTTTGTGTTGCGGCCGCCAGCTGGCGGTCAATGTGCCTGAGCTTGTCCCGGAGGATGTTGACCTGCCTGTCAGCTACAGACAAATCATTAACAGCAGACTGCTCTGCCGGTGTACGTCCGGAGTCCTGGTTCGGAGTCTCCATGATGCATCAGCCCCTTCCTGCGCTTCTCTTAAGACCTTAGCCCCAAGTTGGCAGGTACAGCTGAAGACTCCCGAAATCTGGACTAGTTCGTGATCTCCGGGTCATCCTTGACGTTGGTTCCGGCGATCGCGTCGCGCGCGGCACGGCGGAGCTTCTTGTCCGAAACCAGCCGCTCCCCTACCGCGCCGGGGGTCCAGGCATTGACGTCAGCTTCGTCGAAGTCGGTCTTTGACGGGCGCCGCTTGACCGAAATGCCGGTCACGCCGTCGGCCAGGCGCCGGGTGACGAGCAGGAACCCGGTGTGGGCAACCATCCGGTGGTCGGGGCGGACCGCGAGGCCTTCAAGATGCCAGCCGCGGACCATGGACTCCCAGGCATCCGGCTCGGTGAACCGGCCGTCGGCGCGGATGGCTTCGGCAGTGCGGGAGAGCTGGGTGACTGTGGCCACGTAGTTGATCCAGACGCCGCCGGGAGCAAGCACGGTTGCGACGGCGTCGAGGCATTCCCACGGGGCGAGCATGTCCAGCACCACGCGGTCGACGGATCCCGGGGCCTCGCTGCGGACAACTTCCTCCTGGAAGTCACCCAGGGAAATTTTCCAGGCGGGGTGCGGGCCGCCGAAAATGGTCTCCACGTTGCCGCGGGCGATGTCGGCGAATTCTTCGCGCCGTTCGAAGGAGTGCAGGTAGCCGTTGTCGCCCACCGCGCGCAGCAGGGAGATCGACAGGGCGCCGGATCCGACGCCGGCTTCGACGACCCTGGCGCCGGGGAAAATGTCCGCCATGGTGACAATCTGGCCGGCGTCCTTGGGGTAGACAACGGCGGCACCGCGGGGCATGGAGAGGACAAAGTCCGAGAGCAGCGGGCGCAGCGTCTGGTACTGCTGGCCAACGTTGTTCGCCACAACGGAGCCGTCCACTTTGCCGATGATCTCGTCGTGGTTGAGGAATCCGCGGTGGGTGTGGAAGGCGCCGCCCACTTCAAGGGTGACCGTGTTCATGCGGCCGCGCTCATCGGTCAACTGGACGCGTTCGCCTTCACGGAAGGGTCCCCGGCGCCGCGCAGCCCCTACCGGCTGGGCTCCGTTGGCGGCAACACCGGCCTGGGGTGCTGCTGGGGCTTCGGGGGCGGCAGATTCGCTGCTCATGAATTTTCCTCGCTCTTGTACAACTGTGGGACTGCGCACTTGGTGGGGCCGTCCGGCTTTGCCAACGGAAGCCGTATGGCAGTTAAACGCGACCGGCAGGTAACTCTACCGGTTCTGGCCCTGCGGATACCTATTGGGGCGGACACTCTTGCCGGTGATGGCCGCGACCACCACATCCTGTGCCAGCAGGCCTGTCACTGCGCCATGGTGGTCGACCACGGCATATTCCTGTCCTTCCAGCTGGCCCAGGTACTGGATGAGCTCCTGGCCTTTGGACCATTCGGGTACGTAGGCGCCTGCACCAAGGGCATAGGACACCGCGGTCACGGGCGTTAAGCCTGCGGCATGCGGAGGAACTGCGGCGACGGCGGAGGCGTCCACCACGCCCTGCGGGCGCCCGTCCGGACCGCAGACCACCACGGCCGGTATTCCGGCCGGCGCCACGCGCAGGATGTCCGCCACGGTGGCGGTGGCGGGAATTCCGACGGCGGGCCGCGACAGCCCGGATGCGTTGACGAGATGCAGCCGTCCACGCATCGTTCCCTGCTGGATGGACGCCGTTGCGCCCATCCAGAGGAATCCCGCGACGAGGACGGTGATCATGAGTGTGCTGAATTCCGGCGATTCGCCGACCAGCAGGGGCCGGGCAATGAACCAGAAACCGAGGGCGACGACGATGACGCGGCCGGCCCAGCCGGCCGCGACTGTGCCCTTGGCCTGGCTGCCGGTGGCTTTCCAGACGGCGGATTCGACAATCCGGCCGCCGTCGAGGGGCAGGCCCGGAAGGACGTTGAAGACGCCGATGACGAAGTTGGCCCACATAAAGATGTTGACGAGTATTCCCGCGACGCTGCCCAGGCTGTCGGAGTCGTGAACCATCCATGCCCCGCCAGCCAGGACAAAGTTGGCAGCAGGCCCGGCCAGCGCCACCAGGACCGAGCGGCCCGGGGTGGCCGTGAAGTTCTCGAACTGCGTGTGGCCGCCCCAGAGGTTCAGCACGATTTTCTCCGTGGGCCAGCCGTAAAGCTTGGCCGTCAGCGCGTGTGCCAGCTCGTGGACCAGCACGGAGATCAGGAGCAGGACGGCATAGGCAAACGCCACCGTGTAAGCAGAGACTCCGAGTGCCGGGTTGTCTGCGCGAAGTACCGGACCGAAGGCAATCACGGTGAAGGCAGCGATGATGAACCAGGAGTAGGCAAGGATGACTGGTATTCCGGCGATCCTGCCGAGCGGGATTCCCTCGCGGCGGGCCGGTGCGGCCTTTTCACCCATCTGTGGGACTCCCCAGGGTTGCGTCGGGCCGGCTGCCAGTGCCGGCGGCACCGTGCCGGTCCGCCGCGATGGCAACGAGTTCGGCTACCGTGCGGCCGGCCAGCGAGTCCCAGGTGGTGTGCCGGGGATCATCGGGGATGGGCACAATGTGGGGAATGGCCACAGTGGACACGCCCGAGGCAACCGCGGCGGCGATGCCGGGTGCGGAGTCTTCCAGGGCGACGCAGTGGTCAATGGTCAGGGCGGGGTCGGAGCCCTGGAGCAGTTCCACGGCGGTCAGGTAGGCCTCAGGGTGCGGCTTGCCCTGGGCGACGGTGTCCCCTGTAACGACAAACTCGAAATACGGCTTGGGCAGGCTCGCCACGATCTCCCGGGCCAGGGGGCCTTCGGACATGGTGACGAGGGCACACCGCACACCTGCCTGATGGAGCTCGTCCAGCAGTTCCCGGGCGCCCGGGCGCCAGGGCACGCTGCGCTGCACGCCGCGGATGACCTCCGCTGTCAGCGTGTTGATGATCTCCCTCGCGTCCAGGTCAACGCCGGCATCCTGGAGGACGCCGGCGGAGAACGCCAGCGACTGCCCGACGAGCTGGACGGCCTGCTCGTGCGACCAGGTCCCGCCATGGGCTTCGACCAGCGCATGTTCGGCCGCGATCCAGTAGGGCTCGGTGTCCACAATGGTGCCATCCATGTCCCAGAGGACTGCTTTGAGGGGGGAAATTGTGGCTGGGGATCGCATGTGTTCAGTCTACGGTGCACGGCTGGACGCAGGCTGTGGGCTACGCCCTTGGCGAATACAGGACATCCAGCGGCCCGGATTCGGGCGCTCCCACGGATTTTCCGGCGCTTCATTCAATGCGTGACGCAGGTTCTTGGACGTAGGGTGATGGGATGAATAGCTTCGACGGAGACACCACCGAACCGGGTGCCGAGGCCGGGCCGGAGCGGTTCCTGCAGCCAGTGGCTGAGGGTGAACGCATCACCGTAATGCTGGCCGCCTTTGAAGGCTGGAATGACGCGGGGGAAGCGGCCAGCGATTCGCTGCGCTACCTGAACAAGCTCTGGAACGGCAAGAAGGTCGCGTCCATCGACGCCGACGAGTATTACGACTTCCAGTTCACGCGGCCCACGGTACGGCGCAACGCTGCCGGTGAACGGAAGATCAAGTGGCCGGCCACCAGGATTTACAAAGCCAGCGCCCCCGAGTCCAACGTGGACGTCATTTTTGTCCAGGGCACCGAGCCGTCCTACAAGTGGCGTGCCTACACAGCCGAGTTGCTGGTCCACGCTGAGGCCCTCAACGTGGACTATGTGGTGCTCGTAGGCGCCCTGCTGGCGGACGTGCCCCACAGCCGCCCCATCCCTGTCAGCACGTCCTCGGACGACGCCCCCCTGCGCGAACGGCTGAACCTGGAGGCCTCCCAGTATGAGGGCCCGGTAGGCATTGTGGGCGTTCTCTCCGAAGTTTCGCTGCTCGCCGGAATTCCGACGGTATCCTTGTGGGCGGCCGTGCCGCATTACGTGGCCCAGGCGCCGTCGCCCAAGGCGCAGTTGGCGCTCCTGCACCGGATCGAGGAATTGCTCCAGGTCCCGCTGGACACCCACGAACTGGCAGAAGAAGCTGACGCCTGGGAACGCGGTGTGGACGAACTTGCCACAGAGGACCCTGAGATCGCAGCCTACGTCCGCCAGCTCGAAGAGGCCAAGGACACCGCGGACCTCCCCGAAGCCAGCGGCGAGTCCATTGCCCGGGAGTTTGAGCGCTATCTCAAACGCCGGGGCAAAGACAAGCAGTAAGAGGACCCTCCCTGGCGCAACAAAGTGCCTGCCTGGCTTCGGGCAGGCACTTCTTTCTAAAGCGTGGCTAGAGTACGACGCCGAGCAGGGCGTCCACTGCGTCAGTGACCAGGGCGCGGTCCTGCGGGCTGCCCGCTGCCGCGGCGGAGGTGGCTCCGGCGGCCCAGCGGTCGACTGCTTCCAGCGCCGCGGGCGCGTCCAGATCCGTTGCAAGGGCGGCCCGCATTTCTGCGATCAGGTCCGCGGCCGAGCCCTCTGGAGCAGCGGCGAGTGCGCCGCGCCATGCGGAGAGCCGGTCTTTGGCTTCGGCGAAGCCGGCGTCGGTCCATGACCAGTCTGACCGGTAGTGGTGGGCCAGGATCGCCAGCCTGATGGCGGCGGGTTCTTCCCCTGCGGCCCGGAGCCGTGAGACGAGGACCAGGTTGCCCTTGGACTTGCTCATCTTCTCGCCGTCCAGGCCAACCATGCCGGCATGTGCGTAGTGGTGGGCCAGCGGGACCCCGGCCAGGGAATACGCGTGGCCGGCGCCCATCTCATGGTGCGGGAAGATCAGGTCCGAGCCGCCGCCCTGGACCGTGAATGGAGCGGGAAGGTATTCCTGGGCGATGACTGTGCATTCGATGTGCCAGCCGGGACGTCCGTCGCCGAGTTCTCCCCCGGGCCAGCTGGGCTCGCCCTCCCTGGCCACGCGCCACAGGAGCGGGTCCAGGGCCTGCCGCTTGCCCGCACGCCCGGGGTCGCCGCCGCGTTCGGCGAACAGTTCCAGCATGTCGGTTTCCGCCAGGCCCGAGATGTCGCCCAGGGTCCAGGCGTCGGTGGCGGAGGACTGTTTTCCGGCGGCCTCGACGTCGTAGTAGACGTCGCCGTCGGGTTCGCCTGCGCCGCCTGGCACGCGGTAGGCAAGGCCGTTGCGGAGAAGCCGCTCAATGGCGGGGACGATCAGCGGGACGGATTCCACAGCACCGACGTAGTGGTCCGGTGCGAGGACGTTCAGGGCCACCATGTCCGTCTGGAACAGCTCGATCTGGCTGGCCGCGAGGTCCCGCCAGTCCACGCCGGTAGCCGTGGCGCGTTCGAGCAGGGGGTCGTCGACGTCGGTGACGTTCTGGACGTAGGCCACATGCCGTCCTGCGTCGCGCCACGCCCGGTTCAACAGGTCAAACGCAACGTAGCTGGCAGCGTGCCCCATGTGCGTGGCGTCGTAGGGCGTAATGCCGCAGACATACAGTGACTGGTCGCCGTCGCCCTGCAGCTCAACTTCCCTGCCTTGGGCGGTATCAAAAAGCCGGATGGCGGGCATGCTGCCGGGCAGGGCGGGGACAGGGCGGGATATCCAGGATTTCACAGGCCAAGCCTACTGTCAGGCGCTGATCACATTGAAACCGAGCAGCAGATACAGCGCCAGGCCCAGGAGGATCCGGTACCAGACAAAGAGCCGGTAACTGCGGGTCGAGACGAACTTCAGGAACCAGCCAATAATGACGTAGCCCACAACGAACGCAATGACCGTGGCCATTGCCGTCTCGGGCAGTCCGTAGGGGCCGGTGATGCCTTCCTTGGAAACGGTTTTGTAGAGCTGGTACAGGCCGCTGCCGAAGACGGCGGGAATGGCCAGGAGGAAGGAGTAGCGGGCGGCGGCTTCACGGGTGTAACCCATCAGCAGGCCGGCGGTGATGGTGCCGCCGGAGCGGGAGACGCCGGGGATCAGTGCCATTGCCTGTGCCAGGCCGTAAAAGATGCCGTGCTTATAGGTCAGCCGGGTCAGGTCCCGTTCCTGCTTGCCCACCGCGTCCGCCACGGCCAGCACCAGGCCAAAGACGATCAAAGTGGTGGCAACAATCCACAGGCTCCGCAGGACGGATTCGATCTGGTCCTGGAACAGGAGGCCAAGCACAATGATCGGCAGGCTGCCGAGAATCACGAGCCAGCCCATCCGTGCGTCGGGGTCCTGCCGGGAGACCTTGCCGGACAGCGAGCCAAACCAGGCTTTCACGATCCGGACGATGTCGTGCCAGAAGAAGACCAGCACGGCGGTCTCCGTACCCAGCTGCGTGATGGCGGTGAATGCGGCGCCGGGGTCGGACGCATTGGGCAGGAATTGCCCCACTATCCGCAGATGCGCACTTGATGAAATCGGTAGAAATTCGGTCAGTCCCTGCACTAGGCCCAGCAGGGCCGCCTCAAACCAGTTCACGGTAAGACCCTACGTCATGGACCCTGCCGATTCCCCGTAAGCTTGCTGCTATGCAGCAGCGTTACGTCGGCAACAGTGGATTGCGTGTCTCGGCCCTCTCCCTCGGCACCATGTCTTGGGCCGGCGAAACCGACGAACAGGACGCCACGGAATTGCTCCGGACGTTCGTGGATGCGGGCGGCAGGCACATCGACACGGCGGCGTCCTACGCCGACGGTAAGTCGGAGGCCCTGATCGGCTCCCTGCTGGGGGATGTTGTTTCACGCACCGAAGTCTCCATCTCCACCAAAGCCGGAATTTCGACGCCGGACGGCCGGCGGACCGTGGACACGTCGCGTAACGCAATGCTGTCCGGGCTCGACGCAAGCCTCGCGCGGCTGGGCACTGACTACGTCGATATCTGGTTCGCCCAGGCCTGGGATCCCAACGTCCCCTTGGATGAAACACTGTCGGCCCTGGAGTTCGCCTTGCGGAGTGGCCGGGCACGCTACGCCGGCGTCTCAAACTTCAACGGCTGGCAGACCGCCAAAGCTGCCGCCATCGCCGGCTTCCCCCTGGTTGCGGCCCAGGCCGAATATTCCCTGCTCCAGCGCAAACCCGAGGGGGAACTCATTCCCGCCGTCGAAGATGCCGGGCTCGGTCTCCTGGCCTGGGCGCCACTGGGACGTGGAGCTCTGACCGGCAAGTACAGGGGAGGCATCCCGGGCGATTCGCGGGCAGCAAATCCTGACCTGGCCCCTTATGTGGAGCCGTACCTGGGCCAGCAGGGGTCCCGCGTGGTGGAGGCGGTCGCGATGGCTGCCAAGGGTCTGGGGCGCACGCCGCTGGACGTCTCCCTGAGCTGGGTGCTGTCACAGCATGGTGTGGCCTCGGCGGTTGTGGGCCCCCGGACGCCTGTCCAGCTTAAGGAAATCCTGGATGCGCAGCTTGTCCCGCTGCCGCCGGAAATTTCGCGGGCACTTGAGGACGTGTCCGAGCCTGCCCAGGGCTGACTGGAACCGTACGTCAGGGACCTAGTCCTCGAGGATCTCCAGGTCCTCTTCGTCGTCCACATCGCTGTCTTCGTCTTCGTCCTCTTCGTCGTCAAAGACCTGAAGCGGTGTCACTTCGCTGTAGGCCTCATAGAGGGCGTCCTCATAGACTTCGAACGCATCCGCGACGGCAAAAAAAGCCGCCTCTACGGCGGGGTCCCCATCACCGCGGCGGTTGGACGCTGCTATAAGGTGTTCTTCCAAGGAGGAAGTCAAGGACTGAAGCGCGACACGCGGATCGATGCTCATGACTTCACGTTAGCCGGAAAAGGACGAAAATGGAGAGCAATGAAGGAACAATTTCTCACCAGCTCGGTCCAGCGGGAACGGGACTATCTGAGGCAGTACGAGTACCTCGTACTGACGGTCAGTCCCGACGATTCCCTGCCTGATGCCCGGCGGCGCCTTGTGGAACATTCCGAATACGGCAAGTGGGAACTGGAGCGCAGCAAGCTGTACGTGGGCGGTGGCCGGCGGTTCTGGCTCCGCCGCCGGGTGATGCAGGTCCAGCGGACCGTCTAGGCTTCGAGCGGGCCGAGCCAGGCGTTGGCCACCGTGTTGTGGGCCGATTCATCATCGGATGGATGGAACATACCGGCCAGCACGTCGCGGTACAGCCGTTCCAGTTCCGAGCCCCGGAAATAGCTTGAGCCGCCACTTACCCTGATGGCCAAGTCCACCACCCGCCGCGCGGTTTCTGTGGCGCTGACTTTCAATCCCACGAGCCTGGGGAACCATTGCGGTCCGTGGTCAACCAGGGCGTCCACGTCGCGGGCCACAGCAGCCAGCTGCGGATAGAGGCAATCCATGGCCATGGCCGCCTCGGCTACCTTCCAACGGATGTCCGGGTCCTGCGCGTAGCTCCGGCCGCCGTTCTTAAGGGATGTCCGCCGCTTAACGGCCTCCACACCCAAATGCAGGGCCCGTTCCCCGATGCCTGTGTAGACGGCGGCCAGCAGTGTTTCAAAGCACGCGAAAATGGCGAAGATCAGCGGGTCGGGGTTGGGTCCGACGGGCAGTTTGCGGAAGATCCGGTCCGCCGGCACCTCGGCGCCGTCCAGCACCGTGGTGTTGGACTGGCTGGCACGCATCCCGAGCGTGTCCCAGTCGTCCAGGATCGTGTAGCCGGGCGTGTCGCGCCGGATGAACCCATGGACGAGCTCGCCTTCGCCGTCCCTTGCCTGGGTGTCCTTGCCGAAGATCCCCAGCCTGGTCCACGCCGGCGAGAGGCTGGTGAAGATCTTCGTTCCGGTGAAGCTGTAGCCGCCGTCCGGCAGCGGGGTGGCAACAGTTCGGGAATCAAAGAGCACTGAATCGTTGCCGGCTTCGGAATTCCCGAACGCGAAGACTTCGCCTGCGGCCGCCTCCTGCAGGACGAAGTCCAGGGAATGGTCTCCCGTGGCCGCGAGCACCTGTGCGACGCCGGTCCAGACCAGGTGCATGTTCACGGCGAGGGCGGTGGCCGGCGCCGCCGTTGCGAGCCGCCGCTGGCACTGCGCCGCCGCTGCGAGCCCAAGCCCCAGGCCGCCGTCGGCCGCCGGAACAAACAGCTTCAGGTAACCGGCGGCGGCGAGCTCCCCGAGGTCCTCATGGAAGAAGGCGTTGTCGCGGTCGTAGGAGGATGCACGCCCGCGGAACCGTTCCAGCAGGGTCTCGGGCAGCACGTCTTCGGGCGTCATGTCCGGGGCTGGCTCAGTAGTTCGTGAGGAGCGTGTTGAGTACCCGGGCGCCGAATTTGAGGGAGTCGGCGGGGACGCGCTCGTCGACACCGTGGAACATGCCGGTGAAGTCCAGGTCATCCGGGAGCTGAAGCGGGGCGAAGCCGTAGCCAGTGATGCCCAGGCGGCTCAGGGACTTGTTATCGGTGCCTCCGGAGAGCGTGTAGGGCAGTACTTTCGCTCCCGGGTCCTCGGCGTGCAGCGCGTCGATCATGGAGTCCACGAGGTTTCCTGCGAACGGGACCTCCAGGGAGACGTCGTTGTGCACGTAGCTGACGTCCACGCCGGTCCCGGCGAGCTCACGCACAATTTCAAGGACGTGGTCCTGCTGTCCGGGCAGTGTGCGGCAATCCACGAGGGCTTCTGCCGACTCGGGAATGACGTTGTGCTTGTAGCCGCCCTTCAGCAGCGTGGGGTTGGTGGTGTTCTGCAGGGTCGCCCCGACGAAGCGCGCCACGGTGCCCAGCTGGTTCAGCAGGACGTCCGGGTTGTCCGGGTCGAATTCCACGCCCGTGAGTTCCATCACGCCATCCAGGAACTGGCGGGTGGTGGGGGTCAGCTCAATCGGCCACTTGTATTCGCCGATCCTGGTCACTGCGGCGGCCAGCCGTGTGATGGCGTTATCGGTGTTGATCTGGGAACCGTGCCCGGCCCGCCCGTGGGCAACGAGGCGGAGCCAGGAGATGCCCTTTTCTGCGGTCTGCAGGAGGTACGTGCGCTGTCCGCCGATGGTTGCGGAGAAGCCGCCAACCTCGGAGATCGCCTCCGTGGCGCCTTCGAAGAGTTCCGGACGTTTGTCCACCGCGTAGCGGGCGCCATACTCGCCGCCTGCCTCCTCGTCGGCGAAGAAGGCGAAGATGATGTCCCGCTTCGGCCTGCGCCCGGTCCTGGCGAAGTCACGCAGGACAGAGAGGATCATGGCGTCCATGTCCTTCATGTCCACGGCGCCGCGGCCCCAGATCAGCCCGTCCTTGAGTTCCGCGCCGAAGGGGTCCACTGACCACTGCTCTTTAAGTGCGGGAACAACGTCCAGGTGGCCGTGGACCACCAGTGCGCTGGCGCCAGGGTCTTCCCCGGCCATCCTGGTGACGACGTTTGCCCTGCCGGGCGCGGATTCGAAAATTTCGGCAGGCAGGCCAACTTCCTCGATCAGCCCGGCTGTGTACTCAGCCGCGGCGCGCTCCCCCGGACCGGAACCGTCTCCGTAGTTCGATGTGTCGATCCGGATGAGCTCCTGGCAGATCCGGACAACTTCATCTTCGGGACGGATTTCGGTCATTGGGCACTCCTCATAAAGGTGGCGGCTGCTGGGAACCAGGGGCGGATTCGCTTGCCTTCAGCCTACCCATTTGGCCCGATTTCATGTTCCCGGAAAATTCATGTTAGAGTCTTTCTCGCTGCTTCGGAGAAATGCGAAACGCTGAAAGGCGGAAACGCAGTCCGAATTACCACCTGCGCGGGTGGCGGAATGGCAGACGCGCTAGCTTGAGGTGCTAGTCCTCGAAAGGGGGTGGGGGTTCAAGTCCCCCTCCGCGCACAGAAGGGAAAGCCCCTGGAATCCAAGGATTCCAGGGGCTTTTTTCTATGGGTCCCGCTGACGATCCGGCCGCGGCCGCCGTCGGTCTTGTGCTGGCTGTACGTTCCATGCTTTAGTAGCCCGCAACAGTGCCGTTGGTCACATTCGGATCGAAAAGCGCCCGCCACACGTGTAGTGGAGCGTTAGCCCGTTGGGGAATACCAGCGCCATGCTGTACGTTGCATACGCGACAGACTGAACCAAAGAAAAGAGAAACACCTAAGTGGCAACCGATTACGACGAACTCCGCTCCGACGTCAAGGAATCGCAGGACAACTCGCTCGAGGCGCTCCAGTCCGCGAATGCACCGGACGCCCGCAGCGTTGTGCTGGAACTTGATGAAGCTGATGGGCTGGACGGCGCAGGCGTTCCGGGAGGCGAATTCGTTGCCGAGGAGCTGATCGTCCAGGTCATCCCCCAGGCTGACGACGAGTTCACCTGCTACTCCTGCTTCCTGGTCCGCCACCGCTCGCAGATCGCGCGGCAGAAAGACGGACACAGCTACTGCACGGACTGCGAAGGCTGATACCCGCACGACGCACACCACCGCCGCGCCCGCTTCGGCTGGCGCACCTGGATACGATGAGGCGCGCCCACGGAAACCGTGGACGTGCCTTTCGTGTTAAGCGAGCCGGCTGCGCACCATCTGGCTTACGGCCTTGCCGTCGAAGCGGCCGGCCACTTTCGCGGTGACCGGCTTCATCACATCGCCCATCTGCCGCATGCCTGGGGCCTGGCCCGCAGCCGTAAGCTCCGCAATGACCGCATCCACAATCGCTTCCACCTCCGCTTCCGTCAGCGCCTTTGGCAAGTAGGCCTCGATGACCTCGGCCTCCGCGATTTCAGCCGCGGCGCGGTCCGGTTCGCCCGCCTCCGTATAGATCCGCGCGGTGTCGCGCCGCTTGGCCGCTTCCTTCTGCAGCAGGGACGTCACCTGCGCGTCGTCCAGCACGACGGGTGTCTTGCCCGACTTCTCGCGGGTTTCGATCTCCCCCAGCACATTGCGCACCGTCGTAAGCGCTGTCTTGTTGCGCTCTTTCATGTGCGTCACCACGTCAGCGTGCAGTCGTTCCTTCAAAGTGGACACGGTTTTCCTCGATTCGTAGCACGCCCCAGGCCGGGGCGCGGGCAGGACCACTGCCCTCTAGTACCGTAGAGGGCTATGGCTCACTATGACTACACCCCTCCGGGCAGCCCGTGAATTCCGTGCCAGACCAGCTGTGGCAGCGCCTGCTGGAAGCGTTCAGCCGGACGGCCCTCCCTGATGTTTCCCTGGGTGAACTGACCGTCGTCCTCCTGACCGCAACGGCCCTCTCCGTTCCCCAGGCCACGTGGCGGTACTTCGGCCTGCTGGCCACCGCAACACATGAATTGGGTCACGCTTTCGCTGCCGTCATGAGCGGACAGAGGCTCGGCGGGATCAGGCTGGGCCTTGACCACTCGGGAACAACCACAAGCTACAGCCGGGGCCGGCTGGCAACCGTGTGGTCCGGTTTCTGGGGTTACCCGGTTCCCGCGCTGACAGGGGCCGCGCTCGTCTGGTCCGGGTTCAACGGCTGGGGACCGGCTGCGCTGACTGTCGGCTCCCTGATCCTGCTCACGTCGCTCCTTTTCATCCGCAACCTGGCTGGCTTTCTGATCACCTCTGCCGCCGCTGCCTCGGGCGCCGTGCTGGTCCTCTTCGTTCCGCACGCCTTGACCGGCCATGTGGCGATCGCCCTTGGCCTGGCCCTGTTGGTGGCAGCGGTCCGCGATGTCATCAAACTCATCCATGTGCACTTACGCCGCAGGGACAGGCTGGCCAGTTCCGACGCCTATCTCCTCTACCGTTCGACGTCCGTGCCGTCCTTCATCTGGATAGCTTTGTTCATCGCGATCGTTTCGGCGTCCTGGTTCCTGGCCTGGCAGCCCATCTCGGCGATTCTCGTTGCCGGAGCATAGGGTGTTCAGATGAGCCAGGAAACGGGAACAGGGCAGCAAGCCGGCGGCACCGGGTACGGTGCGGATCACAGCACCCTCGGCGCTTATGTCACCGGCGGTGCCGAATTCACCCGGGACACCAACTACATCGAGGACCGGATCACCTGCGACGGAAGGCCCGGCACCGACGGCGAACCGGGCTGGCCCGTTGAGGCAGGACGGTACCGCCTCATAGCGGCGAGGGCCTGCCCGTGGGCAAACCGGACGGTCATAGTCCGCAGGCTCCTGGGCCTCGAGGAGGCCATTTCCCTGGGCCAGCCCGGCCCCACGCATGACGCCCGCTCGTGGACTTTCGACCTCGACCCGGGTGGCGTGGACCCGGTGTTGGGCATCGAACGCATCCAAGCTGCCTATTTCCGGCGGTTCCCCGACTACCCACGGGGCATCACAGTCCCCGCGATCGTCGATGTTGCCAGCGGCGCGGTTGTGACGAACAATTTCCCCCAGATCACCCTCGACTTCTCCACCGAGTGGACCGAATTCCACCGGCCAGGCGCCCCTCTGCTGTATCCGGAGGACCTCCGCGCCGAGATCGATGCAGTTAACAAACGCGTCTTCACGGAGGTCAACAACGGCGTTTACCGTTGCGGCTTCGCCGGCTCGCAGGAAGCTTACGATGACGCCTACACCCGGCTATGGACCGCCATGGACTGGCTTGAGGAGCGGCTCTCCGGCCGGCGATACCTGGTAGGAGACGCCATTACAGAGGCGGATGTCCGGCTGTTCACCACGCTGGCCCGGTTTGATGCCGTGTATCACGGCCACTTCAAGTGCAACCGCCAGAAACTCACCGAAATGCCTGCGCTGTGGGGCTATGCCCGTGACCTGTTCCAGACCCCCGGTTTTGGCGACACGACCGATTTCGTCCAGATCAAGCAGCATTATTACCTCGTGCACGGGGACATCAACCCCACCGGTATCGTGCCGAACGGGCCGGACCTTTCGGGCTGGCTCGATGCCCACGGCCGGGAATCCCTGGGTGGGCGGCCATTCGGAAACGGCACTCCTCCGGGTCCGGTGCGGCCGGGCGAAGAAGTAGCACCGGGGCACGGCCCGGTCGGACTGGAAAGCGCTTTCTAAGCCGCTAAGCTAAGGCCATGCAGATTCTCCATGGCTTTGTAGCGCCCGGTTTCGAGGGCGTTCGTGACCTGTTCGATTCCCTCCTGGCAGAGGACGGGCTCTATAGCGCGCAGTTGGCCGCCTACCAGCACGGCACCAAGGTGGTTGACCTCACCGGCGGTCCCCTGATCGCGGCAGACTCCATCACGGGCGCATACTCCTGTTCCAAGGGCGTGGCCGCAATGGTAATCGCTTTGCTGGTCCAGGACGGCCTGCTGGATCTGGACCGCACCGTTGCCCACTACTGGCCCGAATTCGGCCAGCATGGCAAAGACCGGCTCCTCGTCCGTGAGGCCTTGTCCCACCAGGCTGGAGTAATGGGAGTCGAAGGCGGCTTCGCGCTGGAGGAGTTCACCACCCCGGGGGCCGCCGCCCGGCTCGCGGCCACAGCGCCGGCGTGGCGTCCAGGCAGCTGTTTCGGCTACCACGCGCTAACCATCGGCATCGTGATGGAGGAGCTCTGCCGGCGCGTAGCCGGACAGACGCTGCAGTCCCTGTACGACAACCGCATCCGGCGGCCCCTCGGCGTCGACTTCTTCCTGGGGCTGCCCGAAGAGCTTGATGGCCGTTACCGGGATGTCCTGTACGACGCAGACCCTCAGCAGCCATGGATTGACCCACTGAGCCTTGAGGGACTCAACGGCAACGCGGCCGTGAGCACCATCATGGAACTCCCCAACCAGCGGACGGTCCGGGCAGCCGGTATGAGCGCGGCGGGCGGTGTCGGATCGGCGGAAGGTCTTGCACGCCTGTACGCGGCGGCGACCACCGGCATCGGCGGCGGCACGCCGTTGCTTTCGCCGGACACCGTGGGCGCGATGTCCCAGGAGCAGGTATGGGGCCTTGACCGTTCTTCGGGGCTCGACAACGCCTTTGCCGTGGTGTTCATGAAGCCGCACCCTTCGCGGAATTTCGGCAGCCACCGGGCCTTTGGCCATGAAGGCGCCAACGCTGCCCTCGGCTTCGCGGACCCGTCCTACGGGCTTGGTTTTGGCTACATTCCCCAGCGCGCCGAGGACGGCCGCACCCCGGGCAAAGCCCACCGGCTTGCCGCTGAGGTCCGGCGCGCCGCCGCCGCCTTGTCGTAGCGGAACCCTGCCCCTAAGGTGGGGCGGATGGGTGATACTCAAACGCCGCGTGCGGCCCGGCTGGCCAGGGGCACACGGTTCCTGCGCCAGGCGGTCAAGGGCCTTGCGGTGGCGTTCACGCTGCAGCGCCTCCAGCTCGCTGCCAAGGCCGCGCTTGCCGCCGGACTGGCCTTTTTCGTTGCCCCCTACATGCCGGGAACTGCTGCGGAGTACCCGTACTATGCGCCTTTGGGCGCCCTGGTGTCGATGTACCACAACGTTGCCGGTTCCGTCCGGCAGGGCCTTCAAACACTGGTGGGCCTGGCCATAGGAATCGGGCTCGCATTCCTGCTCGTCAACGTCACGGACCCGTCACCAGTGAGCGTCGCCATCTTCATGGGGATTGGCGTGCTGCTCGCGGGCCTTCCCCGCCTGGGTTCGGGACGGGACTGGATTCCGACGGCGGCGCTGCTTGTCCTCCTGGTGGGCGGCAGTAATCCGGACGGCTTTTCGTTCGGTTACCTGATCCAGATGGGCGTCGGCGTCGCCGTGGGAATTGGTGTTAATTTCCTGGTGTTTCCTCCACTGCACTTCAACGCCGCCGCTGCCAGCCTGGACGAGCTCCGGCTGGCCCTTGGCACGCAGTTGACCGACATGGGTGTGGCTCTCAAGGAAAAGTGGCCGCCTGAGCACGATGACTGGTCCCGCCGCTCGGAGGAGCTAGCCGCGGCCGCGCGTACCGTCCGGCACCTCGTCCAGGAGGCGGATGCCAGCCGACGCGCAAACCCGCGGCGGCGCCTGCACCCCCGGGACGTGGATCTGGACTACCGCAACCTGCGCGAGCTTGAGCGGGTGACGTTCCACATCCAGGACATGACGGAAGTACTCTCCGATGTCATCTGGCAGGACGAAGCTCCCTACACGGTTCCGTTCCAGGACAGCGCGCCGCTGGCGGACGCCATGAGGGCCACCGGGGAGCTGCTGCGTTCATTCCACACCGAAGACCCGGAATCGGGGCACAGGATGTTCACCGCCGCGGAAGAGGCCGTGGAAGCCTGTATGGCTGCCACGGCCGAACGGGACCCGGACGAAGGCACGGTGACAGCGTCCGAATCGATCCTGCTGAGCCTGCACCGGATCCTCCGCGCGGTACGGCCGGCACCCTAGAGCGCAGCCACCGCACCGGCAAAATGCCTGCGGCCGGACCGGGGGTTCCAGGCAACAAAATCCGACCTTTGCCAGGCTCCGGCGGGAAGCTGCACCGTGCTGATGTCCAATGCGACGCGTCCCGGCAGGAACACTGGCGCCTCGAAATCAACATGCCAGCTGAACGAATCGCCCTTCACCGCTCCGACATCGGCCAGCGCCCTAGACGCCAGGTACATTCCGTGGGCGATGGACCGCCGCATGCCCAGGGCTTTGGCGGACAGGACACTGAGGTGGATCGGGTTGAAGTCGCCGGATACGGCTGCGTAAGCCCGTCCGGTGTCAACGCCGAGCTGCCACAGCGCTGTCGGATCAGGAGCCTCGAACTCGCTCCTGCTGCCACCAGGCGAGGGTTTGTCGATGCCCGGCAGGAAGACGCCCTTCGCCAGGTAACTGGAGACTCCGCGCCACCTGACCCCGGCCGATCCCGTGACGCGGACCTCGGCCACCACGTCCAGTTGCGTCCCCGAACGGTGGCCCCGGAGGTTCTCCACGCGGGCCGTGATGTCCAGCGGCTCCGAAAACAGGATCGGCTCCAGCTGCTCAACATGGTTGCTGAGATGCAGCATGCCCAGCAGCGGCAACGGGAAGTCGTCCCGGTTCATCACACTGATGGCCAGCGGGAAAGTGAGGGCGTGAATGTAGCCGGCGGGCAGGACGTCGCTGGCCGTTTCGCCGACGAGGTGCTGGTAGGCGGTGAGGTTGCCGACATCGGCAAGGACACCCCTGACTTCGTGACTGGCCTCCGGGAGGCCGGTCGTGTGGTGGGTTCCCAGTACCCGGCGGCGGGCTGCCTGCGCGGCCGCGTTGACGTAAAGCTTGGAGAGGGACGGCATCTCGCCCAGGATGACCGGCTGGACCGTGGTCATGCCCCCACCATGTTCTGTCCGCAGACGCGCAGCACTCCCCCGTTGATGCCTCCGGCGGCGTCGCTCGACAGGAAGGCGATGGCCTCGGCGACGTCGGACGGCTGGCCGCCCTGCCTCAGCGAGTTAAGCCTGCGGCCCGCCTCCCTCAGCGCCACCGGGATCCTGGCGGTCATGTCGGTTTCGATGAACCCGGGCGCCACGGCATTGATGGTTCCCCCGCGTTCGGCGAGCAGGGGCGCCGAGGCGCGCACCATGCCCATCACCCCGCCCTTCGAGGCGGCGTAATTTGTCTGTCCGCGGTTGCCGGCGATGCCGCTGGTGGAGGCCACCGACACGATGCGCGGTGAGTTGCGGAAGTGCTCGGATGCGAGGAGCGCCTCGTTGATGCGGAGCTGGGCGGCAATGTTGACGTTGATGACGGAGGACCAACGGGCATGATCCATGTTGGCCAGGAGTTTGTCCCTGGTGATACCGGCGTTGTGAATCACGATGTCCAGGTGGCCGTGCCGCTGCAGCGCGTGCTCGATGATCCGTTGGCCCGCATCCTCGCGGCCAATGTCCAGCTGGAGCGCCGTGCCGTGGACCTCGTTGGCCACCGCTGCCAGGTGGTCTCCTGCTGCGGGGATGTCAACCAGCACCAGGGTGGCACCGTCACGGTGGAGGGTCCTGGCGATCGCTGCGCCGATGCCGCGGGCTGCGCCGGTGACAACCGCGACCTTGCCTGCCAGGGGTTTCGCGAAATCTGCCGGCAGGTGGCCTTCAGCAGAGGTGACAGTCAGGAACTGCCCGTCCACGAAGGCCGAACGGCCCGAGAGCAGGAAACGTACTGCGGCCAGGGCGCTGGCGCTTGTGGCCGCAACCCCGTCAGCGAGCAGGATTCCGTTGCCCGTTGCGCCTGAGCGGAGCTCCTGGGCCAGCGACCTCAGGAAGCCGTCCACACCCTGCCTGGCAGCGGCCTGCGAAGGGTTCTTAGCGCTGCCGGCTGGCCGGGACACGGTAATGACACGGGCGCTGGGGGCAAGGTCCCGCAGGGAGGAGGCTGCCGCCAGGACCGGGCCTTCCAGGTCTCCGGGCCCGTCCAGGTCATCCAGGACCAGGACGATGGCGCCAAGCTTTTCGCGCGGTACGGCGTGCCTGCGGACATCCAGGTCCCAGGAAAGGAGGCTGGCCGCCAGTGCCTCCGCGCCGGGGGTGTTGCCCTGGACAAGGATTGGGCCGGTGATCAGTGGCTGGCCCGGCCGGTACCGCCGCAGGATCGCCGGCTGCGGAAGGCCCAGCTTCTTTGCGACGTTCTTCCCCAGCCCCCGGTTCACGAACTGGGTGTATTTGTCGGTCATCCGGTCCCCCTACGGTGCTTCGAGAATTGCGACGACGCCCTGGCCGCCTGCAGCGCAGATGGAGATAAGGCCACGTGCCGGCCGCCCGTCCACGCTGCCCTTGGCGTGCAGCATCTTGGCCAGGGAGGCAACAATGCGGCCTCCAGTCGCGGCAAAGGGATGGCCTGCTGCCAGGGACGAGCCGTTGACGTTCAGCTTGGTGCGGTCGATCGTGCCGAAAGCTCCGTCGAGGCCCAGCCGGGTGCGGCCGAACTCCTCGTCCTCCCAGGCGGCCAGGGTGCTCAGGACTGTACCGGCGAAGGCTTCGTGGATCTCGTAGAAGTCAAAGTCCGCCAAGGTCAGTCCGTTGCGGGCGAGCAGCCGCGGCACTGCGAACGCCGGAGCCATCAGGAGCCCGTCCTTGCCGTGGACGAAGTCGACGGCGGCCGCCTCCCCGTCGATGACGGCTGCAAGTTTGGGGAGGTCGTGGGCGTCAGCCCATTCCTCGGCGGCCAACAGGACGGTGGAGGCTCCATCTGTCAGCGGGGTGGAGTTGCCAGCGGTCATGGTGGCCTCTGCGCCAAGGCTCTTGCCGAAGACAGGCTTCAGCGTGGCAAGTTTTTCCAGGGTGGTGTCGGCCCGCAAATTGGAATCCCGCGTCAGCCCCCGGTAAGGGGTCAGCAGGTCGTCAAAAAACCCGGCGTCATAGGCGGCGGCGAGATTGCGGTGGCTGGCGAACGCCAACTGGTCCTGCGCCTCGCGGGAAACATTCCACTGGGCGGTAGTCAGCGCCTGGTGTTCTCCCATGGAGAGGCCTGTACGCGGCTCGCCGGTGTTGGGGGCATCGGGAGAAAGATCCTTGGGCCGCAACCGGCTGAGTACCTGCAGCCGCTGCGGAAGGGTCTTGGCCCGGTTGAGGTCCAGCAGTATCTGCCGCAGGCCTTCGCTCACGGCGATCGGGGCATCGGATGCGGAGTCCACTCCCCCGGCAATGGCTGAGTCGATCTGTCCGAGCTTGATTTTGTTGGCAAGGCCGAGGACGGTTTCCAGCCCCGTGGCGCACGCCTGCTGCAGGTCGTAGGCCGGCGTCTCGGCGGACAGAGCAGAACCCAGGACTGCTTCACGCGTCAGGTTGAAATCGCGGGAGTGCTTGAGGACGGCGCCGGCAGCGACCTCGCCGATGCGTTCCTCCTGGAGACCGAATCTGGCAATGAGGCCGTCCAGGGCGGCAGTCAGCATGTCCTGGTTCGACGACTTGGTGTAGGCGCCGCCGGACCGTGCAAACGGGATCCTGTTTCCGCCCACAACCACTGCCCTGCGGGGCGTCGGAACGGCTGCGGTGGCAACCGGGGTGCTGGATTCCTGGGGTCCTGTGACGGACTGTCCCTCGACGGACATCGGTGTCTCCTCTGATTTTGGTCTGTTACCGATACCCAGCGTACCTGATACGCTGGGTATCGTGAACAATCCCCAAGCAGAGGCAAATGAGCGTGCGGTCAGGGCAAGTGCGGATGGCCGTTCCGCCCGCTGGCAAAGCCACCGCGAAGAACGCCGCCGGGAACTGATCAAGTCAGCGCGCCGGGCCGTACATGCCCTCGGCAGCGACGCTTCCATGGAAGAGATTGCCACCGCCGCGGCCACCTCAAAGTCGGTTTTCTACCGCTACTTCGGGGATAAGGCCGGTCTCCAGCAGGCTGTGGGCGAAGTGGTCCTCAGCCAGATGCAGCGCCGTATCCGGGAGGCCGCCCAGAGTGCCCAAACTCCCCGCGAGGGGCTGCTTGCCATGGTGTCCGCCTATCTGCAGATGGCCGAGACCAGCCCGAGCGTCTACAGCTTCGTCACGCGGCACGCTGCCGGCGAGCCGGAGGGCCCCCACGGTTCAGCAGCCATCTCGGGGGCCCTCGGTCATTTTTTCGACTCCATCGCGGAGATGATCGCCGCGCCAATGCGGGCGCATCTTGGCGACGGCAAGGAATCGGTGATTGGTTACTGGCCCACGGCCGCGATCGGCCTGGTCCGCAACGCCGGGGAGCAGTGGCTCAGCACTCCGGACTCGCCGGCAAAGCCCGACCAGGAAACCATGGCACGCCAGATCACGGCCTGGCTGTGCGTGGGAATAGCCCCTGAGCTGTCCCCCGCAGAAGCGCCCTAGATCCGCGAAACCGTCTTCGACACTTACCAACCCCACCTGTCAGAACCAACGAAGGACATTGACATGACTGAAGTAGTGGACCGCCCCGCCGGCCAGGCAAACGCAGCGATGCCCTCCCGCACCCGGCCCGCAAACGCCCATCCCGCCGTCGACGTCGCCGCCCTGGGTGAACAGCTCCTGGGCAAATGGGCCGGCATCCGCAGGCAGGCACGCCGGCTTGCCGAGAGCCCCGAGCTGCACAAAACGGAGGGCCTGACACACACCGAGCACCGCACGCGCACTTTTGGCCAGCTGAAGTACCTCGTGGACAACGAAGCCGTCCACCGCGCCTTCCCCACCACCCTGGGCGGCGCGGACGACCATGGCGGCAACATCGCGGGCTTCGAGGAACTCGTCACGGCCGACCCGTCCCTTCAGATCAAGGCCGGTGTCCAGTGGGGACTGTTCGGGTCTGCCGTGATGCACCTCGGCACCGAAGAGCACCATGCCAAGTGGCTCCCGGGCATCATGAACCTGGACATACCCGGCTGCTTCGCGATGACCGAAACAGGCCACGGCTCGGATGTTGCCAGCATCGCAACCACCGCCACGTACGACGCGGAAACCCAGGAATTTGTGCTGCACACCCCGTTCCGTGCGGCGTGGAAGGACTACATCGGCAACGCCGCCACCGACGGGCTCGGCGCCGTGGTCTTCGCCCAGCTCGTGACCGGGGGCGTCAACCACGGTGTCCACGCTTTTTACGTGGACCTGCGTGATCCGGCCAGCAAAGAGTTCCTCCCGGGAATCGGAGGCGAGGACGACGGCGTCAAGGGCGGCCTGAACGGAATCGACAACGGACGCCTGCACTTCACGAACGTCCGCATCCCCCGCACGAACCTGCTGAACCGCTACGGCAACGTGGACGCCGACGGCACGTACACCTCATCGATCGCCAGCCCGGGGCGCCGGTTCTTCACCATGCTCGGGACGCTGGTCCAGGGAAGGGTTTCGCTGGACGGGGCAGCCGTCGCCGCTTCGAAGATCGCGCTTAAGGCAGCCATCCAGTACGCCACCGAGCGCCGCCAGTTCAACGCCTCGTCACACACCGACGAGGAAGTCCTCCTCGACTACCAGCGCCACCAGCGCCGGCTGTTCACCCGGCTGGCCACCACCTACGCGGCCGGCTTTGCGCACGAGCAGCTGTTGCAGAAGTTCGACGACGTCTTTTCCGGCGCCCACGACACGGACGAGGACCGCCAGGACCTGGAGACGCTCGCTGCCGCCCTCAAGCCGCTCAGCACCTGGCATGCCCTGGACACGCTGCAGGAATGCCGTGAAGCCTGCGGCGGCGCGGGTTTCCTGATCGAAAACCGTTTCGCATCCCTCCGCGCCGACCTCGACGTGTACGCCACATTCGAAGGTGACAACACGGTGCTGCTCCAGCTTGTGGCCAAACGGCTGCTGGCCGACTATGCCAAGGAGTTCAGGAACGTCGACTTTGGCGTGCTGGCCCGCTATGTCGTGGGCCAGGCAACGGGCGCGGCCATCCACCGCACCGGGCTGCGGCAGGTTGCCCAGTTTGTGGCTGATACCGGCTCCGCCCAGAAGGCGGCGCTTGCACTCCGCGACGAGGAAGGCCAGCGCGCGCTCCTGACCGACAGGGTGCAGACCATGGTCGCGGACGTGGGATCGGCGCTGAAGGGCGCCGGCAGGCTGCCCCAGGACAAGGGCGCCGCCCTGTTCAACCAGCACCAGAATGAACTGATCGAGGCCGCCCAGGCGCACGCCGAGCTGCTGCAGTGGGAAGCGTTCACCGAAGCGCTCCGTGACGTCGCCGATCCCGGCACCAAGACCGTCCTGACATGGCTGCGGGACCTCTTCGGTCTGTCGCTGATCGAAAAGAACCTGGCCTGGTACCTCATGAACGGCAGGCTCTCCATGCAGCGCGGACGCACGGTGGGCGAGTACATCAACCGCCTGCTGGTCAAGATCCGCCCGCACGCAGTGGACCTCGTGGACGCGTTCGGCTACGGTCCGGACCACATCCGCGCCGCGATCGCCACGGGCGCCGAAAAGGTGCGGCAGGACGAGGCCCGCGAATACCTGCGGGCCCAGCGCGCCAGCGGCCAGTCCCCGGTGGAGGAAAAAGTACTCCTCGCGCGCACCGCCGCGTCCGCGCGCAAAGGCCGCGGCTGAGCCGGCTCGGCTGACCGGCCGGGAAATAACGACGGCGCCGCTCCCCGCCTGTGGGGTGCGGCGCCGTCGGTGGTTATCGCCAGCCTCCGGCGAGGACTGAGCGGTACACCTCGAGGGTTGTTTCGGTAATGGATTCCCAGGAGAAGTGCTCCTCGGCGCGGCGGCGGCCGGCCTGGCCCATGGCACGGGCGCGCTCCGGGTCCGAGACGACTTCGGTCAGGGCTGCGGCGAATTCGGTGACGAACTTCTCCGGGTCCAGCGGGGTTCCCGTGCCGTCGGTGACCTGTTCAAGATCCACCAGCAGGCCGGTTTCGCCGTGTTGGACTACTTCCGGTATGCCGCCGGTGGCACTGGCCACCACGGCAGCGCCGCACGCCATGGCTTCCAGGTTCACAATGCCGAGCGGTTCGTAGATTGAGGGGCAGGCGAACGCGGTGGCGTGGCTGAGGACCTGGATGAGCTCGTTCCTGGGCAGCATCCGTTCAATCAGCACAACGCCCGTCCGCTGGCCCTGGAGTTCCTCGATGAGGCGGGCCGTCTCGGCGGCGAGCTCCGGGGTGTCCGCGGCTCCGAGGCAGAGGACCAGCTGGACGTCTGCGGGCAGCTTGGCTGCCGCGCGCAGGAGGTACGGAACGCCCTTCTGGCGGGTGTTACGTCCCACGAAGACCACGCTGGGCTTGTCCGGGTCGATCCCGAGCGCCCTGATGGCGTCGTCGCCTTCGTCGCGGTGCCACATTTCGACGTCAATGCCGTTGTGGACCACGCGGACCTTGGCCGGGTCCACGTCCGGGTAGCTGCGCAGGATGTCCTGGCGCATGCCTTCCGAAACGGCGATGATGGCGGCGGCGGCTTCGTAGGCGGTTTTCTCCACCCACGAGGACAGGGCGTAGCCGCCGCCGAGCTGCTCGGCCTTCCAGGGCCGTAGCGGTTCAAGGCTGTGCGCGCTGAGCACGTGCGGGATGCCGTGCAGCAGGGACGCCAGGTGGCCGGCCATGTTGGCATACCAGGTGTGCGAATGGACAAGGTCGGCGCCCTCGATGTCCGGCACGATCCGAAGATCCACCCCCAGCGTCTGGACGGCCGCATTAGCCGAGCCAAGGTCCTCGGGCACGGAATACGACGTCACCCCGGCACCGTGGTAGTCGGCGTCGCGGGGCGCCCCGAAAGCACGAACCTGCAGGTCAACGTGCTTACTAAGCACCCTGCTCAATTCGGCCACGTGGACTCCGGCGCCTCCGTAGATCTCCGGCGGGAACTCTTTAGTCACAATGTCTATTCGCACGCTACCCAAGGTAGTCGTTCCGGCTTAACTGTTCTAGTGTGAAGGGGTCCGGGCATGCCGGACTGTTTTGGGGAGTTACGAAGGCGTACAGGAGCGACTAAATATGCCGTTGAACAAAAAAGTCCTGGCCATTGTCCTCGCAGGCGGCGAGGGAAACAGGCTCATGCCACTGACGGCAGATCGCGCTAAACCGGGTGTGCCCTTTGCCGGCAGTTACCGCCTCATCGACTTTGCGCTGTCCAACCTGGTGAATTCCCGGTACCTCCAGATCGTGGTGCTGACGCAGTACAAGTCACACAGCCTTGACCGCCACATTTCCGAAACGTGGCGCATGTCCACCCAGCTCGGAAACTATGTCGCGTCCGTCCCCGCCCAGCAGCGTGTGGGCAAGAGCTGGTTCCTGGGCAGCGCCAACGCCATCTACCAGTCCCTGAACCTGATCCACGACGCCAACCCGGACATTGTGGTGGTGGTCGGCGCCGACCACGTTTACCGCATGGACTTCGCCCAGATGGTGGAGCAGCACGTCCTGAGCGGCGCCAAGGCCACTGTGGCAGCCGTACGCCAGCCACTGAGCATGGCCAACCAGTTCGGCGTCATCGAAGTGGACCAGAACGACGCGCAGAAAATTGCCGCTTTTGTGGAGAAGCCTGCTACGACGCCCGGCCTGGCCGCTGACCCCACCCAGTTCCTCGCCTCGATGGGCAACTACGTCTTCGACGCCGACGCCCTGGTGGAAGCACTGCACGTGGACGCGGAGCGCCTGGACACCAAGCACGACATGGGCGGCGACATCATTCCCTACTTCGTCGACCAGGGGCAGGCGGGCGTCTACGACTTCACCCTCAACGACATCCCCGGTTCCACCGAGCGTGACCGCACCTACTGGCGCGATGTCGGCACCATCGACTCGTTCTATGACGCGCACATGGACCTTATTTCGCCGTTGCCCGTGTTCAACCTGTACAACTCCGAATGGCCCATCTACACGCGCCAGAGCATCTCACCGCCGGCCAAGTTCGTCCGCGGCGAGAAGGACACTGTGGGTACCGCGCTGGATTCGATCGTCGCCAACGGCGTGGTGATCTCCGGCGGTGTGGTGGAAGGATCCGTCCTGTCCAACGACGTTTTTGTGGGGACGGGCAGCCGGGTCATCGACTCGGTCCTGATGGACAAGGTGAACATCGGCGAAGGGGCCGTGGTGAACCGGGCCATCATCGACAAGAACGTCAAGGTACCCGCCGGTGCAGCGATCGGGCTCGACCCGGACCTGGACCGTGCCCGCGGCTTCAAGGTAACAGAGTCAGGTATCACCGTCCTGTCCAAGGGACAGAAGGTACCTGAGCCGGGCGAGGAGGAACGTGCCCTCGCCGCCAGGAACCTGCACCTCGTTCCCAACGCAGTAAAGGCGGCAACCGCCAACTACCCGGAACTGCGTGAATCGGTGGAACAGGTGGCTGAGGTGCACGCGGGCGTGGCCAAGGCCTCCGAGGGAAGCCGCACTTAGAAGTACGCACTATTCCGACCGGGCAGGCCGGATCTCCACAGGCTGTAAAATCGGTACAATGAGCTCCCCCGATCTGACGCCTGAGGAAATCCAGGCCTGCCTCAAGGTTTTAAACACCATCCATGCCTATGACGAGGAGCACCCGGACTACGTCTCCGTCCGGCGCGCTACCGGGAAAATGTTCAAAGCCGTCAAGCGGCACCGGCGTGTGACCAAGCGGGACCTCATCTCAGAAGCCGACCGCGCCGTCCTCGCCCAGACGGCCACGGCGGCGCCGGACCGCATCGATGACGAAACCCGGGGCAATAAGCTGGCGACATCGGCCACCGGAGACATCGCCGGGCACCTCATCCGTTCCCGCCCGTGCTACATCTGCAAGCAGCACTACACCCAGGTGGATGCCTTCTACCACCAGCTGTGCCCCGAATGTGCCGCCTTCAACCACGGCAAACGGGATGCCCGCACGGACCTCACCGGCCGCCGGGCGCTGCTCACTGGCGGGCGGGCGAAAATCGGCATGTACATTGCCCTGCGCCTCCTGCGCGACGGGGCGCACACCACCATCACCACCAGATTCCCCAAGGATGCGGCACGGCGTTTCGCGGCCATGGAGGACAGCGGTGACTGGCTGCACCGGCTCCAGATCGTGGGCATCGACCTCCGCGACCCGTCCCAGGTCATGGCACTGACGGATTCGCTGAGTGCAGCCGGTCCGCTCGACATCATCATCAACAACGCGGCACAGACCGTCCGCCGCTCGGGCAATGCCTACAAGCCGCTGGTGGACGCCGAGGATGAACCGTTGCCCGCCGCGCTGGAGGCAGCCAACGGCGGTCCGGTGCTGCTGACGTTCGGCCATGCCCACGACAAGCACCCGCTCGCCCTGGCGAGCAGCGTCACCGACCACCCTGTCCTTGCCGGGGATGCCATCACGTCACTGGCACTCTCCACAGGCTCTGCCTCACTGGAGCGCATCGCCTCCGGAACAGCGATCGACGCCGGCGGGCTGGTCCCGGACCTGGCCACGATCAACAGCTGGACCCAGGTGGTGGACGAGGTGGATCCCCTGGAAATGCTTGAGGTCCAGCTCTGCAACGTGACGGCACCGTTCCTGCTGGTGAGCCGGCTGCGGGATGCCATGAAGCGGTCCACTGCGCACCGGAAGTACATCGTCAACGTCTCCGCCATGGAAGGCCAGTTCTCCCGCGCGTACAAGGGCCCGGGGCATCCGCACACCAACATGGCCAAAGCGGCCCTGAACATGATGACCCGGACCAGTGCCCAGGAAATGCTGGACACGGACGGCATCCTGATGACCGCCGTGGACACCGGCTGGATCACCGATGAGCGCCCGCACTTCACGAAGGTCCGGCTCATGGAGGAAGGCTTCCACGCTCCGCTGGACCTCGTGGATGGTGCCGCACGCGTCTACGACCCCATCGTGATGGGCGAGCAGGGCGAGGACCAGCACGGTGTCTTCCTGAAGGACTACAAGCCCAGCCCCTGGTAGTCCCTGTCCCGGGCTCCGTCACGGGCGTAAGCTCAGCGGCATGAGCAACGAGTCATCTTCTGAAGTCCGGAACCTGGAAAACCATGAATGTTGGGCACTGTTGCGGACCGTGTCCGTGGGCAGGCTGGCAGTCCTGACAGACGGCCATCCGGACATCTTCCCGATCAACTACACCGTGGACGGCGGGACGCTGGTGTTCCGCACGGGCGAGGGAACCAAGCTCGCCGGTGCCACCGGCGGCGCACATGTGGCCCTCGAAGCGGACGGTGTGGATGCCACCACAGGCCTCGCCTGGAGCGTGGTGGTGAAGGGCGCCGCAGCCGCGGTCACGGGAACCGAACAGATCCTGGATACGGCGGCGCTGTACCTGTTTCCGTGGCAGGCCGGCAGGAAAGACACGTTTGTCCGCGTGACGCCCGGGACCATCACGGGCAGGAGCTTCAAGGTGACGGCCCCCATGACGTGGTGGACCCAGCTAAGCGGGGCTGTCAAGGCTTCGCCGGAATAGGGCGGACGCGGGACGAACCCGCGCCAGAGGCCGAAAATCGATCAGGCCGGGCTTTGCCGGCCCGGCCTGATGTCAGTTACGCAAGTCGCGTGATCTCCACGCTGACGCTCAGCGCCGATCCGCCGCCGCCGGAAAGGATGCCCTTCAGCGGTGGCACGTCGCGGTAGTCCCGGCCGCGGGCCACGGTGACGTGATAGTCGCCGGCCGGTTTGTGGTTGGTGGGATCCCAGCTACGCCACTGGCCGTCCCACCATTCCAGCCACGCGTGGGACTGGCCGGCCACCGTCTCGCCGATGTCCGCCGTCGAACGCGGGTGGAGGTAACCGGACACATACCGGGCAGGGATTCCGCAGCTGCGGAGGGCCCCGATGGCCAGGTGTGCCAGGTCCTGGCAGACGCCCTGGCGCTGCCCCCACGCTTCTTCGGCGTTGGTGGTCACGGCAGTGGAGCCGGACATGTAGGTCATTTCGCCGCGCATCCATTCAAAGATGGCCATGGCGGCCTCGTGCGGGTTTTTGCCCGCGACCACGCCGGGGATGATCCCCAGGACTTCCTCACCGGGACCACTCAGCTGCGACTGCGGCAGCCAATCACTGTAAGTGTTCAGGGTATCGGCTGACGCCATGACGTCCCAGCCGGCGATGTCGGTTTCTGACGGGATCTTTTCCGCCCGGTGGACCTCCACGGTGATGTTGGAGATGACTTCGAGGTGGTCGTGGGGCATCTGCATGTCGAAGGCCGTCACGCGGGTGCCCCAGTAGTCGCGGTAGCTGCTCACGGCCGCCTGCGACGGCGAGACCTTGAGCACCGACTCAAGGACCACCTGCTGGGGGTCAGTCAGCGGGGTCATACGGGCCTCGTTGTAGGACAGGGTGACGCGCTTGTTGTACTTGTAGGCGGTCTTGTGGATGATGCTCAGCCGGGTCATGAAACTTCTCCCACCCAGGCCAGTTCGTCCGCCTGATTGAAGTACTTACGGGAAATGGCGTCCGACGCCTGCGAAACGGCCTTCTGCACGCGCTCCATGTGCTCAGGGAGTTCAGACATCAGGTCGTCCGTGCGGTGGAACTCCAGGAACGTGCGGGCCTGGCCCACGATCCGGCGGGCGTCGTTGATGAAGCCCACCCGCTGGGCGGAAGGGTCCAGCTTTGCGAGGCACTCGTCGGCGTCACGCAGGGCGTACACGATGGAGCGCGGGAACAGCCGGTCGAGCAGGAGGAACTCGGCGGCGTGCTGGTCCCCGAAGGCGGCCCGGCGGGTCCGCAGGAAGGATTCGTAGGCGCCGGCGCACCGGAGCATGTTCACCCAGGACATGCCTGCGGAGAGGACATCCCGGGTGGAGAGCATGCGGGCTGTCATGTCGGCGCGTTCGAGGGAACGTCCCAGCACCAGGAACAGCCAGCTTTCGTCGTGGCTGACGGTGGTGTCGGCGAGGCCGCTGACCATGGCCGTACGTTCCAGCGTCCAGTTGCAGAAACGGTACGTGCCCACCACGTCCTTGCGGTGCTGGCTCAGCCCGTAATAGGTGGTGTTGAGGCTCTCCCACAGGCCCGAGGACACGGTCTCCCGGGCACGCCGGGCGTTCTCCCGGGCAGCGCCCAGGGACCCGGCAATGGAAGTGGCGCTGGTTTTGTCGTACGCCAGGGCATGGAGCAGTTCGGGCAGGCCGAAGTCCTCACTCTGTGGCCGGGCGCCCATGACTGCCAGGAGTTCCTGGGCGACGCTGCGGCGCTCCTCCATGGGCAGGTGGTTCAGGCGCTCCAGGTGCACGTCCAGGATGCGGGCCGTGCCGTCGGCACGCTCCACATACCTGCCGATCCAAAAAAGGGACTCAGCAATACGGCTAAGCATTCGTGGCTACCTCCTGCGCGTCCGGAATCTGATGGGAAATTACTGCCGGGATAGGGGCCCGGCTCACTGCTGCTGCTCCGACTGGCGGTCGCGCCAGTTGCTCTCCACGGGCCAGACGGAGACGCGTTCACGGATGGCGATCGACGGCCGGGGAATGGTCTCCACCGGAACCTGGGGCGAGTCCGCCAGCACCCAGGTGTCCTTGGAACCGCCGCCCTGGCTGGAATTCACGATCAATGAACCCTCCTTCAGCGCCACCCGGGTGAGTCCGCCGGGGAGGACCCAGACGTCGTCGCCGTCGTTGACCGCGAACGGGCGCAGGTCCACGTGGCGAGGGCCGAACTTGTCGCCGCTCAGAGTGGGCACGGTGGAAAGCTGCAGCACCGGCTGCGCGATCCAGCCGCGGGGATCCGCGATGACGCGCTTGCGGAGCGCGTCGAGTTCGTCGTTGGAAGCGTCGGGCCCGATGACCAGGCCCTTGCCGCCGGAGCCGTCCACGGGCTTCACCACGAGTTCGGCCAGGTTGTCCAGGACGTACTCCCGGGCGTCCTTTTCCTCCAGCCGGAAAGTGTCCACGTTCGCGATGATCGGTTCCTCGCTGAGGTAGTACCGGATCAGGTCCGGAACGTAGCTGTACACGAGTTTGTCGTCCGCGACGCCGTTGCCCACCGCGTTGGCGATGGTGACGCCGCCGGCCCGTGCCGCGTTGACCAGGCCCGGGCAGCCGAGCATGGAGTCGGCGCGGAACTGCAGCGGGTCCAGGAATTCGTCGTCGATGCGCTTGTAGATCACGTCCACGCGCTGCTCGCCGGCGGTGGTGCGCATGTAGACGCGGTTGCCGCGGCAGATGAGGTCGCGGCCCTCCACCAGTTCAACACCCATCAGGCCGGCCAGCAGGGTGTGTTCGAAGTAGGCGCTGTTGAAGACGCCGGGGGTCAGGACAACGACGGTGGGGTCGTCGACGCCGGACGGCGCGGTCTTGCGCAGAGCCGAGAGCAGCCGCCTCGGGTATTCCTCGACGGGACGGATGAGCTGCTGTCCGAACGCCTCGGGCAGGCCCTTGGCCATGGCGCGGCGGTTCTCCAGGACGTAACTCACGCCGGAGGGCACCCGGACGTTGTCTTCCAAAACGCGGAAGGTGCCGGCCGCATCGCGGACAACATCGATGCCCGAGATGTGAACGCGGACGCCGCCGGCAGGTTCGAAGCCCTGCACCTGGCGGTGGAAGTGGGCGCTGGTGGTGACCAGCTGGCGCGGGATGACGCCGTCGGTTACGACGGCCATTTTGTCGTAGACATCGTTGAGGAAGGCCTCCAGGGCCTTGACCCGCTGGGCCACGCCCCTTTCGAGCACGGTCCACTCATCCGCGGGGATGACGCGCGGAACGATGTCCAGGGGGAACGGACGCTCCTCCCCCGCAAAGTCAAACGTCACACCGCGGTCGAGGAAGGTCCGCGCCATCGAGTCAGCCCGGGCGCTGACATCGGCCAGCGAGAGCTTACGGAGGGCATCGGCCACCTGGCCGTACGACTCGCGTGCTTCCTGGCCGGGGGCGAACATCTCGTCGTAGGCGCCGGTACGCCCGGCGGCCTCGGAGTAATCCTGGAATAGGTCTGACATGTCCTTTAGCCAACCATCTTTTTGTTTCGAAATCATTACTGCCATCCATTGTGGCGTGTTGGACCGGTGCCGCCGGTTCGTGGAATCCGTGTCCCATCCGGCAAAGTAGGTGAGTGCCACTTGGAAAGGACCGCCTCCTGCCGGGCCTGCTGACTGCCGCCCTGGCGCTGGCCGCTGCCTTCGGCATCCACCGGCTGGTGCCGGTCCTGCCCGCCATGACCCTGGCCGTGGTCCTTGGCCTGCTCGCGGCGAACCTTCCGGGCACCGCTGTCTGGGTGGCCGGGCGCGCCAGGCCGGGACTCGATTTCGCCGGCAAGCACCTGATGCGGGGCGGGATCGTGCTCCTGGGGCTCAAGGTCAGCATCATGGACGTACTGGGCCTGGGCTGGCTGGCACTGCTGCTGATCGCCGGCGTGGTGCTGGCCAGTTTCGCCGGCACCTACCTGATCTCCCGGCTCTTCCGGCTGCCGGCGCAGACGTCGCTCCTGATTGCCACCGGCTTTTCCATCTGCGGAGCGTCCGCCATCGGCGCCATGGCCGCCGTCCGCCGGATCCGGCACGTGGACACAGTGCTGCCCGTGGCACTCGTGACGCTGTGCGGAACCCTGGCCATCGGGGTCCTGCCGCTGCTGGTCCATCCTCTGCAGCTCACTCCGCTGGCATTCGGGGCCTGGACCGGGGCCTCCGTGCACGACGTCGGACAGGTAGTCGCCACCGCGCAGACCGCGGGGACGGCGGCACTGGGGATCGCCGTCGTCGTCAAACTCACCCGGGTGCTGCTGCTGGCACCCATTGTTGCCGCGGCGGGCCTCCACCAGCGCTTCAGTGCGGCGAGTGCCACCGGGAAAGCAGCAGCCTCCGCTCTGTCGGGATCACAGGCAGCACCCGACCCGGGGCGCCTGCCTCCAGTGATCCCGCTCTTTGTGCTCGGCTTTGTGGCCATGGTTGGCCTGCGCTCCAGCGGCTGGCTGGCGCCCGGGATCCTCGACGCCGGCGCCGCACTCCAGGACATCCTGCTGGGGGCGGCGCTGTTCGGGCTGGGGTCAGCCGTCCGGATCCGCACGCTCCTGCACACCGGAAGCCGTGCCCTGCTCGCTGCCTTGGCGGCCTGGCTGCTGATAGCACTGCTGGGCCTGGCGGCGGCGCTGCTCATGACCGTGTAGGGGCGGTAAGTGGGCCGCTGGCAGGGCGGCTTTCCTGCGGTGAACGGCGGGCGAATCCCGTGATTAGATAGCTGAGTGTCACATGAGAATCTGCAGCGCAATGAAGCCGCTCAACGGTCAGCCCTGATCAGCACCCACAGCTACGACGTCTCCCTGGATGTGCGGCAGGCAGCAGACCCGGACGTGGCGGGCTACACCAGCCGCAGCGTCATCAACTTCTCAGCAGCGGAGCCGGGCCAGTCAACATTCCTGGACTTCATCGCCGCCGAGGTCCACAGCGTGTTCCTGAACGGGAAAGGCCTGCCCGTGGCCGACGTGGTGGAGGGTTCCCGGATCCGGCTGGACAACCTGCAGGCAGAAAACCAGGTCACGGTCACCGGCACCGCACTGTACAGCCGTTCCGGCGAGGGCATGCACCGGTTTGTGGATCCGGCCGACGGCCAGTGCTACCTCTACACGCAGTACGAGCCCGCCGATGCCCGGCGCGTGTTTGCCAACTTTGAACAGCCGGACCTCAAGGCCGAATTCACGTTCCACGTCATGGCGCCGTCGGGCTGGGAGGTGGCCTCCAACGGTGTGGAGGCCGCGCGGACGCAGCTGACCAGCGATCCGGACACGAGCCGCTGGGACTTCGCCACCACACGCCGTATGTCCACCTACATCACCACAGTGCTCGCCGGGCCCTACTTCAGCGCACAGGACCACTGGAGCGCCACGCTCGACGACGGCACGTCCGTGGAAGTGCCGCTGGCACTGTACTGCCGGGCTTCGATTGCGGAATCCTTTGATGCCGCTGTACTGTTCCGCCTCACCAAGAGCGGCCTGGACTTCTTCAACCGGCTGTTCGACTACCCCTATCCGTGGGGGAAATACGACCAGGCCTTTGTGCCGGAATACAACCTGGGCGCGATGGAGAACCCGGGCCTGGTCACCTTCACCGAAAGCTACGTTTTCACATCCCGCGCCACCGACGCGCAGTACCAGGGGCGCGCGAACACGCTGATGCACGAGATGGCCCACATGTGGTTCGGCGACCTCGTCACCATGCAGTGGTGGGACGACCTGTGGCTCAAGGAGTCCTTTGCGGACTACATGGGAACCCTGGGCGTGGACCAGGCCACGGACTGGGATACGGCATGGGTGAACTTCGCCAACAAGCGCAAGGCGTGGGCTTACGTCCAGGACCAGCTGCCCACCACCCACCCGATCGTCGCCGACATCCCGGACCTCGAGGCCGCCAAGCAGAACTTCGACGGCATCACCTACGCCAAGGGCGCGTCCGTGCTCAAGCAGCTGGTGGCGTACGTGGGCTTCGACGCCTTCATCGCCGGCTCGAGGCAATATTTCCGCGACCACGCCTACGGAAACACCACGCTGGCCGACCTCCTGAAGGCCCTCAGCGCTGCCTCCGGACGCGACCTGGCCGGCTGGGCCGCGACCTGGCTGCAGACCTCCGGGATCTCCACCCTGTCCCTGGATAGTGGGACGCTCGACGGCGAACTCGGCACCGTTGCCATCGTCCAGGACGCGCTTGACCCCGTCACCGGACGCGAGGTGCTGCGGCCGCACCGGCTGCGCGTGGGCTCCTACAACTTCGACGCCGACGGCGCACTGGTCCGTACCGGAAGCGTCGAAGCTGACATCGCCGGGGCGCGGACGGACGTGCCGGAACTGGCCGGGCAACGGCGGCCCGCGCTCCTGCTCGTCAACGATGATGACCTCACCTATGCCAAAGTGCGGCTGGACCCGGCGTCCGAGGCGACAGTCCTGGCCTCCCTGGACCGGATCTCCAACCCCATGGCCCGGGCCCTCTGTTGGACCGCGCTCTGGAACTCTGCCCGCGACGGGGAAAGCCCGGCCGCCCGCTACGTGGACGCCGTGACAACGTTCGGGCCGTCCGAAACCGGGATCGGCGTGCTTCTGAACATCCTCGACAACGCCCAGGCCGCCGTCGAACGCTACACCCATGCAGCCGGGCGCGACGCCGTGCGCGGGGAATTCCTGGCGGCTGCGGACAGCCAGCTCGGCCTGGCCGCGCCGGGTTCCGACCAGCAGCTCGCGTGGGCACGCACCGTCGCTGCGGTCAGCCGCCACGACTCAACGCTTCTCCCCCGGCTCCGGGGGCTGCTGGAAGGCGCTGTCAAGGTGGACGGCCTCGCCGTGGACGCCGAGCTTCGCTGGAACATCTGGCACGCCCTGGCAGCCAACGGCCAGGCAGCCGTCGGAGAGCTGGACGCCGAGCTGGCAAGGGACAACACGGCGTCAGGCCGGCCGGGCCACGCGACGGCCCTCGCCGCGCGTCCGGATCCTGAGGTCAAAGCGGCTGCCTGGAAGGCCGCCGTGGAGGGGACCGGGCTCTCCAACCAGCTGCTGAGCGCCACCATCCTCGGATTCACCACTGCCCCGGCTGAACTCCTCGAACCCTATGTGGAGCCCTTCTTCGAGTGCCTCCGCGGCGTCTGGGACAACCGGAGCATCGAAATCGCCAGCCGGATCGTCCGCGGGCTGTTTCCCATGGCGCAGGACCTCCCGGCCGGGACCGTGCCGGAGCAGCACCCGGTGGTGCTCCGCACGGATGCCTGGCTGGAAGCCAACGCGGACGCCCCGCGGGCGCTGCGGAGGATCATCGTGGAGCAGCGCAGCCACCTGCTCCGGGCACTCACCGCCCAGGCTCGGACGTAGCACGCCTTAGGGGACGCGGTTCAGCCACTCCGCGGTGCCGAATTTCGTGGCAACCCGCTCCCGGGCGGCGCTGAGTTCGGCGTCCGTGAGTTCCGACGGGGTGGCGGCATAGCGTTCGGTGAAGACTTCGATCATGGCTGCGATGATCTCCGTGCGGGCCAGGCCAGTCTGCCGGCGGAGCGGGTCGACACGTTTCTTGGCGCTGCGCGTCCCCTTGTCCGAGAGCTTTTCCTTGCCAATGCGCAGCACCTCCACCATCTTGTCGGCGTCGATGTCGTAGCTCATGGTGACGTGGTGCAGCATCCCGCCGTTCGCCAGCCGTTTCTGCGCGGCGCCGCCGATCTTGCCCTGGTCCGTGGCGATGTCGTTCAGGGGGACGTAAAACGCCGTGACCCCGATCTTCTCCAGGGCTGCCATGACCCAGGCGTCCAGGAACGCATATGAGTCGGCAAAGCTGATCCCGTCCACCAGCGTCTGCGGCAGGTACAGGGAGTACGTGATGCAGTTGCCTGCTTCCATGAACATCGCTCCCCCGCCGCTGATCCGGCGGACCACGGTGATGCCGTGCCGGGCCACGCCGTCGGGATCCAGTTCGTTGCGGACGGACTGGAAGCTGCCGATGACCACGGACGGCTCCTCCCAGTCCCAGAACCGCAGCGTCGGGTTCCGCCGGCCGGCGCCGACTTCCTCGGTCAGCACCTCGTCCAGGGCGACGTTGACGCGGGTGGGCAGCACCGTGGGCGCAATGACGTTCCAGTGGTGGTCGGACCAGGACGTCGCCTTGGCCAGGGCTCGGCGTACGGTGACCGCCACGGCGTCGGCCGAAAAGCCGAACAGGACGGCCCCGGGCGGCAGGGAGGCGGTCACGGCGGCGGAGAGCTCAGCCGCCGTCGTGGTTTCCGGGAGCCCGGTGAGGGCACGGTTGATGTCCAGGAGCGCCTCGTCGGGCTCCAGGAAGAAGTCCCCGCTGAGGGAGACGTCGGTGAGGAGACCGTCCGCTACGTCGAGGTCCACCACCACGAGCTTCCCGCCGGGGACCTTGTACTCACCATGGAGGCGGGGGCGGTCTTCTGCAGGGAGCGCTGAGTCAGTCATGCCTTCCATCCTGCCTCACCACCCAGGGTGCCCGAAACGCAAAAAAGCCCGCACCGTTGCCGGTGCGGGCTTTTCCAAAGAACGTTGGGGCGAAGTGAATTACTTCTTGCCGCCGAAGCCCTTGAAGCGAGCGTTGAAGCGCTCGACGCGGCCTGCAGAGTCCATGATGCGCTGCTTGCCCGTGTAGAACGGGTGGGACTCGGAGGAGATTTCGACGTCGATGACCGGGTAGGTGTTTCCGTCTTCCCACTCGATGGTCTTCTTGGAAGACACGGTGGACTTGGTCAGGAACTTGACGCCGGAAGCCAGGTCGTTGAAAACAACAGCTTCGTACTTCGGGTGGATATCAGACTTCATAATGGGACCTTTGTTCGCACAACTGGATTTGGCCAGTTGCCAGGTATGAATGGGATGGCCGCGCCCTGCAACAGTGAAAAGCGCTACAGCATTGCGGCCAGCTACCAATAATAGCGGATCGGCGCGGTCCCCGCGAACCGCCTGCCGGGCTTTATTCCCGGGGCCTGAGCTCCCAGAACGCCACTGCCGACGCGGCGGCCACATTCAGCGAGTCAACGCCCGCCCGCATGGGGATTTTCACGGCAAGGTCGACGGCGGCGAGTGTCTCTGCGCTCATGCCTGCACCTTCCGTGCCCAGCACCAGGGCCAGCCGGTCCGGATTCCGGGCGGCGAGTTGATCGACGTCCACTGCATCCTCGGTCAGCTCCAGCGCCGCCACGGTGAAGCCGTGCTGCTTGAGCAGCGAAAGGTCCTGCGGCCAGGACTCGAGCCGGGCCCACGGAACCTGGAAAACAGTGCCCATGCTGACGCGGACGCTTCGCCGGTAAAGCGGGTCCCCGCACCGTGGCGACACCAGGACGGCATCGATGTCCAGGGCGGCCGCGGACCTGAAAATCGCCCCCACGTTGGTGTGGTCCACGATGTCCTCCAGGACCGCGACCCGCCGGGCGCCCGCGAGCAGTTCGCCGAGGGGAACGGGCGCCGGCCGTTGCATGGCAGCCATGGCCCCGCGGTGCAGGTGGAAGCCGGTGATCTCCTCCAGCAATGAGGCATGGCCAATGAATGCCGGGATGTCCGGGTGGGCGTCCAGGACATCCTGCAGGTCCGCCAGCCATTTCTCGGCCAGGAAGAACGAACGGGGCTGGTGGCCTGCGGCCAGGGCGCGGCGGAGGACACGCGAGGATTCGGCGATGTACATGCCCTCCGCGGGTTCGCGGAGCTTTCGCAGGTGGACGTCTGTGAGCTGGGTGTAGTCGGACACCCGGGGATCCCGGGCCGATTCGAGGTAGTGGATTGGCACCGGCTGATTATTTCAGCAGATTGGCGATCATAAAGCCCAGGGCAACCAGCCCGAGGGCAAAGATCACACCACGGAGGACGGTGGGTGAGAGCCTTCGGCCTACTTTGGAGCCCAGGAGTCCGCCGATGGTGGAGCTGACCGCGATCAGGAGCACCACCAGCCAGTTGATACGGTCAAAGGCGAACACCAGGTAGGAGACGGCAGCCACCAGGTTCACGCCGAGCACCAGGATGTTCTTCATGGCGTTGGCGTTCTGGATGGTGCCGGTCAGGAAAACGCCCAGGATGCCCACCAGCAGGATGCCCTGGGCGGCCACGAAGTAGCCGCCGTACACACCGGCGAGGTAGACGAGCACCACCAGGAGTACGCCGTGCCGTTTGTCCCGCGCGGCGTGTTCCGGGTTCTCCTCGCGGTTGCGCACCCACGCCTGCAGGCGGGGCTGGAAGACCACCATCAGCAAGGCGAGCACCAGGAGGACCGGCGCCACATAGTGGAACACCTTCTCCGGGAGGTGGAGGAGGAGCCAGGCGCCGGTGATGCCGCCCAGCAGCGACGCAGGCAGGAGCTTGAGGAGCTGAAGTCCCCTCCCCTTGAGCTCACGACGGTAGCCCCAGGCGCCGGCGGCTGTGCCGGCCACCAGGCCCATGGCGTTGCTCATGGATGCCACCACCGGGGTGACCCCCAGTGCGATCAGGACGGGAAAGGTGACCAGGGTGCCGGAGCCGACGACGGCGTTGATGGTGCCGGCCCACAGGCCGGCGATGAACACAAAAATACTGCTAAGAAGATCCACGGTGGGCGGCGCCCTGGCCTAGCGGCGGGCTGTGGCGGTGTAGCGGCCGGCGGTCTCCGTCACGTCCAGGGCCAAGCCAAAGGTTGTGGTGAGGTGCTCGTCGGTAAGGACGTCGGCGATCGGGCCTGCAGCAACGACGCCGCCGTCACGCAGCAGCATGGCGTGCGTGAAGCCGGGCGGGACTTCTTCAAGGTGGTGGGTGACCAGGACCATGGCCGGGGCCGCTTCGTCCCGCGCAAGTTCACTGAGCTTGTGCACGAGTTCCTCGCGGCCGCCCAGGTCCAGGCCGGCTGCGGGCTCATCCAGCAGGAGCAGCTCCGGATCCGTCATGAGGGCGCGGGCGATCTGGACGCGCTTGCGCTCACCTTCGGACAGCGTGGCGAAGGTCCGGTTGAGCAGCGGCCCCATCCCCCAAGCGTTCAGCAGACGGAAGGCGCGGCGCTCGTCGTCACGCTCGTAACCCTCGCGCCAACGGCCGGTCACACCGTACGCGGCGGTGACCACCACGTTCAGGACGATCTCGTGTTCCGGGATCTGGGTGGCGAGGGCGGCGGAGGAAAGGCCGATGCGGGGACGGAGCTCAAAGACGTCAACGCGGCCCAGGGTTTCGTCGAGGATCCCGGCCTTGCCGCTGCTCGGATGCAGGCGCGCTGCGGCGATCTGGAGAAGCGTCGTCTTGCCTGCGCCATTGGGGCCAAGGATGACCCAGCGTTCGCCTTCGTTGACCTGCCAGTCAACCTTGTCCAGCAGGGTCTTCTTGCCTCGGACAACGCTGACGGAAGCCAATTCCAGAACATCACTCATAGGAGTAGACACTAGGACAAAACGGGGACCGACTGATAACTGATACGGGCCGTGCGACATGCGTCACTGCCGGTGGCGTTGAACCTCCGCAATGAATTCGGGCCGTACCCCCGCGCTGGCTAAGATTGCAGCCATGACTCCGAACGTGACTGCGGTCAGCTATGGCCCGAAACTGACTGCCTCCGAGCTTGACCAGCTGCGCTCCGTCCTGGCCGGAAGCGGCGCGACTTTCCAGTCCGAATCCCGCGGCGGGGACAGCCGGTTTGAGGTCCACACCGCCGAGCTGGCCGTCGCTGACGGCACGGATTCGGGCATCGCCGCCCTCCGCCACGCGGTAGCCGAAGCGGCGCAGGACGGCCTGGACACCGCGATCGTTCCCTCCGGACTCCGCACCGCCCAGCGGAAATTCCTGATCATGGACGTCGACTCGACGCTGATCCAGCAGGAAGTCATTGAACTCCTGGCCGCCTATGCCGGCAAACGCGAGGAAGTTGCCGCCGTCACCGAAGCCGCCATGCGCGGCGAACTGGACTTCGCGCAGAGCCTGCACGCACGCGTGGCCGTGCTCGCGGGACTGCCGGCCGCCGTCGTCGAATCTGTCCGGGCGGAAGTGAAACTGAGTGAAGGTGCCGCCGAGCTGGTGGCCGCCTTCAAGGCTGCCGGACATGTGGTGGCGGTGGTCTCCGGCGGATTCAACCAGATCCTGCGTCCGATCGCCGAGGACCTCGGCCTGGACTACTGGATCGCCAACGAGCTCGAAATCGTGGACGGTGCCCTGACCGGCAAGGTTCTCGGTGCCGTGATTGACCGTGCCGCGAAGGAGAAATACCTGCGTGAGTGGGCGGCCGCCGAAGGAATCGCCATGGAACACACCATTGCCGTGGGCGACGGGGCCAACGACCTGGACATGCTGGGAGCCGCCGGGATCGGAGTGGCGTTCAACGCAAAGCCTGCCGTCCGTGCGGTGGCCGACTCCGCCGTCAACATGCCCTACCTGGATGCCGTGCGCCACATCGCCGGCGTCTGAGGCCCCGGGCTCCCTCCCGTCGGCGGTGTCGGATCAGCCGAGCACTCAGCCCGACGGCGGCGTGAACTGGCTCGCGGTGAATACGGCTCCACCGGGATCCCTTATCAGGACGGTGCGTGTCCACTCGGTATCGTCCTGCCCCAGGATCACGGCACCGAGGCGCTCCGCATCCCTGGCCGTACGGTCACGGTCCGCGACGGTAAACGTCACGTGCCACTGCGGCTGCTCACCGGGCGCCGCGGAGGCAAGCCAGGCAACGGCGTCCTCGAACCCGCGGGGCACCAGGTCGCCGGACTGGCGGACCCTGATGTTGGGGTCGACGGTAGCTTCGAGGTGGTCCCCGTATCCGGGGCGGCGGATCATAGTACCGAAGCCAATGTTGTCGAACTGCCAGCCGAATGCCTTCGTATAGAAGGCGACTGCTGCCTCGGTGTCTGTGGTGTGGAGGTCACTGAAGTTCCAACCACCGGGACCGTTGACCGCCTGGGCGCCAGGCCGCTCCCGCGCCTGCCAGATACGGAACTCGACGCCTTCAGGATCTGCCAGTACCGCCTGCACGCCGCCTAACCCCACATCGGCAGGAGCCGACTTCAGTGTTGCCCCGGCAGTAAGCAAGTGGCGAACGGCAGCATCCGCTTCGTCGACGGAGACGTAGGTGTTCCAGGCGGCAACACCGGTTCCTGGGCCCGTGATCGCGGCAGCCTCGTTTCCGTTGAGCGTGGCTATGACGTACCTGCCAGTGCCGCCGGCCGGGGCAGTGTCCTCGAACTCCCACCCGAAGACTCCGCCGTAGAAGTGCATGGCGGCCTCCACATCGGCCTGCTGGGTGTCCACCCAGCAGGGAACACCGGCCGGATAGGTACGGCGCGTCACCTCTGGTTGCTGTGCCATGCATAAGACCCTAGGCGGCCTTGCACTCCCAGACAACGCCTTCCGGCAACGCCCCCGACAGACAGGTCGGGCCACGCGGCAGACAAAAGCTCCGGGCAGGAGTACTGCCCGGAGCTTGTCGTGTGACGGGTTGCCGCGGGGACAACCCAAAGGGGAGCCCGGATACGCTAGTTGGCGCCCTTGCCGAAGTAGTCGGCACCGCCGGCGTACTCTGTGTGGCCGGATTCGACGTCGGCGGTGGCCATGCCGGCCACCACTTCGGCGAACTCCTCCACGGAGTAGAGCTTGCCGGCCTCGGCGCGGCGGGCCTCGATGGCGCCGGGGTTTGACCGGTCCAGCAGGGTCGCCGTGACGGTGCCTTCGATCATGTCGCCCGAAACGACCACCAGCGAGATGCCCTTCTCTGCAAGGTTCGGGATCAGGGCACGGAGGGCGTCCTCGCCGGCGCGCTTGCTGCGAGCCACGGGCTCATACTCCGGCATGGTGGCAACACTGTTGATGAAGTGGGCCTGGTGGCTGGTCACGAAGACCACGCGGGAGCCCTCCTTCATCAGCGGCACTGCGGCGTTAACCATGTTGACCTGCGCGTCCCGGTTCAGCTTCAGGGCGTAGTCGTCCTCCATACCGGACTCCATGCCACCGGAAGCGTTGAGCACCAGGACGTCCAGCGATCCAAAGTTTTCCATGGCTGCACTGGCGAGGGCCTGCACGCCTTCCAGGGTGGTCAGGTCCGCACCGACGGCCGTCGCACGGCCGCCGGCGGCTTCGATTCCTGCGACCACCTTGTTGGCGCGGGGCGCCTTCTGGCGGTAGTTAACCACGACGGCGGCGCCCTCGCCGGCCAGGATCTTTGCCACTTCGGCGCCGATTCCGCGTGAGGATCCGGTCACGATGGCGGTCTTGTTGTCCAGCAGTCCCATATGGGCTCCTTTGTTCGAAACGTCTAAATCGCTAGAGGTCTGCAGTCCATCATGCCAGCGCAGGCCCCGTATTTGCTTGTTTGACCCCCACAAAGAAGCCTGCCGCCGCTAGTGCCGGGGCAGGCCGGAAACCTTCGGCGCTTCAGCCTGGGCTGTCATCGCCTGTGGAGTTTCCCGGTTAGTGGCCCATGCCCAGTCCGCCGTCAACAGGGATGACCGCACCGGAAATGTAGGCTGCCTCGTCGCTGGAAATCCAACGGACCACGTTCGCCACTTCCGACGCCTCGGCGAAACGGCCGGCAGGAATGCTGGAGAGATAGTCCTTCTGGGTGGCTTCAGGAAGTTCGGCCGTCATGTCCGTGTTAATGAACCCCGGTGCCACAACGTTGGCCGTGATTCCGCGTGACCCCAGTTCCCGGGTCAGCGAACGGGCGATGCCCACCAGGCCCGCCTTGGACGCGGAGTAGTTGATCTGTCCCGGTGCGCCGTACAGGCCCGAAACGGAGGAAATGAGCACTACGCGGCCCTTGCGCATCCGGATCATGCCCTTCGAGGCGCGCTTGATGACGCGAAAGGCGCCGGTGAGGTTGGTGTCGATCACGGAGGTGAAGTCGTCCTCGCTCATGCGCATCAGGAGGGTGTCCTTGGTGATGCCCGCGTTGGCAACCAGGACCTCCACCGGGCCGTGCGCAGCTTCCACTTCGGCAAATGCCGCATCCACTGAGGCTTCATCGGTCACGTCGGCTTTGACCCCAAGGATCCCGGCCGGCAGCTCAGACGGGCTCCGGTAGGTCACTGCCACCTTGTCGCCGTTGGCCAGGAAAGCCTCGGCGATGGCCAGGCCAATGCCGCGGTTACCACCGGTGATGAGGACGCTGCGGGCCGCAGTAGCTGCTTCAGACATAAAATGCTCCGGGATTCTGCGGCACGCTGGGCCGCTGTAGGAAGGGGTGTGATTTTGCTGCCTCCGATCTTAGCCCGCGTTTGGGCGCCACTGCCGATGGTGAGAGAATTGAGGCAAGCCTTTGGAGCGTGATCAATCAGCCGTGACCCTTGAAAACCATGCCGGACAGCCTGTGTCCGGAGACCCTGAGAGGTTCTCCGGCGATTCCGGGGTCCACAGCATCACGGACGCAGCATCTGCCCATTCCGAGGACATGCGCCAGCGCATGATCAAGTACGCGCTGGCCATGGGAATCCGCATGGTCTGCCTCATCCTCATTTTTGTGGTGGACGGGTGGCTGAAGCTCGTGATGGTTGCCGGCGCCGTCTTCCTCCCCTGGATCGCGGTGGTCATCGCGAACGGAAGCGACAAGGCGGACATCCACAGCGACTCCCTGCTTGACTCTGCGCCGCTGGCCGAACTCGAGGGACCCAGCTGGTCACCGGCTGAAGCCGGACCAGACAACGACGTCCTGCAGGGTGAGCTCATAGATGACGACGACGACGAACCAAACCACGGCGGGGAACGGCGCGCTTCATGAACATTTTCGACCTGGCCGCAGGGACTCCCGGTCCCCCGCCGGCCACAGCTGCCATGTGCTCCCGGAAAGCCTGCCGCTCCGAGGCCTCCTGGCAGCTTCTCTGGAACAACCCGAAGATCCACACGCCCGAGCGGCGCAAGATCTGGCTGGCCTGCGGCGACCACCGCGACTGGCTGGAGGACTACCTCCAGACCCGCGGGCTCTGGAAGGAAACGGTGCCGCTGGAAGCCGGTTCCGGGGCGGCTTCCGCACAGCAGGGACAGGAAGGCTGAATGTACCGCTTCCTCTTTTCCAGCAAGTGGCTGGGTTATCTCCTGCTGGCCGCAATCTTTGCCACGGCGTGTGTTTTCCTGGGCCGCTGGCAGATGGACCGCCGCGCCGAAACGCTCGCGGAAATCAACCGGGTCGTCACCAACTACTCGGCCACGCCAGTCCCGTTCGCTTCGGTCAAAGATGAGTTCAACAACCTGGAGCCCGAGAAGGAATGGACGCAGGTTGAACTCAAAGGCTCCTACGACGCAGCCGGCCAGCGGATTGTGCGTAACAGGCCACTCAACGGGCAGCCCGGCTACGAAGTGGTGGTGCCGTTCAAACTGGAGTCAGGCGAGACTGTGGTGATCGACCGCGGATGGCTGCCCATTGGCAACAACAATCCGGGCCGCCCGGACTCGATCCCGGCCCCGCCCGCGGGTGACGTGACCGCCGTCGTCCGCCTGAAGGCCGGCGAACCGACGCTGCAGCGCGGCGCCCCTGACGGCCAGTTAGCGTCCATTGACCTGCCCGTCTACGCAGCGGAGCTCGGCTACCCTGTGCTGACGGGAGCGTACGGCCAGCTCGCGTCGGAGACGCCTGCCGCAGCAGAGAAGCCCTTCCCGTTCCCCATGCCAGCCACGGAGGAAGGCACGCACCTGTCCTACTCCCTGCAATGGTTTGCCTTCGGCGTGCTCATGTTCGTGGGCTTCGGCTACGCCGCCCGCCAGCAGGCCCGGAACGCCGCGATCGACGCCGAGGACGCAGAGGAAGACGGCGCCAGCGATTCAGGCAGCCCGGTCCACTCGGCCGCAGCGGCAGCCCGCCGTCGAACGCCGGCCCCGCGCAAACGCAAGCATCCGACGGCCGAGGAAGAAGAAGACGCCCTCCTCGATGCCCAGGGCTACTGACGGAGTCCGGTTCCGCGCCGTCGGTTGCGATCGCATTGTCGGTCGCCGTCGCTCCGCACCGTGCGTGATTTCCCGCGTGCTGGTTCGTTCACCCCACCGTCCCCCTAACCTCGCAAGCTCGGCCAGGGAACCCGGACGGCGTGGGCCCACGCCTCAGGCACGCTACATAAATCACCCACGCCGCTCCGCGAGTGCCTAAGGCTCCGGAGGTGAAAGCACGACGGCGGGACTGGCGAACTGAGCCAGCTTGGCTTCTGTCCGCGGAGGGTTGGGACCAGGAAAGATGCGCCGGGCCGCCCCGGTAGTCCACCTCAGGAGAATCAGGACAGTATCAGGTATGCCCGCGCGGACCGAGATCTGAGGGTCCACTGACAACGGAACCAACGCTGAAGGTGACGGGCGCACGAGCGCAGTAGTGCGTGTGATTTATGTAGCGTGCGTCAGAGGCGAGGGACGAGCCAGCACGCGGGAAATCACGCGCGCTGCGGAGCGTACGCAACCACGGAACGAGCGAGCACGCGGCAAATTACGCGGCCGGGGGCGCGAAGGCGCCCCCGGACGGACTGTGGGCCAGAACTAAGCCAGCGTAATCAGGTCCAGGTAGTCTTCGTTCCAGTGGTCCTCAATGCCGTCGGGCAGGAGCACAACCCGCTCAGGATTCAGTGCTTCGACTGCCCCTTCGTCGTGGCTGACCAGGACGACGGCGCCGGAGTAGTTCCGCAGGGCACCGAGGATTTCGGCGCGGCTGGCGGGGTCCAGGTTGTTGGTGGGCTCGTCGAGGAGGAGCACGTTGGCGCTGGAGGCGACGATGGTGGCCAGGGCCAGGCGGGTTTTTTCACCGCCGGAGAGCACGCCGGCGGGCTTGTCGACGTCGTCACCCGAGAAGAGAAACGAGCCGAGGATGCCGCGGACTTCGGCGTCCTTCATGTCCGGCGCGGAGGAGCGCATGTTCTCGAGGACGGTGCGGTCGACGTCGAGCGTTTCGTGTTCCTGGGCGTAGTAGCCAACCTTCAGGCCGTGCCCGGCAATGACGTCGCCGGTATCCGGCTTGTCCACGCCTGCGAGCATCCGCAGCAGGGTGGTCTTGCCGGCGCCGTTGAGCCCCAGGATGACCACCTTGGAACCGCGGTCGATGGCCAGGTCGACGTCCGTGAAGATCTCCAGGGAACCGTAGGACTTGCTGAGGCCTTCGGCGGTAAGCGGGGTCCTGCCGCAGGGCGACGGGTCAGGGAACCGGAGGGCTGCCACGCGGTCGTTTTCGCGGACGGCCTCCAGCCCGCTGAGCAGGCGTTCGGCGCGCTTGGCCATGTTCTGCGCGGCAACGGCCTTGGTGGCCTTGGCGCGCATCTTGTTGGCCTGGTCGAAGAGGACCTGGGCCTTCTTTTCAGCGTTGGCGCGTTCGCGCTTGCGGGCGCGTTCGTCTGTCTCGCGCTGGGTGAGGTAGCGCTTCCAGTCCATGTTGTAGAAGTCGATCTGGGCGCGGTTGGCGTCCAGCAGGAACACCTTGTTAACGGTGGCCTCGAGCAGTTCCGTGTCGTGGCTGATCACGATCAGGCCGCCCTGGTGGTTTTTCAGGAAGTCACGCAGCCAGGCGATGGAATCGGCGTCGAGGTGGTTGGTGGGCTCATCGAGGAGCATGGTCTCGGCATCCGAGTACAGGATGCGCGCCAGCTCCACGCGGCGACGCTGGCCACCGGAGAGTGTCTTGAGCGGCTGGTTCAGCAGCCGGTCCGGCAGGGCGAGGTTGGAGCAGATCGCAGCGGCCTCGGCCTCGGCCGCGTAGCCGCCGGCGGCCAGGAATTCCGATTCCAGCCGGTCATAGCGGTTCATTGCCTTGCGCTGGATGTTGGCGTCCTCGCTGGCCATCTCTTCGTGGGCCACGCGGAGCTTGCCGACGGCGATGTCCAGACCACGGACGGACAGGATCCGGTCGCGCGCGAGCTGCTCCATGTCCGGGGTGCGCGGGTCCTGGGGCAGGTAGCCGATCTCGCCGGTGCGGGACACCTTGCCCGCTGCCGGCAGGCCCTCGCCGGCCAGGACACGTGTGAGGGTGGTCTTGCCTGCACCGTTCCGGCCTACCAGGCCGATTTTGTCTCCCTTGTCGATGCGGAAGCTCACCTGGTCCATAAGGAGCCGGGCGCCGGCGCGCAGTTCAAGATCCTGGACAGTAATCACAGCAGGTAAGGCCTTTCACAACAGGGAACGCCGCAGCCCAACGGATGAAGTCTGGCAGGAACCGGGCAGAGAGGCCGGAGAACGGCCTATACAAGTCTACCGGCCGAAGCTTCACCCCGTAACCGCGGCATTCGGCAGTTCTGCGGACGCGCTGTGGCAGGCCAGGCACGGACCATTGTGCCGTGCCACCACAAACGCGGGCCTCCGTTTAGTGGATCCCCTACAAAATGGAGTCCGACGGCGGCAGGTAACGTCAGAAACACCCCCATGCTTTGCTTGTACAACCCCGACAGGATTTCCATGAGCCAGACTGACACTGCCGTCAACGGCGCCGCCTCCCCCGACCGCCGCCGCTGGAACGCCACCGACCTTGGCCTGATCGCCGTCTTCGCCGCGCTTGTTGCCGGTTCCGCCCTTGTTCCCGGGATTGCGGCGAACGTCTTCGGCATCCCCATTACCTTCCAGACCCTCGCGGTGATGCTCACCGGACTGATGCTGGGCCCCACGCGAGGCTTCGCCGCCGTCGGGCTTTACACGCTTCTAGGGCTGGCCGGCCTGCCGATCTTCAGCCAGGGCCGCAGCGGCCTGGGCATCCTGGCCGGGCCGTCAGCCGGCTACATCATCGCTTTCCCCATTGCCGCGGCACTGGTCGGCTGGCTCGCCACCGTGGTCATCCGCCGCACCACACGGGCCCGGGCGCTGTGGTTCTTCCTGGCTGCCACGGTGACCAGCATCCTGGTGGTGCACTCCCTGGGCATCGCCGGCATCGTGATCAACACCAAGACCGGGTTGGGCCAGGCCTTCATGGCCGACCTTGTCTTCTACCCCGGAGACGTGATCAAGAACATCCTGGCGGCCGGGATTGCCGTGGCCCTGCACCGCGCCTTCCCCGACGTGCTGGTCCGCCGCGTGAAGCGGATCAACCGCTAACCGCCATGGCAATTTCCTTCCGCCAGGCCGCCGTCGCAGTAGACGTTGACAACCATCCGGAGCCCAAGACGCTGCTCCACGGCGTCACGCTGGAGCTGACCGAACGGCGCATCGGCGTGATCGGGGCCAACGGATCCGGCAAGTCAACGCTGCTGCGCCTGGTCAACGGCCTGGTCCAGCCGAGCTCCGGCACCGTGGCGGTGGACGGCGACGACACCGTCCGGGCCGTCCGGGCGGTCCGGCGGAACGTCGGCTTTGTCTTCACCGATCCGCTGTCCCAGCTGGTGATGCCCACAGGACGTGAAGATGTTGAACTCTCGCTCCGCCGCTCCGTCCGCAATGGAGCTGAACGGCGGCGCCTGGCGGAGGCCGCGCTGGAGCGGTTCGGGCTGCTGGGCCTCGCTGACCAGAGCATCTATGAACTTTCGGGCGGGGAACGCCAGCTGATGGCGTTGGCCGCCGTCCTGGCGGTGAACCCCTCGGTGCTGGTGCTGGATGAGCCGTCCACCCTGCTGGACCTGCGGAACCGCGAACTCCTGCGCCGCACACTGGCCGGCCTGGAGCAGCAGATCCTGATGTCAACGCACGATCTTGAGCTGGCCCTGGACATGGACCGCGTCCTGGTGATCGAGGCCGGACACGTGCTATTCGACGGCGACCCGGCCGAAGCTGTGGAGAGGTACCGAACGCTCTGCGCCGAAGGCCTGGCAGCACCGTGAGGGGGCACGGCTTCCTCCTGGCGAACTATGTCCCCGGCCGTTCGGTCATCCACCGCTGCCCGCTGGTCGTGAAGTTCCTGCTGGTGTTTGGCTGCGGCCTGGCGTCCTTCCTGATCGTGGACTGGCTGGTGTCCGCCGCAGTCCTCGCCGTGATGTGCGGGCTGTACCTCCTCGCCGGGGCCGGACCGCGCCGGCTCTTCGGGGCCATCCGTCCGCTGCTGCTCGTCCTGCCCGTGATCGGGCTGTTCCAGTGGTGGCAGCTCGGCGGTCCCACCGCGGCCCGGATCGTCCTGAACATCCTGGTTTGCATCGTGGCGGCCTCCCTGCTGACGGCCACCACGCCCATGCAGCGGTTGCTGGACGGCGTGGTGTCGCTGGCTACGCCTTTCCGGCGTTTTGGCGCGGATCCGGAACGCTTCGCACTGACCATCGCCGTGATGCTGCGTAGCATTCCGTACATTGCCGGCGCCTTCGCGGACGTCCGCGATTCAGCCCGGGCGCGGGGACTGGAACGGAACCCGCGCGCGCTGGTTCTGCCTGTCTTTATCACCACTGTGGCCTTTGCCCGGCAGACCGGTGAGGCGCTGGCCGCCCGCGGACTCGGCGACGCCGACGACTGACGGCACGGTTACTGCTGCCTAGCTGATGGTTTCGTACCGCAGCAGCGCCGCGGTTCCCATTCCGCCCGCGATACTGATCAGCGCCAGCGCCAGCTGGCCCTCTTTGCCTGAGGCGCGGGCCTGGGCCAGCAGCCGTGCTACCAGCACGGCCCCGGACGCCCCGTAGGCGTGACCCAGCGCCAGGGCGCCGCCGTCGGCATTCGCCCGGTACGGGTCAATTCCCAGGTGGTCCAGGCACGCGAGGGCCTGGGCCGCGAAGGCCTCGTTGAATTCCACGAGCCCCACGCTGGCAGCAGTGATGCCCGCGCCCGCCAGCAGTCTTTCAGCCGCAACGGCAGCGCCGATCCCCAGCAGTTCCGGATCCACTCCGGCCGTCTCCGTCGCCAGGACCAGGAGCCCGTCGGCTGCCCCCAGTTCGCGGGCGCGCTGCAGGGAAGTGATGACGACGGCGGAGGCGGCGTCGGCGTCGAAGCATGAGTTTCCGGCGGTGACCGTTCCCCCTCTAACAAAGGCAGGCGGGAAGCGCTTGAGGACGGCTGCGTTGAGTCCCGGGCGCGGGCCGTCATCCTTGCTGACGGTTCCGGAAGCTGTCTCCAGCGGAGTGATCTCGCCTTCGAAGAGACCGTCCCGGGCCGCAATGACGGCGCGCTGATGGCTGGCCAACGCAAAGGCATCCTGCCGGTCCCGGCCGACGGCGAACCGGGCGGCAACGTTCTCGGCGGCCACACCCATGTCCGGGTCTCCGAAGCTGGGCGGCACAAACCGGGCCCTGGAGAAGAAGTCCGGTTCGCCGTCGTCGTTCCGGTATGCCCGCAGCGGCGCGGTGCTGATGCTCTCCACTCCCCCGGCGAGATAGACAGGATTCCCGCCGGCGGCCACCAGCCTGGCGGCCATGACAATGGCGTCCAGGCCGGAGCCGCATTGGCGGTCCACTGTCAGGCCGGGCACGCTGACGGGAAGGCTGGCCTCCAGCAGGGCAAACCGGGCCACATTGCCGCCTCCGCCCACGGCATTGCCGATCACCACGTCTGCCACGCCGTCCGGGGAGACGTGGCTCTCGGCGAGAAGCTGCCTCAGGACAGGGGCGAGCAGCTGGTGGGCACGCAGGTCCTTCAAAGCGCCGTTGGAGCGGCACACCGGGGTCCGCCGGGCGGCGATGATTACGGGCTGCCGGTCGGCAGGCAGCGGCTCAGCGGCCGGGGGATCAGTGTCCACGGGTTTCAGTGTCCAAGTGGGCGGACCCGCTGGTCATGGGACCCGATCCACTCAAGGAGCATGTTCCGGCTCACCTTGCCGCGGTCCGTGGTGGGAAGCTCGGAGAGGGCGAAGTACTGCAGCGGGCGCTTGTCGCGCGCCAGGATGTTTTCGAGGCCGGCTTTGAGCTGGTTGGCGGAAATTCCGCCGTGCGCCGTGACCACGCCTGCAACGACGCGCTGGCCCCTGAGATCGTCGGGCATCCCGGCCGCGATGGCCGCCGCGACGCCGGGAACGGACGCCAGCGCGAGTTCCACTTCATGCGGGTAGACGTTCTTCCCGGAGGTGAGGATCATGTCGGCCCGCCGGCCCAGGATGTGCAGCCCATCCTCTGCCAGGTAGCCCTGGTCCCCCACTGTGAACCAGCCGTCGAAGGAACGAAGCGCCTCGCCGTCGTCGCCCCACAGGTAGCCGTTGCTGACCATGCCGCTGCGGACACAGATATTTCCGGCCTCGCCGTCCGGGAGCAGGGTTCCGTCGTCGTCAAGGATCCGGACCTCCACGCCCGGAAACGCGCGGCCGATTCCTGTGCCGCCGGCGTCGAGCTCCCCGGCCGGGAGGCCGGCGCCCGAGACGAAGCTCAGTTCGGAGGCACCGTAATACTCGAAAATCGTGGCGTTAGGAGCCCAGCGGCGGGCGGCTTCAAGGGTGCGGGCATCGAGTTTTGAGCCGGCGCAGATGATGGTGCGCACCCCGGCTGCGTCGACGCAGCCGGTGAGGCCGCGCTCACTGAGCAGCCGCAGCATGGTGGGGACCAGAACCAGGCGCGTCACGCCGTCGTGCGTGATGGCAGCGTGGACGTCGCCGACGTCGAAAGTCTCCAGTGTCTGGAACTCGGAGCCTGCGTAGAGGCACTCCGCCAGGGCATAGAGGTTCAGGCTCGCGGCCAGGGGGCCCGGGGCCAGGGTCACATCGTCCGGCCGGAGCCCAAAGAATTCGATGGAGGCGTCGAAGGACTTCCGCCAGGACTGCCTCGAACGGGTGAACGCCTTAGGTACCGAGGTGGTGCCGGAGGTCAGGCCGACCAGGAACGTGGTTTCGGGCGGACCGTCGGCCAGGGTGTCGTCCGCGGCCACGTCGCCGGGTTGGGCTGACCCGTCCAGCCGCTGGCGGATTTCCTGCTGCAGTTGTGCCGGCCACGTCGGGTCCAGGACGGCGCACTGGCGCTCCCCGGCCACTGCCGCGGCAAACCGGACAGCGAAGTCAACAGAGTTGCTTTCCGCCAGGACAGTGACAGCTTTGGCGTCGGACACGGCGGCCGTTGCGGAGTCGCGGAGTTCAGCCCAGCTCAGGCGCCGGCCGGCCACAACGACGGCGGTGTCGTGCGGGCGGTCATCGGCCCAGCGCTGGATTCGATCAAGAAAAGGCATCGACCCAACTTTACCGGCAGGGCACTCGTTGGCTCTGCCTGCGGGGTCTATTGTGACTCTATGAGCTTCAATGACAACGTCCAGCTGGATCCCTCCCAGGTGCAGGACCGCCGCGGCGGAGGCCGCGGCGGTCTTATTGGCGGCGGGATCGGCGGCGGGCTGATCCTGCTTATTGCCGCCCTGCTGGGCGTCAACCCCCAGTTGCTCGAGGGCCTCACCGGCGCGGGGCAGGAGCCGCAAAGCCAAGGCACCGCACCTGCCTGCGAGACAGGCGCCGACGCCGACGCCCGGCTGGACTGCCGGATTACCGGCACAGTGAACAGCCTCAATGCCTTCTGGCCTGCCTACCTGACGGACTACGGCGTGCAGTATCCCCAGCCGGAGACAGTCATCTTCGCCGACGGCGTCAGCACCGGCTGCGGGAATGCCTCGAGCGCGGTGGGCCCGTTCTACTGCCCCACCGACACCACTGCCTATTTCGATCCCGGCTTTTTCCAGGAGCTTGTGGACCGGTTCGGCTCCTCCGGCGGTCCGCTGGCGCAGGAGTACGTGGTGGCTCACGAATTCGGCCACCACATCCAGAACGTACTGGGGTATCTTGACCGTGCCCAGCAGGATCCGCAGGGGCCGGAGTCCGGTGCCGTCAGAACGGAGCTGCAGGCTGACTGCTACGCCGGCCTCTGGGTAAAGCACGCCTCAACCCAGCCTGGCCCCGACGGCCAGCCGTTCCTTGAACCGATCACCCAGCAGGACCTGAACGACGCGCTGTCCGCCGCCTCGGCAGTGGGCGATGACCGGATCCAGGAGGCCGCCACCGGCCAGGTATCGCCGGAAGCGTGGACGCACGGGTCCAGTGAGCAGCGGCAGAAGTGGTTCTACACCGGCTACCAGACCGGCGACATCAACCAGTGCGACACATTCGCGGCAGCCACCCTTTAGGGGCTTCACTCCGCTGGGTGGGCCCACTCCGGCAGGGTTCCCTGGCCGAGCTTGCGAGGCTAGGGGGCTGGCAGGGAACGACGACGGCCGGTTACCTTAGCGATGAAGGTAACCGGCCGGCGTCGTACTTCTTGCAGTTCTAGATGTTGAAGCCGAGGGCCCGCATCTGGTCCTTGCCGTCGTCCGTGATCCGCTCCGGACCCCATGGCGGCATCCAGACCCAGTTCAGGCGCCAGTCATCAACGATGCCGTCCAGGGCCTTCCCCACCTGCTCCTCGATGACATCGGTGAGCGGGCAGGCGGCCGTGGTGAGCGTCATGTCGATCAGCAGCGCGCCGTCGTCGTCGGAGTACTTCAGACCGTACAGCAGCCCGAGGTCAACGATGTTCACGCCGAGCTCCGGGTCGATGACGTCCTTGAGCGCCTCTTCGACATCCTCCAGGGCCGTGCGGGCCGTATTGGTTTCGGTCATGGCAAGTCCTTACTAGGCCTGTGCTGCGGCGGCGATGGTGGCTGCGCCGGCGCCCGTGGCGTAACGGTCGTAGCCTTCTTCTTCGAGGCGGTCGGCCAGCTCCGGGCCGCCCTCTTCAACAACCTGGCCGTCAACGAACACGTGGACGAAGTCAGGCTTGATGTAGCGCAGGATGCGGGTGTAGTGCGTGATGAGGAGCGTGCCCATGTTGCCTTCGGCGTGGGCGCGGTTGACGCCCTCGGAGACAACCTTCAGGGCGTCGACGTCCAGGCCGGAGTCGGTCTCGTCGAGGATGGCGAACTTCGGCTTGAAGAGTTCCAGCTGGAGGATCTCCACGCGTTTCTTCTCGCCGCCGGAGAAGCCTTCGTTGACGTTGCGCTGGGCGAAGTCGGCGTCGATGCGCAGCTTCTGCATGGCGTCCTTGACTTCCTTGGTCCACGTGCGCAGCTTGGGTGCTTCGCCGTCGATGGCGGTCTTGGCGGTCCGCAGGAAGTTGGTCATGGAGACACCGGGGACCTCCACGGGGTACTGCATGGCCAGGAAAACGCCGGCGCGGGCGCGCTGGTCAACGCTCATCGCCAGGACGTCTTCGCCGTCGAGCGTGATGGAGCCGGACGTGACGTTGTAGCGCGGGTGCCCGGCGATGGTGGACGCCAGGGTGGACTTGCCGGATCCGTTGGGGCCCATGATGGCGTGGGTCTGGCCGGTCTTGATGGTCAGGCTGACGCCCTTCAGGATCTCCTTGGTGCCCTGCTCCGTGTCAATGCTGACGTGCAGGTCCTTGATCTCAAGAGTAGACATAGGTCTTGTTCTCCTCTGCACCGTGCCCTCGGCGGCGGTGCGGTCTTTGTCTGGAAGTTTTTGGTTCTGTTGCTGTGTCCGGCTGGCGCCGGGGTGATGCTGCTAGCTGAAGTTCGGGGCTTCCGCACCGTTGAGGACGTTCGTGAAGTCCACGTAGACCTCGTCTCCGAGGATCTCGACGGCGAACACCGGAACGGGATCGTAGGCGGGCAGCTGAAGCGGCTCGCCGCTGCGCAGGTCGAACTGGGAGCCGTGCCCCCAGCACTCGATCATGCACCCCTCCACTTCACCCTCGGACAGTGAGATGTCCGCGTGCGAGCAGGTGTCTCCGATGGCGTGGATTTCGCCCATGGAATCCTTCACGATGGCTACCGGGTAGTCATCGATCAGGATCCGGAGCGCCTGCTTGAGCTGGATTTCATCCGTCTTGCAGACAAGCTCGCCCTTTGGCTGTTCAGTCATCTGTGCTTTTCCCGTGCAGTCTCAGTTGTCCGTCAGCGCGAGTTCGCGCTCAACAGCGTCAGTGAGGCGCTCTTCGATTGCCGGTACCTTGATCTGCTGGATGATCTCGTGCAGGAAGCCGCGGACCACCAGGCGGCGGGCAACATCCTCGGGGATGCCGCGGGCCATCAGGTAGAACAGGTGCTCGTCGTCCAGGCGGCCGGTGGCGCTGGCGTGGCCGGCGCCCTCGATCAGTCCGGTTTCGATTTCGAGGTTCGGCACCGAGTCGGCGCGGGCGCCGTCCGTGAGGAGCAGGTTGCGGTTGGCCTCGTAGGTGTCGGTGCCTTCTGCTTCCTTGCGGATCAGGACGTCACCAACCCAGACTGCGTGGGCATTGCGGCCCTGCAGGGCGCCCTTGTACAGCACGTTGGATTTGCAGTTGGCCACAGCGTGGTCAACGAACAGGCGCTGTTCCAGGTGCTGGCCGGCGTCGGCGAAGTACAGGCCGAACAGCTCGGCCTCTCCACCGGGAGCGGTGAAGCGTGCAGACGGGGTAACGCGCACAAGGTCACCGCCGAGGCTGACCATGACGTGCTTGAACTTTGCGTCACGGCCGATCTTTGCCTGCTGGGAGGAGGCGTGCACGGCGTCGTTGTTCCATTCCTGGAGCGTGACAACGGTCAGGTTGGCGCCGTCTTCGACGACGATCTCGACGTTCTCGGACACCACGGCAGAACCCTGGTGGTCCAGGACCACAACGGCCTTGGAGAACTTCTCCGCGACGATCACGATGTGCTGGGCCGCGGCCTCCGTCGACGTGCCTTCGATCAGGACGGCGATCTCGGTCCCGGCTTCGAACTCAGCCGGAACCGTGATGACGGTGGCTTCGCTGAAGTTCTCCCAGGCGTTGGCGGACACGCGGTCCTCCGGGATGCCGGCAGAACCGATGCGCTTGTCCCCGCGGGCCACGGTTTCCACCGTGACCCGGTCCGGGCCGCTGACGGTGACGGTGGGAGCCGCGCCGGCAAGGACCTCATTGTGCAGGCCGCGCAGGCGCTTGAGCGGGGTGAACCGCCAGTCTTCCTCCAGGCCGGTGAGCGGCTTGAAGTCCGACAGCGTGTAGGAGGTCAGGCGTCCGGCGCGTGAGCTGTCCGGGATGCCCACTCCGCCGCCGTGCGAGTGGCTCTTGACCGCTTCGCCGGCCAGGGGCGCCTTCGACGCGTTCGCATTGATCGGAGACAGGCTTTCGCCCTCTTCCGTGAAACCGTCAATAAACGGCTGGGCTGAGGGCGCGCCGATGCGGGCCTTTTCAGTAGTGATTTCAGTCATCGTTATCCGACGGACCCTTCCATCTGCAGTTCAATCAGGCGGTTCAGCTCAAGTGCGTACTCCATCGGGAGTTCGCGGGCGATGGGCTCGATGAAGCCACGGACGATCATCGCCATGGCCTCGTCTTCGCGCATGCCGCGGGACATCAGGTAGAAGAGCTGCTCTTCGCTGACCCGGGAAACAGTTGCCTCATGGCCCATCACCACGTCATCCTCACGGATGTCGATGTACGGGTAAGTGTCCGACCGGCTGATGGTGTCCACCAGCAGCGCGTCGCAGCGGACGGTGTTGGCCGAGTGCTTGGCACCTTCACGGACCTGGACCAGGCCACGGTAGGCAGCACGTCCGCCGCCGCGGGCCACGGACTTGGAAATGATGGAGCTCTTGGTGTTCGGCGCGATGTGCACCATCTTCGAACCGGTGTCCTGGTGCTGGCCGGCGCCGGCGAAGGCGATGGACAGCGTCTCGCCCTTGGCGTACTCGCCCACGAGGTAGACGGCCGGGTACTTCATGGTGACCTTGGAGCCGATGTTGCCGTCAACCCATTCCATGGTGGCGCCTTCTTCGCAGATGGCACGCTTGGTCACCAGGTTGTACACGTTGGTGGACCAGTTCTGGATGGTGGTGTAGCGGACGCGGGCGCCCTTCTTGACGATGATTTCCACCACGGCGGAGTGCAGCGAGTCCGAGGTGTAGATCGGCGCGGTGCAGCCTTCGATGTAGTGGACATAGGAGTCCTCGTCGGCGATGATCAGCGTCCGCTCGAACTGGCCCATGTTTTCCGTGTTGATGCGGAAGTATGCCTGCAGCGGGATATCCACGTGGACGCCCTTGGGGACGTACACGAAGGATCCGCCGGACCAGACGGCGGTGTTCAGCGACGCGAACTTGTTGTCGCCCACGGGAATGACGGTGCCGAAGTACTCCTGGAAGATCTCCGGGTGCTCGCGCAGCGCGGTGTCGGTGTCCAGGAAGATGACGCCCTGGGCTTCGAGGTCCTCGCGGATCTGGTGGTAGACCACCTCGGACTCGTACTGTGCGGCCACGCCGGAGACGAGGCGGCTGCGCTCAGCTTCCGGGATGCCCAGTTTCTCGTACGTGTTCCGGATGTCCTCGGGCAGGTCTTCCCAGGTGGCGGCCTGCTTCTCGGTGGAGCGGACAAAGTACTTGATGTTGTCGAAGTCGATGCCGGAGAGGTCTGCACCCCAGGTGGGCATGGGCTTGCGGTCGAAGTACTTCAGGCCCTTCAGGCGAAGGTCCAGCATCCACTGCGGTTCGCTCTTTTTGTCCGAAATATCACGGACTACTTCGTCGTTGATACCGCGACGGGCGTTGGCGCCGACATCATTCTTGTCGGACCAGCCGTACTCGTACGTGCCGATGCCGTGGAGCTCGGGATTCTTTTCCAGAATCTCCGAGATCACAGTGTCTTCGGCTACCGCTTTCTCTGATAGTTGGTCCGTCATCACGGCCTTTCTTGCTGATGGTTGGTTACTTCATCCAGGCTGGCGGGGGCTGTCTGCGGGACGTTAGGTCCCCCGGCAGCCAGCCGGCCTGTGGGTATATGGGTGGTGCAGACGTGTCCGCCGCGCGCGAGCGTGGACAGGCGGCGCACGTCAACGCCTACCAGCCGGGAGAACAATTCTGTCTCCACATCGCAGAAAACGGGGAACTCGGCGGCGAGCTGCTGGATGGGGCAATGGCCCTGGCACAGCTGGACACTGGACAGGGCTGCCGGCAGCGGCGCCTTGGCCTCGATCGACGCGGCAGAGGCCACAAAGCCGTCGCGGCTGAGCGCATCCGCGAGTACGCGGGCACGGGCAGTAATGTCCGGTCCGGCCTGTTCTATCTCCGGTGCGTAGCGGCGTTCCATCTCGGCGAAGCGTTCGACGGCGAATTGGCGCACTGCTTCTTCGCCCGCCACTGCCTGGAGCTGCTTGAGCGCGAGGGTGGCGATGTCGAGGTAATCGTTGCCCAGCGACGACTGGCCCTGGGAACTCAGGACGTAGCGGCGGGCAGGCCGGCCTGCGCCGGCCCCGGCCTTCGCGACGCGTTTGACCTCAATGACGCCGGTGCGGGAAAGGTGGTCCAGGTGGCGGCGGACCGCAGCGGGTGTAAAGCCGAGGAGGTCGCCGAGTTCGGCGGCGCTGACCGGACCGTGCTCCAGAACTGCGCCGAGGACCCGGTCACGGGTACGCTCGTCTGCGTCAGCCACCGGAACGGCGGCGATGTGGCCGCGCTCGGCGGAGGCGCGCGGCGCCCCGTGCCCGGCAAAAGGCACAGCAGTAGCATTGGTCATGGAATACACAACACAATCATGTCGTAATTTACTCCCCCGTTCCAGTAAGGCGAGGCTGACCTGCGCTGGCATCAGGATCATCGGGCCAAGTACTACATCGCGTAGAATGCTGGGGTGCGTTCCCCCGAATCCCCGGTTCTGTCCATCAGCGGGTTAATTAAGGATGTTGGTCCGCTGGCCACCCTGGACGGAAAGATGCTCCGGGTGGTGAGCGGCGTCTCCCTCGTCGCCGAACGGGGCCAGGTCACCGCCCTCCTCGGCGCCAACGGCGCCGGCAAAACCACCACCATCGAGTGCGCCCAGGGCCTGCAGACCCGCAGCGGCGGAACGATTTCCCTGCTGGGCCAGGATCCCGCCACGGCAGGCGCTGACCTTCGCGCCCGCGTCGGTGTGATGCTGCAGGACGGCGGCCTCCCGCCGTCGGCCCGTCCCATCCCGCTCCTGCGGCACATCGCCGGGATGTACGCCAGCCCCCGGCCGGTGGACGAACTGGTTGAGCGGCTGGGCATTGATACGTTCAGCAGGACCTCGGTCCGCAGGCTCTCCGGCGGGCAAAAGCAGCGGCTGGCGCTGGCCGCCGCGCTGATCGGCAACCCCGAGGTGCTTTTCCTTGACGAGCCCAGCGCAGGCCTCGATCCGCAGTCGCGGCAGCTGGTCTTTGAACTGATCGGCGAACTCCGGGACTCCGGGATGGGCATCATCCTGACCACGCACCTCATGGACGACGCCCAGCGGCTGGCGGACTACGTGTACATCATCGACGCCGGGCGGAACGTAGCAGAAGGGACCGTCGCCCAGCTGCTGCAGCGGGACCCCGCCGTCGAGTCCGGCACCGAGCATATCCGGACCCTGTTCTTTGAGGCCCCCGCCGGGCTTGACCTCACCGGTGTCCTCCCCGAAGCGATCGCCGTCAGTGAAACACGCGCCGGCAGTTACGTTGCCACGGGGCCGCTGACGCCCCAGGACCTCGCGTCCCTTGCCGTATGGTGGGCCGCCCACGGCGTGATGCCCGGCTCGATGAGCCTGGAAGCGCGCAGCCTCGAAGACGTCTTCCTGGACATTTCGGGAAAGGACATCCGATGACAATTTCCCCCATTGCGCCTCCGGGCCAGGCGCCGGCACCCCTGCTGCGGCGCATCCTGCTGCAGGGTAAGTACGAATCACTTGCGATGCTCCGGAATGGCGAGCAGCTCATCCTGGCAGTGGTCCTTCCGCTGCTTGCCCTGGTGGGCCTGACGGTGACTCCCCTCCTGGACGGGCTGGGCGGAAGCCGCGTCAACGTCGCCGTCCCGGGGATCCTGGCGCTGTGTGCCATGTCCACCGCCTTCACCGGCCAGGGCATTGCCACCGGCTTCGACCGCCGCTACGGGGTCCTGCGCTTCCTCTCCACCACCCCGCTGGGCCGCACCGGACTCATTGCAGGCAAAGTATTGGCAGTGCTGGCGGTGCTCGCCCTCCAGGTTGTGGTGATCACGGCCGTGGCCCTGCCCCTCGGCTGGAACCCGCCCGCAGCAGGCTGGCTGCCCGGCCTTGGACTGCTGGTCCTGGGCGCCGCGGCGTTTACTGCCCTGGGGCTCCTGGTGGCAGGAACCGTGCGGCCCGAAGCGACGCTCGCCATCACCAACCTGCTGTGGATCCTGCTCGGCGCACTGGGCGGAATCGTCATTCCCGCCGAGCGGTTGCCCGCCGCCGCGCAGGGAATCGTTCACTACCTGCCTTCGGGCGCACTCGGGGAGGCCCTGCGCGAGGCCTTCCTGCTCGGCACCATCGACGTCGGTGCCGCCCTAATCCTGCTGGTCTGGACGGTTCTTGCCGGAGCAGCAGCCATCCGTTGGTTCAAGTGGAATTGAGAAAACCGTGAGCACGGCTTCACGCCTCCCCCAGCTCGCCGGACGCCTGGCGGCCCGGCTTCCCCGTACTGTTGATGCCCGCGTCCGGCGCCTGGCAGTGGCATCCCTTATCGGACAGACGCTGCTGGTTGTCACCGGCGGCGCCGTCCGGCTGACGGCCTCAGGCCTGGGCTGCCCGACCTGGCCGCGCTGCACCGACACGTCCCTCGTGAACACGCCGGAGATGGGGATCCACGGCTTCATCGAATTCGGCAACCGGCTCCTGACCTTCGCCCTGGCCGCCGTCGCCGTCCTGATGCTGGTCTACTTGTGGAACCTGCGCAAGGAACGCCGGGACCTCTTCCTGCTGGCGCTGGGCCTGCTCGCCAGCATCCCGGCCCAGGCCGTCATCGGCGGCATCACGGTGCTGACCAACCTCAACCCGTGGGTGGTGGGGCTGCACTTCCTGGTGTCCATGGCACTGGTGGTCATTGCCACCCTGCTGGTTAACCGGGCCTATGGGCGGACCGGCCGCTTTGCCTCACTCTCCCTGCCCGCGTTGCCGGGTGTGCTGCGCCCGGTGAGCGCCGCCGTCGCGCTTTTCTCCGCTGTGGCAGTGATGCTTGGCGTGGTGGTCACGGGTGCCGGCCCGCACGCCGGCGATGCCGACGCGCCCCGCAACGGCCTCGACTGGGACCTGTTCTCCCACATCCATGCCGTGCCCGCGTACCTGATCACTGCCGGAACGCTGTTCGCGATGGTGCTGGTGTTTGCCCGCCGGATTCCCGGACCGTTCCGGACCTCTGTGATCCTGCTTCTGGTGGTGACGCTGCTGCAGGCCGTCATCGGCTTCACCCAGTACTACAACGGCATCCCCGCGCTGCTGGTGGGGGCGCACATGCTGGGTGCGGCGCTGCTGATGAGCGCGGCTACCAACGCCGCCGACGTCGCCCGTTCCAGCCCCGTGAAGTAGCCCGCGGCGCGGCTCCAGCCACGCGCAACAAACCCCCGCAACCCCGCGACTAACCCAGCGACCCAGGCAGGCGCCCCGGTTCTCCAGAACCGGGGCGCCTCCCGTTAACAGGACGCTCTATCAGATCCTGTCGGTTTCCCGGCGGCGCTCTATCAGATCCTGTCGGTTTTTCCCGGACCCTCTGGCAGATCCTGCACAACGCAAAACCCTCCCGCACCAGTAAAAACGGTGAGAGAGGGTTTCGAATTTTCCGACAGGACGTGCAAGAGCGTCGGGTGAAAACCTGCAGGAAGTGAGAGAGCGTCCTGGAAGGTTAGCTGCCCATGACTGCCGGGCCCACGAACGGGTCGACCGCCAGGGCGATGAAAAGCAGCGTCAGGTAGCTGATGGAGCCGTGGAAGACCTTCATGGCGCGCTTGTCCGAGATGTCCTCGCGCTGCGCCCGGTTGTACAGCGCGTGCGACTCATACAGGAACCAGGCGCCGGCGAGGACAGCCGTGGCTGTGTAGACCCAGCCCGCGCCGCCGGCCGGAACCATCAGCAATGAGCAGACCACCATGGCCCACGCGTAGAGCACCACCTGGACAGAGACCACCTTGGCGCCGGCGATGGCGCCGAGCATGGGCACGTTGGCATTTCGGTAGTCCTCGCCGTAGCGCATGGAAAGCGGCCAGTAGTGCGGCGGGGTCCAGAGGAAGATCACCATAAACAGGATGACGGCCGGCCACTCCACGGAGTTGGTCACGGCGGCCCAGGCGATCAGCACCGGGAAACAGCCCGCGGCGCCGCCCCACACAATGTTCTGTGCTGTGCGGCGCTTGAGGATGATGGTGTAGATGACCACGTAGAAGAAGATGGCGCCCAGGCCCAGCCAGGCGGACAGCGGGTTGGCGCCGAACCAGAGGATCGCGATGGCGGCGGCGCCGAGGACCCAGGAGAAAATGAGGGCTTCGCGCGGCGTGACCTCGCCCGTGACGAGCGGCCGGTTTTCCGTCCGGTGCATCAGTTTGTCGATGTCGCGGTCAATGTAGCAGTTAAAGGCTCCTGCGCTGCCTGCCGCGAACGCACCGCCGACAAGCGTGGCCAGGATCAGGCCAATGGAAGGGAAGCCGCGCTCCGCATAGATCATGGTAGGCAGCGTGCTGACCAGCAGCAGCTCGATGACGCGGGGCTTGGTGAGGGCGAGATACGCCTTGGCTTTGCGGGCCAGTCCGGCTCCCCCTCGGGCGCGGGAAGCGTTCAGCGGCGTATCGGTTGTGCTCACGGTGGCGGTCACCCGTTCTGTTTGGCAAGTCTGTCTGTCGGTGCAGCTGTCAGTAGCGGCCGTTACCCGGGCAGCCCGCCAATGGTCATCAGAAGTAGGTCCCGGCAACACCCTTCGGTCCCCCGTGAACCCCTTGAGGAGCACGGCTGCCCGGCGTCAGCCTCCAAATATCATACCGTGCGCATTTGTAACAGAAGCCCCGCCAATAGGCCCTGGTGATCGCTCGCGGGCCGATTCGAGCAGATTAACTCAACCTCACGGAATGCCCATTCACATAAGGGGAAATTGCGTCCAAAACGTGAGATTTGGGCCTCTCAACGGATGGAATGGAGCTAAGCTGTCACCAGATCAGCACGCAGCGAAGAAGCGGTGGAAACCGCATTCCCACTTTCGGCTTGTGGCTGAGTGATAGATCAACGTTTCGATGGTGAACGGCTGGTACACACCAAAGCGGGCACCCCAGCGTGCCTCCATGCGGATCCCGTGTACCGCCTGCCGTCAGCACAGAGAGGGGCCCGGTTTTCGTGCCACATTTGGAAGAGCAAGAACTGTCATGGACCAGCTTGGACCAGCGCGCGGTGGACACTGTCCGCGTTTTGGCCGCAGACGCCGTGGAGAAGGTTGGCAACGGCCACCCCGGCACCGCCATGAGCCTCGCGCCTGCCGCATACCTTCTCTTTCAGAAGCTCATGCGCCACGACCCGCGGAATCCTGACTGGATCGGCCGCGACCGTTTCATCCTGTCCCCGGGCCACACGTCCCTGACGCTGTACATCCAGCTGTTCCTCTCCGGCTACGGCCTGGAGCTGAAGGACCTTGAGGCACTGCGCACATGGGGCTCCCTTACCCCGGGCCACCCCGAGTACAAGCACACCGCCGGCGTCGAAATCACCACCGGCCCGCTGGGCCAGGGCCTGGCATCCTCGGTCGGGTTCGCCTACTCGCAGCGCCGGATGCGCGGCCTGTTCGACGCCGATGCTGCCGCCGGCGAAAGCCCGTTTGACCACACCATCTGGGTCATCGCGTCCGACGGCGACCTCCAGGAAGGCGTCACGGCTGAGGCTTCCTCGCTGGCCGGCCACCAGGAACTTGGCAACCTCGTAGTTGTCTACGATGAGAACCACATCTCCATCGAGGACGACACCGACATCTCCTTCACCGAGGATGTCCTCAAGCGCTACGAAGCCTACGGCTGGCACACCCAGCGCGTGGACTGGACCAAGACCGGCGAATACGTCGAAGACGTGCAGGAGCTTTACTCCGCGCTGCTCGCCGCCAAGGCCGAGACGAACAAGCCGTCCATCATTTCGCTGCGCACCATCATCGGCTACCCGGCGCCCAAGAAGCAGAACACGGGCAAGATCCACGGTTCCGCACTGGGCGCCGAGGAAGTCGCAGGCCTCAAGGAGGTCCTGGGCTTCGACCCCGCCAAGTCCTTCGAGGTCGACCAGGAAGTCCTGGCCCACGCCCGCTCGGTCGTGGACCGCGGTGCCGCTGCCAAGAAGGAATGGGAAGAGTCCTTCAACGCCTGGCAGGCAGCCAACCCGGAAGCCGCAGCACTCCTGCAGCGCGTCGAAGCCCGCGAACTGCCCGAGGGCCTGGACGCTGCACTGCCGGTCTTCCCGGCAGGCAAGGACGTCTCCACCCGCGCCGCCTCAGGCAAGGTGCTTAACGCACTGGGTCCGGTCATGCCGGAACTCTGGGGCGGCTCCGCCGACCTCGCCGAGTCCAACAACACCACCATCGAGGGTTCGCCGTCGTTCGTGCCTGCCTCCAAGCAGACCGACGCCTGGTCGGGCAACCCGTACGGCCGGGTGCTGCACTTCGGTATCCGTGAGCACGCCGCGGCCTCCATCGTGAACGGCATCGCCCTGCACGGCAACACCCGTGCGTTTTCCGGTACGTTCCTGATCTTCTCCGATTACCAGCGTCCGGCGATCCGGCTCGGCGCCCTCATGGGTGTCCCGTCGCTCTACGTGTGGACGCACGACTCCATCGGCCTGGGCGAAGACGGCCCCACCCACCAGCCGGTGGAACAGCTGGCCTCCCTGCGCGCCATCGTGGGACTGGACGTAGTCCGCCCCGGCGACGCCAACGAGGTCGCTGCGGCATGGAAGACCATGCTGGAGAACCACGAAAACCCGGCCGGCATTGTGCTGACCCGCCAGAACATCCCCACCTACGCCCGGGGTGTTGGTGCAGCCGACGGTGACACGTTCGGTTCCGTTGCCGGCGTCGCAAAGGGCGGCTACGTCCTGGCCGAAGCGTCCAAGGACGGCGCCACCGTGCCGGCCGACGTGATCCTCATCGGCACCGGTTCCGAGGTCCAGCTGGCCGTCCAGGCCCGCGAAGCCCTCCAGGCTGAAGGCATCGCCGCCCGCGTTGTCTCCATTCCGTGCGTCGAGTGGTTCAACAAGCAGGACGCCGCCTACCGCGAGTCCGTGCTTCCCGCCGCCGTCAAGGCCCGGGTATCCGTCGAAGCCGGTCTGGCCCTGGGCTGGAGGGAATTCGTCGGCGACGCCGGCCGTTCCATCAGCCTCGAGCACTACGGCGCTTCCGCTGACTACAAGCGCCTTTTCCAGGAGTTCGGCATCACCGCGGAGGCTGTCGCCGCCGCCGCCAAGGACTCCCTCGCTGGCCTGCAGGCCTGAAACAAGATTCCAGGAGATACAAAATGACTACCCCCACCCAGCAGCTCTCCGACGCCGGAGTTTCCATCTGGCTCGATGACCTTTCCCGCAGCCGCCTCGAAACCGGCACCCTGCGCAAGCTCATCGAAGAGAAGAACGTCGTTGGTGTTACCACCAACCCGTCCATCTTCCACGCCGCCATCACCTCAGGCACGGACTACGACGCCACCATCGCGGCCCAGGCCGCTGCCGGTGCCAGCGTCGAGGACACCATCTTCGAAATCACCACCACCGACGTTGCCGACGCCTGCGACCTGTTCGCACCGGTCGCCGCCGCGACCAAGGGTGTTGACGGCCGCGTGTCCATCGAAGTTGACCCGCGCCTGGCCTGGGACACCGCCGGCACCATCGCCGAAGCGAAGCACCTGTACAAGAAGGTCAACAAGGACAACGTCCACATCAAGATCCCGGCAACCCTTGAAGGCCTGGAAGCGATCACCGCAACCCTGGCCGAGGGCATCAGCGTCAACGTGACCCTGATCTTCTCCCTGGAGCGCTACCGCGCGGTCATCAACGCCTTCCAGTCCGGCCTGGAGCAGGCCAAGGAAAACGGCCACGACCTGTCCAAGATCCACTCGGTCGCCTCGTTCTTCGTTTCCCGCGTGGACTCCGAAATCGACAAGCGCCTTGACGGCATCGGCACCGACGAGGCCAAGGCACTCAAGGGCAAGGCCGGCGTCGCCAACGCCCGCCTGGCCTACCAGGTCTACGAAGAGCTCTTCGCCACCGAGCGCTGGGCCCTGCTGGCCGAAGCCGGCGCCCTGCCGCAGCGTCCGCTGTGGGCCTCCACCGGCGTGAAGGACCCGGCCTACCCGGACACCCTTTACGTCACCGAACTCGTCGCCCCCGGCGTGGTCAACACCATGCCGGAGAAGACCCTCGACGCCACGTTCGACCACGGCGTCGTCACCGGCGACACCGTTTCCGGCACCTACGCCGAGGCCAACGCCACGCTGGACGCACTGGACGCGCTGGGCATCTCCTACAACGAGGTCGTCGCGATCCTCGAATCCGAAGGCCTGGACAAGTTCGTGGCCAGCTGGAAGGAACTGCTGGCCGACGTCGAAGGCGCCCTCGCCTCTGCACGGAAGGCTTCCTAACCCACATGAGCACACTCAGCTACGACGCCACCGGTGCCGCACAGCAGGCACTCGAGCAGCACATCCCCACCCTCGTGGAGGACCGTATTGCCACCCGGATCTTCGCCAAGGACCACACACTGTGGGGTCCCGACGCCGAAGCCGAGTCGGCTGTCCGCCTCGGCTGGGTTGAGGCGGCCACCGTCTCCCAGCCCCTGGTTGCGGACATTTTGGAACTCCGCGATGCCCTGAAGGCAGAAGGCGTGACCCGGATCGTGCTTTGCGGCATGGGCGGCTCCTCGCTCGCTCCCGAGGTCATCGCCGGCACCGCTGGCGTCGAGCTGACTGTGCTGGACAGCACGGACCCCGACCAGGTCCGTGTTGCCCTGGCTGACCGGCTGGGCGAGACCGCGATTGTGGTTTCCTCCAAGTCCGGTTCCACCCTGGAAACCGATTCGCAGCGCCGGATCTTCGAGCACGCCTTCACCGAGGCCGGGCTTGACGCGAAGAGCCGGATCATCATCGTCACCGATCCCGGTTCGCCGCTGGACAAGGCGTCCCGCGAAGCCGGCTACCGTGCCGTCTTCAACGCAGACCCCAACGTGGGCGGACGCTACTCGGCCCTCACCGCGTTCGGCCTGGTCCCCTCGGGCCTGGCCGGCGTGGACATCCAGGCCTTCCTGGATGAGGCTGAGGAAGCCGCCGAAATCCTCAACGACGACGCCGCCGAGAACATCGGCCTGGCCCTCGGAACCGCCCTCGGCGGAACCAGCCCGCTGCGGAACAAGATTGTCATCGCGGAGGACGGCTCCGGCATCGTGGGCTTCGCTGACTGGGCCGAACAGCTCATCGCTGAATCCACCGGCAAGCTCGGCACCGGCGTCCTGCCGGTCGTCGCCGGACCCGCCTCGCCGGAGGTTACCTCCGGCGCGGCCGACGTCCTGGTGGTGCGGCTGGTAGCCGCCGATGCCGACGTCGAGCTCGGTGAAAACGAAGTTGCCATCGCCGGTGGCCTGGCCACCCAGATGATGGTGTGGGAGTTCGCCACCGCTGTGGCCGGACGCCTGCTGGGCATCAACCCGTTCGACCAGCCGGACGTGGAGGCCGCCAAGGTCGCCGCCCGCGGCCTGCTCGACGCACAGCCCGAGCCGACGCCGGCCGCTTTTGTGGACGGCGCCATCGAGGTCCGCGGCGGAGACTGGCTCGGCGAAGCGGCCACGGCTGAAGAGGCCATCCGTGCGCTGCTGGGTACGCTCGAGGCCGACAGCTACCTCAGCGTCCAGGCATACTTCGACCGCCTCGCGTTTGCGCAGCTGGAGGGCATCCGGGACGAGCTCGCAGGAGTGAGCGGCCGTCCGGTCACCTTCGGCTGGGGTCCGCGCTTCCTGCACTCCACCGGCCAGTTCCACAAGGGCGGCCCCGCGATCGGAGTCTTCCTCCAGGTCACGGCGGCTCCCGCGGAAGACCTGTCCATCCCGGACCGTCCGTTCACCTTCGGGGAACTGATTTCCGCCCAGGCCGCCGGCGATGCCCAGGTCCTGGCCGGGCACGGACGGCCCGTCCTGCGTCTGCACCTGACCGAGCGCGCCACCGGCGTGGCACAGCTGCAGGAGATCATTGCAGCGCTTGCCGCCCGGTCAGCGTCCGTCACTGAAAGCTAAGGCACAACAGCAACCATGCCAGAAACCGAATACGGCAGGGCCTCCGGGACGCGTTCCGGAAAATCAGGGCGCAATCCGCTCCGTGACCCCCGTGACCGCCGTCTGAACCGGATCGCCGGTCCGTCGTCGCTGGTGCTCTTCGGAGTGACCGGTGACCTTGCCCGCAAGAAGCTCATGCCGGCTGTGTATGACCTCGCCAACCGTGGCCTGCTGCCGCCCAGCTTCGCGCTGGTCGGCTTCGGGCGCCGGGCCTGGAGTGATGAGGATTTCGCTGCCGAGGTGAAGTCCTCGGTGCAGGCCTATGCACGCACGCCTTTTGACGAGGCGGTGTGGAACCAGCTGTCCGAGGGTGTCCGTTTTGTCCAGGGCGAGTTCGACGACGACGACGCCTTTGAGCGTCTGGGTGACACGATTGCGTTGCTGGATGAGCAGCGCGGAACGCGCGGCAACCACGCGTTCTACCTCTCGATTCCGCCGAAGGCGTTCGAGCAGGTCTGCCGCCAGCTGTCCAAGCACGGCCTGGCACAGGCCGACGGCGACAAATGGCGGCGTGTGGTGATCGAGAAGCCGTTCGGGCACGACCTGGAGTCTGCCCGGCAGCTGAATGACATCGTGGAGTCGGTGTTCCCGCCGGACGCTGTCTTCCGTATCGACCACTACCTGGGCAAGGAGACGGTGCAGAACATCCTGGCGCTGCGCTTCGCGAACCAGCTGTTCGAGCCGTTGTGGAACGCGAACTATGTGGACCATGTCCAGATCACCATGGCCGAAGACATCGGCACCGGCGGCCGGGCCGGGTATTACGACGGCGTGGGTGCTGCCCGCGACGTGATCCAGAACCACTTGCTCCAGCTGCTGGCGCTGACCGCGATGGAGGAACCCATTTCCTTCAACGCCGATGACCTGCGCGCCGAGAAGGAAAAGGTCCTGGCCGCGGTCAAGCTCCCGGAGGACCTGTCCACGCATTCGGCGCGCGGGCAGTTCGCCGGCGGCTGGCAGGGCGGGGAACAGGTCCAGGGCTACCTGGAGGAAGACGGCATCCCGGCCGATTCCACCACCGAGACGTTCGCCGCGATCCGGGTGGACATCCACACCCGCCGCTGGTCCGGGGTTCCGTTCTACCTGCGCGCCGGCAAGCGCCTGGGCCGCCGCGTGACCGAAATCGCCGTTGTGTTCAAGCGCGCACCGAACCTGCTGTTCCGTGACCACGGTGAGGACGACTTCGGGCAGAACGCCGTGGTCATCCGGGTCCAGCCCGACGAGGGCGCCACGATCCGGTTCGGGTCCAAGGTCCCGGGCACGCAGATGGAAGTCCGCGACGTGACCATGGACTTCGGCTACGGGCACTCCTTCACCGAGTCCAGCCCCGAAGCGTACGAACGCCTGATCCTGGACGTGCTGCTGGGCGAGCCGCCACTGTTCCCGCGGCACGAGGAAGTGGAACTGTCCTGGAAGATCCTGGACCCGTTCGAGGACTACTGGGCCGAACTGAACGAACAGCCCGAACCGTACGCGCCGGGGTCCTGGGGCCCCGCCTCGGCTGATGAGCTGCTGGCACGTGACGGACGAACCTGGAGAAGGCCATGATTGTAGACCTGCCGGACACCACCACCTCGAAGATCTCCAAGAAGATCATGTCGCTGCGCGAACAGGGCGGCGTGATCGCACTGGGCCGGGTCCTGACCCTTGTGGTCGTGACCAAGTCCGGGCTCGAGGAAGAAGCCATCGAGGCCGCGAACGAGGCCAGCCGCGAACACCCCTGCCGGATCATCGTCCTCGCCGACGCCGGAGCGCAGGCCCCGGACCGGCTGGACGCCCAGATCCGCGTCGGCGGGGACGCCGGCGCCTCGGAGGTCATCGTCCTGCGCGGCTACGGCGAGCTAGCCCACGAGTCCGAGTCCCTCGTCGCGGCCCTGCTGCTGCCGGACGCCCCGATCGTGGCCTGGTGGCCGCACGGGGCCCCGGAGAACGCCTGCGAAACCTCCATCGGCCGGATCGCGCACCGCCGGATCACCGACTCCGCGAACGAGTCCGACCCGCAGCTGGCACTGGAGAACATCCGCTCAACCTACAAGGCCGGCGACACCGACCTCGCCTGGACCCGGCTCACCAACTGGCGGATCCAGCTCGCAGCAGTCCTGGACCAGGTCGACTCCTCCCCCGTGACAGCCGTCGCCGTCGAAGGCGCCTCCGACTCCCCGTCCACCATCCTGCTCGCCGCCTGGCTCACCCTGTCCCTGGATGCGCCCGTCACGATCGTGGCGGACCCCGCCGGGACCGGTATCCGCCGCGTCCGGCTGTCCCGCCCCGGCGGCGACGTGCAGCTCTTCCGCCCCGGACTGTCCGTCGCGGAACTGACCCAGCCCGGCCAGCCCGCCCAGCGCATCTCCCTGCCGCGCCGCAGCCTCCGCGACTGCCTCGCCGAAGAACTCCGCCGGCTCGACCCCGACGAGGTCTTCGGAGAAGTGATTACTATTGGACTGCCACGAACCAATCTAAGGAGCGTCCGACCCAGTGAGCGTTGAGCCAAGAGTAAGCATTCATCCTGATTCGTCCGTCCTGATGGCTGCCATCGCGGCCCGCCTGATCACCAAACTGGTGGATGTGCAGGACAAGTACGGTGAGGCCACGGTGGTGCTGACCGGCGGCACGGTAGGCATCGGTACGCTGAAGGCTGTTGCTGACTCTCCGGCGGCGCCGGCCGTCAACTGGTCGAAGGTGAACTTCTGGTGGGGTGACGAGCGCTTCATCGGCGCCAACGACGCCGAGCGGAACACCAAGCAGGCGTTTGATGCCCTGCTCTCGCACATTCCTGTTGATCCCGCCCGGATCAACCAGCCGGGATCCTCGGATGACTTTGAGACACCTGAGGAGGCCGCAGAGGACTACGCCCGCCGTCTCCGGGAGGCAGCCGAGGCCGAACACGCCGCGGACATGTCGGACGACCGCCCGGACGAAGCGGGCGTCCTTCCGCGGCTCGATGTTGTCCTGCTGGGCGTTGGTCCTGATGCCCATGTGGCGTCGCTGTTTCCGGAGCAGGGAGGCATCCGGGAGAAGTCACTGACCGTCGTCGGTGTGCACAACTCCCCCAAGCCTCCGCCGCTGCGTGTCTCGCTGACGCTGCCGGCCATCAACACCGCGGCCGAAGTCTGGATGGTGGTGGCAGGTGAGGACAAGGCCGGCGCCGTGGGCCTTGCGCTTGCGGGCGCCAACCCGGTCCAGGTTCCTGCAGCCGGTCCGCGGGGCACCTCCCGCACACTGTGGCTTATCGATGAGAACGCCGCGTCACGGGTCCCGCAGCAGCTCGTCCGAAAGGACGCCGCGGGCGCGTAGCTTTTCCAGCGCTCCGGCCAGGACGTCTTCCGCGTCCTGGTCGGAGCGCCTCTCTTTAACGTATTCCAGATGGCTTTTGTAGCCCTCGTCCGGGGCGTCCAGGCCCGCTGCTTCCCTGCCGTCCCTGGAGGCCGGGGCGCCGCACCTGCGGCAGTCCCACAGCACCGGGATCTGGTCTTCAGGCAGCTTGATGAACACCGGGCTCGTCTCGTGTCCTTTGGCGCACCAGTAGGTGACGCGGATGCGCGGCAGACTCTCGCCGTGAAGGTCTTCGGACTGGTGCCTGGGGCCGGCCCCCTCCGTGACACCCACACGGGTGCCGCGGAAGCCTGACGCACTATGTACCATCGGGGACTCCTGACCGCTTAAAAGAAAACTGTGGCTGTTGGGAGCCAACAGCCACAGTTTAGTTCGGAGTTTCCCCTGGCGGCAGTGCCGGGCAGGGATCAGTTCTGCAGGGTCAGGAGTCGCCTGCACCGCTGAACCGCATGATGAGGCCCAGGGCGATGATCACAACGCCCCACGTCACGCCCAGGATCACCGTGAACCTGTTCAGGTTCCGTTCAGCAACGCCGGAGGAACTCAGTCCGGAGCTCATGCCGCCACCGAACATGTCCGACAGGCCGCCGCCCCGTCCCTTGTGCAGGAGGATAAGCAGAGTCAGCAGAAGGCTGGTGATGCCCAGGAGGATCTGCAGAATGACATGAAGAACGTCCACGACGGCCTTTCAGAAGATTGGAATGCGGGAGCCTTGCGCTGCGTGGCGGACTAGTCCGTCAGCAGGTGACTCTCGAACCTGACAATATTAGCAAACTCCGCAGGGTCGAGGCTTGCGCCGCCGACCAACACGCCGTCGACGTCCCGTTCCTTGAGGATGGCGGCCACGTTGCTGGCCTTGACGGAGCCGCCGTAGAGCAGCCGGGTCTTGGCTGCGACGTCGTCACCGAAGATGGTGGCCAGTTCAGTCCGGATCGCAGCGCACAGTTCCTGGGCGTCTTCCGGACCCGCCACCTCGCCGGTGCCGATGGCCCAGACGGGCTCGTACGCCACAACAAGCTCGGCGGCCTGCTCGGGTGTCAGGCCGGCAACGCCCGCGCGGAGCTGCACCAGGGTGTGCTCGACGTGGGTACCGGCCTGGCGGATTTCGAGGCCTTCGCCGACGCAGAGCACGGGAACGATTCCGTGCCTGTAGGCCGCCTTGACCTTGGCGTTGAGGACCTCGTCGGACTCGTTGTGGATGGTGCGGCGTTCGCTGTGGCCCACCAGCACGTACTTGCAGCCCAGCTTGCCGAGGAACTGGCCCGAGATGTCGCCCGTGTAGGCGCCGGAATCGAACTGGGACAGGTCCTGGCCGCCGTAGGCCACGTCGAGCTCATCGCCCTGCACGAGCGTCTGCACGCCGCGGAGGTCCGTGAACGGAGGGAAGACAGCAACCTCGACCCGGCTGTAGTCGTGCTTGGCGTCAGACAGGGTCCAGGCCAGTTTCTGCAGGAGGGTGATGCCCTGGACATGGTCCATGTTCATCTTCCAGTTGCCTGCGATGAAGGGCGTACGGTCAAAAGTGCCGTTCGTTGACGTAGTCACGTATTCTCCAAAAGTTCTGAGGATGTATTCGGCCGGCAGGGAGCCCGCGGGCTCCCTGCCGGCCGGAGGACTTGGCAGTCCAGGTGCTTGGCGGTCAGCGGGCCTAGCGGTCCAGGACAGTCAGTCCGGGAAGGTCCTTGCCTTCGAGGTATTCCAGGCTGGCGCCGCCGCCGGTGGAAATGTGACCGAACTGGTCGTCGGAGAAACCGAGCGTCCGCACGGCAGCAGCTGAGTCCCCGCCGCCCACCACGGTGAACGCGTCGGCTTCGGTCAGGGCCTGGGCCACTGCCCGGGTACCGCCGGAGAACGCCTCGAATTCGAAGACGCCCATGGGGCCGTTCCAGAACACGGTTTTGGCGCCCTTGATCCGGTCCGCAAATGCTGCGGCTGAATCGGGTCCGATGTCCAGGCCGATGCCCTGGGCGCCGAAGCTGCTGCCCTCGATGCCGTCCGCGGGGACGGTCTCAGCGTCAGCGTCAGCGGCGAATTTGCTGGCCACCACGATGTCGGTGGGCACCACGAACTCGGTACCGGCGTCGGCAGCGCGCTTCAGGTAATCCTGGACAACGGGGATCTGGTCGTCCTCGAGGAGGCTGCCGGCCACTTTGTGGCCTTCCGCCGCGAGGAACGTGAACAGCATGCCGCCGCCCACCAGGATGGTGTCAGCCTTGCCAATGAGGTTGTCAATGACAGCCAGTTTGTCGGAGACCTTGGAGCCGCCAAGCACCACAACGTAGGGACGCTGGGTGTCAGCCGTGAGCTTCCGCAGCACTTCCACCTCGGTGTGAACGAGGTCGCCCTGGTAGGACGGCAGCCGGGTGGCGACGTCGTACACGCTGGCGTGCTTGCGGTGCACGGCACCGAACGCATCATCAACAAAGGCGCCGTTGTCCCCGGTAAGGGCCACCAGCTCGTCTGCGAAGGCGGCGCGTTCGGCGTCGTCCTTGCTGGTCTCGCGGGCGTCAAAGCGGACGTTTTCCAGGACAAGTGCCTGGCCGTCCTGCAGCGAGGCAGCGAGTTCCTTGGCGGAGCTGCCTACAGTGTCACCGGCGAGGGTGACGCTGAAGGGGGCGAGCTCCGCCAGCCGGCCAGCGGCAGGCTTGAGCGAGTATTTCTCCTCCGGAGCGCCCTTGGGCCGTCCGAGGTGGGCTGTTACCAGCACGCGGGCACCGGCGTCCGTGAGCTTCGTCAGGACTGGAAGTGAGGCCTTGATCCGGCCGTCGTCAGTCACTGTAGAGCCGTCGAGCGGCACATTCAGGTCACTTCTGACAAGAATGTACCGCCCGCGGACACCTTCAGCGATCAGTTCGTTGAGGGTGTGAAATGTCATGTGTCTAACCCTAGCCCAGCTTGGATGCGACGAGCTCCGTCAGGTCCACGAGGCGGTTGGAGTAGCCCCATTCGTTGTCATACCAGGAAACAACCTTGACCTGGTTGCCGATGACCTTGGTCAGGCCGGAGTCGAAGATGGACGACGCGGGGTCGCCAACGATGTCCGAGGAAACGATCGGAGCGTCCGTGTAGGTGAGGATGCCCTGGAAGGCGTCGGAGTCGGCAGCCTTCTTCAGTGCTGCGTTGACTTCCTCGACGGTGGTTTCGCGGCCGACGGTGACGGTGAGGTCGGTGGCGGAACCGGTGGGGACCGGTACACGGATGGCGTAGCCGTCAAGCTTGCCCTTGAGCTCCGGCAGGACCAGGCCGATTGCCTTGGCCGCACCGGTGGAGGTGGGGACCATGTTGATGGCGGCGGCGCGTGCGCGGCGGAGGTCGTTGTGCGGGCCGTCCTGCAGGTTCTGGTCAGCCGTGTAGGCGTGGACCGTGGTCATCAGGCCGCGCTCGATGCCGAACTCGTCGTTGATGACCTTGGCCAGCGGGCCGAGGCAGTTGGTGGTGCAGGACGCGTTGGAAATGATGTGGTGCGCTGCGGAGTCGTAGAGCTCGTGGTTGACACCCATGACGATGGTGATGTCCTCGTCGGATGCCGGTGCGGAGATCAGGACCTTCTTGGCGCCTGCGTCGATGTGCTTCTGTGCGGCTGCAGCCTTGGTGAAGAAGCCGGTGGACTCGATGACGATGTCCACGCCCAGCTCGCCCCACGGCAGGTTGGCCGGATCGCGCTCGGCGAGGACCTTGATGACGTTGCCGTTGACAACGATGTTTCCGTCCTTGACCTCAACGGTTTCCTTCAGGCGGCCGCCGACGGAGTCGTACTTGAGCAGGTGGGCGAGGGCCTCCGGGCTGGTGAGGTCGTTGACTGCAACGATCTCGAGGTCCGCACCCTGTGCGAGTGCTGCGCGGAAGTAGTTGCGGCCGATACGGCCAAAGCCGTTGATACCAATACGGGTCGTCACTTTTTCAGTCTCCTTGGTGCTTGCTTAAGCACAACTAGTTGAGCGGGCGTTCAAGCCAACTAACAGATCCCGCACGCCATTGGGCAGAGATGATTAACAGATTGGAGGGCGACCAGCCACGTTGCTGAAGGCTAACCGCCTTCCGTGATCCATCTTACGTTTAAGAAGGTCCGCCCCCGCAAGTGCGGGGGCGGACCTTCCACATTCCGGCCCTAAAGCGCCGAAATGTGAAGTTTGTTACAGGCACATGTTGCGCCAGTCACTACGGGAGGGTGATGAGTCCCGTGGCGTTGGTGCGTGCTGCTTCGAACCGCTTGGCGACATCGGCCCAGTTGACGATGTTCCAGAACGCCTTGACGTAGTCGGCCTTGACGTTGACGTAGTCCAGGTAGAAGGCGTGCTCCCACATGTCCAGCATCAGCAGCGGGGTGGTGCCCAGTGCGACGTTGCCCTGCTGGTCGTAGAGCTGCTCGATGACCAGGTTGCCGCCGATGGGCTCGTAAGCCAGGAATCCCCAGCCGGATCCCTGCAGGCCGAGGGCCGCGGCGCTGAACTGGGCACGGAAAGCGTCAAACGAACCGAAGGCGTCGTCGAGGGCCGCGGCCAGCTCGCCCTCGGGCTTGTCGCCGCCGTCCGGAGACAGGTTGTTCCAGAACACCGAGTGGTTGATGTGGCCGCCGGTGTGGAACGCGAGGTCCTTGGAAAGGCGGTTGATGTTGGCGAAGTCGCCCTTGTCGCGCGCCTCGGCCAGCTGGGCCAGGGCGTTGTTGGCACCTGCAACGTAGGCAGCGTGGTGCTTGCTGTGGTGCAGCTCCATGATCCGCGCAGAAATGTGCGGCTCGAGGGCGGCGTAGTCGTAGCTGAGTTCAGGCAATACGTACTCGGTCACAAAATCCTCCATTGTCGTGGACTGTCTGTCCGGTTGGTAACTCTGTCGATTGCGCATCCGGATGGCTGGCACCCGGAAGATTGCTGCGGCGGAGATGGAGCATTTCCGTCACATGGTCTTGATTCTAGGGGGCTGCTACTCGTCCAGCATTTCCGGCGTCACATTGGCGTCGGTACCGGGGATGCCCAGGTCAAGGGCGCGTTTGTCGGCCATGGCCAGCAGCCGGCGGATCCGGCCGGCGATGGCGTCCTTGGTCATGACCGGGTCAGCAAGCCGGCCAAGTTCGTCCAGGCTGGCCTGCTTGTGCGCGACGCGGAGTTCGCCCGCGTATTTGAGGTGGTCCGGGACGTCGTCCCCGAGGATTTCCAGGGCGCGGTCCACCCGTGCGCCGGCCGCCACGGCTGCCTGCGCGGAGCGCCTGAGGTTGGCGTCGTCGAAGTTGGCCAGCCGGTTCGCGGTGGCGCGGACTTCCTTGCGCATCCGGCGTTCCTCCCACACCATCAGGGCGTCGTGGGCACCCATCCGGGTGAGGAGGGCGGCGATGGTGTCGCCGTCGCGGATCACCACGCGGTCAACTCCCCTGACTTCGCGGGCCTTGGCCTGGATGCCGAGCCGCCGTGCCGCGCCAACCAGCGCCAGCGCCGATTCGGGCCCGGGGCATGTCACTTCCAGGGAGGAGGACCTGCCCGGCTCGGTGAGGGATCCGTGCGAGAGGAAGGCGCCCCGCCACACGGCTTCGGCGTCCGCCGCGGAGCCGTTCACGACGGCGGACGGCAGCCCCCGGACGGGACGGCCACGGCCGTCCAGGAGTCCGGTCTGCCGGGCCAAGGCTTCGCCGTCGCGCACCACCCGGACCACGTAGCGGCTGCCCTTGCGGAGCCCGCCGCCGGAGACAACGATGATCTCGCTCTGGTGTCCGTAGACTTCAGCGATGGCGGCCCGGAGGCGCCGCGCGGTGGACGCCAGGTCCACTTCGGCTTCGATCACGATCCGGCCGGAGATGATGTGCAGGCCGCCGGCGAACCGGAGCATCGCAGAGACTTCGGCCTTGCGGACCGAGGATTTCTTGATGTCCAGACGGGACAGTTCTTCCTTGACTGATGCTGTCAGTGCCATGGCACCTTCCTAACTGTTCCCAAAAATGTCGTGGTACGCCGTTGCCAGACGCAAGGGGTCATGGACGGGTCGGCGGCCCGACGCCCCTACTTTACCCAAGACAACCTCGGCCCCGAGCATCCCCGCGGCCTTTTCGAACTCCTGCCGGTCGGGGACGGAGGCCGGATCGGCGAGCACGACGTCGACGCTGAAGTCCGGGGCGTATTTTCGCAGGGCATGGAGGTGGTCGGCGGCACTCATGCCGGACGTCTCCTTGGTGTCAGTTGCCAGGTTCATGGTCAGGCATCGCTTGGCGGCCGTATCGCAGAGGGCCTGCCTCATTTCGGGCAGCAGCAGGTGCGGCAGCACTGAGGTGTACCAGGATCCGGGCCCGAGGATGACCCAGTCGGCGAGTTCGATTGCGGTCAGGGCTTCAATGCAGGCGGGCGCGGCTTCGGGCAGCAGCCGGACGTGTTCCAGCGAGCCAGCCACGGCACAGCGTGCCTGCCCCCTGATGGTCTGCAGGGCAGAGGTGCCGTCCGGGGCGGTGACGCGGATGTCGCCTTCAATGGTGAGGGGCACGGTGGACATCGGCAGGACCTGGCCGCGTGCGCCCAGCAGCGCGCCGGCCCACTTCAGGCCAGCGACGGCGTCGCCCAGCAGTTCCCACAGCGTGACGATGAGCAGGTTCCCCATCGCGTGCTCGTCCAGTGACCCGCCGCGGCCCTTGCCGGGCTGGAAGCGGTGCTGCATCACGTCGCGCCAGGTGCGGCCCCAGTCGGTGTCGTCGCACAGGGCTGACAGTGCCATGCGCAAATCCCCCGGCGGCAACACGCCGTACTCCTCGCGCAGGCGCCCGGAAGAGCCGCCGTCGTCCGCCACGGTGACGATCGCGGTGAGTTCGGAGGTCAGCAGCCGCAGGGCAGACAGCGAAGCGGACAGTCCGTGGCCGCCGCCGAGCGCCACGACGGACGGGCCCTTGTCCTGCTGGCCGGCTCCCGTTCCGGCCGACGGCGGAACCAGCGGCAGCGGGCCGGTAAGCAATCCCATTACTCGCGGCCCAGGTCCCGGTGGGTGGTTGTCACGGTGACCCTGGGATATTGGGCCAGTTTCTTGGAAAGCTCGACGGCGACGGCCACCGACCGGTGCTTCCCGCCGGTGCAGCCCACGGCGATCGTGGCGTAGTGCTTGTTCTCGCGGCGGTAGCCGTCCAGGACAGGTTCCAGGGCCAGGACGTAGCGGTCCACGAAATTCTTGACCCCTTCGGCCTCCAGCACATAGTCGCTGACGTCCTTGTCCAGGCCGGTGTGCGGGCGCAGCTGGGGCACCCAGTGCGGGTTCGGGATGAAGCGGACGTCGGCAACGTAGTTGGAATCGACGGGAAGGCCGTATTTGAAGCCGAAGCTCATGACATTGAGCCGCAGCGCCACCGGGCCGGTTTCGCTGAAGAGTTCGGTGATGGCCGTCGCCAGGCCATGGACATTGTAGGTGGACGTGTCGAGGACGACGTCGGCACTTTCCCGCAGTTCCTTCAGCAGCTCACGCTCGGCTGCTATGCCGTCAAGGATCCGGCCGCCCTCCTGAAGGGGGTGCGGCCGGCGACCCTGCTCGAAACGGCGGACCAGGACGTCGTCGTTCGCATCCAGGAACAGCACCCGGAACGTCACACCGCTGGCGGCCAGCGCGCCCAGTGCGGCGCGGATATCGGCGAAGAGCCCCTTGCTACGGACGTCCATCACCACGGCCAGCCGGGGAATCGACTGCGGCGCGTGCGACACCAGTTCCGCGAGCGTGCCCAGCATCTGCGGCGGGAGGTTCTCCACGACGTACCAGCCGTGGTCCTCCAGTGCGTCCGAAGCCGTGCTGCGCCCCGCCCCGGACATTCCGGTGACCACCAGCAGCTCCGCTTCGAGGGGCTTGACCGGCGTCAGCCCGTCCTGCTCCGTCCCGGATCCCGCCGTCGAGTCTGCCATTGATTCCGCCCCGTTCCTGTCCTCAAGTTGGCGGGGAGCCGCAACCGCGGAATCCCCGACCTTTACCCTAGCTAAGTTTCGAGGATTTCGCCGGTAGTCATGTTCACCGCCGGGACCAGTTCCACGGTCTCGGCGTCGGAGCTGAAGTGGGCCACGATGGCGGCGGCCAGCGCAGGACCGATGCCCTTGGCTTCCGAGAGCTGCTCCACGGAGGCCGCCCTGATCCCCTTGAGCGTTCCGAAGTGGTCCAGCAGTGCCTTGCGCTTGGACTCCCCCAGCCCGGGCACGCCGTCCAGGACGGAGACGGTCATGGCTTTCCCGCGCTTCTGGCGGTGGAAGGTGATGGCGAAGCGGTGGGCCTCATCGCGGATACGCTGCAGCAGGTAGAGTCCAGCGGATGTCCTGGGCAGGATCACCGGGAAGTCGCTGTCCGGCAGCCAGACCTCCTCCAGGCGTTTGGCGAGGCCCACCACGTAGACGTCGTCGATGCCGAGGTCAGCGAGGGCGCGGGCGGCCGCATTGACCTGGGGCTTGCCGCCGTCGACCACCACCAGGTTTGGCGGGTACGCGAATTTTGCCCGCGGAGCCGGAGTGGTGGTGTCCAGTACCGCCGCGTTCAGGGCAGCCTGGTGCCCGGCAAGGGCGGATGCTTCCACCTGGGCCGTTTTGTCCGTCAGGTAGTGCCGGAAGCGCCTGGTCAGGACGTCGTGCATGGCCGCGGTGTCGTCAGTGGCTGCGGCGCCGGTGACGGAAAACTTGCGGTAGTCGGACTTCTTGGGCAGGCCGTCCTCCACCACCACCATGGAAGCCACGACGTTGGTGCCCTGGACGTGGGAGACGTCGTAGCATTCGATGCGCATGAGCGCCACTGGCAGATCCAGTGCTTCCTGGAGTTCCTGGAGGGCCTGGGAGCGGACGGTGAGGTCACCGGCGCGGCGGGTCTTGTGCAGTTTGAGTGCCTGCTCGGCGTTTTCGCGGACGGTGGACATCAGTGCCGCTTTGTCGCCCCGCTGCGGGACCCGAATGTCGACTTTGGCGCCCCGCAGGCCGCCCAGCCATTGCGTCAGTTCGGTGTGGTTGCTGGGGACGACCGGGACAAGCACTTCCCGCGGGAGCCGGCCGTGGCTGTCCCCGTCCTCGCCATAGACCTGCTGGAGCAGGTGTTCCACGAGGTCCGGCGGGGTGGAATCCTCGACCTTTTCGACCACCCAGCCACGCTGGCCGCGGACCCGTCCGCCCCTGACGTGGAAGACCTGGACGGCGGCTTCGAGCTCGTCCTCGTGGAGGGCGAAGACGTCGGCGTCCGTGTCCTCCGCGAGCACCACGGCGTTCCGTTCGAAGACCTTGCGCAGGGCGGCGATGTCATCACGCAGGCGTGCGGCGCGCTCGTAGTCGAGCTCGGCCACTGCGCCCGCCATTTCCTTTTCCAGCCGGGAGATGAAGCGTTTGGCTTCGCCGCCCATAAAGGCGCAGAAGTCCTCGGCCAGCGCCCGGTGGTCCTCCGGGGAGATCCGGCCCACGCAGGGCGCCGAGCATTTGTCGATGTATCCCAGGAGGCAGGGCCGGCCGCTGGCCTGGGCCCTCTTGAGGACTCCGGCCGAGCAGCTGCGCACGGGGAAAACACGCAGCAGCGTATCCATGGTTTCCCGGATCGCGCCGGCGGTATAGGGCCCGAAGTAGCGTGTGCCTTTGCGCCTGTCGCCGCGCATCACCTGGACCCTGGGCAGCTTTTCGCTCATGGTCAGGGCCAGGTACGGGTATGTCTTGTCATCGCGGAAGACCACGTTGAAGCGCGGCTTGAATTCCTTGATCCAGGTGTATTCGAGCTGCAGCGACTCCAGCTCGCTGGCCACCACGGTCCACTCGACGCTGGAGGCCGCGTGCACCATGGCGTATGTCTTGGGCAGCAGGCCAGCCGGGTTCGCGAAGTACGAGTTCAGCCGGGAGCGGAGGCTCTTGGCCTTTCCGACGTAGATGACCCGGCCGTGGGGGTCGCGGAACCTGTAGACCCCCGGGTTGGTGGGAATTTCTCCCGTTTGGGGCCGGTAACTTGCTGGATTTGCCACCTATCCAGTCTACTGAGGCGGCGCGGCGGCTTGTGCCACCCGCCGCCTGTGACTGGCTACTCGGTTGCTTTGCTCTGGTTGTAGCTGGAGGAGCGTTCCTGCCCGCTGAGTTCGGCGATGGCATCCATGATGCGGTCCGTCACCTGGCGGCGGGCGGGCAGGGAGTGGTCCGGCCCGGTCTTGTCGAAGTAGAGCGGCTCGCCGACCTTCATGGTGAAGTGATGGGGCTTAAAGCCCTTCTCCCCCGCCGGCTGCAGGTTTTCCGTGCCGATCAGGCCGACGGGGACCACGGGGGCTCCGGTTGCCAGGGCAAGCCAGCCCACGCCGGTGCGGCCGCGGTAGAGGATGCCGTCCCGCGACCGTGTGCCTTCGGGGTAAATGCCGATGCCCTTGCCGGCCTCCAGGATGTCCATGAGGGTTTTGAGGGCCTGGACGCTTGCTGCCTGCTCGCCGCGCTCCACCGGAATGGAGCCCACGGACTCGAAGAAAGACTTCATGACCTTTCCCTTGACGCCACCCGTGGTGAAGTACTCGGCTTTGGCGAAGAAGGCCACGGGCCGGGGCATCAGAGCCTGGACAATGACGCTGTCAAAGAAGGAGAGGTGGTTCGGCGCCACAATGAAGGGCCCCTCTTTTGGGACGTTTTCAAGGCCGACGACGGTGGGCCGGCAGCTGCCCGCGACGAGCCCGCGAAATGTCCAGCGGACAGCCTCAAACAGTGCCATCGTTGTGCACCTCGCTCATTGCCGCGGTGTGAATGGCTTCCAGCCGTTCGATCGCTGCCACCAGGTCCGGGGCGGTGTCCACGACGGCGACTGCCCCCGCATCGTCAAGTTCGCCGTCGGGAGCGAATCCCCAACTCACGCCGATGCAGTCCAGGCCGTTGGCGATGGCACCTGCCACGTCCTGGGCCCGGTCTCCCACCATAACGGCGTGCTGGGTGGCGAGGTCGCCGAGCGCGGCAGCGATGATTCCGGTTTTTCCCACCGGACCCGCAGCGGCCGCGGACTCGTCATCGGCCGAACCCCTGATGAAGCTGAACATGCCGGCAATGCCGTGGTGCTCAAGGACAATCCGTGCCAGGCCCTGCGGCTTCTGGGTGGCTACAGCCACGGGCCGGCCTGCGGCGGCGAAGCTGTCCAGCACATCCAGGATTCCCGGGTAGAGCCGGCCCTGGGCTATGCCTTGGGCCAGGTAGTACCGCCGGTAGATGGCGATGACCTCGTCGATCCGTCCGGCCGGAACCTGCGCCACGGTCAGGAGCGCATCGCTCAGCTTCGGACCGATCATCGCGTCCAGGAGGTCCTGGCTGGGAACCGGGAGCCCCAGCTCCCGGAGGGCCGAAGCGATTCCGTCTGTTATCCCACCGGCCGGATCGACAAGAGTGCCGTCCAGGTCGAAGATCACGGGCACTGTTGTTTGAGTCACCGGCTTAGTTTCTCACGACACCTGTCCAGCCCGAAACTCGCATACCCGTCAGGGAATACTTCAGGAAGACATCCGGAATGCTTCGGGCCGGTGCCGCCACCGCTAGCTGAGAATTTCGGCCAGGAACGCCGCCGTGTGGCTTTCGGTCGATTTCGCCACCTGCTCCGGCGTTCCGGTGGCCACGATCTGGCCGCCGCCTGAGCCGCCGTTCGGTCCGAGGTCCACGATCCAGTCGGCACTCTTGATGACGTCGAGGTTATGCTCGATGGTGATGACGGTGTTGCCCTTGTCCACGAGTCCCTGCAGCACCATCAGGAGCTTGCGGATGTCCTCGAAGTGCAGGCCGGTGGTGGGCTCGTCCAGGACGTAGACGCTGCGGCCGTTGGAGCGCTTCTGCAGTTCCGCCGCCAGCTTGACGCGCTGGGCCTCGCCGCCGGACAGCGTGGTTGCCGGCTGCCCCAGCCGGACATAGCCCAGGCCGACGTCCACGAGGGTGTTCAGGTGCCGGGCGATGGGTGAGAAGGCGGCAAAGAACTCCGCGCCTTCCTCGATGGGCATGTTCAGGACATCGGCGATGGTCTTGCCCTTGTAGTGGACCTCCAGGGTTTCCCGGTTGTACCGGGCACCATGGCACACCTCGCAGGGCACATAGACGTCCGGCAGGAAGTTCATTTCGATCTTCAGCGTGCCGTCGCCGGAGCACGCTTCGCAGCGTCCGCCCTTGACGTTGAAGGAGAACCTGCCCGGGAGGTAACCGCGGACCTTCGCCTCGGTGGTCTCCGCGAAGAGTTTGCGGATGTTGTCGAAGACGCCTGTGTAGGTGGCCGGGTTGGACCGCGGTGTGCGCCCGATGGGGCTCTGGTCCACGTGGACCACCTTGTCCAGGTGCTCGAGTCCCTGGACGAGCTTGTGCCGGCCGGCCACCTGCTTGGCGCCGTTGAGCTTGTTGGCCAGCACCTTGTAGAGGATTTCGTTGACCAGGGTGGACTTTCCTGATCCGCTGACGCCGGTCACCGCCGTGAACAGTCCCAGCGGGAAGGCGGCATCCACGTTCACCAGGTTGTTTTCGCGGGCGCCCACGACTTTCAGCTCGCGCTTCTTGTCATACTTGCGCCGCTTCTTGGGGATCTCGATCTGCTTGCGGCCTGACAGGTAGTCTCCGGTCAGGGATGCGGTGTTCTTGAGCAGGTCCTGGTAGGAGCCGGAGTGCACCACCTGGCCGCCGTGCTCGCCGGCGCCGGGACCAATGTCAACGATCCAGTCCGCCACGTGGATGGTGTCCTCGTCGTGTTCAACCACGATGAGGGTGTTGCCCATGTCCCGCAGCCGGGTGAGGGTTTCGATCAGGCGGCGGTTATCCCGCTGGTGCAGCCCGATGGAGGGTTCGTCCAGCACGTACAGCACACCCACCAGGCCGGACCCGATCTGGGTGGCCAGCCGGATGCGCTGCGCTTCGCCGCCGGACAGGGTGGCGGACGGGCGCTCCAGATTGAGGTACTCCAGGCCGACGTCCAGCAGGAAGGTCAGCCTGGCCTGGATTTCCTTGAGCACCTGGTGGGCGATCTGTGCCTCACGGCCAGTCAGCACCAGGTTGTTCAGGAAATCGGCGCAGTCACGCATCGGCAGGGCGGCGACATCGGCGATCGACTTGCCGTTGATGAGGACGGAGAGGGAGGCAGGGTTGAGCCGGGCACCGTTGCAGGCGGGGCAGGGGATCTGCCGCATGTACTCTTCGTAGCGGTCGCGGGCCCAGTCGGAGTCTGTTTCGCCGTGCTTCCGGTGGACGTACTGGATCGCGCCTTCGAAGCCGGTGCTGTATTTGCGTTCCCGCCCGAAGCGGTTCTTGTACTGGACCACCACTTTGTGGTCCTTGCCGTGCAGGACCGTCTGGCGGACGTCGTTGCCCAGCTTCTCCCATGGCGTTGTCATGGAGAAGCCCAGTTCCTTGGCGAGGCCTTCCAGCAGCCTGTTCCAGTACTCGGTAGTGGCCGTACCCAGTGACCACGGGGCGATGGCACCTTCGGCGAGGGAAAGCTCCGGGTTGGGGACGATCAGTTCCTCGTCGACTTCGAGGCGGGTGCCGATGCCGCTGCAGGCCGCGCAGGCCCCAAAGGGATTGTTGAAGGAGAAGGAACGGGGTTCGATCTCGTCGATGGCGAGCGGGTGCTCGTTGGGGCAGGCGAGGTTTTCGGAGAACGCCCGCAGCCGGCCGGGATCGTCGGCGTCGAGGTCCACGAACTCTGCCAGCACGCGGCCTTCGGCGAGTCCGAGGGCGGTTTCGATGGAATCGGTCAGTCGCTGGCTGATGCCTTCCTTGACCACCAGCCGGTCCACCACCACCTCGATGGTGTGCTTGAACTGCTTGCCCAGCTTGGGGGCGTCGCTGAGTTGGACCAGCTCACCGTCCACCCGCGCCCGCGAGTAGCCCTTGGCCGTCAGTTCCTTGAACAGATCCACGAATTCGCCCTTGCGGCCGCGGACCACCGGGGCGAGCACCTGGAACCGGGTGCCTTCGTCGAGTTCCAGCAGCTGGTCCACGATCTGCTGAGGTGTCTGCTTGGCTACCGGCTCGCCGCAGACCGGGCAGTGCGGACGCCCGACCCTGGCCCACAGGAGGCGCATGTAGTCATAGATTTCGGTGATGGTGCCCACGGTGGACCGGGGGTTCTTGCTGGTGGATTTCTGGTCGATGGAGACGGCCGGTGACAGTCCCTCGATGAAGTCCACATCGGGTTTGTCCACCTGCCCCAGGAACTGCCGGGCGTAGGCGGACAGCGATTCAACGTAGCGGCGCTGGCCCTCGGCGAAGATGGTGTCAAAGGCGAGGGATGACTTGCCCGATCCTGACAGGCCCGTGAACACGATCATGGCGTCGCGGGGAAGATCGAGGTCCACGTTGCGCAGGTTGTGTTCGCGGGCGCCCTTCACCACCAGTCGGGAGAGGTCCGGACGCGCAGGCTTTGCGAGGGACTTTTCGGGAGTGGCGGGAACGGACACGACTGCTGATTCTTCAGCTACGGCTTTAGGCACCCACTCATGCTAATCGAAAACTTCTTCGAATATCCACGTGCGGCGGCTACTCGGCGTCGTAGGCGGCCGCGAGGAGCTGCACGGCCTCGGCAAAGGTGGCCCCCTGCGCGCGGGCGGCCGACGCGTAGCTGGCCGCTGCGGTGGACAGTGTTCCCCAGCGGTCGTCGCGGGCGCAGACCACAGTCCCGTTCCTCCCCCGGGTTGCGACCACCCCGGCGGCCTCAAGTTCCTTGTAGGCGCGTGCGACAGTGTGCGGGGCCACGTCCAGCTGCCCGGCGAGGTTCCTGACGGCCGGAAGCCTGGTGCCGGGCGGCAGCGCCCCGCTGTCTGCCAGTTGGATCACCTGCAGGCGAAGCTGCTCGAAGAGCGCCACAGTACTGGCCTGGTTCGGTTTCCAGGCCCCGGGAAAGGGCGGTGCCGTGCTCAAATGCCCGCCTCCAACGCTGCCCCCATGGCGTCGGCCTCCAGTGCGCGGGCTTCCATGGGCCTGGCTTCCAAGGGCCGGCGGCCCCCGGCCTGGTCCGGGACCTCACCGGGTATCCGGGCCTCCGGGTGACCGGCAAACTGGGCCGCGTACAGCCGGGCGTAGTAGCTGTTGGCGGCCAGAAGGCTGTGGTGGGTGCCTTGCTCGGCGATGCGTCCGTGGTCCATGACAAGAATTAGATCAGCGTCGCGGACTGTGGACAAACGGTGGGCGATCACAAAACTGGTCTTTCCGCGCCGGAGCCGCCGCATGGCTTGCCGTATCAGTACCTCGGTCCGCGAATCCACCGAACTGGTGGCTTCATCCAGGATCAGCACGCTGCGGCCCGCCAGCTGGGCGCGGGCAATGGTGATCAGTTGGCGCTGGCCCTGGCTGAGGGGGTCGCCGCCATTGTGCAGCAGGGTGTCGTAGCCGGCAGGCAGGGACCGGACGAAGTGGTCCACGTAGCTCGCCTCCGCGGCGGCAACGATTTCCGGGTCCGTGGCTTCCGGCCGACCGTAGGCGATGTTCTCCCGGATGGTCCCGCCGAAGAGCCACGCGTCCTGAAGCACCACGCCGAAGCCGGACCGCAGGGCATCCCGGGGCATTCCCGCGATGTCGGTTCCGCCAATGGTGATGCGACCGGACCCTACCTCGTAGAACCGCATCAGGAGGTTCACCACCGTGGTCTTTCCCGCTCCGGTGTGGCCGACGATCGCTACCGTCTGGCCCGGTTCGACCATGAAGGACAGGCCGCGCACGGCGGGGATCCGCTCGTTGTAGCCGAATGTGACATCGTCAAAGACAATGCGGCCTGAGGGTTCAGCGGCGGACGTCGTGCCGCGGGGCTCCTGCGGCAGCTCCGCGGCGTCGAGGAGGTCAAATACACGCCCTGCCGAAGCCACGCAGGACTGGATGACGTTCAGCAGGCCGCCGATCTGGCCCACGGGCTGGGTGAAAAGCCGGCTGAACTGGATGAAAGCCTGGATGCCGCCGATGGTCATTGCTCCGGCGGTGACCTGCAGGGCTCCCACTACCGCCACGGCGATGTAGTTGATGTTCGCTATCAGGATCATCAGGGGCTGGACCAGGCCGGACGAGTACTGGGCCCTGGTTGCGGCCCTGGCCAGGCGGTCGTTGCTGGCAGCGAATACGGCCGCTGCCTGTTCCTGGTAGCCAAATGCCTTGATGACCTCATGTCCGGTGACGAACTCCTCGACATGGGCGTTCAGCTCTCCGGTCTCGGTCCATTGCCGGGCAAAATATGCCTGCGAACGGCGTGTAACCAGCACCGTGATGAGCGTGGACAGCGGCACGGACAGCAGGGCGATGCAGGCGAGCAGCGGCGAGATCCAGAGCATCATAGCCAATGCCCCGCAAAGCATCAGGACCGACATGATCAGTTGGGTGAGGGCCTGGCTGAGGGCCTGGGCTATGTTGTCGATATCGTTGGTGGCGCGGCTAAGCACATCGCCCCTGGACTGTTCCTGGAAGTACGTGGACGGCAGCCGGTGCAGCTTGTCCTGCACGGAGGCTCGAAGGCGGTACATCACGCCCTGGACGGAGCGGGCAGTGAGCGAACCCTGGATCCAGTTGAACAGCGAGGCGCCGACGTACATCAAGGAGACCGCCGCCAGCAGGCGGCCCAGCCCGCGCCAGTCGAGAGTTCCGGCCAGGACCCCGTCCACCACGATGTCTGTGGCATCGCCCAGGTATTTGGGCGCGGCGACATTCAGTCCGGCGAAAATGCAGGTGGCGGCAACGGCGCCTGCCATGGCCCAGCGGAACGGACGCAGCAGCCCGAGCAGCCTGCGGGCAGTGGGCCAAAACCGATGCCCGGCGTCCCCTTCCTGCGGCGGCCCGGTCATGGCATGTCCTCGAAGGCCATTTGGGATTCTGCGATCTCGCGGTAGGTGGAGGACGTCTCCAGCAGCTCGCTGTGCGTGCCTTCGGCCACGAGCCGGCCGTCGTCGAACACCAGGATCTGGCCCGCTCCGGCGACAGTTGAAATCCGCTCGGCCACGATGATAACGACGGCGTGGCCCAGCGCGGTTTCGAGGCGCTGGCGCAGCCGGGCTTCGGTCTCAAAGTCCAGCGCCGAAAAGCTGTCATCAAAAAGGTATAGGGGCGCACGGCGAAGCAGGGCGCGGGCAATGCACAACCGTTGGCGCTGGCCACCGGAAAGGGTGGTGCCGCCCTGCCCCACCGGAGCCTGGAGCTGCAGCGGCAGCTCCCGTACGAAGTCCGCCGCTTCCGCTGTTTCCAGTGCTGCCCACAGCTCGGTGTCGGTAGCTTCCCCGGAGGCGATCCTCAGGTTGTCGGCGATGGTTCCGGTGAAAAGGTGGGAACGTTGCGGGGCAATGGCCATGTTCGCGCGGAGTACGTCCAGGGGCATGGACCGGATGTCCCGTCCTCCCAGGGTGACGTGCCCGGACGTGGCGTCGAGGAAGCGCGGCAGCAGGTTGATGAGTGTTGATTTCCCGCTGCCGGTCGAACCCACGATGGCCGTGACGATGCCCGGTCGGGCCGTGAACGAGACGGAGTCCAGCACAGGGGTCTCGGCGCCGGGGTAAGAGAAGGTGACATCGCGGAAGGAGACGTCGGCGCCGTCGAAATCCGGCCATTCCGTGGCCCGCTGGACCTCCGGCGCGTGGCGGTCACGGACGGACTGCGGCGTCTCAAGGACTGCCAGCAGCCGCTCGGCGCACACAGCGGCCCGGGGGCCTGTCATCAGCACGTACATGGCCATCATGATGGCCAGCAGAATCTGCAGGATGTATGCGATGAAGGCCGTCAGGGCGCCGAGCTTCATCTCACCGGCCTGGACGCGGTGGCCACCGAACCAGACAACGGCTACCGAGGAAAGGTTCACCACGATCATGATCAATGGCAGCATTCCGGCGACCAGCAGGGCGGACTGGAGGTTGTTCCGCGTCAGCCTGTCGTTTGCCTGTCCAAAGCGGCGGATTTCGTGGTCCTGCCTGACGAAGGCCCTGATGATGCTGGCGCCGATGATCTGTTCCCGCAGCACTTCCCCGGTGCGGTCCAGGAGCTCCTGCCCGTCCCGGTAGAGCGGCACCAGGCGGCGGACGATGAGGTACATGATGGCCAGCAGCACAGGCACAATGACAATGACCACAGAGGAGAGCGCCACGTCCTGCTGCAGCGCCAGGACAATGCCGCCGGCGCCCATGACCGGGGCCGCGACCAGCATGGTGAAGACAAGCACCGCGAAGGACTGGATCTGCAGGGTGTCATTGGTGGTCCTGGTCACGAGGCTCTGCGCCCCGAAGCCGGCAACTTCCTGGGATGACAACGACTGGATCTTCCCAAAAACCTCCTGGCGCAGCTGGCGGCCCAGCTTCATGGCCACCACGGCCCCGAGGTACCCGGCCCCCAGGGCTGCGGCTGCCTGCACGGCGGCTATGCCGGCCATGACCGCACCGAGCCTCAGAATCACCGCGGTGTCGCCGGGGACGATGCCGTCGTCGATGATGGCTGCGTTGACGGTGGGCAGCAGGAGGTTGCCCAGGGTCTGGACCAGCTGCAGGAGGACGACCGCCGCGACAGGAACCTTGTGGGCGGCAAGCAGCCGGATCATCAAACCGAAAAGCACTGCACCTCCGCACGTAGTCTGGAGGCCAGTCAGGAACCGGACTAGCCCGCCCCTAACAGCCGCTCCGTCATTGTAAGCCACATCACATTCGTTCCGTTGTCATACGGCGTGACGCGTGGCGTCAGCAAATTACATCGAATGGAGTTCGAAGCCTAGGGGTTTTTCCGGGCCACAGCGAAGATTCTTCTGAACGGGAACACGGTCCCGTGGCCAGTGCCGGGATAGGCCGCCCGCAGCGCCGCCGCGTATTCGGATTCGAAGGCAGCTCCGTCCTCGGCGGAAAGCGCCGCCAGGACCGGCCGCAGGGCGGTACCCCGGACCCACTCCAGCACCGGATCGGTCCCGGGCAGGACCTGCTGGTAAGTGGTTTCCCAGGCGTCGGCAGTGCAGCCGGCGTCCAGCATGATGCCCAGGTAGTCGGCAGGCTCCCCCACGGACTCCCCTCCGCGCAGGACACCTGCCAGCTTCGCCGCCCACGCCGCCGATCCGGCCAGTTCCCGCATCAGCGTGTGCGACGGTGCGCTGAAATTCCCCGGCACCTGCATGGCGAACCAGGCACCTGGCTGGAGGGCTTCCAGCCAGCGCGCCAGCATCTTCTGGTGGCCCGGCACCCACTGCAGTGCTGCGTTGGTGACCACCACATCCGTTTCGGCGGAGGGCATCCAGCCTGCGATGTCTGCCTGCTCGAAGCTCAGGTGTTTGTGTCCGTCGGCCTGGACGGCAGCCTTGGCCAGCATCTGGCTGGACGAGTCGAGCCCCACGACCTGCGCTTGTGGCCACCTGCGGGCAAGGGTTGCCGTGAGGTTCCCGGGACCGCACCCCAGGTCCAACACCTTACGTGGGGACTCCGCCTGGATCCGGCCGGTGAGGTCAAAAAACGGCCGGTCCCGGTAGTCGCCGAACTGGACGTACTTTACTGGGTCCCACTCCACATTTATCTCCACGGTCTGTTGTCGGCTCCGGTAACGCGAGCCTAACCCGCCCATGCCAGGATCTCCGGCAGCTGCCGGGCACTAAGCTGGAAAACAATGAAACTCGTTGACCAGCTGCCCGTCCTGCCCGCCTCAAACCCCTCGGGCGCGGGGATCGACCCGGACGCCCTCTACACACAATTCCTTGAGTGGACCGAAAGCCGGGGGCTGGAACTGTACGCCGCCCAGGACGAGGCCATCATGGAGTTCGCCACCGGTGCCAACGTTATTCTCGCCACGCCGACCGGCTCCGGAAAGTCACTCGTGGCCATCGCCGCACATTTCCAGGCCATGGCGCGTGGGCAGCGCAGCTACTACACAGCCCCGATCAAGGCACTCGTTTCCGAGAAGTTCTTTGCGTTGTGCGACATCTTCGGCGCCGAAAACGTGGGCATGATCACCGGCGATTCGGGCGTCAACCAGGACGCGCCCATCATTTGCTGCACGGCCGAGATCCTGGCGAACATCGCGCTCCGCGAAGGCGCCGCAGCGGAGCTTGGCGCCGTGATCATGGACGAGTTCCACTTCTACTCGGATCCGCAGCGCGGCTGGGCCTGGCAGGTGCCGCTGCTGGAGCTGCCGCAGGCGCAGTTCCTCCTGATGTCCGCCACGCTGGGTGATGTCAGCCGGTTCGAGGACGGCATCACCGAACTCACCGGCCGGCCCACCACCACCGTCAGCTCGGCCGAGCGGCCCATCCCGCTGCACTACTACTACCACCAGACGCCGGTCCACGAGACCCTCGAGGAACTGCTCTCCACCAAACAGGTGCCGGTTTACGTCGTGCACTTCAGCCAGATCGAGGCGATCGACCGCGCCCAGACCCTCATGAGCATCAACGTGTGCACCCGCGAGGAAAAGGACAAGATCGCGGAGCTGATCGCCAGCTTCCGGTTTGCCGCGGGATTCGGCAAAACGCTCAACCGGCTGGTCCGGCACGGCATCGGCGTCCACCACGCGGGCATGCTGCCGAAGTACCGCCGGCTGGTGGAACAGCTCGCCCAGGCCGGCTTGCTCAAGGTGATCTGCGGAACCGACACCCTTGGCGTAGGCATCAACGTGCCCATCCGCACCGTCCTGCTCACGGCTTTGAGCAAGTACGACGGCGTACGCACCCGGCTGCTTAACTCACGGGAGTTCCACCAGATTGCAGGCCGGGCCGGACGGGCGGGCTATGACACCGCCGGCACGGTGGTGGTCCAGGCACCGGAGCACGTGACTGAAAACGTGAAGGCGATGGCCAAGGCCACCGCAAAGTTCGGCGACGACCAGAAGAAACTCCGCCAGGTGGTCAAGAAGAAACCGCCGGAGGGCTTTGTCTCCTGGGGTGAGCCAACCTTCAAGCGCTTGGTGGAATCGGTCCCCGATCCCTTGAACTCAAGCTTCAGCGTCACGCACGCGATGCTGATGAACCTCATGGAACGGCCGGGCGACCCGTTCCACGCCGCCCGTCGGCTCTTGACCGAGAACCACGAGTCGCGGTCCTCGCAGCTGCAGCTGATGAAAAGGGCTTTGGGTATCTACCGCGAACTCCTCGCCGCCGAGGTCGTGGAGCGCATTCCGCCGGAGGAGCAGGCCGCGGACGGCAGGACCGTCAGGCTCACCGTCCACCTGCAGGCCAACTTTGCCCTGAACCAGCCACTCTCGCCGTTCGCCCTCGCGGCGCTGGAACTGCTGGATCCGGAGTCGCCGGCGTACGCCCTGGACGTGGTGTCCGTGATCGAGGCGACGCTGGAGAAGCCCCGCCAGATCCTGTCCGCCCAGCAGAAGAAGGCCCGCGGCGAAGCCATCGCGGCGATGAAAGCCGACGGCATAGAGTACGACCAGCGCATGGCGATGCTGGAGGAGGTCACCTATCCGCAGCCGCTCGCGGAGCTCCTGGGTGAAGCGTTCGAGGTCTACCGCAAGGCCGCGCCGTGGGTGGGCGACTTCGAGCTGGCCCCCAAGTCGGTGGTCAGGGACATGTACGAACGCGCGATGAACTTCGGCGAATTCGTCCAGTTCTACGGACTGGCCCGCTCCGAGGGCATTGTGCTGCGCTACCTCGCCGACTGTTTCAAGGCGCTGCGCCAGACCGTGCCCCAGGACCTGCTCCGCGAGGACCTCGAAGACCTCATCGCCTGGTTGGGCGAGCTCGTCCGGCAGGTCGATTCCAGCCTGCTGGATGAGTGGGAGGAACTGACGTCCGGCGCCGCGCCTACCCCGCACGACGCTCCGCCTCCCCCGCCGCCGTCGTTGACGTCCAACATCCGCGCCTTCCGGGTGATGGTGCGCAACGAGATGTTCCGCCGCGTGGAACTGTTCGCCGATGAGGATGCGGCAGCCCTGGGAGAGCTCGACGGCGGCGCCGGCTGGGATGCCGAACGCTGGGAAGACGTCCTTGACGACTACTTCGACGAGCACAATGACATCGGCACCGGACCGGATGCGCGTGGACCCGGGCTGCTGATCATCACCGAGGAGCCCGGGCTGTGGAAGGTCCGGCAGATCTTCGACGATCCGGCACGCAACCACGACTGGGGAATCTCCGCCGAAGTGGACCTGGCCGCCTCCGACGAAACCGGCACTGCGGTGGTCCGCGTGACCGACGTCAACCGGCTCTAAGGCCCTAGTAAACTCGGACCATGAGTGTAATCCGCCCCGCAACCCGGCACGACGTCCCCGCAATCCTGCAGATGATCCACGAACTGGCCATCTACGAGAAGGAACCGGACGCTGTCCGCAACACCCCGGACATGCTCGCCGACGTCCTGTTCGGGGAAAACCCCCGCGTGTTCGCCACGATGGCTGAGAACGCGGCCGGCGAGGTACAGGGATTCGCGCTGTGGTTCCTTAATTACTCCACCTGGGAAGGCGTCCACGGCATTTATCTGGAGGACCTCTACGTCAGCCCGGACGCCAGGGGCGAGGGACACGGCAAGGCGCTCCTGAAGCATCTCGCGGCCACCGCCGTCGAGAACGGCTACGCCAGGGTTGAGTGGAGCGTCCTGGATTGGAACGAGCCCTCCATCAACTTCTACCGGGGCCTCGGTGCCCGCCCCATGGACGGCTGGTCCACGTTCCGGCTGACCGGCGACGCCCTGGAGCACTTTGGCAGCAGCAACGTCGCGGCCGTTCGTGGCTGAGCAGTCCGCCACAGCTCCGCGGACCAAAGCGCCGGTACGGCACACGGTCAAAGCGCGCCACGAATTCCGTGGCATGCGGACCACCGAGCACTATTTCACCGTGCCGCTGGACCATTTTGGCACCGCGACTGCGCCTGGGACCGGGGACACTGCTGAGACCATCACGGTGTTCGCCCGCGAGTACGTTTCGACAGTCCACACGGAGGCGGAAGCGGAGGAACTGCCCTGGCTGCTGTTCCTCCAGGGCGGTCCGGGCGGACGCGGCAACCGGTTCGCGTCGCTGGGCGGCTGGAGTAAAGCGGCTGCCCGGGATTTCCGGATCCTCATGCTGGACCAGCGCGGAACCGGCCTCTCCTCCCCTGCCGACCGGAACACCCTGCCCCTGCGAGGCACCGCTGAAGAACAGGCTGCCTACCTTGAGCACTTCAGGGCCGATTCGATCGTGGCCGATGCCGAACTCATCCGCGAAGTCCTCGGCTCCGGCCCCTGGAGCATCTACGGGCAAAGCTACGGCGGGTTCTGCGCCCTCACCTATCTTTCCGTCGCGCCGGACGGGCTGAAGGAAGCACTTATCACCGGCGGGCTGGCCCCGCTGTCCGGCCCGGCAGACGATATCTACCGTGCCACGTTCCAGCGCGTCGCGGAGCGGAACACCGAATACTTCAGCTGGTACCCCGAGGACCGGCGGACGGTGGAACGGATTGCCGGCCATCTTCGCCGGAACGAGGAATTCCTGCCCGACGGCGGACGCCTGACCGTCGAGCGGTTCCAGATGGTGGGGGCCTTCCTGGGCGGCAACACCAGGGTGGACGGCCTGCACTACCTGCTGGAGGACGCGTTCACCGAGTCGCTGCACGGCAGCCGGCTCTCCGATGCGTTCCTCGAACAGGTCCAGGGGATTGTGTCCCGGCTGGCCAATCCCCTGTATGCGCTGATGCACGAGTCCATTTACGGGCAGGGTCAGGCCAGCGACTGGGCAGCCTGGCGGGTGCTGCAGGAACACCCCGAGTTCCATCCTGATGCCATGCCGCTGCTGCTCACCGGAGAGATGGTGTACCCGTGGTATTTCGAGCAGGATGCCGCGTTGAAGCCGCTGCGGCAGGTCGCCCATCTGCTGGCCGCCAAGGCGGACTGGAAGCCGCTCTACGACTGTGGCCAGCTGGCCAACAACACTGTGCCGGTTGCCGCGGCGGTCTACCGGGACGACATCTACGTGGACCGGGCACTGTCCCTGGAAACTGCGGCGGCAGTCCGCGGGCTCCAGGTCTGGGAGACCCCCGATTTCCACCACGACGGAATTGCTGACGACGGCGAGGCCATCTTCGGCCGGCTGCTGGGAATGGTGCGCTCAGCCCGCCGCTGACCTGGGCACTACCTGCGGCGCCCAGCCACCAGCGTCACGGAGGCAGCCGCCAGGACAATTGCCCCCACCACGGCGCCCACCATGTTCAGCCCCAGGTAGCCGGCACCGCTGAGCACCAGGCCCGACGTCGCCCCGCCCACCGCACCGGCAACGCCCATAAGCATGTCCGACACGCCCTGGACCACAACCCGGGACTCCTGGCCGACACTTTCGGCCAGGAGGGTGGAGCCGGAAATGGTGGACGCGGACCAGCCCACGCCCAGCAGGACCAGTCCCACGGCTACGGCCACCGTGGAGGACTGGCCGAAGCCTGCCACCGCCACTGCGGCGATCAGCGTGGTGAAGCCGATCATGATCGTTTCGGTCCGGCCGGCCTTGTCCGTCAGCCAGCCCATGACCGGTGAGAGCGCAAACATGCCCGCGATATGCAGGGAGATCGTGAACCCGATGATCACCAGCACATCGCCGGTGGCGGCGTGCCCTGCATGCCCGGGACCCGCCACAAGCTCCTGCAGGTGCAGCGGCGTCATGGACATCACGCCCACCATCACGGCATGCGCTCCGACGACGGCGGCCAGCGCCAGCCACGCTGCCCTGGACTGCCGGATCGCCCGCATTCCGCGGACCAGTGAACCGCCGCGACGGCTGCCGGGAGGGGCAGCCGGGACCAGCGGTCCGTCCGCCCCGACTCCCCGGCGTGAGGCGAGCTCCCGGGCAAGCAGCAGGGGGTCCGGCCTGAGGCCGGCAAAGAGCAGGATAGTGGCCAGCAGGAGTCCGGCCGCCGAAATGACGAAGGGACCGGCCACCGGCGGCAGTCCGAGGGCCTGCCCCACCACGGCGCCTGGCTGGATCAGGTTCGGCCCGGCAACAGCGCCCACAGTCACTGCCCACACCACGGTGGACAGCGCCCGGCCGCGGTGGTCGGCATCCGCAAGGTCGACGGCGGCGAAACGCGCCTGGAGGCTGGCAGCGGTCCCTATGCCAATGCCTGCAGCGCCCAGCACGAGCAGGACAAACACGCCGGATACGACTGACAGGACGATGAGCACGGTGCCGAGCATGGCGGCGGACAGGCCCGTGACCTGTCCGATCCGGCGTCCCCGGCGGTCGGCGAGTGAGGCAAGCGGCAGCGCGGCCAGCGCTGCACCGAGCGTCATGACGGTGGCCACGGAGCCGGCCCAGGCCGTGGAGCCCGAGAGTTCCACGGCAAGGATTGAGCCGATGGAAACGGTTGCTCCCGTGCCGATGCCTGCGAAAACCTGGGCCACGCTCAGCAGCGCCACGGTGCGCCGCTGCACCTGGCGCACTCCGCTTTCGGTCATCACAGTGCCGGCCATGGTCCGAGCATAGCCCCCGGCGGCCACGTCCTACAGGGGCAGTTTTAAGCCAATAATCCCGGCCGCGCTGCGGCCGGGATTATTAGGGACATGCGGTACGCGGAGTGAACCGCGCGGAAAGCCTACTCGACGTCGCTGAGGCTCTTCTTGGCGTCTTCCTCGAGGCGCGGGTCCAGGTGGGCCGTCTTCGCCTTGGAACTTAGGAGGCTGGCAACCACGGCAACGATGATAGTGCCCACGATGACGGCCAGGGACACGAAGGTCGGAATCTCCGGTGCCCATTCGATGTGGTGGCCACCGTTGATGAACGGCAGTTCGTTCACGTGCATTGCGTGCAGCACCAGCTTCACGCCGATGAACGCCAGGATGAATGACAGCGCGTGCTTGAGGTAGATCAGGCGGTTCATCAGGCCACCCAGCAGGAAGTACAGCTGGCGCAGGCCCATCAGGGCGAACAGGTTGGCGGTGAACACGATGAACGGGCTCTGGGTCAAGCCGAAGATCGCCGGGATGGAGTCAACCGCGAAGAGGAGGTCGGTCAGGCCGATCGTAATGAAAACGATCAGCATCGGGGTGAAGACCTTCTTGCCGTTCACCTCGGTGCGCAGCTTGCCGCCGTCGAAGTTCTGCGACATGGGGATGACCTTGCGGATCCGGGCGATGAGCGGGTTTTCCTTGTCCTCTTCGTCCTCGCCTTCATCCTGGGCCTGCTTCCACGCGGTCCAGAGCAGGAAGGCGCCGAAGATGTAGAACACCCAGCTGAACTGCTCGATCACGATGGCGCCGAGCAGGATGAAGATGCCACGCAGGATCAGGGCGATGATGATGCCCACCATCAGCACTTCCTGCTGGTATTTCCGAGGCACGGAGAACCGGGCCATGATGATGATGAAGACAAACAGGTTGTCGATGCTGAGGCTGTATTCCGTGACCCAGCCGGCCACGAACTGGCCGCCGAACTCGGCGTTGGTGAAGGCGAACATGGCACCGGCGAACGCGAGGGCGAGGGATACGTAGAACGCCACCCACAGCCCGGCTTCCTTCATGGAAGGTTCATGGGGACGCCGGATGACCAGCAAAAGATCGATCAGGAGGATCAGGCCAAGGACGACAAGGGAGCCGACCTCGAACCACACGGGCAAATCGAGCACAGGGTAGCCTTTCGCAGGGTACAGAGAAGCGGTGTAAGTCTCTCCGGCCAGCCTGTGCACTTGGTGCTGATGTGGCGGCCCGCTACGCCCGGCCAGGCAACCATGCCTGGCGTGTTGACGATCGTAGCGCTCGGGATACTCCCCTACGTGACGTTAACTGTACAGCAGGCGGCACCCCACGTTCGAACATGTTTCGCCGGTACATTCCGCAGCGAAACGTATCCCTCCCGCCGTGCTAGGCGTGGCCGGCCGCCTGCATCTGCCGGAGCTCCTTCTTGAGCTCGCTGACTTCGTCGCGGATCCGGGCCGCAACCTCGAACTGGAGTTCGGCGGCGGCGCCATGCATCTGTTCAGTCAGCTGCTCGATCAGGCCAACGAGGTCCTCCGCCGGAGCCGCGGCCAGGCCGTCTGCGCGGACCTGGGCCGCGCCCTTCGCGGCGGACTTACCACGCTTGGCGCCCTTCGCCAGACGGTTGTTGTTGAGCAGCTCCTGGGTGTCGGCGTCTTCCTTGGCCAGCTGGTCGGTAATGTCGGCGATCTTCTTCCGCAGCGGCTGCGGATCGATGCCCTTTTCCGTGTTGTAGGCCACCTGGATGGCACGGCGCCGGTTGGTCTCGTCGATGGCGTGGGCCATGGAATCGGTGATGCGGTCGGCGTACATGTGCACCTGGCCGGACACGTTGCGGGCGGCACGGCCGATGGTCTGGATGAGCGAGGTGGAGGACCGCAGGAAGCCTTCCTTGTCCGCGTCCAGGATGCTCACCAGCGAAACCTCGGGCAGGTCAAGGCCTTCGCGGAGCAGGTTGATGCCCACCAGGACGTCGAAGACGCCCATCCGGAGCTCCCGGAGCAGTTCCACCCGCCGGAGCGTGTCGACGTCGGAGTGCAGGTATTCGACCTTGATGCCGTGGCCCAGCAGGTAGTCGGTGAGGTCCTCGGCCATGCGTTTGGTCAGTGTGGTCACCAGGACGCGTTCGTTCTTCGCTGTCCGCGTCTTGATCTCGCCCAGCAGGTCATCGATCTGGCCCTTGGTGGGCTTGACCACCACCTCGGGGTCGATCAGGCCGGTGGGCCGGATGATCTGCTGCACGAAGCCGTCGGCCTTGCCGAGTTCGTACTTGCCGGGGGTGGCGGACAGGTAGACGGTCTGGCCGACGCGTTCAAGGAACTCATCCCATTTAAGCGGGCGGTTGTCCATGGCCGAAGGCAGGCGGAAGCCGAAGTCCACGAGGTTCCGCTTGCGGGACATGTCGCCTTCATACATGGCGCCGATCTGCGGCACGGTGACATGGGATTCGTCGATCACCAGCAGGAAGTCGTCCGGGAAGTAGTCGATGAGGCAGTGCGGCGCGGTCCCGCGGGCGCGGCCATCGATATGCGACGAGTAGTTCTCGATGCCGTTGCAGAAGCCCATCTGCTGCATCATTTCGAGGTCGTAGGTGGTGCGCATCCGGAGCCGCTGGGCTTCCACCAGCTTGTTCTGGCTTTCCAGGACCTGCAGCCGCTCGGCGAGTTCGTCCTCGATCCGCTTGATGGCCCGGGCCATCCGCTCGGGACCGGCCACATAGTGCGAGGCCGGGAAGACGTACATTTCCTCTTCGTCCCGGATCATCTCGCCAGTGAGCGGATGGAGGGTGTGGATGTTCTCGATCTCGTCGCCGAAGAATTCGATCCGGATGGCCAGTTCCTCGTACATCGGGATGATTTCCACGGTGTCGCCGCGGACCCGGAACGTGCCGCGGTGGAAGTCCATGTCGTTGCGGGCGTACTGCATGGCGACGAACTTCCGGAGCAGGTCGTCGCGGTTCATCTGCGCACCCTTGCGGAGCGTGACCATGCCCGCGATGTACTCTTCCGGGGTGCCGAGGCCGTAGATGCAGGACACCGTGGCAACAACGATCACGTCGCGGCGGGTCAGCAGGGCGTTGGTGGCGGAGTGGCGGAGACGTTCCACTTCCTCGTTGATGGAGGAGTCCTTCTCGATGAAGGTGTCCGTCTGGGCTACGTACGCCTCAGGCTGGTAGTAGTCGTAGTAGGAGACGAAGTATTCCACCGCGTTGTTGGGCAGCAGTTCACGGAATTCGTTGGCGAGCTGGGCGGCCAGGGTCTTGTTCTGCACCATGACCAGGGTGGGCCGCTGGACCTGTTCGATCAGCCAGGCCGTGGTGGCGCTCTTGCCGGTACCGGTGGCGCCGAGCAGGACAACGTCCTTTTCGCCGTTCTTGATGCGCTCCGTCAGCTCGGTGATGGCTGCCGGCTGGTCGCCGGCAGGCTGGAACTCGCTGATGACCTCGAAGGGCGCGACAACTCGGTTGATTTCCTGGGCAAGGCTCATGAATCTAATCTACAACCGGGGACCGACAGGAACAGCCGGATCAGTTACCGGCGAACAGGGTACGACGGCGGCACCCACCCCGTGCGGCGGGCCCACTCCTCCATCAGCGGCCAGGCAACGTCCGTGAACCACGGTTCCTTCGCGTCCGCGTACCTGGCTGTGCCCGTATCGCCGGAATGCCGCGCGGACAGTTCGCGTTTATGCGCTTCGTACATCACGACGGCGGCGGGGTCGCTGCGCAGCCAGTCCCGGAACAGCAGCGCATACCGCCAGCCCGGCGTGCCGGCCGCGCGGACGTGGAGGTTCACGGCCCTGCCTGGGTCGGCGTTCGCGTGAAACCGCTTCTGCCACTGCTCCGGATCGGGCTGCTCCGGCTTGGGCGTGTCAGCCTGGACCCCTGGAACGGACGGGAATCCGGCCGCGGCCAAGGCAGGGCCGATCCGGTCCGCGACGGCGAGATCGGGCACGGTGACCTGGAGGTCCAGGACGTCCTTTGCCGCCAGCCCGGGCACTGCCGTGGAGCCGATGTGGTCAACACCCAAAATGTCGCCCGGGGCGGCGGCCAGGATCCGCGCCCCGATCCGTGCCGCCTGGTATGCCCAGTCAGCCTGGTGGGCCCGCAGCACCGGCCCGTCTGTGCGGCGGGCGCGGACCCCCCGCCGGAGGTTGTCCGCGAAGGGCCGGAGCCTGTCAGCCCAGAGTGAGTCCACCATGGCAAGCAACTGGTCCCGGGTTCCCGCGTTGTCCAGCACCACGTCAGCGGCGGCGTTGCGCTGTTCCCGGCTGGCCTGGGCGGCCATGCGGGAATCGGCTTCGCCGGGGGTCATTCCGCGGTGTTCCGCCATGCGCCGGATCCGGACGTCGTCCGGGGCGTCGACGACCAGGACGAGGTGGAAACTGTTGCCCTGGCCGGTTTCGACGAGGAGGGGAATGTCCTGGACTACGATGTCGCCGTCGCCCGCTGCGGCAACGATGCCGGCAGCAGCTTCGCGGACCAGCGGATGCACGATGCCGTTAAGCACGGCAAGCTTCGCGGCGTCACCAAAGACCACGGCGCCGAGCCGGGCCCGGTCCAGCCGCCCTGCCTCGTCCAGCATCTCCGGGCCGAAGGCTTCCACGACGCGCGCCAGTCCCGGCGTTCCCGGCTCAACCACCTCCCGGGCAAGCGCGTCGGCGTCAACGAGCACGGCGCCGAGCTCCGCCAGGCGCGCGGCCACCACTGACTTCCCAGAGGCGATCCCGCCCGTCAACCCGATCTTCAGCACGCCACCAGCCTATCCGCACGTCTGGGTTCCCTGGCCGGGCGCACCGAGGTGCGCGGCGGTGGGGCCTAGACTCGGATGGTGCAACAGCAAGAGAGCCGAACCGCGTCGTACACCACCCTGGCGGCGGGCCCGGACTTCCGGCACGAGATCGACATCAAACGGTCCAGGTTCATCACGGTGCTGCGGCGCGCCAGCAACGAGGATTCCGCCCGCGGCCTGGTGGCCGGCCTGCGCCGGGAATTCCACGACGCCCGCCACCACTGCTCAGCGTTTGTCCTCGGGGCGGATCGGGAGATCCAGCGCTCGAATGACGACGGCGAGCCGTCCGGCACCGCAGGCATTCCGATGCTGGAAGCAATCATCAAACGGGAAACCACGCCGGGACATGCGGACCTCAGCGACGTCAGCGCCGTCGTCGTACGCTATTTTGGCGGCATTCTGCTGGGCGCCGGCGGACTGGTCCGTGCCTATTCGGAGTCGGTGTCCGCGGCACTGGAACGCGCGCCGCTTGTGCAGCGCCGCCGGCTGCGGATCTGCGAGGCGTCCGTTCCCCATGCAGCTGCCGGCCGCCTGGAGAATGACCTGCGGGCCGCAGGGTTTGTCATGGCGGAAACGAGCTATGGCGCCCGGCACACCGTCCTGCGCCTGGCCATCCCGGACGGGCAGGCTGACATCGCCGCAGCGTCAGAAAGGGTCCTGTCCCTCACCGCCGGTAAGGCCGCGCTGATGCCCGGCGGAACGGAGTGGGTCGATGTCCCGCTCCCCTGACGTCCGGCTGGCCGACGTCGACGAACCCATGCTGGAGCGGCTCCTGGCGCTGGCCATGGACGACGCGTCGCCGGATGAAGTCACTCCCCCGCTCGGCGTCGGGACCGGGTGGAACGCCGAACGGATTGACTGGTTCCGCGCCTACCACCGGGCCGCGGCGGCGGGCCTGGACGGGCCTGCCAGGGAAAAGAGCTGGGCCGTTCTGTGCGACGGCAGCCCCGCCGGTTCCGTCAGGCTGAAACGTACCGGGCCCGATTCAGTGGAAACAGGCATCTGGCTGGGCCGAAACGTCCGCGGCCAGGGCATCGGGCGGACCGTGATCCGGCTGGTGGCTGCCAAGGCCGCATCCGCCGGTGCGGCCGTCCTGGTGGCGGAAACAACGGCTGGCAACGAAGCAGCCCAGGGCCTGCTTCGCTCGGCAGGCGCGACCCTCGTCCGAGGCCCCGGTGCCGTCACGGCACGACTGGAGCTCCGCTAGCAGCGGGCGCGGATTCGCACGGACTTCACGTCACGGCGCCGCGGGAATAGCATCAGGAAATGGACGGCGAAGTTCATCACCCGGTCACCGGACGTCAGCTCTCCCGGCTGCGTTCGGCACTGCGGCTTCCTGTCATCACTCCTGACGATGCGCCATACGCCGCACAGAGCAGGGTCTGGAACGCGATGATCGACCGCCGGCCCGCACTCGTCGCCACCTGCACTGACGCTGCCGAAGTCCAAACCGCGATACGTTTCGCACGCGAGCACCTGCTTGAGGTGGCCGTGCGCGGCGGTGGCCACAGCCTGCCCGGCTTCGGCACGAGCGACGGCGGGATGGTCATTTCACTGGCGGGACTGAAGGACATCAGCATCGACCCCGCCTCCCGGAAGGTAGGTGTGGGAGGCGGCTGCCTCCTCGGCGAAATCGACCGGCGCACCCAGGAATTCGGTCTCGCCGTCCCGGCGGGGGTGGTTTCGCATACCGGGATCGGGGGCCTTTCCCTCGGCGGAGGAGTCGGGCTGCTCATGAGCCGGTACGGGCTGACGATCGACCACCTGCTTTCCGCGGAGGTGGTCACCGCCGAGGGCCGGCTCGTGCACGCCTCGGCGGACGAGAACGCCGACCTGTTCTGGGCACTGCGCGGAGGCGGCGGCAACTTCGGCGTCGTCACGGGCTTCGAATTCCAGGCCCGGCAGGTGGACCGGGACGTGCTCGCCCTGCTGCTTGCCTGGCCCCTGGACCAGGCCCACGAGGTATTCGAACGCTACCTCGACTTTGTCGAGGACGCGCCGCGTGAGCTGACCTCCCTGATCTTCCTGTTCAACGTCCCTCCGGGCGATCCGTATCCGGCAGCGATGCATGGAGCCCCTGCCGTCGGAGTAGCCGGGATGTGGTGCGGGGGCGTTGCTGACGGTTTCGCGGCTGTGCGGCCCCTGCGCGAATACGGTCCACCGGCCATCGATCTCAGCGGCCAGCGGACGTTCCTGTTCATGCAGTCCATGTCGGACGAACAGTATCCGTGGGGCCGCCGTTACTACATGAAGACCGGCCTGATGGAAGCCCTGCCCCGCGCCGCCGTCGAACTCGCGGTGGAAGCCTTCACCAACGCACCCCACCAGGCCCTGGAGATCGATTTCCACCACCTGGGAGGAGCAATCAGCGACGTCGACGTTTCCGCCACGGCCTTCGCACACCGGACTGCCCGGTTCGCCTACGACTTGCCCGCCGCCTGGGACAACCCCGGCGACGACCAGGCCATGGTCGAGTGGACAAGACACACCGCCCGGGCTCTGGACGCCTACGTGACCGGCGGCAGTTACCTCAATGTGGAAGCGGACACCGGGTCAGAGGTCAGCCGGCGCGGCTGGGGAGGGAACTGGCAGCGCCTTGTCGCCGTCAAGAGGCAGTATGACCCCACGAATTTCTTCCACCTCAACCCGAACATCGACCCGGCACGGGGCTGACCCGCGGCGTGCGTGCTGCCGGCTGGGCGCCGCGCCGGTTCTTTCCGCTTCGGGCCACCCAGCAAAAAGGACCCCCGCCACATGGCGGGGGTCCTTTTGTTGGCTATTCAGCTGTTCCCCGTGAAGGGAAAGGCGGAATTAGTTGCCGGTCAGCTTCTCGCGCAGAGCGGCAAGAGCCTCGTCCGAAGCAAGCGTGCCTGCACCGGTCTCGGCTGCAGCAGGCTCGGAGGAGTAGCTGGTGGTGCCGGAATCGCTGTCACCGGACGTTGCAGCTGCAGCGTCGTCGGCAGCGTGCTGGGCAACCTGCTTCTTGTGTGCTTCCCAGCGGGTCTGGGCGTCAGCGTACTGCTGCTCCCAGGCGGCGCGCTGGTTCTCGTAGCCTTCAAGCCACTCGTTGGACTCCGGGTCGAAGCCCTCCGGGTACTTGTAGTTGCCCTCTTCGTCGTACTCAGCGGCCATGCCGTAGAGAGCCGGATCGAATTCGGTGCTGTCGGCGTCAACGCCCTCGTTAGCCTGCTTGAGGGAGAGGGAGATGCGGCGGCGCTCGAGGTCGATGTCGATGACCTTGACGAACAGCTCGTCACCAACGGAGACAACCTGCTCGGCCAGCTCCACGTGGCGGACAGCCAGTTCGGAGATGTGCACGAGGCCTTCGATGCCGTCTTCGACGCGAACGAACGCACCGAACGGAACGAGCTTGGTGACCTTACCCGGAACAACCTGGCCGAGGGCGTGGGTGCGGGCGAAGGTCTGCCACGGATCTTCCTGCGTAGCCTTGAGCGACAGGGAAACACGCTCGCGGTCCAGGTCGACCTCGAGAACCTCGACGGTGACTTCCTGGCCAACTTCGACAACCTCGGACGGGTGGTCGATGTGCTTCCAGGACAGCTCGGAAACGTGGACGAGGCCGTCTACGCCGCCCAGGTCCACGAATGCACCGAAGTTGACGATGGAGGAAACGACGCCGGGACGGACCTGGCCCTTTTCCAGCTTGTTGAGGAACGTGGAGCGGACCTCGGACTGGGTCTGCTCGAGCCATGCACGGCGGGACAGCACAACGTTGTTGCGGTTCTTGTCCAGCTCGATGATCTTGGCTTCGATCTGCTGACCGATGTACGGAGCAAGGTCGCGCACACGGCGCATCTCGACGAGGGATGCGGGCAGGAAGCCGCGCAGACCGATGTCGAGGATAAGACCACCCTTGACAACCTCGATGACGGTACCGGTGACAACACCGTCTTCTTCCTTGACCTTCTCGATGTCGCCCCAGGCGCGCTCGTACTGAGCACGCTTCTTGGAGAGGATCAGGCGGCCTTCTTTGTCTTCCTTGGTGAGCACCAGGGCTTCGACGAGATCGCCAACGGAGACAACGTCTCCGGGATCAACGTCGTGCTTGATGGACAGCTCGCGGGAGGGGATGACACCTTCGGTCTTGTAACCGATGTCGAGCAGAACTTCATCGCGGTCGACCTTGACGACGGTACCTTCGACGAGGTCTCCGTCGTTGAAGTACTTGATGGTGGCGTCGACTGCTGCGAGGAAGTCCTCAGCGGTACCGATGTCGTTAATCGCGACTACGGGGGTACCGGGCTTCTCGGTGGAGGTGATGGTCATGTAGTAGGGGCTCCGTTGTGGATAGTTAGTCGGTCAGGCAAACCACCGCGCCCACGTTATGGAACGCAGGCGCAGGTCTCGGCAGCTCGCAAGGATCTGCCGGGTCATCCTGATTTTGTGGATTCTAGAAACGCGCACGTAGTACGCGCCCACTTATTCTAGTCGCAGCGGCCAACGGGGGTCAAAGCGCGGGCAGCACATCGACCAGCCGGGCAAAAGTGGTCCCGCCGCCCTGCAGCCGCGGCAGCGACTGCCGGAAGCCGGCCGCCGTGCCGCTGCCCGGCTTGTTGAAGTGCGCAATGACAATGTCTCCAGGTCCTGTGGCAGACAACGCGGACGCGACTGCTGCCGGCGGCAGCGTGGCACCGGCGTCGGCGTTGATGCTGAAGTTCACCGGCAGCATGCCCAGGCGACGGGTCATCCCCGCAGCCACTTCGTCGTAGTAGGCCGTGCCTGCCCGGAAAAAGCGTGAGGGCCGCCCTGCCGCATCCAGGAGCACTTCCTGGCACTTCGTCAGCTCGTCGTAAGCGTCGGCGACACCAGCGGTGCCTGCGATGCCGTACGCGGATTTGCCGGAGACCGACAGCGGCCGGTGAAGCCAGCCATGGTTGGCCAGTTCAAAGAGCGGGTCTGCCCCCAGTTCTGCGGCGAGGTTCCGGTTTGCCTGGATCCACCGCGCGTTCACAAAAAGGGTGGCCGGAATGTTCAACTTCCGCAGCACGGCAAGCAACTCCTGGTCAACGCCGGATCCGCCAGGGCCGCCGCAGGCGTCCAGGGTGATAACGGCCTGGCGGGTCGGTGATTTGGTGACCACACCCGTCACCGCCAGGCCCCATTCGGTGGGCCGCCGGCCGGAAAACTCCGCCACGAGCTGGGCCTTCGACGGCGGCGGCACCACTAGCGGCGTCTCTGGGAGGGGCTGGGTTGGCCCCGGCAATTCCTCCGCTGGCGCAGCCTGCCCCGGCGGGACTGCCGCGGCCAGGTCCTGTTGTTCATCCGGTGCGGCCGGCCCGCCGGTCCCGGTTGCAGTCGGTGCAGCACACGCCGACACCGCAGCAAATACGCCCGAAGTAAGGCCAAACACAATCGCCCGGCGGCTGGTCAGCCCCGGCACGGCAATATCCCCCATGGATTTGTCCTTGGATGAGGCAGGAGCCCCTAGAAGTGGGTCAGGCAGTGCGTGGCACGCTCAACCGCAAACAAGCCACGAGCCTGGAGCGCCGCGCCCTGCATGTGTTCGCGGATCCGCCCAGCTGCCGCCAGCGTAACCGGGCAGACCGCACCAAGATAAATTGATGACAGTGCTGAGACGTCCAGGGTCAGGTCCGGCTGTTCCTCCGCTTCAAGGCCCACGACGGCGGCCTCACCGCCGCTGACCTGCACGGCGTAAGTCCCAGCCGTGAGCCCCAGCGGGTCGTGCACTTCCAGCACCAGCCGCCCGTCCACTGGATAACGCCGGGCTTCCAGTGCCTTGGGGACGTCCAGGATGCGGAGCCAGAGCATGTCCCTGCCGTCCGAGGACTCGATGCACCGCGGATCGGCCAGCGCCCAGGCCAGCGGATCGTCCACCGGAGCCTCTGCCCACGTGACCCGTTCCACCAGGTCGATGGCGCCCAGGAACTGCCACAGCTCCAGGTACGCCTCGTTGGTGGCGGCCACGAGGTCCACCACTTCGACGGTGTAGGGCTCGGTGTCCCAGCCCAGGAATTTGTAGGAGACGTAGCCGTCCACGGTGTTGCCGGGTCCGTAGTGCAGTGCCACCTTGACGGCCGGATCCTCCTTGCCGTCCCGGCCCAGGGATCCAGAGGCCAGCTGGCGGTACCACTCCTGGCGGCCGATCGATCCCGGTGTTATGCGGTGGACGCGTTCAAAGATTTCGGGCGCCACGTCCAGCAGCACCTTGGGATCAGCAACCTCCACAGTGCCCACAGCCTGGTGGTTCAGCTGGAACCGGGCGGTGGTATCCACCTTCACGGTGCGTTCGAAGCTGGCCACCCCGTAGCCGAACCGTCCGTAAATTGACCCTTCGGACGCGGTCAGTGCGGCTATCGCCAAGCCGTCGCGCCGGGCCATGTCCAGGTCCTCGGACATCATGCGGCGCAGCAGGCCGCGGCGCCGGTGAGAGGTCCGCACCGTCACGGCGGTGACCATCTGGGTTTCCAGCATCCGGCCGAAGCCAATGTTGAGGGTTTTGCGGAGCGTGCCGAACGTTGCCACCGGGACGTCGGCCGGGAGGGACCCGGGGGCCACCTCACCGGTCTGGTACGCACCGGTCAGGACACGGCGGTCAGCCCGGTACGTCGCCAGGGATTTCGCCACATGCTCGGGCGTCCGGGTGGACTCGTGGAAGCCGAAAGCTACTGCCCTGACCCACTTTTCCGCTTCGGCGTATCCAGGTTCGTCCTTGGATACGGCGTCGAAGCGCCTGATTTCATAGTCCCCACTCAGTTCAGCCACACAGCCGAGCCTAACCAATCCATCCGGCCGGTGGCCACAGCAACACGCCAGTGCCGGCTGCAGGTGGGTCAGAGCCGCCGCACGGGCTGGCGCAGGATGGTCCTGAGCTTGTCCGGCGCCACCCTGCGGGCGTCGCTGAGGTAGATCTCGTGGTGCGGGCCGGCGAAGCCGAAGCCGTTGGCCGGCATGAACTCAGTGTGCAGCCGGTGCAGCGTGGGAGCCTCATCGGCGTAGCTGCCGATGTGCAGGATCTGCAGCGAAAGGCCTTCGTCGAGGGTCTCCAGACGGAGCAGGTCCAGCGCCGGAGCTTTCTTCGCCGCGGCCTTCGCAATGCCGTCGTGCACCTCGGCTGCACCGATCCAGTCCGGCTGCGGGATCATCATGGTCCACTTCCAGCTGTCTTTGTCACCCCGGGTGAACGCGCCAGGGTCGTCTGCTGTCCACAGGCCCTCCAGCGGCCCGACGGCGTAGTCCCGGCCCGCATGCTTGCTGGCGAACTTGACGGCGTAGGACACCGAATACAGGGCCTCGAGCGCGGCAGCGTAGGCGGGGGCCGTCCCCGGGTTGCCCTGCCCGTCCAGCATCAGGTAGTTCAGTGGAGGGACGGTGACGAGCTCGAAGCCCCGCGCGCGGGGCGCATACAGTTCCTTGGACTGTTTCCTGACGTCATACTTGTCCATTGCGCCCCGCCCGCCTTCCTGGCCACCGTCGTCCGGTAACCCGTCCGTTCCTAGTGGCCGGCGTCGTACCAGCTCGGCCCCACACCGATCTGGACGTCGAGCGGGACGCTCAGGTCCGCTGCGCCCGCCATCTGCTCGGTCACGAGCTTCTCCACCGCTTCCCGCTCGCCGGCGGCCACTTCCAGCACCAGTTCGTCATGGACCTGCAGGAGCATGCGTGATTTCAGGCCCTGGGCCGCGAGTTCGGAGTGCACGCCCAGCATGGCGCGCTTGATGATGTCCGCAGCCGAGCCCTGGATGGGCGAGTTCAGTGCGATGCGCTCCGCGTTCTCGCGCAACTGGCGGTCTGTGCTGGTGAGGTCCGGCAAGTACCGGCGACGCCCCTCGATGGTGGCGGTGTAGCCGTCAATCCGGGCCTGGTCCACCACGCCGCGGAGGTAGTCGCGGACGGCACCGAACCGGTCGAAGTAGTCCTTCATCAGGGTCCGTGCCTCATCGACGGAGATCTCCAGCTGCTTGGAGAGCCCAAACGAGGTCAGTCCGTAGGCGAGGCCGTAGGACATCGCCTTGACCTTGGACCGCATGGCGCTGGTGACCTGGTCTGTGGGGACGTGGAAGATGTTGGAGCCCACAAAGCGGTGGAGGTCCTCGCCTTCCAGGTACGCCTGGATCAGGCCGGCGTCACCCGAAAGGTGGGCCATGATGCGCATTTCGATCTGGGAGTAGTCCGCGGAGAGCAGGCACTCGTAGCCGTCGCTGACCACAAAGATGCCCCGGACGCGCCGGCCTTCCTCGCTGCGGATGGGGATGTTCTGCAGGTTCGGGTTGTTGGAGGAGATCCTGCCCGTGGCTGCCACGTTCTGCGCGTACGTGGTGTGGATCCGGCCGTCTTCCGTGACGGACTTCTTCAGTGATTCCAGCATCTGGCGCAGCTTCGAGGATTCCCGGTGGGCCATCAGCTGGACCAGGAATTCGTGGCCGGTCTTTTCCAGCAGGTTCTTCAGCGACGCCGCATCAGTGGTGTAGCCGGATTTGATCTTCTTGGTCTTGGGCAGCTGGAGTTCCTCGAAGAGGACAGTCTGCAGCTGCTTGGGCGACCCGAGGTTGACCTCGTGGCCGATTGCGGCGAACGCGAGTTCCTGGGCATTGTCGATCACCTTGGCGAGATCCGCCACCTGCTCGTCCATGCGCGGCATGTCGATGGCGATGCCCGCGAGTTCCATGTCGGCCAGGACCCGGCTGACGGGCAGCTCCAGGGTGGTGAGCAGGTCCGCGGCCTTACGTTCGGTCAATTCCGAATCGAAGAAACGGCTCAGGGCCTGGACCACCGCGGCCACCTGGACCAGTGCGCCGGCAGCGGCGGCGTCATCGCCGTCGAACGACAGCTCGAGCTGGCCGGCCTTCGCGGTCTCGGACGCGATGCTGATGTTGAGGTGGTGCTGGGCGAGTTCGGCGAGTTCGTAGGTGCGGCGGTCCGGCTGGATCAGGTAACCGGAGATAGACGTATCATCGACCACCCCTTCCAGGCCCAGGCCTCGGGTGGACAGGGCCTTCAACGCGGCCTTGTAGCCGTGCATGACCTTGGGGGCCTGGCTGTCCCGCAGCCAGCCCGCCAGGACGTTCTCGGCAGCGGCGTCCTGGGCGGCGAGGTCGATGTAGGCAGCGGCGTCGTCACGGACAATGGCCAGTGCGGCGGCGTCTTCTCCGATCCGGCCCGGCACCAGGTCCACGGCAACGGACGAGCGCTTGCCGGCGCCCGCTGCCAGGAAGGCCTCCAGTTCCGCTGCATCGGCGGGCGCCACATAGTCCGGGACGTCGATGCTCTCGCGCTCTGCCGATTCCACGGCGTCGCTGCCGTAGAGGGCAAAGAGCCGGGTGCGGATGGTCTTGAATTCCAGTTCGTCGAAGAGCTGCTCCAGGGCGGCCTCGTCCGGGCGGGGCTCGGCAAGTTCGTCCAGGGTTAGCGGAAGCTCGAGATCGGTGTGGAGCCGGTTCAGCCGCCGGTTGCGCTTGACTTCCTCGACGTTTTCGCGGAGGGCATCCCCCACCTTGCCGCCGATCGAATCCAGGTGCTCCAGGACCCCTTCGAGCCCGCCATAGAGGTTGATCCACTTCGCAGCGGTCTTGGGGCCGACGCCGGGGACGCCGGGGAGGTTGTCCGCGGTCTCCCCCACGAGGGCCGCGAGGTCCGAGTACTGCGGCGGGGTGACAAAGTACTTTTCCTGGATGGCGGCTGCGTCCAGCCGGGGAATGTCGCTGACGCCCTTCCGGGGGTAAAGCACAAAGACGTTGTCCGTAATCAGCTGGAAGGCGTCGCGGTCGCCGGTGACCAGGAGGACCTCGTAGCCTGCCTCTTCCCCCATGGCGGCGAGCGTTGCCAGGACGTCGTCAGCCTCATAGCCCGGCATCTTGATGGTTTTGATGCCCCAGGCGCCCATGACTTTGTCGATCAGGTCGATCTGGCCGCTCATTTCGCGTGGGGTCTCGTTGCGGCCGCCCTTGTATTCGCTGTACTCGGCCTTGCGGTGCGTGGTTTCGTCCGAGACGTCGAAGGCCACGGCGATGTGGGTGGGCTGCTGTTCCTTGATCAGGTTGATCAGCATGGACGTGAAACCGTGGATCGCGTTGGTGTGCTGCCCGTTGGCCGTGGAGAACTTATCCGCCGGCAGCGCGAAAAAGGCCCGGAACGCCATCGAGTGCCCGTCCAGCACCAGGAGCCGCGGCTGGCCGGTGCCGGCAACGACGGGGGCTTCGGTAGCGGAAACCCGGCCCCGGGCCGGCGGCGGGACCTTGATGTCCTGCAGGGCGGCGTCAGCCTCAAGGGCGACGGTTTCGGAAGGGAAGGGGGCCGGTTTGGTAGTTTCACTCACAGGTGCCAGCCTAGTTGCCATGATGGACAATTTCACGCCCGGCCCCTTTACTGAGGAGTTGGTCACAGCAGGCGTCCCCGAACAGCTCCACGAGTGGCTCAGCGGATACGGAATCGGCGCCCTGGTGGTCAAGATGGGCATCCATTTCCTGGAGATGAGCCCCGAGCGGACGGTGGCCACCATGCCGGTGGAAGGCAACACCCAGGTGGCAGGCATCCTGCACGGCGGGGCCCACGTGGTCCTGGCCGAGACGCTGGGATCCTTTGCCGCGGGAATGCACGCCGGCCCCGGCCGGCATGCGGTGGGCATTGAGGTCAACGCGACCCATCACCGGTCGGTCGCGGCCGGGACCGTTACCGGAACCTGCACGGCCCTCCACTTGGGCGGGACGCTGACAACCCACGAGGTGGTCATGACCGACGACAAGGGCCGGCGGCTCTCCACGGCCCGCATCACCAACATGATCCGGGACAACGGGCCCGCCAGGAAGGCTGACTAGGCCACGGGGTACACCTACCCGGCCGGGCCGCCGGGCTTGAAGCTGTAGCGCAGCTCCACGATCCCCCGGCCCAAGGTGCGCGAGGCTGTCAGCTCAAGGGGCGCCGTCGGGCCCTCCAGCGGCAGCAGCCGCTTGCCGTCACCCAGCACCACGGGGATGACCGACAGGATCAGGTCATCCAGGTGTCCGGCGGCGGCGAACTGCGCGGCGAGGTTCCCGCCGCCCACGACCCAGACGTTCTTCCCTCGGGCGTCGTCGGTGAAATCCTGGATGAATTCCTGGACCGGGCCGCGCACGAAGGTGATGTCGGACCCGGCAGGTGCTGTGTGCTCGTGCCGGGTGAACACGTAGCAGGGTGTGGAAGGGTAGGGCCATTTGCCGGGTTCGTGCTCCATCAGCCAGCCATAGGTTTCGCCGCCCATCACAATGCAGCCCACCCCGTCCATAAAGGCGTTGTAGCTTTCCTCGCCGCCTTCGAAGCCATCGAATTGCAGCAGCCAGGCAAGATCGTCTTTGGCGGTGGCGATGAAGCCGTCCAGGGATGCAGCCACAAAATACTGGAAGCGGGACATGGCTCCAGCGTACTCATTTGGACTCGGGGTTCCCATACTCCACCCGCAGTCCGGGCTCGTCGCGGAGCACCACCACCTTGCCGCTGCGGATGGTCCAGCCTTCGTTAAGCAGGAAGATCCGCCCGCCGCTGACCACGAGGAGCCGCAGGCCGTTGTAGCTGTAGGAGGGATGCTCTGCCGTGCCGCTGGACTCCTCAGTCACGTTGGGCGCTCTGATGGCCAGGCGTTCGGTGCTGTAGACGACGGCGGTGGGCAGGAGCGCGGACTGTTCCTCGTAGCTCACGGCCAGTCCCCGGCCGAGTGCCTGTGCGAAGTCCGACGTGCCCCAGAACAGCAGGAGGGTGACCAGGCAGAGGACCAGGGTCCGCTCCGTTCCGCGGGACACCGCCGTCGTCGTGTAGCCGTCGTCCCTGGACCTACGCCGGAGGCTTAGGCCCCAGGCCGCCAGGAGCACGCCGCCCGCCATGATGTACGGCACGTAGAGCAAGGTCCGCCCCGGCTGCAGGATCACCGCCAGCCACATGGCGGCGGCGCATGCCACCCCGCCGAACAGGAGCACCCAGGCCAGCCTGCCGACCCCAACGCGGTGGCCCGCATCCAGCTGCCTGGCGAGGATCCTGTCCATGGTCAGCCACAGGACTGCCGCAATCAGGAGCCACACCAAGGGAATGAACAGGGACGGGATGCTCCTGAGGACGAAGTCCTGCACGGTATAGCCGAAGAGGCTGACGTCCAGCCCCATGGTCTTGGCCTGGGCGTCTGTCCTTGCCCAGCCGAAGTAGACCAGCAGGGCCGTGGCGATGGTGAGCGGCGGTCCGATGGCTGCCAGAAGGTCGGCAGCGCGCTTCCAGCGAGGGTCGGCTTCCTGCCTTTCGGTCATGGCCGCGAGCCGCTCACGGCTGTATACCGGCCGACGGCGTGGGGCCGGGCGCGCGTGCTTCCGTGCCCGACGGCGTCGGGCCGGGTGTGGAAGGCGTCGACGGCGTGGGGCCGGGCGTGGACGGCACGGCGTAGTGCAGGGTGGCCTCGCCGGATACGGCGGGCGTTGCCTGGACGGTCACCTTGGCTGCGCTCCCGCCGGCGCCGGGCGGTGCGTAGAACACAAACGGTCCAAACTGCGGCCCCTCAAACTCCGCCGCCGTCCCGCCCACGAGGACGGCGTCCACGTTCACGAAGAATCCCTCAAGCCGCACAGGCGTTCCGCCGCCCGCGGGCACTGTTGGTCCGGCCGCACCGGCATGCGGGCCGTCCAGGACGGTCAGTCCGGTCAGCTGCCGGCGGCAGTCATCACCGGCCTGCGGGTCTACTCGCAGCTGGACGCCGGGGTACTCAGCACGCACAACAACGGCCTGGCGCAGGGACTCGCTGACTTTGATCTCCCAGCATCGTTCCGGCGGGAGGTCCGGGATGACCGCCAGGAGTTCACGGGCCCGCTGCCAGTCACGGGGGCTGTCAGAGGCCAGGGCAACGCACGTGGCGCCGGCTGCAGCCCATACGGCGGGGAAGGAAGTGTTGAGGGTGGAATCCCGAAGGCCGGTGCAGTCGCGGCTGCGGAGCAGTTCGTAGAGCGCGCCCTCCGGCGGATCGGTCGGCGCGGCCGGGCCGAGCGGAACCCACCGGATCACGGGGGCGTCAGGGACTGCCGGGCCAACCACAGGCCCCGGCAGGGGCCGCACGGTTGGCAGCTCGGGTGGTGGTGAAGGAGACGGTTCCGCCGTGGCCGCGGCCGCCGTCGTACTTTCCCGGGAGGCAGGTGCGTTCGGGGACGCGAAGCAGCCGCTGGCGAGGACCAGCAGGCACAGGGAGGCCGCGGCGGCCGCTGTTCTTGCTCCTGCGGCGGTTTGGCTGTGCATGACAGGCCCACCTGCTTCCGGCAAACCCGGACTGGCTGGTGCCGTCCGGGCGGACATGCTGAAACAGTGTTAACTATTCCCCTGCAGCAGGCTATCCGCCAGACAAAACTACTTGCTGAAGTACGGGATGATCAGGTATAGCCCAAACAGCACGGCGACGACGCAGAGGCCAAAGCAGATGTAGGCGAAGGAGCGCTTGGCGCGCGGTGAGGCCTGCTCGGTGTCACCGGCGATGGCGGTCAGCCGGACGCCGAGTGAGTACAGGACCACCACGGTCACGGCAGCCACCAGGGTGGTGCCGGCTACGGTCAGGAGTTCCAACCACTTCATCGCTGACTATCCTTCTGCTCATGCGCTTCGACTGGCCCTTGGACTGGGGGTTCGGTGGAGGCTTCGGTGGGGGCTTTGGCCGCCCTGGCCTTGGCCCGGGCCCGGGCGAGGGCTTTCTTCTTGGCGAAGCGGACTGCCTGTCCGGCTTCTTCGACCTCAACAGCGTTGTGGTGGCCCACCTGGGATTTGCGGGAGTAGAAGAACATAAACAGCACCGCGGACGTGCCTGCGACGGCCGCAATCAGCACGCCCACCACGCCGGTCTTGACGAGGAGCGCGGTCAGGGCCCCTACGATGCCGGCGGCCGGGAGGGTGAACAGCCAGCCCAGCGCGATCTTGCCCACCATGTTCCAGCGGACGGTGGTGCCCTTGCGGCCCATGCCGGAGCCGATGACCGAGCCGGACGCGACCTGCGTGGTGGAGAGGGCGAAGCCCAGGTGCGAGGAGGCCAGGATGGCCGACGCCGTGCTGGTCTCAGCCGCGAAACCCTGGGCGGGTTTGACCTCGGTGAGCCCGGATCCCATGGTCCGGATGATGCGCCAGCCGCCGGCATACGTGCCCACGGCGATGGCCACGGCACAAGCTGCGATGACCCAGATTTGCGGTCCGGTGCCCGGAGCCTGGGTGCCGGCAGCAATGAGGACCAGGGTGATGATGCCCATGGTCTTCTGGGCATCGTTGGTTCCGTGCGCCAGAGCCACCAGGCTGGACGTGAAGATCTGGCCCGTGCGGAATCCGCCGCGCTTCTGGGTGAGCTTGCTGCCGGTTTCGGGGTCGTGGCGGGCGGTCAGCGCATAAGCGAGCCGGGTGCAGATGTAGGCCACGATGCCGGCGATGAGCGGGGCGAAGACGGCCGGCAGGATGACCTTCTGCATGAGGGTTTCCAGGTTCACGGAGTTGAAGCCGATCCCCGCGATGGCGGCGCCGATCAGGCCGCCGAAAAGGGCATGGGATGAGCTCGACGGCAGGCCTTTGAGCCAGGTGATCATGTTCCAGAGGATGGCGCCCATCAGGCCGGCGAAGATGATGTCCGGGGTGATCTGGACGCCGTCCGAGCCTTCGCGGATGATACCGCCGGAAACGGTCTTGGCGACCTCCGTTGACAGGAAGGCACCCACCAGGTTCAGGATGGCGGCGAGTGTTACTGCAGTCTTCGGCTTGATGGCACCTGTGGCGATGGGCGTGGCCATCGCATTCGCAGTGTCATGGAAGCCGTTCGTGAAGTCGAAAAATAGTGCCAGTGCGATGACCAGCGCCACCATGAAGGTGATATCCACCTGTTGCCCAATCTGCAGAGTCGACGTTCAGCAGTTTCTTTTCCCCCGGCTGCCTTGCACAGCATAATTCACCAGCTGTTCGCGTGGAATGACCTGCGGCGTTAACAGGACCGGCGTGAAACCTTATCGATCGTACGCGTAGCGGGCATCAGGTCAAAACAGCGGCGGTCTGAGGAAGGAGGCGACCGAATCCAGTTCAGCGGGCGAGATTCCGTGCCGCGGATCAGGAGACACCAGCAGGATCCGGGCGCCGAGGAACCGGGCCCACTGCTGCGCTTCCCGTTCAAACCGGAGCTGGTCGTCAATCCACACGATCCGCTCCGGGTTGCTCTGTTCCAAATCCGCCTGCAGCGCCGAGAGTTTCCACCACCCCTCCCCTGTGTTGCCGCCGTCCGCGGTCAGGCAGGGCCACCGGCCCCCGCCCAGGCCGATCGCGGGGCACAGGAATTCCGCCGCCATGTCCTCCCAGCTGGTCAGCCAGATACACCTCACGTGCGGCGCCGCTGCCAGGCCGTTGAGCCCGTCCACCAGTTCCTGCGCGTAGGCAACCGGCAGCAGGCCGGCGTCGGCGCGGCGCCATTCCGTGCCCCATTCGCTTCGGCCCGCGGGGCCGAACGGGCAGATGACGCCGTCCACGTCCAGGTACAGGGTGACGCTCCCCACGGCCGCCGGTGCCTCAGCGTTGGGGGAAGTCCGACGTTTGGCCGGAGTCCAGCATGGGCGCCACTTTCTCCTCCAGTGCGGCCACCGTGGCGTCGGGAAGGACGATGAGGCCGTCCAGTTCCCGGCGGGCCCGTTTGTAGGCTGCCTGGCGTTCGGCCGGTGTGGCTGCGCTGTCTTCTGCCAGCCGCAGCAGTTTCCTGGCGGTGGCGAGCCGCTCCCGTTCGGGGCCGGAGAAGTTGGTGTCCCTGATGCGCCTGGCTTCCCGTTCCGCCACCGAGAACGCCACGTCGTAGCCGTTCACTGCCGCGCGGTAGGCCTCAAGCCGGGACGCCGCCGTCAGCTCCTTGGCCGAGGCGGGCCGGAGGCCGTCTGCCTCCCGTTTTGCGCGCAAGAACGCCACCGTCAATGGTTCGCGGACGTCGGTCATCAGGGGAAAGTCGATCAGCTTCCCCACGTCCAGCTCATAGTCCAGCCATCGCCTGTTGACTGCATCGTGGGTGGCCATCAGGGACGCCACTTCGGCTTCAGCGACCTGCTCCGCCTGGAGTGACTGGTTTCTGAGTTTGTACAGTTCCACCCGCCGCTGGTGCCTGCGTTCGGTGGACTTCTGCCATGACCGGGCCCAGCCGCCCATCACTCCGCTGAGGGGAAAGACCAACCACCAATTGTGGGCCAGAAAGTCGAGGATGGGCTGCACGCTTCTATCGTCGCACTGCGTGCAGCCGCTCCTCAAGGACTGCAGCCGGGGACCTGACTAGGAAGCGGGCGCCGCCTGCGGGTTGTTGACGTTGACCAGCCACGCTGTCCCGAACCGGTCAGTGCACATGCCGAAGATGTCGCCCCAGGGCGCCGGTTCCAGCGGGACGGTCACGCTGCCGCCGTCGCCGCTCAGCTTCTCCCAGTAACCGCGCAGCTCGGCTTCGTCGTCGCCGCTGAGCGAGACCGAAATGGAGCTGCCGGATGCGAGGTCCATTCCGTTGGGCGTATCGGCCCCCATCAGGACCAGGCCGTTGGCGGCGGTCAGCATGCCGTGCATGATCTTGTCGGCTTCCGCCGGATCCTCGCTGGCCTGGAACTCGCCGAAGGTGCTGAGGGCCAGCTCGCCGCCGAACACTGACTGGTAGAAGGTCATCGCCTCACGGGCGTTGTCGCGGAAGCCAAGGTAGGGGTTGAGCGTCGTCGGCATGGCCGGTTCTCCTTGCGGTTCGTTACGGGATCTGAAAGGAACAGTCAACATCCTGCCGCAATTCCATCCCGGTTCATAGGGTTCCCGGCCGCCGGTTTCCCCGCAGGATTCAAGGCCGGATTCGGCGTCTGAATCAGCGCCTGATTCAGGGCATAAAACGGTACCCAACGCCTGGCTCGGTGATCAGGTGGCGCGGGTTTCCGGGGTCGGCCTCGAGCTTCCGGCGCAGCTGTGCCATGTACACGCGCAGGTAGTTGGCTTCCTTTTGGTACGCTGGTCCCCAGACGTCCAGGAGCAGCTGCTGCTGGGTCACGAGGCGGGCTGGGTTCCGGACCAGCAGCTCCAGGATGTTCCATTCGGTGGGTGTCAGCCGGACCGCGTCCCCGTCCTTCGTGACGCGCCGCCGGGCAAGGTCCACGGTGAAGGAGGACGCCGCCACGGTGGGCGCCGATTCGGGCTCCGGAACGCGGCGGAGCAGCGCACGCAGCCGGGCCAGGAGCTCGTCCAAGCCGAAGGGTTTGGTGATGTAGTCGTCCGCTCCCGCGTCCAGGGCGTCCACCTTGTCGGATGAACCGTGCCGCGCGGACAGCACCAGGACGGGAAGGCTGCTCCAGCGGCGGAGTTCCTGCAGGACCTCCGCCCCGTCGAGGTCCGGCAGTCCCAGATCCAGGATCATCACGTCCGGCGGATGGTGGGATGCGGCACGCAGGGCCGTGCCGCCGTCGGCCGCTGTTTCCACGGCGTAGCCGTGTGCCTGGAGCGTGATCCGGAGTGCCTTCAGCAGGTGGGGGTCGTCGTCGACTACCAGGACGCTGGTCCGGTGGCCGCCCTGCAGGCCGGCAGCGTGGGCCGGGTCCGTGTTCACGTGGCCTCCTGGCGCGGCTGGCCGGCCGCGTGGCGCGCACCTGTTGAGCCGGTGGAAAGGGCCAGCCGGATCACCATGGTCAGTCCGCCGCCGGGAGTTTCCTGTGCCGTCAGGGTCCCGCCCATGGCCTTGACGAAACCGTCGGCGACGGCGAGGCCCAGTCCCACGCCGGTGGCCTGTGGCCGGTCGTGGAGCCGCTGGAACGGCTGGAACATGTCCAGGACCTTCCGCGCGGGCACGCCGGCGCCGTGGTCGATGATCCGCAGCTCGCCGGACGGATACCCGTCCAGGGTGGCCGAGCCCAAGCCGTCGGATGCGCCGGTGATGGTGATTCCCGGGCCGGGAGCGTACTTGACGGCGTTTTCCACGATATTGGCAACGACGCGTTCCAGCAGGACCGGATCGGCTTCGACAGTGGGCATGTTGGCGGGCAACTCCACCCTGACAGTGCCCTCCGGAAGACCGCGGAGCGCGGGGGCAACAATATCGCTCCAGCGCACCGGTCCAAGCATCGGCCGCACCGAATCGGCGGTGATCCTGGACATGTCCAGCAGGTTCCCCACCAGCTGGTCCAGCCGGTCCGTGCACTCGTCAATGGTTTCCAGCAGCTCCCTTTGCTCCTCAGGGGTGTAGGTGACGGACCGCTGCAGCAGGCCCCCGGTGGCGAGCTTGATGCCGGCCAACGGTGTCCGCAGGTCGTGGGATACAGCCCGCAGAATAGCGGTGCGCATGGTGTTCCCTTCGGCCAGCCGCAGCACCTCGCGCCGGCTCACGGCCAGCTGGCGTCGTTCCAGCTGGGCTTTGACGTGGACCGCAAAAGCACCCAGCAGCCGGCTTTCCGAGGCCGGCACGTCCCGGCCGAACAGCACCAGCCGGGTGCCGGCGTCGACCGCTTCCGCGGTGCTGCCAGCCGGCGCCGTGACACCGGGCGCCCACGCCGGGGTGTCCCCGGCGCCGGCAAGCAGCCTCCAGACCTGGCCGTGAGGGTCCGTACCGGGCCCACCGGAGGATTTCGACGGCGGTTCCCCACCCGCCGTCGGGCCTTCCCGGCTGGTGAATACGCCGGCCCCGGTGGCGCCGAAAACGTCCAGGGCTTCCGCCAGGATCCCCTCCAGGGTGTCCTCCGAACGGGATGCCCCCAGTGCGAGGTCCCCGAGCGTTGCAGACTCCGCCTGGGCGCGGGCGGCCTCCTTGGAGCGGCGGGCGGACCTGTCCACCACGCCGGCGACGGCCACGGAAACGCCCACAAAAACACCCAGCGAGAGGAGGTCCTGCGGATCGCTGATCGCCAGGTCGCCCAGCGGCGGGGTGGAGAAGTAGTTCACCAGGACGCTGCTCCAGAGCGCGCCGACCACGGCCGGCCACAGCCCGCCCACCAGCGCCACCGCCACGGCGCCCGCAAGCTGGACCAGGACTGCGGTGGCGACACTGTGGTCGAAGGCTGCGAGCAGCAGCTGCAGCAGGACGGGCAGGGAAGCTGCCAGGGCAAAGCCGACTGCCACCCTGGCCCGGCCAAGGTCCGGCCGCCGGCGCGGCGGGACCGGCTGGGGCTCAAAGCGGGGAACCACCTGGACATCAATGTCGCCCGCGCCGCGGACCACCCGGGTCTCCACGGTGCCGCCGGAGAGCAGCCCGGACAGCAGTCCGGCCAGCGGCCTGCGCCGCGACTGGCCCACCACGATATGGGTGGCGGCGGACTTTCGGGCGTAATCGAGCAGGGCCCGGGAGGGGTCGGACGCGGAGACCGTGTGGTACGTCCCGCCCAGGCCAACCACCAGCCTGCGCTGTGCCTCCAGGGCCTGAGGCGACTCCCCCGGGGCGCCCTCAGCGGTGCGGACATGCACGGCCACCAGGTCCCCGCCGTCGCTCCGTTCCAGGATCCGGGCGGCGCGGCGGACGAGCAGCTCTGCGTCGCCGCTGCCGTTGAGCCCAATGACTATCCGTTCCCGTGCCATGCGGCCATTCTCCCACCAGGATCCGGAGCCGTTTTCGCCGCCCCGCCCGGGCTGCTGTGTGGTCCGTCATAGCGGCGTTAAGGATGCGTCAAGATCCCCCGGAATCCGGTTCCGCCGCACGCGGGCAGTACTAGATTCGGCTGTGCCCGTGGCGCCGCGCCGCGGACTGAAAGGCTTTCATGACCACGATGAGCAGGCCGCCGGCGGACCCGTCGGCCCTCCGTCCCACGCGGAAGGCAGCCCTCGCCGGCTGGCTGCTGTTCGGGCTGCAGGACACCAAGGGTTCCCATCAGGGGCCGGGCGGGGTCGCGGCCGACGAGGGGAAGAAGCACCACTGGTGGCAGGTGATGTGCCTGACCGGCGTGGACTACTTCTCCACGCTTGGCTACCAGCCGGCCATCGCGGCACTCGCGGCCGGCGCCATTTCGCCGCTGGCCACGCTGGTCCTCGTGGCGGTGACGCTGCTGGGTGCCCTCCCGGTGTACCGCCGGGTTGCCGGCGAGAGCCACCGCGGCGAGGGTTCCATCGCCATGCTGGAGCGGCTGCTCCCCCGCTGGGGCGGGAAACTGCTGGTGCTGGTGCTGCTGGGGTTTGCGGCGACGGACTTCATGATCACCATGACGCTGTCCGCTGCCGACGCCACCGCCCACCTGATCGAAAACCCGTTCGCGCCGGACTTCCTGCACGGCCAGGAGGTGGCCGTGACGCTGGTCCTGCTTGCCCTCCTCGCGGCGGTCTTCCTGCGCGGGTTCAAGGAGGCAATCGGCGTCGCCGTCGTCCTGGTGGTTGTGTACCTGGGGCTCAACGTGGTGGTCATTGCCCGGTCGCTCGGGGAGGCGTTCGCCCACCCGGTGGCCGTCGGTGACTGGTGGCAGACACTGGCTACCTCGCACGGAAATCCGCTGATGGCGGTGGCCGTCGCCCTGCTGGTCTTCCCCAAACTCGCGCTCGGGCTGTCCGGCTTCGAAACCGGGGTGGCGGTGATGCCGCAGGTCCGTGGCTCAGCAGGCGACACCGAAGAGAACCCGGCCGGACGGATCCAGGGGACACGGAGGATGCTGACCACCGCAGCCGTGATCATGAGCTCCTTCCTGGTCACGAGCAGCTTCACCACCGTGGTCCTGATTCCCGCGGACGAGTTCCTGCCGGGCGGGCAGGCGAACGGCAGGGCGCTGGCATTTCTCGCGCACGAATACCTGGGGGCCGGCTTCGGAACCGTGTATGACCTGAGCACCATCGCCATCCTGTGGTTCGCCGGGGCGTCAGCGATGGCCGGTCTGCTGAACCTTGTCCCCCGGTACCTGCCGCGGTATGGCATGGCCCCCGAATGGGCCAAGGCTGTCCGACCCCTCGTCCTGGTGTTTACGCTGACCGGGTTCCTGGTCACCTGGCTGTTTGAGGCCGACGTCGACGCCCAGGGCGGTGCGTACGCCACCGGGGTGCTGGTGCTGATGACCTCGGCGGCGGTGGCCGTGACGCTCTCCGCCCGCAGGCTGCAGCAGCGGAAGCGGACCATCGGTTTCGGCGTGATCGCGGTGCTTTTTGTCTACACCACAGTCACCAACATGTTTGAGCGCCCGGAAGGCATCAGGATCGCTGGGTTCTTCATCCTGGGGATCGTCAGCATCTCGCTGCTGTCCCGGGTGCTGCGCTCCTTCGAACTGCATGCCACACACGTCCGGCTGGACACCCAGGCCCTGGAGTTCATGGCGGAGAACCTGTCCGGCCCCATCGGGATCATCGCCCACGAGCCCTTCCGCCAGACCGCGGAGGCGTATCGGCATAAGCTCGCATCCGCCGTGGAGGCCAGCCACTTCCCCGCCGACTACCAGGCGCTGTTCCTCGAAGTCATCGTGGACGATTCCTCAGACTTCGAAACGGCGCTCGAGGTCCGGGGCGTTGTGCGGCACGGGTTTGCGGTGCTGGAGGTGCACGGGCCGGTTGTGCCCAACACCATCGCCTCGGTGCTCCTGCACATCCGCGATGTAACCGGGCTGATGCCGCACGTCTATTTCCGCTGGACCGAAGGCAATCCCGCGGTGAACCTCCTGAAGTTCCTGGTGCTGGGCGAGGGCGAGATTGCCCCGGTGACGCGCGAGATCCTGCGGGAGGCCGAACCGGATGTCACCAAGCGGCCCTGGGTGCACGTGGGTTGAGCCGTTCCGACGGCGGCGCTTCGGCCGGCACCGGGGCTGTGCTTTCGGCCCGGCGCTGCCGTGCCTGGCCGTGCTGGGCCGTGCTGGGCCGTTCTGGGCCGTGCTAAGCGACGTGAGGGCCGGTGCTTTCAGGAGGCTGAATCGAGCCTTCCGGGCACTGCGCTTCGTAGCGTTCCCTGGATGCCATCCAAGGAGAGGGCCAGTTCTTCAGCAAGGGCGGCCACGATCATGAAGGACGGCGTGGCGATCCGACCCGTCTCGATCTTCCTCAGGGTCTCAGGGGAAATTCCCGCCCCGAGGGCCACCTGGACCAGGGTCCGCTCCCCCCGCGCAGCACGGAGCATCTCACCGAGCAGTTTCCCTGCACGGACATCTTCTGGGCTTAGGGGGACTCTGACCATCTTCCCAGCGTAGTACCGTTATAACAATAACGCTAACGATGCTGGAGGAATCATTGATTGAACTGCTCACACCCCGGGAGATAGACCAGGCCCGTCTGTCCGGACAATTCGTGGCAAAGACCCTGTCGGACCTGCGGGAGAGAATCGAGCCTGGAACCAATCTCCTGGAAATAAACGATTGGGCGGCTTCGATGATCCGGACCGCGGGCGCCCAATCGTGTTATGTCGACTACGCCCCGTCGTTTGGGCGGGGCCCCTTCGGGAAAGTCATTTGCACGTCAGTCAACGATGCCGTCCTGCATGGCCTCCCTTATGACTATGTCCTGATGGATGGGGACCTGCTCACGCTTGATTTCGCGGCAAGCGTTAACGGGTGGGTCACTGATTCCGCAATCAGCTTTGTTGTCGGCGATTCTGTTGCCCCTGGTGACCGGCACATGATCGAGACCACGGAGAAAGCGCTCCTGGCCGGTATCAATGCGGCCCAGTCCGGTGCGCGCATAGGAGACATCTCCTATGCCATTGGCTCTGTGCTCGAATCAGCACGCTTTCAGGTCAATACCGAATTCGGCGGACACGGCGTTGGAAGCACCATGCACCAGGACCCGCATATTCCGAACACCGGTAAACCGGGACGCGGATATGTCCTTCGCCCTGGACTGCTTTTGGCAATAGAGCCGTGGGTCATGGACGGCACCAGGAAACTCGTCACAGCCACTGATGGGTGGACCTTGTGCAGTTCCAATGGCCGCAGGACTGCGCACTCCGAGCACACGGTTGCGATTACGGAATCCGGACCGGTCATTCTCACGCAATTGGCCTAATCGCTGTTGGTGCCGCTGCCTTGCTGCCGGCGCACCATCTCGGCGATCCACATCGGGGCGAACGGAGAGGTGCAGTTCGGAGGCGTCGGATAGTCCTTGAGGACTTCCAAACGCTCCCCGATGTCGATTGCACGGGCGCGGTGCTCTGCATGCTCGATCCCGATCTGGGCAAGGCAGTGGTTCATCGCCCATTGCAGTCGATCCGGGGCCCCTTGCATTTCGGCTTCGATGGTGTCGAGGAGCAGGACGAGATCGAGGCCCGCAGGCTTCCTCACTACGCGTTCAGTGGTCAGTGCCCACCCGGCACTCGCGACGACAGGATCCGCATCGGCGAACCAGGCCACGCGAAGGTCCTCGGCGTGGGTGCTCTTCTTCACCACGTAGTTCACGAGCCAGTCGTGCACCTTGGGTGTGCGGGCCTCGCGCAGCATGGCGTCCAGCTCGTCCCGTTCGAAGGCCTTCGGCCGACAGATCAGGAGGGCCAGAAGCCTCGCCACGGTGTCACCCGTTTCCCAGAGTTCCTTCGCGAGTTGCTGTTGCGTCTTCAGCCTCTTCGCTACCGCGCGCAACTGGCCCAGGTTCACGCCGTGGTCGTCACCGCGTTTCTCGTTCACCTCACGCACCCTGGGGTCCTCGAGCGCGGCCAGCTCGGCCATCACCTCTGCCAACGCCGTTCCAGCCACCGTCGTCCCAGCCACTGTAGCCTCCTGTCATCGCGTGCGAGTCCCAGCCTATGACGGAAGGCTGCCTCCGTCCTACGCCGAGCCGCGGGGCCACCTTAATCAGCGATTGTGCGCTATGCGATCGCCGAGGCGGAAGGAATCCGTTGCGCACCGCTTCGCGGCGTGATAATTTTCCGGTGATCGTGATCTATCGGCAGGAGGTGAGTCCCATGAACGCAGTATCCGCAATGGGTGCTCCCTCGCAGTCCACGATCGCGCGACAGAGGTAGTCGCCACCGGGAGCGCCCCAACAGGCAATTCGCGAAAGGCGACTCCCATGAACACCACACCTTTTTCACCTCTGCCCACCATTCCGACGATGGCCTCCGGACTGCCGGGGTCCGTCCAGGATCAGCCGCAGCCCGGCGCCACAAAACGGGCGCGCGCCGCTGGCGAGAGGGCGTTGGTCCTCGGTGGCGGCGGATCGACAGGCAACGCGTGGCTGATCGGCGTCATCGCCGGCCTGTCCGATGCCGGACTGGACGTGACCACGGCGGACCTCACCATCGGGACGTCAGCCGGCTCGACGGCGGCGGCTCAAGTAGCCGGCGCGGCCCCGGCCGAGCTGTTTGCCGCCATCCTTGCCGCCACGCCTCAGCAACGGACCGGTCCGGCCGGATCCGAGCGAGGACGCCTTCCGGTCAGGCCGGTGGCGGACCACCTGGAGAGGATAACCAAAATCATCGCCTCCTCAGAGGATGCGGCTGACATGCGCCGCAGAATGGGCGCGGCGGCACTCGACATGGCTTCGGCGTCGGACGGCTCCTGGCAAACGCAGTGGCGCGCCACCGTCGCCTCGCGGCTGCCCAGCCACCGCTGGCCGCAACGAACGGTGCTTATCACGGCGGTCGATGCACTCACCGGTGAACCGGTTGTGTTCGATAGGCACAGCGGAATCTACCTGGCGGACGCCGTCGCCGCCAGCTGTTCCAGTGGCCTGCCCTACAGGATCGGGGACAACCGATACATCGACGGCGGCTACCGGTCCAACGCAGAGAATGCAGACCTGGCGGCCGGATACTCACGGGTGCTGGTCCTGTCACCGTTCGGCGGCAGATCACTGGTGCCGCTGGAGTGGGGCGTGCACCTCGCAACACAGGTCGACGGGCTGCGCGCACACGGCAGCAGAGTGGAGACGATCTTCCCGGACAGCAGCTCCGAGCACCTGTTCGGCGCCAATGCGATGAACCTGTCGCTGCGTCCGGCCGCGGCCCGGGCCGGACACGAACAAGGCCAAGCCCTCGCTGAGCAGCTCGCGGGGTTCTGGCGCTAGGCCCGAACCCACTCCCGCACCAGCACAACGAATTCCGCCTGCCGTGCAGTCGCTGCCTCCGCGCTGGGAAAGATCACCTGGCCGCGGTCCTGGCCGATCATTTCCAAGAGGTCATTCCACTTGGCAGCATCAAAATCAAAGTTATCCGCCTTGGTCTTTGCACCGCGGTGGAAAATCAGCTGAACGTGATGAAGCGGGCGAAGGTTGAACGTGACCCGGTCAACAGAATCGAAGCAAAAGCTCGGCGCCTTCCACTTGATCTGCTCCGTTATTGCATCATCGGCCTCCAGGACCGCCAACCGCAGGGACTCGATGACCGGCTTCAACGGGTGATCCAGCGACTCCAGGAATGAATCCACCGCCGGGTTTCGATTTAGCGTCATAAGGGACAGTCAAACACTTTCCGTCACCTGTCTATGCTTGGAAGCGTCCGAACTGGATAGCAAGTTTCTTGGGGGAAGAACATATGGACGCCGCTCCGCTGAATTCTTTTGTGCTGTTTGCCGTATGCGCAGCCGTCTTCTTTTACATCCTTTACGGCGTGGTCCGGGCCGCGACCCGCGACGGAACAAGAGCCGGCAGGCGGGAGCCCGAACGGACGAATGCGGCTGAGAATGAATCGGGCCGTTAAGCATGGAAAATGCGATGACGAGCCCTGAGCTTCGACGGTGGCCGCCCAGCGACCGGAAGTACCGCCGGTCGGAAGTCTCGGCCGTCGTGGGCAGTGGCGATACAGTGTGGGCCCGCGTCGCCAGCGAGCTGCTCCTTTGGAAGGTGAAAACCGCGAGTGGGTTTGTAGTGGACTCAACCGGACCGGCGTCGCCGGGAGACCTGTTATATGTCACGGCCCGTATTTTCGGCGCCACAGTCGTTGAACCAGTCGAAGTGGTAGCCGTCGTACAGGAGCCCGGCCGCGTCGGGTTCGCTTACCGGACCATGCCAGGACATCCCGTCTCCGGTGAGGAGGCCTTCATCGTCCACCGTCACGGCGACGAAGTGCATCTCACGATCCGGTCGCTGACACGGGCCGGATCACACCAACCCTGGCGCGTGCTCTACCCACTTCTTCTGGTCGCGCAGCGAATTGTCCGACGGCGTTACTTGCGCGCGCTTAGCTGAAGCCTCAAGCGTCCCACCAGGCGAGCACGCGTGTGCCGAAAAAAGTCAGCCACTTGGACGGCTCGCCCGGGGGCACGTCGACGTCGAACCATACCCGTCCCGGGTGACGACGCTCCTGCACCCACGTGCCATCGGGGCGGCGGGCCGCGCGAATCACCTCTATCGCGTCGGCGATCCTGGGATCGGGCGCGGTGCCGTCGTGCAGCGCCGCCGCCCGGAAATACTCCGCCGCATTCAGGGCGCTGTAGAACCAGCGGAACGGGTACGCGAACCATGTCACCCACGCTCCCACGAGTTCCCCCGTGGATAGTGTGTGAATTAGCCGGCGCTGCAGCAGGTATTCCTCTCCGGCGCGGCGGGCAACCCGCAGTCCGTCGCTTCCGCCGGTCACAGACTCGTAATACAGGAGGCCCTTCAGGGAGTTGAGCGTGGAGTGGAAGGACGAACGGGTGGAGCCGTCAACCCACTCGCAGTTCCACCCGCCGTCGGCCATGCGGTGCTCCAGGAACCACTGGGCGATTCCGGAGACATCGGTCCCCAGCCACGCACCGTTGGCAAGAGTGAAGGCGTTGATGCAGGCGTCAACTTCCCCTTCCCAATAGGGCAGGTCGTTGTACTCCCAACGGCTGTTCGTAGCGAGCAGGTCGGCGGTTCCAGCGAGGGCAGCTGCGTCGACGCCCCAGTCGCGGAGTGTGTTGAGCGTCCACGTCGTTGCCGACCATGGCTGCCCGGCACCGTCGGCTGCCTCGGGACCTTTGAAGTCGAAGTCGTGGGGAAAGTACGCTCCCCCTGCCCACTGGCCGTCCGGATCCTGCAGCGCGAGCAGCCGCGCCGCTGACCCTTCCGTCGTCAGGCGGGCCCGGGTGGCTTCCCACACCTCGGGCGGGGCACCGGCAAGGTCGCGCTCGACCTGCCAGCGGAGCGCCGGGTCGGAGTCAAGCAACCAGTCGAGCAGAGCGGGTTCCAAGGCCATCTTCGGCAGGCTACCACCGCCGCCGCGTTATTTGGTCCGCCTCAACGGAAATATTCGTTGCGGAGAATGGCTGCTGGTGGCTGGCCGCTATTCCCGGATTTCCTCCCGCCGCGGTTTGAGGTGCCCTGGGATTCCTCCATTGGACAGGGCCGGGAAGGTGCACTCGAATTCGCCCCGGTATCCGAAAAGGAATCCGACGACGGGGTTGCGCACCTGCAGCTGAATCGTGAATAACCCACGGGCCTCATCAAAGCTCTCATACAGGTCTGCCGTCCCGGTGAGTAGCGCAGGAAAGGTGAATCCCACGACGCCTTCGTAGAACCTCTGGGTTCCGGATTGCAGATGCAGGGATCCATCGGCTGTGACCTCCAGGACAAGGTCAGTGGCAAGGTGCTGGTGCGTCCCAAGGTAGTCAACGATGTTGCCGCTTTGTGCGCTGTGCACCATGGTGGCATCAAAGCGCCGTTTCTTGCCCGGCAGCTCCAGGGTCCTGACAAACGTCACTGTCGGGCGGCCGAATCCGTCGACATAGGGGTAGTTCTCGATCGTGAACGGGATGTTGTTGCCCTGGTCAGGGAAGAGGATGTTGCGGTAAGCCCCGACACGCAGAAAGGGGACCGTCCACCAGGCCCCACGACGGACTTCTGCGAAAATTCCGCGTCCCACGCATGCGTAACCCGCTTCGGTATCAACGCCGAAGCGTTTCTGCAGCATTGGGTGCAGGCGTTGGAAATCGGTGCCCAGGGCCTGCTCAAAAATCGATGTCATGGATGCTCCTGACTTCGGGTTTTGTTGCCTGTAGGACGTGCGGAGGGTGACGGAAGTCCGGCAAGGGCGGAGGGGACATGCGCCGAGCGGGAGTCAGGAGGCCGCCGCAGACACCGCCCGGCTCTGGGTACGGTCCAGTGGGACGGCAGGATGCATGAAGCCAGACCTGTAGCCACGCCTACAGCTGCGGCAGCCGCGTTTCGTCCTGTCAGGGCCTGGTGGACCAGGAAACCGGCGGTCAGCAGCCCACCCGCCCTGGCCGCGGCGTCCATGAACCATCGGTTGCGGGACTCCGCGGGGTCGATGTCCGACTCCGCCCACATCCTCAGGCGGTCAAAGCTTGTGGCCGTCGCCCAGCCCAGGGCCGGCCGGATCACACTGGAATCCAGGATTCGTCCGAGGACGCCCATTCCCGGCCGGTAGTTGTAGCCGGTGATGAACCGAAGACCCTCGTCCGTTGGAATGTACCGCCAGTATCCTGAACCCGGCCCAATGGGAGAAAGCAGGTCAGCGGTGTCGAACTTCAGCACCGATGTGGCTTGGCCGTCGGGCCGATACCGGTGGCCCAGCGATGTCCCGACCCCTTGAATGCAGTGAAACGGGAGCCGGAACTCGTAGCGAAAACGGACAGGACCCTGGCCAACGCCAGGTTCAGGAACGATCCGTGAAAACCGCAGATCCCACCTAGGGTGCAGTGCCGGGTCCTGACTCAGGGTCCACACCCGCTCCAAGGGGGCTCGAATGCCAATCTCCACGTAGATCGGCCTGTGCGCCGCTGGTTCTTTCCCACCCAAAATTTCCCCCATCCCAGCATCCTAAAGTGCCGTTGGAGCCCGACGGGAATTGTCAGCAGTTCATCAGCTGCGTCGACGTCCGCGGCACGCCGCGGATGCAGTATTCCGCGTCGGGCCGTAGGCTCAGGAGCATGGCCAGATACTTCGATGTTCATCCCCAGGATCCCCAGCCCCGCGCCATCACGCAGGCCGTGCGCATAGTGCTCGACGGCGGCCTGATCGCCTACCCGACGGACTCCTGCTACGCCTTGGGCGCGCAGTTGGGCAACAAGGACGCGCTCGACCGCATCCGCACCATCCGTAAGCTGGACGACAAGCACCACTTCACCCTTGTCTGCAAGGATTTCGCCCAGCTGGGCCAGTTCGTGAACATCGGCAATGACGTCTTCCGCAGCATCAAGTCCGTGACCCCCGGCAGTTACACGTTCATCCTGCCGGCCACCAAGGAAGTCCCCCGCCGGCTGCTGCACCCGAAGAAGAAAACCGTTGGCGTCCGGATCCCGGACAACCGGGTGGTGCAAGCGCTGCTCGCGGAGCTCGGCGAGCCGCTGCTGTCCAGCACGCTGCTCCTCCCGGACGAGGAGGATCCGCTGACGCAGGGCTGGGAAATCAAGGAGCGGCTCGACCACGAGGTGGACGCCGTCATTGATTCGGGCGACTGCGGGTCCGAGCCCACCACCGTGGTTGACTTCTCCAGCGGCGTGGCCGAAGTGGTACGCCGCGGCACCGGGGACCCCTCCCGCTTCGAGTAAGCCCTTGGTGCGGGTTCCCGGCGGGATTGCGGGATGAGGGCAGGCCTGATCAGGCGTGGGCATGCAGGTACCGCTCGAGGCCGTCTTCTCCCAGGGAGAGCCCGATGTGGGCGATGTCCGCGTGGCCGTTGAAAGAGTCACGCTGAGCCGACGGCGGAATGCATCCGGCGGCTGCCAGTTTTGAGGTCATTGCCGGTTGCAGTTCTTTGGGTAATTGTGGTGGTTCCCAGTCCTGGTGTTCGCTGGTGTAGTGGCGGCCGCTGGGTGAGATCCAGCCGGGTGGTTCGTTCTTTGTGGCCGGGGTGGGTGTCCAGGTGCTGGCGTGTTTGAGCCGGTGGTGACGGGGGCACAGCTGGCGCAGGTTCGACACGCCGGTGGTCCCGCCGTCGGCCCAGGCCAGGAGATGGTCCGCTTCGTTGTCCAGGGACTGGTTGGAGCATCCCGGGAAGGTGCATCGGCCATCGCGCATCCGCAGCCAGCGCCGCATCGCTTCGGTGGGCCGATAACTCTTCCGGCCGATTTCCAGCTGTGCCCCGTCGCGCGGGTCAACCAGGACGCGGTGGAAGGAGCCGGCCCCATTGGCGAGCAGGTCCCTGGCCATGGATGCCGGGATCGGCCCGTAGCCGTCGAGCATGGCCGGTTCCTCGGTTGCGCCGAGCAGCGCAAACACCGGCACCGTGACCAGGACCTCGGCCCGCGGCGTGGGGACCTGCCCGGGATTCCACGCCTCCCCGCCGCTGCTTTTCCTGCCGGCGTCGCCGTCGAAAGCACGGCCATCGCCATCGCCGCCGCAGCCGGCCGTGCCGCCCTCGCCGGTGCTGCGGCTGTGCCCGCCGCCGAGGAGGGCGGCGGCGTAGACGTCGGCCCGGATCTGGGTGAGGGTGCGCTGCTCGTCGGGTCCCTGCAGGCCCCGGGCGATGGCGGTGATGCGGTTCCAGGTTGCCGCGGCCTGGTCTGCGGGCAGGTACCCGGAGAGCCAGGCCATGCCGTCCCTGTCCGGCGTGTACTCGACCCGCCGGTCCAGAACACCTTTGGCGTGCCGCTTCTCGATGCTTTCGGCGTGGTGGCGTTCGCGCCAGATGCGGGCTTTGTGCCGGAACCGGGAGGCGGGCATTTCCCCGGCAGGGCAGCCATGGGCCGGGTTTGGCGCGGCAGGGTCCAGGAAGTGCGCTTCCAGGGCTGCGGCCCCGGCGGGATCGAGGCTGGCTGTTTCGTCGACCATGACCCGGGCGTGCTGCCAGGAAATGGTTCCGGCCTGCAGTGCGGACAGGGTCAGCGGCAACCGGGTGGTCAGCTCGTGGGAGTCGGACAGGAACGCACTGGCCGCGCGCGGCCCGATCGTCAGGACACACGCGATCTCCGCAGCCACGGACGCTTCCCGCGGCATCGCCGGCGCATCAGGGGCTGCCATCGAGTGGATATTGTCCACGTATTCTGAGGCGGCCCGGGCCTTCACCGCGGCCATCCGCGGCTCCGACCGGGCCGTCCCGGCCAACATGTCCAGGCAAAGATCCGACCTGTCCTGCAACGGATCGGCATCAGGATCCGCCCCCGGGCCCGTCCCGTCCAGCTCGGCAAAAAGCACAGCAACGGCGGCATCGATATCCGCAAATGCCTTCGCCACCGCTGCTCTTCCCATATAGCAATCATGGCGGGAGGCTCTGACATTATTGCCCGGAGACCACGCCCGGCAAAAGTCCGTCAGCCAGGGTGTGCGCTCCTGCCCAGTTGCTCCGGGCCGAGCGGACGTTCTCAGATGGGACACGCCGTCGTGCACGGCGCGCCGCCTGGACGGCGCCAAAGTAACCGGGCAGGAACGGACGGAGGGCCGGCCTGGATGAGGGGAGTTGGCGGGACAGGACGCCGCACCACGTCCTAGTCCGGTTTGCGGGCCCGGCTGGGCTGCACGCGGGGAGGCTCGCCCGGCATCTTGGGATAGTCGGGCGGGAAGGGCAGCTCGCCGAGTCCCGCCTTGAGATCGCGGTCCCACCAGCCCAGGAGCGTATCGATCGTGCCAGGATTCGCATTCATGTCAGCCCAGGGATCGCCAACGGTCTTCAGCCGGTCCGGGACCGTAAGGATCGTGAAGTCCTTCGGGCTGATGCTCTCCAGCTCATCCCAGCTGATCGGGCAAGACACTGATGCGTGGGCCAGGGCGCGTGGACTGTAGGCGCCGGCGATGGTCCGGTCGCGGTTGGCCTGGTTGAAGTCCAGGAACACCTTCTCGCCCCGTTCCTCCTTCCACCAGGCGGTGGTGACCTTCTTCGGCATCCGCCGCTCGAGCTCGCGGGCGGCCGCGATCACAGCGTGCCGGACATCCAGGAATTCACGAGTGGGCTCAACTGGCGCGTACACGTGGAGCCCGCGGTTGCCCGAGGTCTTGATGAAACAGTCCAGGCCGGCCTCGGCCAGCACCTCCTTGAGCGCCAGGGCGGCCGGGACGGCGTCATCGAAGTCGGTCCCCGGCTGCGGGTCCAGGTCGATCCGGAGCTGGTCGGGGTTGTCTGTGTCTTCGGCCAAAGAGGGCCAGGGGTGGAACACCACGGTGTTCATCTGTACGGCCCACACTGCGGCAGCCGGCTCGTCGAGGACAAGCATGGGATGCGAACGCGCGCTCGGAAAGATGACCTTCACTGTTCGGATGAAATCCGGTGTTCCCTTGGGCGGGTTCTTCGAGAAGAACTGGTCTCCCTCAACGTTGTCCGAGTACCGCTGCAGCGCCAGTGGCCGGTTGCCGTTCGCGGCAATAAACGCCTCCCCCACGTCAACCATGTACCGGGCGAGGTCCAGCTTGGTCAGTCCCAGTTCGGGCCAGAGGACCCTGCTGGGGCTGGAAATCCGCATCTCGCGTTCGCCGTGGGGTCCAGGGACGGTCAGCATTGTCTGTTCGCTCGCCATGGGGACAACGTACACCCCGCCCATTCCCCGGCAAACAGAATGGGTTCAGACGGTGACATGCTCCCGCCGTTTCCGGAGCTTCTTCGCAACGAACAGCGTCACCAGGCCGGCCACTGCCACGGCCACCAGCATCTGGAGCGCCCCGGCGTACTCCTCCACCAGTTGCCAGTTCTCGCCGAGGAAGTATCCCGCCAGGATCAGGACCGAGTTCCAGATGAGGCTTCCCGCGAGCGTCAGTCCCAGGAAACGCCACAACGGCATGCGGTCGATCCCGGCGGGGATGGAGACGAGGCTCCGGAAAAGCGGCACCAGACGGCCCAGGAAGACCGCCTTGCTGCCGTGGCGGGCGAACCACGCTTCCACCCGGTCGACGTCGGCGACGGCCACCAAAGGGATCCGGCCGATCAGGGCCCTGGTCCGGTCGAGCCCAAGCCATCCGCCCAGGAGATACAGCACATACGCGCCCAGCAGTGACCCGGCCGTGGTCCACAGAATGGCGTCCAACAGGCTGAAGGCGCCGCGGCTTCCGGTGAAGCCGGCGAGCGGAAGGACCACCTCGCTGGGGATCGGGGGAAACAGGTTATCCAGTGCCACCACCAGTCCTGCCCCGGGTGCACCCACAGACTCCATGACGCCGACCACCCACTCCGAGACCCTGAGATCAGCGGCCGCCGGGTTCGCGGCGGATGGGATTGCGGTAGCGGTGGACAAGGGGGCGGCAAGGGCAGCGGTCATGGTGGTTCCTCCAGGATCGGGTTGACTCCCCACTCTCCGGCGCGGGGCTTGCGACCGGCTGTCCTCCTGCTGTGCCGTTCCTGTGCAGGCAACCGTTGGGCCGCCGGGCCGCGGACGGGAGAAGCCGCGGGCGGGAGAGCACGCTGAGGGAACCGGAAGGCTGACGGAACCGCACGCGGACGGAAGCAGGACTGAGGCACGACTGAAGCAGGACTGAATCCGGCATGATGGATCCATGACCGTCTCAGAGTCCGCCCTGACCTTCGCCGTGGGCGACGTCAGGGTTTCCGCGTCCTACGCCCATCCCGAGCAGCCGTTTGCCACCCTGGTGCTGGCCCATGGGGCAGGCGCGGGCATGGAGCATCCCTTCATGCGCGGGTTCACCGGTGCCCTCAACGACGAAGGCGTCGCCACCCTGCGCTTCAACTTCCCGTACCGGGAGGCCGGGCGGAAGTTCCCGGACCGGCCGCCGGTTGCCATGGCGGCCTGGCGGGCCGCGATGGACGAGGCAGCGCGGCAGGGCGCCGAACACGGGGACACCGGGCCGGTTTGGGCGGCCGGCAAGTCATTCGGCGGCCGGATGGCGTCGATGGCGGTCGCGGAAGGTATGTCTGCCGCCGGGCTCATCTACCTTGGCTATCCGCTGCACCCGCCGGGCAAGCCGGAGAAAATCCGCGACGAGCACCTGTATGGGCTCACGTTGCCCATGCTGTTCCTGCAGGGCTCCCGCGACACGTTCGCCACCCCGGAACTGCTGGAGGGTGTGGTGTCCCGAATCGGCGCGTCCGCCGTGCTGGAGTGGATCGACGGCGGGGACCATTCATTCGCAGTGGCCGGCAAAAAGCGCAGCGCCGATGAAGTGGGCGCCTCCCTCGCCGCGACCGTTGCGGACTTTATGCGGACCCGCAGCTGACCGGCACCTCGGCTGAACGGCACGTCGGCGCGCCCCTCTGACCGTCCCCTCTGACCGGCCCCTCTGACCGGCCCCTCCGCCCGGCACCTCAGCGCAGCGCGTCTCCTGGGGCGTCTACTGTGGTGTCTGCCGGAGCACCGGCCGGAGGACCGGCCGAAGCCAGCCGCGCAAGGTCCAGCCGGTTTGCGGCACCGGTTTTGCGCAGCAGGTTGGAGATGTGTGAGCTGACCGTCTTCTCGCTGATAAACAGCGCCCGCGCAATCTCGCCATAGGTCCTGCCCGCAACCACGTGGTCGAGGATGTCCAGCTCCCGGGGTGTCAGGCCTGGCAGGACTGCTGCAGGGAGACGCCCGTTGGCAGCAACCGGCAACACCGGGATCCTCGCCCGCGCAGCAAGGCCTTCGAGGGCCGCCTGGACGGGGACGGCCTGGAGTTCCGCAGTGAGGGCGAGTCCCCGGCGGAGGAGCTCAGCTGCCTGGCGGCCAGGGGTGTGCCCATGCAGCAGCAGCGACTCCACCGCGCGTTGGCAGGCGTAGGCCTCCTCCCACGGCAGGGAGGCATCCCGGAAGGCGTCGGCCGTCTGGGCCCACTCCGCCGCGTTGCCGTGCGGATTCCGGGCCCTGCCCAGCTCCCCGGCGTAGAGGAGGTTAAAGCCTTCCACCTGCCGTCGGTAGAGCTCCGACTCCCCCAAACGCTCGTGCAGGATGCCGGGAAAGCGTTCCTGGAGATCGTTGGCGGCGGCCAGCAGGCCGGACGTCGGCACCCCGGTGTCCCGCGCGCGCTGGACCTGGTCCGCGAGTGCTCGCGCGGCAACGGGAAGAAGCCACTCGCACATGGTGGGCGGCGGACCCGGGCCGGTGGCACCCGTGAGCGCCGCCTCGAGGGCTGCCTCGGGGCGCCCGGCCGCGACGTTAACTTCAGCACGGATGGCGTCAAAGTCCAGGTTCAGGAGACCGGAAGTCTCCGCATAGAGCTCCTCGGCCCGTTGAAGGTGGACCGCGGCCTCATCGTGCCGGCCTTGCAGCGCCGAGAGCCGTGCGGCCGTCAGCCTGGCACCCACGTCCCCCATCGGTCCGGGATCAAAGCCGAGAGCGATCCGCAGCGCAGCCTGGCATTTTCGCCAGTCGCCCACGGCCAGGAAGCTGGCCGCTTCGTCTGCTGCAATTTTGGCCGTGTAACTGTGGGGCGCTCCCCGGTCCACAAGTTCCTGCCGCGCCCGGCGCAGCGACTCCGCGTACGCCGCACTGGTCCAGGGTCCCTGCGCGTTGGCCGTCCAATACGTTGCGTGGACGAAGGCCCAGAAATCACGCGCCTGAAGCGCCTCCTGTGCCCCTTCGGCCGCCAGGGGAATACCTGCCTGGGGGTGCCCCGCATTTATCTCGGCGATGGCCACCGCGGTCAACGCGTAGGACAGCGCCCGGTGGTCCCCGAGTTCCCTGGCGAGGGCAAGCGCCTGCCTGGCGTGAGGCTCTGCATCCGGCTCGGTGTGCCACATGGTTGCATGGGACAGCTCGGCCAGGGCCAGGGCGTGCTGCCAGCTGCGGGGCGTGGCGGCGGAGAGCCTGACTGCCTCGCGTATGTCGGGCAGGGGGAAGAACCCCTGCCCGGTGGACAGCTGCAGGTGCATGCGGCGCACCATCAGCTCGGCCCTGGCAAGCACTCCGCCGGGAAGGTCGGACCCGGCCAGCAGCGCCTCGATGGATTCCAGCTCCACGGACAGTGCCCCAGCCTCGTAAGCTGCCTGACGGACCCGGTCCAACAGGTCCAGGGTCCGCTCCGCCGCATCCGGCAGTCCTTGGCGCAGATCAAGGGCCCGGCTCAGCATCCGCAGCGCATCGCCGTTCGCGACGGGCCCACCTGCCATGTCCGCCGCCACCAGCGCCCAGCGGTAAGCATCAGCGGTATGCCCGGCCTGGTGGTGGTGGTCGGCAAGGGCAACCACGACGGCGGCATCCGGGCGGGTGCCGCCGTCGAGCTGCCGTTCGTAATACGCGGCGAACGCCGAATGCAGGCTCTTGCGGTCCGCGGCATCCAGCGCCAGTTCCAGTGTTTCGGCGATGAGCGGATGGTGGAACCAGTACGTTCCATCCGGGGCCAGGTCCAGGATTCCTGCCTCCACCGCGGAACGCAGGACCGCCCGTACACGCTCGGGATCGAACGCCGGCCCGGCGACATCCTGCAGTTCCGCCCCGTTGGCGGCCTTCCCGCCAATGGCCATGATCCGGGTCAGTTCTTGCGCGTCGGAGGAGAGCCCTTGCCAGGACCGCAGGACGGCGGACTTCAGATCGGGCGGGAATCCGGCCGGAAGGTGCCGGTCTCCGGCACTGAGGCCGGCCACCAGCAGGAGGTTGAGATAGGGGTTACCAGCCGAGCGGGCGAACACTTCGTTGACCAGCGTCCGGTGCGGCGGCGCGCCCAGGATCGCGGCGAGCTGCGCTTCCGTGTCCGGCCGGTCGAGCGGGGCAAGCGTCCTGGTGCCCACGCCGGGCAGCCGCCGGATGTCTGCCAGCCAGCGGTCAAGCTTGTGGCCGTTGCCGACGTCATCGTGCCGTACCGTTCCGATCACTCCCAGCCGCCGCTCCTGCGGGCCGGCCACGAGGTACATCAGGACATCCAACGTGGTTTGGTCTGCCCACTGCAGGTCGTCAACCACCAGCAGAACGGGCCGCTTCAGGCTGAGCCCGGTGAGCCACTCATCGATCAGGAGGGGAAGCTCCGGACCGGCTTCCCAGGGAAAGGACGGCGCCGGGACCCGGGCTGCCCCGGCTGAACGGAAGGCACCCCGAAGGGCCAGCAACGGCACTTCCATGGAGGCCAACGGCAGTGCTGCACCCTTGAGGATGGCCGCCTCCGGAGAAGCGGCTGCGCATGCCCGGGCAACCAGCGCCGTCTTCCCCACTCCGGCGTCCCCGGAGATGAGGAACGTCCGGGCCGTTCCGGCACGGACGGCACTGATGACTCCGGCCAGTTCTGCCAGGTCCAATGCCCGTCCGATGAAATCCGGGCCGCCGTCGTCCAACGGTTTTGCCACAGTCCCAGCTTGCACCCCTGTGTCCGGCCGGAAAAGATCTGAGGGTACCCCGCCTGATTCTGAGGGGTACCACCTGATGTGGCGCCGTGGCACGGGAGAGCAGGCTGAATCTGTCAGCACCCGCACATCCGGAAGGGAAACGCCATGTACACATCCATCGGTTCACGCCGCAGGACGGGAGCTGCGCTTGCGCTCTTCCTCCTGGCGGTCATCGCTCCGGCCCCGGCCGGCGCCGGGGAGCCGGCAACGCCGGAGGATACAGGGATTAATATCGGTTACTGTCCGCTGACGCGGATCGGCACCCAACTGGTCCGCTGCGACAACCTCACCGGAGCCGACGTCCCGGCACCTTACTGGATTCCCGAACAGTAACCGCCCCGGCCCAGCCAGGCGCCCCGGCCATAGCACATGCGCCGAGCCGGCCAGCGCGTCAGCTACGCGGCGTCGTCGTGCCACCAGCCTTCCCAGGCGGTGGAGGTCAACTGGCCGTTGGGGAACTCCGTCTTGCCGTTTCCGCTGCTGTACGCACGGTTGTCGTCACTCCGGCGGGCGTCGAGCAAGAGGTTCAGGCTACTCAAAAGCAACATCGTTGCGTCCTTTCATGTCGTGGTGTGGACCACGCTGTCCACGTAACGACGAGCCTAACGGCGGGATGTTTCAGCACGTCGACGCCACGTTTCCGCCGTGTATCGTTCCTCTCACCCTGCCGTTCGGAGGATATGAATCCGACCCACGACGGCGTTACATCCGGGATTTGGTCCGTGCGGTTGCCTGCGCCGTCCACGGATCCTCAGGCCAGGGATGCCTGGGATAGCGGCCCCTCATCTCCGACCGCACCTGCGCGTATGGCCCGGACCAGAAGGACGCCAGATCGTCCGTCACGGCCAGCGGCCGGCGGGCCGGCGACAGCAGGTGGAACAGCACCGGCACCCGCCCGCCCACGAGCCGCGGCGTGTCCGCCCAGCCGAAGCATTCCTGCAGCTTGACGGCCACCACCGGCCGGCCGCCGTCGTCCTTCCTTGCAGAATCCGCGCCTGCAGCATCACCATCAGCACGGTCCGGCACGTCGGGGTAGTTGATGCGCACGCGCGACCCGCTGGGCACTTCCAGTGTCTCCGGCGCCAGTTCGGCCAGCTTCGCGGCCTCCGGCCAGGGCAGCAGGCGCCGCAAGGGGTCGGTGAGGTCGATGCTGCCGGTGGCGGCTCCACCGGCCAGTTTTTCGAGCTCCGGTCCCAGCCAGTCACCGAGGCGGGCGAGCAGGGCCGGTTCGGACACGTCAGGCCACGGCTCGCCCAGTTCGCGGCGAAGCAGGGCAAGCCGGCGGCGCAAGGCGTCCGCCGCCGTCGACCATCCAATGGTTCCCAGCCCTTCCTGGGCAAGGGCGCGGGCCACCGCCAGACGTCCTTCGGCGGCGGACGGGCGGACTGGTGTGGAGGACAGCACGATCGCGCCCAGCCGGCGTTCCCTCCGTGCCGTGACCCGGCCCTTGCCGAACGTCGCCTCGACGGTGTCCGTGAGGAGGTGGCGGGCGGCTGCTTCCGCGGTGTCGATCGTGATGGGCGCAGCGGAACGGATCACAGCACCCGTGCCGGCTGCGTCCCGGCCCTCCGCGCGCGACACCTCCGCCACCGCCAGCCACTCATGCCCGGCCAGGGAACTTCCCGCGGGCAGCCCGGCCCGGGTGCCGGACGACAGGAGGTAACGCTCCGGCCCCTCCCCCGGAACCCGCCGCGCCACCCGGTCAGGGAAGGCGAGGGCGACGACGGCACCCACCGCTTCCGCTTTGCCCGGCGGGGCTTCCACGGCGAGGTGTACGACGCCGGCACCCTCCTTCCGCGCGATGGCCTCCATCCGCCGGACGTCCTCAGTCCACCGCCGGGAGGCGGGCTCCTTACCGGTGCGGAGGGCGGCGAGAAGCCGTGTCAGGTCGGCCCCCGGTGCCCGCTGGTCCCCCGCCACCAGGGCCACCGCTTCTGCGGCTGTCCGCGGGCCCACGGCTCCGGCGCCGTCCAGCAGTGCACGGGCCAGCCTGGGATCGGCGGGGACCCTGGCCAGGGTCCGGCCCAGTGCGGTGGCGTGGCCGTCCGCACCCACGGCACCGAGTTCGCGCAGGACTTCAACGGCTTCCTGCATCGCTGCCTGCGGCGGGGCGTCCGGAAGCGCGAGACCGGTGCCGCCGGGCGAACCCCAGCAGGCCAGGACCAAGGCAGCGGCGGTGAGGTCGGCGACGGCGATCTCCGGCGTCACGTGGGCGGGGGCCGCACCGAAGGCCCGCTGGTCGTAGCAGCGGACCACTCGGCCCGGGCCCTGCCGGGCTGCACGGCCGGCCCGCTGGTCCGCGGACGCCCGTGAACACGAAACGGTCACCAGGCCGGACATGCCCCGGCTTGCATCCCGCCGCGGCTCGCGGGTCAGGCCGGAGTCGACGACGATCCGTACGCCCGGGACGGTCAGGGAGGATTCCGCGAGGTCGGTGGAAACAATGATGCGCGACAGGGCGTGGTTGCTCCGGCCGGACACGGCACGGTCCTGCTCCGCCGGGCTGACCTGGCCATGCAGCTCCAGGACCTCCGTTCCCGTGCCGGTGCGGCCGCGCAGGCGAGCTGCCACATGGGCCACCTCCCGGGCGCCGGGCACAAACACCAGCGTGTCCGTGTCTTCGCCTGCCTTGGAGTGGGCTGCTGCAGCGGCGTCCGCAACGTGGTCCAAGAACGGGCGCGTCACGCCCCGTCCGTCCAACCGTGCCACTCCTGCCGGCGCCCATTCGACCTCCAGCGGGTACAGCGCGGACGGGCAGTCGACGACGGGAGCCGGCCCGCCGCCGTCGTGATCTTCAGCTTCTCCACTCAAGGCGCCCCCGATCAACGCGGCAAAGCGCGGTGCGTCCAGGGTGGCGGACATCGCCACCAGGGTGAGGTCTCCGCGGAGCTGCCGCACTTCGGTGAGCATGCCCAGCAGCAGGTCCGTCTCCAGGCCGCGTTCGTGGACCTCATCCAGGATCACCGCGCCTGCCGTTTCCAGTCCAGGGTCATCCAGGAGCCGGCGAAGCAGGATCCCCGGGGTGACGAACTCGATGACGGTCCCGGGGCCTGCCTGGCGCTCGCCGCGGACCGTGTAGCCCACCCTGTCGCCGAGCCGGCTGCCATCCAGGGCCGCCAGGCGCCGGGCCGCTGCCCGGGCGGCCACCCGCCGCGGCTGGGTGACCACCACGCGCCGCTGTCCCTGGCCGGGAGTGGCGGCCAGCAGGTTGGCGAGCAGCGGCGGCACGAGGGTGGTCTTGCCCGTGCCCGGCGGCGCCTGCACCACCGCGGTTCCAGCCGCCCCGCCCGGGCGCAGCGCCGCAGTGAGGTCGTCGAGGGAGTCTGCAAAGGCCAGCCCCGTGCCGATGGCGGCCAGGTCGAATGTCAGGGGAATGCGCGGAGAGGTCACCCGCCCATTCTCCCCGCAGGGCCTGGCAGTCTGTCCCCCTGGCAGCGTGCCGTAGGAGAGACTGGAGGAAAGTCACTTACGAAAGCAGGACCAGCATGATCACTCTCCAGCAGGACGCCGAAGGCTTCATCCGGATGAAACGCCATTTTCCAGGCAGCGCCGAGGTCACTGTCACCTTCGCTGACGGTTCCCGGGAGGTGTTCAGCGGGCTGGAGCTGAACAGGATCTACGACGACGCCCTGGCCGTCTACCGCGCGCAGAACCAGCTCGACGCCAAGGGATTTTCCCGGGGTCCGAAGAAGAAGGTCCAGACCGCCATTGAGTTTGTGGCCATCCACCCCGGCATGGGGAAGTAGCCGCCCCGCGGCCGGGCTCCGGTCCGGGTACCCCGGAGGTTATTGGATTCTGCTGGGGTGCGCTGACTGTCCGGGCCGGTGGATGTCGACGTCGCCGTACGACGTCCGGGCCCGGACTTCGACGCTTTCCGTGGAGTCCCCCGGGCCCTCGGCTGCGGCCAGGGCGTTGCGGACCTTCCCGTACTTCGTGCTGACGTCCAGCCACGCCGCCGTGCCTTCAGGGATGCCGATGCCCACGTCGCCGTAGGCCGTTTCGATGACCACGGAGCCGCGGGTGGCCTCGCCGACCCGGATCTTGCCATTGGCGGACTTGGCGCTCACCGATGACTGCGCCTTCCCAATATGGATGTTGCCGTTGGCCGCTTTGATGTGGACCTCGCCGGCCGCATCCCCGATCCGGATATGTCCGTCGGAGTTCCTGATCTGGGTGGAGCCGCCGGTCCGGTTGACGCGGATTTCACCGGACCCGGTTTTGAGCTCGATGTCGCCGGCCGCGTCGTCCACGACGACGTCGCCATAGCCGGATTCCGCCTTCACAGCATCCGCCCGGTCGAGCCGGATGTGGCCCATGCCGGTTTTGAGGTCACACTGTCCAAGGTCCCCTTCGCCGTCGAATTTCCCCATCCCGGCCTCCCATCGGACGTCGGAATGTGACGGCAGCTCCACGATGACGTCTACGGCGCCGTTCCCGGTAAGGATGGCGAACCGTTTCCAGTCCTTTGACCCGTTGATGAAGAGGGCGCCGTTGAAGAAGTCAATGCTGGTCTGTTCGGCGGCCCTGATGTCTGCGGACCTCCCGGCGTCGCTGGGGCGGACGTCAACAACGGTATCGGTCCGGTCGGTGGCGGTGACGCGGATGTCGCCGAGGTTGTACCCGACGTTCAGGGAGATGCGCCCGGGGGTTTCGAAGGTCGGCATTGCGGTTTCCTTTGGACTGTTCAGTCAGTGCCTTGATGGGGGTTTGCGTCGGGGTGCTAGCGGACCCAGCCGGTGAAGCTGCGTCCGCCGGACGGGGTTCGGCGCGGTGCGGTTCGTCCGTTGCCAGCGCCGTCCAGCGAAGCGGTGACGGAGCGGACCAGCCAGGCGTTGACCGAGACTTTGTCCCTGGCGGCTGCTTCCTCGATGCGCACTTTGAGCGGCTCGGGCAGCCGCAGCGTGAACCTGGCGGCCGGGCCCTCGTCACCGTCCTGCGCGGGCGGCGGGTTGACCGGAAACCTGTCCGCGGCGTCGTCGAATTCTGTACTGGCCGGCGGAGGCGTCACCACAAACTCTGGATCGCGTCCGCGGAGCCGGACGTCCACTGAACCCGGCGCAAGTTCCCGGGTGATCTCGCTGGCGGCGGCCGCCAGCGCCTCAAGCAGGACCAGCCGGGTGGCGGTCTCCAGCGGCGCGGTCAGGCGGCCGGCAAGTTCACGTGCCGGCTCGCCGCCGGCTGCAGAGGCGGTATGCAGCTGCTCCTGGAGGCTCATCACGTACTGTTGCAGGTCCATGACATCATTATGACATCATTATGACGTCATAGTGACGTCAAAGCAATGCCCGGGTGCGTCATGGAGAATCTACCCCGGGCTGACGTATCGGACGCTGTTGTTTCTGCCCTCGGACTTGGCCCGGTATAGTGCCTGGTCCGCGCAGGCAATCAGGGGCTCGCCGCCGGTGTCGGCGAGTTCGCAGACCCCGGCCGAGATGGTGAGCGCGCCGACTCCGGGGAAGGGAATGGCGGCAATCAGCCGGCGGGCGCGTTCAGCCGCCTTGAGGGCGTCCTCACCGCCGGTGCCCGGCAGCAGCCAGACGAATTCCTCGCCGCCGAAGCGGGCCAGGATTTCGCCGTCGCCGGTGGCCTGCTGCAGCCGGCGCACCACTTCGACAAGGACGTCGTCACCGGCCTGATGGCCAAAAAGGTCGTTGGTGCTCTTGAAATTGTCGATGTCGAGCACGATGAGGCTGATTCGGTGGCTGGCGGCGGTGGCTGCGTCAAGCTCATGGGACAGGACCTTTTCGAGGGCGCGGCGGTTCAGGAGTCCGGTGAGTGGATCTGTACTGGCTTTGTGCTCCAAAGCGGCCCAGGCCTCCGAGTTGCCGACGGCGATTTCGACGAGGTCGGCGAACTCCGCCAGCCTGTCCAGCATCGCTGGCGTCACGCCAACGCTGGAGCGGGACGTCAGCACGATGGTCCCCCACAGCCCGCCATTCACCCGGATGGGAGCGCCGGCCCCGGACAGGAAGCCGCCAGCCAGCATCTGGTCCCCGAGGCCGCCCGCCCCGTCGTAGGACACCAGGGCCGGTTTGCCGGTGAAGGCGACCCTGGCCGTCGCTGACGAGTCTTCAGGCGTCAGCTGGTGCGTCCGGCTGACATTGGCGGGAAGTTCGGGCGCCATCGCAACAATCTCGGCCTGGCTGTCACCGGCAAACCTCACCACGGCGGCCGAGTCAACAGAGAACAGGCGCCGGAGGACCGCGGCGACCCGGGTGGCGACATCCTCCGGGGATGCACTACGGGCGACGGCAGTGGCGATGTCATGCAGGGCCGCCCAGGTCTTCTCCCGGTGGACGCGGTCGGTGATGTCCAGCGCAACCACCATTCCGGCCGATATTCCCTCGTCGGACTGCACGGGACGGGAGGTGAGGCTGAAAGTCCGGGGCCCGATCCGGCGCGTCCAGGACACTTCCTGGCCTGCCAGCGCTGCCCGGTACCGTGGTTCGAGCTCCCGGGCCAGCCCCGGCTCGACGGATTCGAAAATGGTCCGCCCCTCGAGTTCTGCGGCGGAGTAGCCGAAGGCGGCCAGCTCCTGACCTTCGGCGATGATGTAGCGCAGCTCGGAGTCGAAGAGCAGGACAAAGACACCCGGAATGCTCGCCGCCAGCGCCCGGTACCGCTCGGCGTCCCGTTGGCGGATGCGTTCGGCGGCAACCCGCCCCGTGACATCCGTAATAAAAACAAAAAAACCCCGGACGCCGCCGTCGGACGTGTCCGGAGCGCAGGTCACCTGGACGTGCCGCGTCTGGCCCGCGGCATTGGCGATACGGCGTCCAAAAGCCTGCGGCTCTCCGCTGAGGACGGCCCGGAGATAGGGTTCTGCGTCCGCAAAGAACTCATCGCCGACGATGTCCCTTAGGTGCAGGCCGCGGATCTGGCCAGGCGTGTGGCCTATCCACCCGGTGATCGCGTCAGTGGCATGGATGGTACGGAATTGCCGGTCCCAATGCCCCAACATCACTGTCCGGGCCAGGCCAAACAGCGCCGCGTCGTGCCCCATATATGCCGCCCCCAAGCGTCGGTCCAAGACCAGTCGGATGTCACCTGGTCCTGAATCTACGGCAGAAACCGCCAGAATGGTGCCGGCACCGCCGGGCGGCTTGCGCCAGGGGGTCAGCCCATGTTGCCCTTGCTGGTGTCCTGGCGGCCGACGGGGCCACCTGGGGCGGCGTTGGTCCGCCTGTTGATCAGCCACGTGATGAACCACAGCACCACGCCGATGGCCATCAGGCCTCCGGCGATCTGGTACTGGATCACGTTCCGGCCAACCCACGGTCCCGCGAGGAAGGCGCATAGCAATGCGGCGAGAAGCGGCAACTGCCCTGGCGAGGTGAAGAACACTTTGCGGTTGGGGTCCCGCTTGCCGCGCAGGACCACGCATGCCAGGTTCACCACGGTGAAGACGCACAGGAGCAGGAACGCGGTGGTGCCGGAGAGGTTTGCCACGATATTGCTCTTCGGGTCGGACGTGACGTACCAGATCAGGCCCAGCGCCAGGACGGTGGAGAACAGGATCCCGGCCCACGGGGTGCGGCGCCCCGGCAGCACCTTGCCGAGCGGCCTGGGCAGGACATGCTGGCGGGCCATGCCGTAGATCAGGCGGCTTGCCATGAGCATGTTGATCAGCGCGGTGTTGGCGACGGCGAAGACCGCGAGGAACGGGAAGATCCGGTCGATCGGGAAGTCCGGCGAGCCTTTGTGCACCACCTCAAGCAGCGCGGCACCTTCGGCCTCCCTAATGCCTTCGAGTTCGGTGGGCGTCAGTACGCTGACCACGGAAACGGCCACGAGCATGTAGAGGATTACCGCCACGCCGAGCCCGGTGAGCATGGTCCGGGGGAAGATTTTCTCCGGGTGCTGGGTCTCCTCCACCATGTTCACGGAGTCCTCAAAACCGACCATGGCGAAGAACGCGATGGACGTGGCCGCGGTGACCGCCAGGAACAGGCCCTTGTCCTGGTAGTCGCTGAAGACGAAGATCTCCCCCGCATTCCCCGTGCCCTGCGCCATGACGTAGAAGCCGACGCCGATCACGATGCACAAGGCGGTCATCTCGACGATGGTCAGCACCACGTTGAACTTCACGCTCTCGCCCACGCCGCGGAGGTTGATCGCCGCCAGCAGCAGCATAAAGCCCATGGCGACGGCGGTGATCACGCCTTGCGCGGGTACGTCCATCCAGCCGTTGATCTCCAGCCCGCCGAAGAAATTCTGGGCGAGGACGTTCGCGGAGGTGGAGGCGCTGGTGATGCCGGAGCAGACCACGGCGAACGCCACCAGGAACGTGACGAAGTGGATGCCGAAGGCCTTGTGCGTATAGAGCGCGGCACCGGCTGCCTGCGGATACTGCGTGACCAGTTCGAGGTAGGAGAACGCCGTCAGCGTCGCGACGACGAACGCGAGCAGGAACGGCAGCCACACGATGCCGCCTACGGTGCCGGCCATGGTGCCCGTCACGGCGTAGACGCCGGCGCCGAGGATGTCGCCGACAATGAACAGGAGGAGGAGCTTGGGCCCGAGGACCCGCTTCAGTTCCGGCCCGTCGCCCTCGGGCGTGGCGTCGAATACTTCCTCAGAAGTCTGACTCATGACTGACCTCCACTGCGGGTACGCGGCTCCCGGGAGAGCCGCGGCCGGATCCCGGCCTCACTGTGACCTACTTCACTGTGAACCTCTCAGGCAACTTTGGCAACAGGACGGCAGCGGAGCGGTATAGCCTAGCCCGATGGAGCAAACATGACCGTCCGCAGCGCCGGCATCCTGCTGTACCGGCGGGACCCGGCGTCGACCCTTCAGGTCTGGATCGCCCACATGGGCGGACCGTTCTGGGCGCGCAAGGACGCCGGGGCGTGGTCCGTGCCCAAAGGCGAGTTCAGCGAGGACGAGGACCCTTGGGCAGCCGCCCAGCGGGAGTTCGCCGAGGAGATGGGCGTGCCTGCCCCTGCCGCCGACTATCGCGAGCTGGGGTCCTTTAAGCAGCCCTCGGGGAAGGTCATCACCGTTTTCACTGGAGAGTCGGATTTCGCCCCGGACCGGATCGTGAGCAACACCTTCCCGTTGGAGTGGCCCAAGGGATCCGGCGTGATCCGGGACTTCCCCGAGATCGACCGCGCCGAGTGGGCCACTGAAGCTGACGCCCGCACCAGGCTGGTGCGCGGGCAGCTGCCCATCCTCGACGCCCTCATCGAGCACCTCCAGCGAGATGGCACTTAACGGCAGTCCCGGCGTCGAGCACTGCCATTAAGTGCCATCCCGCGGAAGGAAACGGCCCGCCGGAACCTAGCCGGCCTGCTTCTTCACGGCCCGCCCGATGCGCGCGGCAGCCTCTTCGAGCTGTGCGCCGTCCACGTGGCCGTAGGCGAAGCGGAGGTGGCGGCCCGCGTCGGTGCCCGGGCCGGACGGGAAGAACGAGCCCTGCTGGTATTCGACTCCTTCGGCGCTGGCGTCCGCGGCGAGGACGTCAGCCTTGATGGCGTCGTCCCGCAGCCGGGGCCACAGGAACAGCCCGCCGTCGGGGACAACGGCGTCGAACGTTCCCGGCGCCTCTCGCTCCAGGGCGGCCACGAGGGTTTCGGCCCGGGTGCGGTAGAGCTTCCGGGCCCGGCCAAGGGTGGCATCGAACAGCCCGGGCTCTGCGGTCAGTAGTTCGCCGACCACAGCCTGGACGAACGTGGAGGTGTGTGAATCGTGCCGGCTGCGCAGCGCCACGATGTCCCCCGTCAGGTGTTCCGGGACGATGGACCAGCCCAGGCGGAGCCCGGGGCCGAGCGTTTTGGTGAACGTGTTGATGTGGATGACGTGGTCCGAGGCGTTGAAGACGTCGGCGCCCTCGGGCGGGGCTGAGTACCAGAGCTCGCGGTACGGGTTGTCAGCCAGGATGATGAAGCCGTAATGCTCGGCGAGCCTGACAAGTTCGCGGCGTTCCCCGGCCGGGAGCGAGCCCTGGGTGGGGTTGTGGAAGTCCGGCACCGTGTACAGGGCCGACGGGCGGGCGCCATCCCGGAGCCGGTCGGCGAGTTCGTCGACGTCCAGGCCGTGCGGACCAACGCGGACAGGCAGGGTGCGCGCGGCGGACAGCTCCAGTCCCCGCAGGAACAGCGGGAAGATGGGGTTGTCCACTGCCACGAGGTCCCCGCGCTCCACCACAGCCTGGATGGCAAGGGCCAGCCCGTGGAAACCTCCGTTGGTGACAATTACCCGTTCGACGGCGACGCCCTCACGTTCGGCGATCCACTCCCGCAAGGGTGAGATGCCTTCCGTGCGGGAGTACTGCAGGGCGGGGACGCCTGGACGGGACAGCACCCGGGCCGTCGCTGCGGCGAGCTGTTCGGTGGGGAGCACGCCCGGATCGGGAACACCGCCCAGGAGCTCGATCGCGTCCGGGCGCTTGTTGCGGAGGGTTGCGTCGCCGAAGCCCTTGGGGGCACTGAGTCCTGCAATCAGGGCGGGCCGGCGGGCGGACGCCGACGCGAGGGGGCGGGTGGTCAGGTTCGTCGTCATGAGGTCGCTTTCGAGAGTTGGGGGGCCGCGGGTGTGCGGTGCGGTTCCGGGGAGGAGACGCTCGGGATGGCATCCAGGAGCGTGCGGGTGTAGGGGTGGCGCGGCTGGGAGAAGATCTGCTCCACGGGGCCGTCTTCGACCACCTTGCCCCGGCGCAGCACGGACACCGTGTCGGCGATCTGCCGGACCAGTGCCAGGTCATGGGAGACGAACAGGTACGTCAGGCCAAGTTCGCCCTGCAGCCGGGTGAGCAGCTCAAGGATTCCGGCCTGCACGCTCACGTCCAGGGCGGACGTCGGTTCGTCCAACACCACGACGTCCGGGCGCATCACCAGGGCGCGGGCGATGGCGACCCGCTGGCGCTGCCCGCCGGACAGGTCGGCCGGCCGGCGGGACAGGAACTCCGCCGTCAGGCCCACCGACTCCAGCGCTTCGCGGACGCGCCCGGCACGGTCCGCCTTGTCGCCGACACGGAACTGGTCCAGCGGTTCCCCGACAATCCTGCGGACGCGCCAGGTCGGATCCAGGGACATGAACGGGTTCTGGTACACGAGCTGCAGGTGCCGGCGGACAGAGCGGAGGGAGTCACGCGAGCGGCCGTGGACGGCGTCGCCCCCGACGGTGATCCCGCCGCCGTCGGGCTGTTCAAGGCCGAGCAGCAGGCGCACCGCCGTGGTCTTGCCTGAACCGGATTCGCCCACCAGGGCGTGGGTGCTCCCCCGTTCCACGGTGAAGGAAACCCCGTCAACGGCGAGGGTGTCCTTTCCGCCTGCGGTGTAGCGCTTGGTAATGCCCTGCACCTGGATCTGGGGTACTTCCTGGATCTGGGGCACGACGGCGGCCCGCGGCTGGGGTGCGGAGGCCAGGCGGTGGCGCCGGTAGCGGTCCGGGTTGAGGGCGGGAACGTCGGCATGCAGGTTCCGGGCGTACGCCGTCGCAGGCGACGCGAACACCTGCCGCGACGGGCCGCTCTCCTGCACCGCCCCGTCCTTCAGCACCACCAGGGAATCCGCCCGTTCGGCCGCGATGGCCAGGTCATGGGTGATCAGGAGCAGGCTGATGTCCAGTTCCCGGCGGAAATCGGAGAGCATGTCCAGGATCAGTTTCTGGACGGTCACATCCAGGGCGGATGTGGGTTCGTCGGCGACAATCAGCGCAGGACGCGGCAGGACCGTCAGCCCGATCAGGACGCGCTGAAGCGTCCCGCCCGAGAGCTGGTGCGGAAACGAGTCGTAGACGCGGGCCGGGTCCGGCAGGCCGACCTCCCTGAAAACGTCAAGGATGCGGGACCTCCGGGCATCGGCGTCACATGTACCCAGCAGCGCGGCGGCCTCCTGTGCCTGCGACCCGATGGTCCGCACAGGGTTCAGGGCTGAGCCCGGGTCCTGCGGGATGTAGCCGAGCGAGCGGCCACGCAGCGGCCGGAATTCCTTCTCCGGCAGGGCGAGGACGTCGCGACCGCCAACCTGCACGCTGCCGTTGACGGTTGCCTGGTCGTGGGGCAGGAGCCGGAGGACGGCCTTGGCTATTGTTGATTTTCCCGACCCTGATTCGCCGATGAGCGCCAGGCTTTCGCCGCGGTCCAGCGTAAACCCGACGTCGTTCACCACACTGTTGCGACCGTAGGCCACTGACAGGCCGGCCACGCTGAGCAGCGCTCCGGCGTCGTTTGTTCCGGGCACGTCGTTGTCCTTCCATTGCAGGGTCATGGCGGTCACTTGACCTTCCGCAGCCAGCGGCTGATCCGGTTGACGGAGAGCACCGTGACGACGATGACCAGGGCCGGGGCGTAGACCAGCCACGGCGCCGTCGGGTACGTCTTTCCCGAGGCCACCAGCAGGCCCCAGTCCGACGCAGGGGGCGGGTCTCCGTAGCCAAGGAAGGCGAGCGAGGCGATGACCAGGATCGAGGTTCCGAACTGCAGGACGGCCAGTACCAGCACGGACCGGTAGGCATTCGGCAGGATGTGCCCCAGCAGCACGTGGAGCCGGGAGCCGCCCTCAAGGTAGGACGCCTCGACGAAAGCTGCGCCGCGGACCCGCACCACTTCGGCGCGCATCAGCCGGGCAAACACGGCAACCGCCGTCACGCCGGTGGCTATGGCGGCGTTGATGGTCTGGAAGCCGAGCGAGCTGACAATCACCACGGCCAGGAGGAAGCCCGGGATGGCCAGGAGGACGTCAACGAAGCGTCCCAGCACGGTGTCCACCCAGCCACCGCGGAAACCGCTGGCCAGGCCGATGGCGCTTCCGACGACGAGTCCGATGAGGACGGCGACCAGTGCGCTGGACACCGAGGAGGCCGTGCCGTAGACCACCCGTGCGTACAGGTCCCGGCCGAGGTAGTCGGTGCCGAACCAGTGCGCGGCGCTGGGGGCATCGAGCTTGGCCGCGGTATCGCCGACGACGGGGCTGTAGGACGTGAAGAGGCCGGGCAGCAGGGACCACAGGACAACAACGAGCACGGCCAGGAAGGACAGCAGCACGGTAGCCGGCAAACCCGCGCCCGCCCGGCGGGTGGCAGGTCCGGCGCTGCGTACAGGGGCGAGGGAAAGTTCGCTGGTCATGCGTGCACCTCCGTGCGGACTTTGACGCGGGGATCCACCAGCGGTGAGGTGAGGTCCGCGATGAGGTTCACGGCCACAAAAACGATGGCCGACAGTGCCACCGCTGCCTGGAGGACCGGCTGGTCCTCGCCGGTGACGGCCTTCTGGACCACGGTTCCGAGTCCGTCCCGGCCGAAGATCGTTTCGGTGATGACGGCGCCGCCGAGGAGTTCGCCCACGATCAGGGCCACCATGGTCACCGTGGGAAGGGCCGAAGGTTTCACCAGGTGCCGGAGAAACAGGGACGCCTCGTTCAGCCCCCTGGACCGGGCCACGAGCGCGTAGTCCTGCCGGGATTCATGGTCCAGGCCGGCGATCAGCACCTCGGCCAGCGGGGCGGACACCGGAATGGCCAGCGTGATGGCCGCGAACAGCGTGGCCGCCGCGCTGTTGGGATCGGTGGTGGTGAAGGAGTGCAGGCGGAAAGCGAACAGCTCAATCAGCACCAGTCCGATGACGAAATTCGGCACCGATAGGAACAACGCCGGGATCGAGCGCAGGACGGCCGCCCATTTCCCGGGCAGGTAGTGGGCGCCGTAGGCGATGGCCACGGCCAGGACGACGGCGATGACGAGGGCGCTCGCCGCCAGCCCCAGGGTGGACGGCAGGGCGTCGCCGATCAGCTGTGCCACCGGCAGGTTGGACTGCAGGGAGAACCCGAGTTCGCCCGTCAGGAAACGCCCCAGCGACAGCGCAAGCTGCACCAGTACCGGCTTGTCCAGGCCGTAAAAGGCGACGATCCGCTGGATCTCCTCCTCGCTCAGGCCATGTTGCGGATCGCGCAGGGAGTTGGTGATCGAGTCGCCGGGAAGCACGCTGATCACCAGGAACGTCAGCACGTAGGCCAGCAGGACCACAGCGATGGCCTGCGCCGCGCGGGTGAAGGCATAGCGTTTGTACTGGCTGGTCATCCGGAGATCCAGGCGGTGTAGAAATTGGCGTACGCCAGGCCGTTGTAGCTCACGCCCTGGACCTTGGGCGAGATGAGGTAGAGGCGCTGGACGAGCTGGTTGAGCGGGATGAAGTAGCCCTGCTCGAGCACGTACTGCTGGAGTTCGCCGGCGATCTTCGCCCGGGACTCACGGTCCGACGCGCTCGCGATGGCGGTGGAAAGGTCGTTGAGCTTCTGGTCGCCAGTGCCAAGGTTGAACCAGTTTTCGCCGTTGTTCTGGCTGGTGAGCACCCCGGCCACCGTGCCGACGTCGACGAAGCTCCGCGAGGTCTGGAACAGCGGCGGGCGGCTGGCCTGGATGGCCGCATAGCCGGCCACGTCCACTACCTTCAGGTTCACTTTGACGCCGATGCGCTTGAGCTGCTGGGCGATGAGCTCGTCCTCGGCCGCGGTGGACGGCACGTAGGGGTTCGGTGAAAGCGTGAACTCGAGGGTCTTGCCGTCCCTGGTCCGGTAGCCCTCCGGCCCTTCCTTCCAGCCGGCGTCGTCGAGGAGTTTTTTGGCGCGGTCGGGTTCGTAAGCGAAGGAGCTGCTGTAGTCGCCGGCTTCGGGGACGTTGCCCTGGATGAAGGTGGTGGCGGCGTCCCAGTCATCGGTGTAGACCGTCTTCCGGATTTCCTCGCGGTCGATGCCGTGCTGGATCGCCTGCCGGACGGGGAGCTCGTTGGTGGGGAAGGCCTGCGTGTTGACCTGGAAACCGTCGACGAAACCGAGGTAGCGGGGCGTGCCCACCGTGAAGCCCTGTTCCTTCAGGGATTCGATCTCCTGCGGCTCGACGTTGAACGCGACCTCGGCCTGGCCTGAAGCGACCGTTGAGGTGCGGACGGAGGTGTCCTTGATGACCTTGTAGGTGATGGTGTCCAGGCGGGCCGGGCCGGTGTGGCCAAGCGCTGCCGGGCCCCAGTTGTAGTCCGGGCGCTTCTCCAGGACGTAGCTGTCGCCCTGCTTCCATGACTTGACCTTGAAGGGCCCGCTGCCGATCTCCTGGCTGAGGTCAGCCTGCGCCTCGACCGGGAGCGCGAGCGTCTTCGGTGAGAGCAGGATGCAGCCGTGATAGCCAAGGGTGGCAATGAAGCCCAGCGCCGGTGACGAGAACGACACCTTGACCGTGCTGTCATCCGCTGCCACGGCGCCGGCAAAGTTGCTGGACGGGAACAGTCCCACCTTGCTGATGCCCCGGGCGGGGTCACCCTTCGCCCACGCGTTGAGGTTCGCCACCACGGCGGCTGCGTCGAGCGGGCTCCCGTCCGAGAACGTCACGCCCTTCTTCAGGTGCAGCACAAACTCCCGGGCCCCGTTGAGCTCCTCCCAGCTTTCGGCGATCCAGGGGCTGAGGGCGCCCTTCTCGTCGACGTAAACCAGCTTGTCGGTGATCTGGCCCCAGAGGTTGCCCTCGTAACTGGAGATCGACGTTTTGCTGGACACCCAGCCGGTGTCGTAGCCCTGGATCAGGAAGGTGATGTTGCCGCCGTCGACGGGTGTGCCGGAGGTGGACGTGCCACTGGTTGCCGTGCCGCCGCAGGCGGCCAGGAGCCCGGTGAGGGTGATGGCGCTGACGCCTGCCAGGAAGGCGCGGCGCCGGATTTCGGGTGAGTACATGGGGATTCTCCTTGACGAAAGTTGGGGGGTGCTGCGCGTGGGCGCAGGCGAAAAGGGCTAGATGGCCTTGCCGGGATTCAGCAGCTGGCGGGGATCGAGGGCGGCTTTGATGGCGTGCTGCGCCTCGCGGCTCCGCGCGGACAGTTCCAGGGCCGCCCAGTCGCGCTTGATGGTTCCCACGCCGTGCTCGCCGGTGACGGTGCCGCCGAGGGCGAGTGCCACCCGGACCAGCTCCGTTGCCGCCTCCTGCAGGGCGGCGGGCGGGCGGGCCGGGTCGCCGCCGGGCCCCCTGCCCAGGGTGATCAGGGGATGGAGGTTGCCGTCCCCGGCGTGCGAGACCGCCGAGATTTTCACGCCGAAGCGTGCCTCCAGCGCGGGGAAGGCTTCGTAGACTTTGGGCAGCTGTGACTTCGGCACCGCGATGTCCTCGCCAATGAACCACTGGTCCCGGGGCAGTCCCCGTCCGTGGCGGCGGAGTCCCCACAGGCGGACGCCCTCGCTGTCCGATTCAACGGTGACCCTCCCGCCACTGCGGGTCAGGGCCGCGGTGAGGTCGGCCGCCTGCTCGTCGATTCCGTAGCCGTCGAGCTCGACCAGGATCAGCGCGGCGCCGCGCTCCCGCAGTCCCGAGGCGGAGTGCTCATCGATGTTCGCCAGGGTGGGGGTGTCGAAAAACTCGATCGCGGCGGGCCGGACCGGAGACAGCGTGATGGCCGAGAGGCCGGCAGCGCCGTCGGCGGTGCTGTCGAAGAACGCCGTGAGCGTCCGGCGTGCCACCGGGATCGGGTGGAGGCGGACCGTTGCCCTCACGACGATGCCCAGGATGCCCTCCGATCCGACAAAGAGGGAGACCAGGTCCAGCCCGGTGACTCCCTTGATGGAACGGTGGCCGACGCTGATCAGGCTGCCGTCGGCGAGGACGACGTCGAGGGCCAGGACTGATTCCCGGGTCACGCCGTACTTGGCGCACCGCAGCCCGCCGGCGTTGGTGGCGATGTTGCCGCCGATGGAGGAGATTTCGAAGCTTGCGGGGTCCGGCGCGTAGAACAGGCCGTGTGGTTCCAGGTGGGCGTTCAGGTCCGCGTTGATGACGCCGGGTTCGACGACGGCGACGCCGTCCAGCGGCGACACCTCAACGATGCGGTTGAGCCGCTCCGTCGACAGGACCAGCTGGTCCGGGTGGGCGCTGGCGCCGCCGGAGAGTCCGGAACCCGCGCCGCGGGGCACCACCGGGACACGATGCTCGGCGGCGGCGCGCACCACGGCCTGGACCTGCTCGGCGGTGGCGGGGAAGGCGACGGCAGGACCGGTTTGGGACGACACAACTGTCTTCGCCGTCGCTGCGTCATGGAGGTAGTGGTTTGTCAGGGCTGACGACCGCCACACTTCGATTTCCGGGTGCTTTTCGGCGAGATCAAGGACGAGTTTTTCGCCAGCGCGGGTCACGGCTTCGGTTTGTGTTGTTGTCACCTGGGGTCGCTTTCTTCCTGAAAGTGACAGCCATTTTCCGAAACATTATTCGCTGGCGGCGTCATCTCAAGGGATCGGTTTTCCGGTCCTAAGCGGGCCGGAACTGTTCTCTCCCTGAAAAGTATTCGCGGCGGGAATAATCCTCCAACTTCCCCTGACGCACATTCACACAAATCTCAATTTGAAGTAACGCCAATTCTCGGTTCCACAAATTAGTTCATAAAACGACATGCCTGAACGCATTTCTTCATCGAACCTATTCAGCCCGGTCAGGCCCGCCTAGAGCGCCACACTGTCGGCGTAGACGAGGCGGGGCACGCGGGCACTGCGCTCACCAGGGGCAGGGTCGGCGTCGAGCAGTTCATGTTCCTCGACCAGCACCCGCCACAGCGGGTCCGGGCTGCCCGGCTGGCGCAGGCCGGGGATTCCTGCTGACTCCCCCGACGGCGTTCCCGCACCTGCCGGCAGGTTGATGGCCCCGGACCAGGTGGCCCGGAATCCGCCGCTCTCCTCCACGCTGACAGCCAGCAGCAGCCAGCTGGACACGGTCTGCCATTCCAGGTCCCCCGCACCGGCAGCCCGGCTTTGCACCGAAGCACGGACCGTCCGGGACTGCTGCAGGCGGGATGCCCTGGTGGCGGCCTCCCCGGTGGGACTGTCGGCGCTGAGCTGTTCCCCCGGCAGGCCCGGGGCCCCGTGCGGATCCCAGCGGAGCCAGCTGACGACGCCGGTCAGTGTTACCTGGACGTGCCCTGCGTCCGGCCGGCTCACCGTCAGCGTACGGGCGGGCAGCGGCTGCACCCAGCTGGTCAGCGCCACCGGAGAGAGCTCGCAGCCGGGGATCGAGTGCGGCTGGTACCTGGCCACGGCCAGGCGCACGAAGGGCCACAGTGCTGGAGTCTCATGGATGGCTACATCGACAAACCAGCGGCCCGTTGCCTCGTTGTACTCCGGCCGGTAGCCCAGGACCCGCACCGACGGGCGGCCCCGGACATCCCGCAGCGGCACCGACGCGGCGACGGCCACCGGATTCCCGGGCGCGTCAGGCCAGCCGCGGTCCCGTCCGCCGGGAGGCGTGCCTCCGAGCGGCGGGCTGATGCCGACGCCTTCCGCTGCGCCCGTTTCCACGAGGTCAAGCATGAGCTGGTCGACCGTGAGCAGGGGCGGGACGGTGGGCGAGGACGTGCTGCCGCCATGCTGGATGATCGGGTCTGCTGCCCACAGGCTGGTGGCGCCGTCCGGTGCCTGCCTGGCCTTGGGCCGGCGGGCCCAGGAACCGTCCGGCTGCTGCACCCATTCATCGGGGTCGAAGACGAGCACGCCGAGCAGTTCCCCGTCGCCGGACGAGAACCACGGGCGGGCCAGCCAGATGCGCACGCCGGAGCGCCGAACCTGCCGCCAGGCGAAGGGGCCGGCCGGTTCGGGCGCCGACTCCCAGCGCAGCAGCGGTACAGCATCGACTACAAAGGGCGCGGCGGGCCGGGCCGACGAGGGAATGTCGAGCTCCACCGGCTTGCCGGCCAGGGCCGGATCCTCCGGGTCAGGCAGCTGCGGGAAGTACTCCGGGTAGCGGGTGGCGCCGGAGGGCACGTACGTGACGCGCCGGTAGTGGGTGTCCTCGAAGGTCTGCAGCATCCGGTGGAAGCCGATGTTCCCGAGTGCCTTTGCCAGCGGGCCGGCCGGCAGGAAGTCGTACAGGAACAGCACCCCGGTGCGCTCGGCTGCAGCGACGGCGGAACGCACCACGACGTCGGACCTGGACACCGTCTGGGGACCCGGGGCGGCGGGGTCGTCCACTGTCTCGGTCCACCGGGCGCGCACCAGCAGGGTGTCGGTGCTGGGTCCGTGCACGTCCATCAGTCCGGTCAGGGCCGCCACCGCACGGCCGGGCGGGCGCAGGAACACCTCAAGTGCACGAAGTTCAGGCGGCCGGACCGGCGCGGGAACGGCGTGGACCAGCCGAAGGTCCGTCGACGGGGTCAGCCACCAGGTCCAGCCCGAGGACGCCGCACGCATGAGTGCGGCCGCGGCAACCACCTCGTCGGTGGTGTAGCCGTCGTCGGGGTCTGCGACGCTGGCCAGGTGCGACCGCCACAGGCCGAATTTATCCAGTGATGCCAGGTCCAGGGTGCTGGAGAGCGCCACCCGCACCTGCTCCCCCGGCGGGACGGACACGCGGACTGCGTGGCCGTCGACGCGGGCGGCCAGCGTGTCCCCGGGCTCCAGGACGAGCCGCAGCGGCTGCAGCGAAGGCCACGATCCCGGGTACGGGACGGTGACGGACTGCAGCGCGCGGGGCTCACGGAGTCCATGCGGCGCGCCCGCCTCGTAGAACACCAGCGACACGCCCGTGGCAAACGGGTCGGGAAGGTAGGGCAGCCGCAGGGCGTCGGTGTGGTGCACCCCGTACTGGCCCTCGCCGATGGGCCGGCCGCGGTCGGCAGTGATGTCAGCCAGGGTGGCCCGGTGCGCCGAGCCGGTGTCCGCCCCGGGCCGGTCCACGAGGGCGATCCCGGTTTGCTCGTCCGTGGCCCGGGCGTCGGTGAGGCTTGGCACGAACTGGTCCAGCAGGGTCCCCCGTTCGGCGAGGGCCACCGCGTAGAGCCGGCGGATCTCGGCGGCGTTGCCGGTGCCGATGGCGGCGTCGAAATAGCCGGCGGCCTCGGCTTCCAGCTGGGTGGCCTTCGGCGGCGCGATGTGCCGCTCGGCGGCGGGCCGCGCATCCGGGTGTTCGCCTGGAAGACCCTCACCCACCGGCAGGCCGCTGCGGACTACCAGGTGGGCCGGTTGCTCCCCCGTTCCCAGCTCCTGGCGCGCTACGAGGGCGGGGGCCGGAACGGGTTCCCACCGAAGGTAGGGCCGGGGCGTAGTGACGGCGGGCCGGGCGGCCAGCCGCACTTCCTCGGGAACCTGCAGGTCATCGTTCCGTGCCAGGCGGGCAAAGTCGGCGGGGTCGACGCGCAGCTGCGGCCGGACACGGAGTGTGTCATTGGATTCCGCAAGGATGCGCGATGCCGCCGCAACGTCATCGAGCATGCGCTGCGCCGGCGCCGCCCCCTCGGCAGCTGACGCCTGGGCGACGAGTCCCGCCAGTGTGGCATCGATGTCCGGGTCGCCGGACAACAGCTCCGCGGGCAGGGCGTTTTCCGGTGCGGGTCCCCCGGATGCCTGCCCGGCGGTACGCAAATGCTCGACGACGGCGGCGCGGCGGGCCGCCGCCACCCCGGCCCGGTCGCGCGCACGGTAGGAGATCCGCAGCCGGTCAAGATGGGTGCGGGCGGCGGCAACAGCTGCCTCGCCGGGAGCAGCCGGCGGCATCCGGTGGTGGGGCGCCACCTGGGGCACGGAGTTGCCGGCCAAGTCCACGGCGAGCACGCGGAAACTGTAGGACGTGGCGTACCGCAGCCGCGGCAGCGACCCCGGTTCCACCCTGGTGGTGATGTGTGCACCGTCGATCGGCTCATCCGGCGGGGTGTCGACGACGGCTTCCGTGGCGCCGTCAGGCCCGGGCGGTTCCACGTGCACGACGGTCAGTCCTGGCCGCGGGGCGGACAGGCTCCAGCCGTCCCAGCCGGCCACCACCTCGTGCAGGTAGTACCCGTTGGTGGTGTCACCCGGGGCGCGGTTGAGTGCGGAGAGCTGGAGGAAGCCGGTGTCGGCCGCGTCCGCCAGGACGGTCACCTCGCCGGGCTGCCCGGTCACCGTGACACGGCGGCGGTGCAGGCTGTGCCACTGCCTCGTGGCGTCGTCCCAGACCTCCACCCGGAGGCCGCGGACAACGTCGTCCAGGAGCAGTTCGCGGCTGCCGTCGTCCGAGGCCAGCTGCTCGGCCTGCTGCACGCGGGCCCGAAGCTGGGCGGCCCGGTTGCGGCGCGCCAGGGCAAAGCCGGTGGCGCGCAGGGTACCGGGCGCCGACGTGGCGGGGTCGCCGTTGGCCTCGCCCGCGTACTGGCGGGCGAGGTTACGGACATGCTGGTCCAGTTTGAGTCCGGACGCGTCAGGGTCGGCGTCGAGCACCACCCAGTCGTCATCGCCGAGCGGCAGCGCGCCGCCCACCCAGGCATTGCTGGACCTGGCCGCGAACACCGGACCTTCCACCAGCACCGACGTGCGCCGCGGCGGGAGGACCTCGACGTCGGCATCCGGCGTCGAAATGGCGACACTCACCCAGGTGGCACCCGCCAGGGCGGCCCGCGCACCGGCGGCGTCGACGCCGTCGAGCACCACATCAACGGCGAGGCCGAGCCGGCGCAGCAGCGCGGGCGTCGAACCGAAGGACGCCGCCTTGGCGTGGAAATCGTGCTGCGGCCGGACCGGACGCGGCGTGGGCGGCGCGTCCGGATCAGGCACGGTCCGCGGTTCCTGCTGCGGCTGTTCCGGCCGTTCGTAGTACCGCCGCATTGCATGGGCATCCACCATCAGCTGCAGCTGCGGATTGGCCGAGAGGTCCCGCCCAATGAGCCTGTCGAGGTTCCGGGTCACGCGCAGGTCGGCGTTGGGGTCGTCCAGCAGCACCTGCACGGGCGAGGGGTTGTCGGCGATCTCCGACTGGTAGGGCGGCAGCGGCGGGAGTTCGCGGCCGTGTCCGCGTTCCGGGTCCGCGTCCTCCGGGTCTGTCAGCGGGCCGATCGTGGCAAGGGCATCACGCAGACGCTGCGCGGGGACCTGAAGCGCGCGGCGTGAACGTGCGGGGGCGTCCCGGAGCAGCCGCCGCAAGGCGCCCCGCTCGTCCAGGTTGGCCAGCGTTTCCAGCAGGCCGCCCGCCACCGGGTCGGTTGCCAGTCCGGGCTTAAGCGCCGGCGCGGCGGTGATGGCCGCGAGCTGCAGGTCCACGGCGTGGTCGCTCATCCGGCTCGCGGGATTGGTGCGCCAGGTTTCGCCGGACAGCACGGGCGTGGGGAACGTGGCCACCGGGGTCCCGGGCGGCAGGACGGCGGCCCAGGAGCCGGTGTCGGCGGCGGACACCACCCGCAGCGGCAACGCCGTGCCCGGATTCAGCGAGGCGGTCAGCATCAGGGTGCAGCCCGCCAGGGTGCCCGGCCAGTCCGCAGCCGCCGGATAGCCCGACAACAGGGCACCGCCGCCCGTCAGCTTGTGGGTGATGAAGATGGTGAGGTGGAACGGCGCGTCGTCGGCCAGGGAGTACGGCAGTGCGGTGGCCAGGACAGTGGTGGGCATTGGTTCCTCCTGCTTTAGGCCGGCACGGGCGCGAACGCACCGCAGTACTCGGCCCAGTCCGCGTTCATGCCGTCCGCGTCGGGCGGCATGACCTGGTACATCGTGGGGTCCCCCTTCGAACCTGCGAGTTTGCGTTCAACGGAGATCTCCACTGAGGCGGAGAAGAACAGCACCTCCACCTCCACCACCAGCGAGGCACGGCCGATCAGCTTGCCGGTCTCGAAGTGGTACACCAGAGACAGTTCAAGGGTGATCGACGCACTGATCAGCCCCAGTACGTCCACCTCGCCGCGGATGCGGAAATACGCGGCGAGCAGGCCCTTGTCCGCCTCGAGCCGGAGGTAGACGCCGACGGCGATGGATACCGAACCGGACGCCACACCCAGGTCCACCGACAGGCACGCGCACGCCTCGAGTCCCAGTTCCAGGAGCACCAGACCCTTCGGCGACGCCCGCAGGACCAGCCACCCGCCGCCGCCGATGCACATCACCGTGAGCCGGAATGGTGCCTCCTTGGAGCAGAAGTTGAAGCCCACCGTCAGTGCCTCGCCGAGGAACGGGACCCGGGCGTCGGCGCCGAGTGAGATGTTCTCGAGGCTGAACACTCCGACGGACACGTTGGGCAGCGTCAGGTCGAAGCCGGCGGTCACCCCGGACGGGGTGACGTCCACGTAGGGCGGGTCGGAGAACCCGTCGAACGGGATGAGCTCACGCAGCCGGTCCACGAACGACAGCGGCCCAAGGAAACCGATGCCGCCGAAGACCACGTCCACCTCGGGCTTGCCGGCCGATCCGGCATGGAACCCGATCCGCCGGAACATCAGCCTCATCAGGGCGGCGGACCCGTCGCCGATCAGGTTCAGGTCGAAGTCGACGATCTCCGCCACGATGTCCACTGCCGGCGGGGCACTTGCGGATGCCCGGACTTCGACGTCAACGTGCAGGGCGTGTTCGTCCTTCGGCTTGAAGATGTTGGGGACACCCGGCAGGCCCCAGGGCTTGATCGCCGGGCGCCAGCGCATCTGCGCGGTGACCTGTCCGCCGGCCGCACCCTGCAGCAGCTGCGCCAGGCCGGCGGCGTCCTTGGCGAGCCCGGTGAGGGTCTTCAGCGCCTGCACCGGCTTTTCCAGGGCCGACCGAACGGCGGCGGGAACCCCTGGCACACCAACGGCGTCCAGGAGCGGCTGGAGTTCCGCGGCGAGGGCTACGGCGGCAGTGCTGACGGCGTCCGGGCTGCCCGGCAGGCCCCGGACGGCGTTGATGAGCGCGTCGAGTCGCGCTTCCAGCGCCGCGGTCCGCGCGTCGAGCCGGTCCTTGGCGTGTTGCGCGACCGCACGCGCGCCGTCGTGCGCTGCACCCGAGACCTCACTGGCCAGCCGGGTGCCGGCGTCGTCCAGCCCGTCCCGGAGGCGCTGCGCCTCGGTGAGCAGCCTGGTGACGGCGTCCACGGCGTCGGAAACAAACGCCGGGGCCTCGTCGAAAGCGGCCACTTTGAGCAGGTCCAGCAGGCTGAAGAGGCCGAACAGTTTGGGCATGGCACCGGACAGGAACGATGCCGGGTCGAACGTTCCGGCGTCGAACGGCGAAGGCGCGTTGCCGCTTTCGCCGATCGCGCCCAGGGCGCGGGAGATCCCCTTGACGGACAGGTTGGGGGCGATGAACCCGCCGGCCCGGTCGGAACCGCTGGTGAAGTCGACGGCGGCCGGCGGGCTTTTCAGGGCGAGGACCAGCTCACCGGCGTTGGGCGTCCCCGGCACCGGTTTGTCGTCACGGCCCCGGGCCGGCAGGCCGTGGGCGAGGTAGGGCTTGGCGAAAACAAGGTCGACCGCCGGCGCCTGCGGTGCCAGGTGCCGCATCGAGGGCACCACCGCCCGCGCCTCGGTCAGGAACGGCCGCGACGTGACGTTCGCCTGGTCGATGTCGCCGTCGAAGACCAGGTGCGCGACGTCCACCGAAGTGTCCTCTGTCTTCACCGGCGGGGCAACCGCGAGCGCCTGGCCGCGTCCCTGGATCTGCCGCACCGGGAAGTACCGGGGGGACGCGTCGTCGGCGTGGAAGATGAAGGTCTGCGGTCCGTCCCTGCCGGCCTGGACGAACACCAGCGGCGCCGCCCAGCTGCGTGTCCCGCCGCCGCGGTCGACGGTGGTCAGCGTGAACGGGAACGGTATCCCGTTGCGGGTGGGCACAAACGGTTGCTGGTCCCCGGGCGGCTTATCGATGTCCGGCGTGACCAGCGGACTCACCGTGACCTGGCCGAAGGGGTTGTCCCTGTCAGCGGGTGGGTAAGTGCGGGTGGGCTGGCGGACGATGATGAACCAGCGCTGCCACAGGTAGGCCACTGGCCTGTCGCGGTGTTTGATCTCGCGCTCGGTGATTTTGACCAGGAAGCAGCGGTGCCCGAACGGGAAGAGGATCCCGGGGTAGGCCACCCGGACGTACCCGTCGCGGCCCATGAACGCCTGGTGCCGGTAGTCGACGATGTTGGAGGGGAACTCCCATGACTGCTTCCAGTCGAACCACGCGCCCAGGCTGGAGAGCGACAGGTTGCTGACCAGCAGCGGCGTGTTGGCGTTGGCGGGGTCCCCGCCACTGGTCTGGTCGACGATGGCGGTGCGGTCGAACGGGATGAGCGGCTGGTCGAAGCCGGGCGGTGGCAGCTCACTGTCGCGGGTCCAGAGGGCACGGACGATGCGCTGGTCCGCGTCGTCGTCGTCCGGTCCGGTGTCCGTGCGGACTGTCAGGTGGGTGCGCCACAGTTCTGTGCGGCCGGCCGGGCCAAGAGGCGTGGTGGAGTGGCGGAAGGCGCCGAGCCTGCTGGGCGAGACAATGAGGCGGTACGGGGCCTCGATGGCCGTCTCCAGGTCTCCCGGCTTGTGGATGCCGCGGTACCCGGCTTCGCCGGCCGGCGTCGCGTTCGGTGAGACCCGCAGGGTGAGGCTTCGGAGGGCCTCCAGCACCTTTTCCATCGTGTACGGGATACGGGCACCTTCGGGGACCTCGTAGACGAGGCGGCTCGGACCGGCTGCCAGGTGGCCCGATGGCCGGGGCGGCTGTGCGGGAGGGGGCGGCGGAGCGCCGGCTTGCCAGACTTCCTCCGCCACATGCTGGGGCGGGAAATGCACCACCAGGGACGCATCGGCACCGGCAACCAGCTCTGCCCCGCCGTCGGTGGGCTCAATGGTGCAGCCCGGCGCCTCGAGCCGCAGGTCGATGAGGTCGTGCGTGCGCAGCAGACGGACGTCGACGGGTGGTTCTTCACCCCGTGGCGCCATCAGGCGGACACCGTCCGGGGCGTGACAGTCAGCCGGATGCCGGCGTTCGCGCCCAGCAGTTCCCGGGAGAACTCCGGAACGCCGATGCGCCCGCGCCAGAACCTGGGCGTGGCTTCCGTGTCCGCGATGAAGTCCTTCTCTTCGGGGTTCCAGTCCCTGATGGCTGAGGGAACCGTGCTCGTCCAGGCGGCCCATGCCCGGGGCAGCCCGCCGTCGGGGCCGGGCGGTTCGATGTCCACCAGCAGGGCATCCATCCAGTCCTCGGTCTGCTCCATGTGGTCGTCGAAGAAGAACCTGCCCTGCCGTTCCTTGATGGACATGAGCCGCAGCTTGAGCGCGTGCCGCAGCCGGGGCACTTCCTTGCCGGCGACCCGCGGGCGGGGCGCATGGGAGGACAGGAAGGTGGTCAGCAACGGCACGGGAGTATCAATGGGGTTCCCTTCCTTCCAGTGCTCGATCTGGACGGGGCAGAAGTGGGCGGCGCTCTGCTCGTGGACCAGTACGGGCAGCCCGCGGATGGCCAGGCCCACGTCAAGCTGGAACTCGATGTCGCTGGGGGCGTCGCGGCCTACGGTGAACCCCATCAGCTCGACCTCGATCTTGAGGTCGCCGAAAAGGAACCGCTGCAGGTTCTGGTACCCCTCTTCCGAGTTGACGATGCCGTAGCGGCCGCTGTGGCTGCGGTGCACCACGGCCAGGGGCGCACCCCGGACAGCAGCGTTTTCGATCTGCACCAGGCCGTCGCTGCGGGCCCCCACTGCCTTCGACGACAGGCCGAAAGCCACGTCGTAGTCCTCGGGGTTGGACCCCACCAGGCAGAACAGCTCATCCACCGGGAACCCGTCCTCCGGCATGCTGGTTCCGCTGAAGTCCTCGCGGGTCCGCAGGCCCCGCAGCGCCGGCGCGGTGAGGTATTCATACATCCGGTCCGGGCCGAAGATGTCCGCGCCCTGGAATCCGGTGGCGTCGCGGATGCGTTCCAGCAGGCCAAACCCGATCGCGAAGCTGATCCCGCCGTGCGGCGTGGCGTAGGTGAACACCCGGGCCACGTAGTTGGCGCCGGCGGCGGGGTCGATCGCGCCGCCGTCCACGGCCAGCTGTTCGGGGATCACGCGCTGCAGGAGCGAACGGCAGATCAGGCCGCCCATGGAATGCGCCACCAGGAAGACCTTGGGCGCTCCGGTCTTCTCCAGGACCAGCTTGATGAGTTCGAACAGATCCGCCGCTGCCCGTTCGAAGGAGAAGTTCTCCGGATCCTCCGAGAACGTTGCGGCGGCGTCGTCATAGAACCGGTGGATCCAGACGGACGCCGCATTCACCGTGCCGGCGTCGACGCTCTGGAGGTAGGCCCACTGGTCGCCGTGGACGGGAACCTCGTATTTGTGGTCGGTGATCAGGCGCAGCATCGGGGACTCGAACTGATGGAACTTCGCCCGGCCGCTGCTGTCGGCCCGGACGTGCACCGATCCCTGGCTGAAACCGTAGAACGGATCGTCCACAGCACTGTTGATCGCTGAGCCGTTGCCCGCGAACCCGCGCACGTAAATGACCGGGAGCCTGCCGTCGTCGCCGGGATTGCCCATCTCGCAGCCCTCTTTCAGTAAGTGGGCGCCCCCGCACCAGGGACCGGGGGCACACTCGTGCGGGCAGTAGAGCACCCAAGGCGTTACTGCGGTGTTACCGCCGCTGATAACGCGGCAGTAACGGGTCCGCCGCTCTACTGGATCAAGGAGCCGCCGCACCGAAGGAGCACGCCATGACCAAGACCGTCCCCCAGCCGCACTGTGACGTCCGGCCGCAAACAAGGCCGCTGCTCCGGCCGGACCTTTCCCCCGCCAGGGACCGCCTCATACGCCTGCTGCGGCTGAAATGGGTCAACGGCACGGTGCTGCACTACTGGTTCCTCGACGGCCCAGCGCCGCAGAAGGAAGCGGTGCGGAAAGCCTTCAAGGAGTGGAAGGACCTGGGGATCGGGCTGGTCTTCACGGAGGTGGCGGACCGCAGCGAATCCGAAGTGCGGATCGCCTTTGACCAGGCGGACGGCTCGTGGTCCTACGTTGGGCGCGATGTCCTGAGCATCAGCGCCAACGAGCCCACCATGAACTTCGGCTGGGACCTGACCGATGACTACGGACGGACCACGGCCCTGCACGAGATAGGCCACACCCTGGGCATGCCGCACGAGCACCAGAACCCGTTCGCCGGCATTGTCTGGGACGAGCCCAAAGTGTACGCGTACTTCACCGGCGCCCCCAACCACTGGACGCCCGAGCAGACGCTGCACAACGTGCTGCGGAAGATCGACGTCAGCGAAGTGGAAGGGTCCCCCTGGGATCCGGATTCGGTGATGGAGTACTGGTTCCCCGCAGGACTGATCACGGAGCCTGCACGGTTCAAGACCGGCCTCAATCCCCCGGGCGGGCTGTCCGACGCCGACAAGGCGTGGGTGCGCAGGTTCTTCCCGACGCTGGAGCCCACGGTGCCCGTCCTGCTGCCGTTCCAGTCGGTTCCGCTGTCGCTGTCCCCGGCCGGCCAGGCGGACTTCTCCATCCAGCCGCAGGCCTCGCGCAAGTACGAGATCGCCACTTTTGGCACCTCGGACACCGTCCTGGTGCTCTTCGAGGAGATCGACGGCGAGCTGCGCTTTGTGGCCGGCGACGACGACAGCGGCGAGGACCGGAACTCCCGCGTTACCGCGAAACTCTTCCAGGGCCGCAACTATGTGGTGCGGGTCCGCCTGTACTGGGCCGGCGAGTCGGGCCAGACAGCCGTTATGTACTGGTAGCAGCGGCAAGGGCCCAATCTTGAGCAAACCTTATGCCTAACCACGCTGATTCCTGATTCTCGTACAGGACCATCAAGGCAGCCGGGGGTGCAAGCCAGCAGAGGCAACCGGCTGGGACAAAGGTGGAATGCCATGGCACACGGGGACGGACAGCCGGGAAGCGCCGGCGACGGCACGGATTCCGGCACGCCGTCCCACACCCAGGGCACCCTGGTCATCCGCACGTGGTGGGAACCGGACCACGTGCACGGCTTCCGCGCCAGGGTCACGTCCCAGCTTCCGGAGACCGGACAAACAACCGTCACCACCGCAGATCCTGAAGAGGTCCTGGCTGTTGTGCGCCGCTGGCTCCTCAGCCGGCCAGGAACCGACAATCAGTAGGCGTCGCCCGGGTGTGAGGACTGGCTCTCCCGGACCTCGTTGACGAGCCGGAGGATGGCGTCCGACGGCGTCAGGCCCATCTCCTCCTGCAACTTCGTCCGGTACTTCTCGAAGGCACGCAGCGCGGCGACGGCATTGCCTTGCCGGCTTTCGGACTGGATCAGGAGTGCCACGGCGCTTTCGTAGAGGGGCTCCACCTCCAGGGCCGCCTGGGATGCTTCCAGGGCAGTCTCATAGTCACCGCGGGCCAGGGACTCACGGGCGATAATGTTGAACGCGTGGAGCCGCTCCTGGCTCAGCCTGCCCTGTTCAAACAGTACCCAGTCCTCATACCAGCCCGGGAGCAGTTCAGCGTCCCGGAGCAGGGCCAGGCAGGAGGCAGCGTTTCCGTTGAGCCCTGGTTGGCCCAGCGTCCGGATCCCGGCCCGGACTCGGTGGAGGTCCACGTCCACCTGGCCGTTCAGCGACAGCACGGCGCCGTCGTTGACCAGCAGACCCGGCAGCTGCCGGGACACCAGGTGCACGCTGACACGCAGGCTCTCCAGTGCCCGGGCTTCAGCCTTGTCCGGCCAGAGAAGGCCCACGAGGAAGCTCCGGGGGCGGGGGCCGGTGATTGCAAGGGCAGTAATCAGCCGCTGTTGCCGGGCCGCGACATGCACGACTTCGGCATCACGGCTGAGTTGCCAGGTTTGAAGCAGGCGCAACTGAAAATGGCCATAGCCGTCTTCGCCCATGGGTTCCCCCCAATTCAGTCTGGGTCTGATGAGCTGGAACTTATGTAGCAATGACGATCCGCAGTTTGACGCGGCATGTCAATGACATTCTGCCCGTGTCGTATGCGGGAGCCGCTGCAACTGATCCGCACTGGGCGCCGTAACGCCCGGATAACGGCCCCGGGCTAGTGTTCCCAGCATGGGCCAGAACCAGGAACTCCACGGCGGCGGATATTCTCCCGACTTCCTCGGTGAGCCTCTCGGACCGCCGGCGATCAGCGCCGCGCTTCACGGGGACACCGTCCAGCTCAACGGGTCAGTCATTATCCCCTACACCCACTTCTCGCTTGCGGTGAGCAAGTCGCGGCGGTTCGCGCGGTGGGTGGCCTGGAATATCGACGGCGGCAACCTCAAGAGGGTCAGCCGGAAGGGCATCTCCTTCGTCAAGGATCCGCGGATCCCGGCACCGTTCCAGAACGGCGACGAGCTTTACAGCGGCAACCGCCTGGACCGCGGACACCTCGCCCGGCGCGCGGACCTTGTCTGGGGCGACCTGTCCGAGGCGGAGAGCGCCAACCACGACTCGTTTTTCTTCACCAACATCGCGCCGCACATGGACGACTTCAACCAAAGCAGCAAGAACGGGGTCTGGGGGCAGCTCGAGGAAGCGGTCTTCGCCGACGTCGACGTGCAGGATTTGAAGGTCAGTGTTTTTGGCGGGCCCGTGTTCCAGGACAATGACCGCGAATACCGCGGAGTCCGGCTGCCGCGGGAGTACTGGAAAATCCTGGCTTATGTGGAGCAGGGCGTGTTTAAGAGCAACGCCTTCCTGCTGACGCAGAACCTCAACCCGTTCGAGGCGCTGGACCTCGATGAATTCAGGGCTTTCCAAGTCAGCGCGGCTGAGCTGGAGGCACGCACGGGCCTGCAGTTTGCCGACGCGCTGCGGGGCGCGGATGCCTTCGTGCCGCTCCCCGGCCCCGGCGACCGGGAGCCCCTCAGCGGCCCGGCCGATATCCAGTGGTGAGCCCCGCCGTCGTCCGTTCCTTCAGTCACGCACCCCTTCAGTCATCAACCCCGTCCGGGGGGATGGCCGTACCGCCGCGGCAGCCGCTGAACGTGGCGTTCGGGCACGAGGCGTCGAAGCCCATGCCGAACCGGGCGAAGGCCTCCCACGCTGCGCGCCGGACCGCGGTGTACTCCTCTTCGGTGAGCCGGCCTGTGCCCTTCATGGACCTGAAGGCGCGGAGGACGGCGTCGCGTGCTGTCAGGAAGGACGGATTCTTGGGGGTCAGTTTGAGGCCGTCCACTACGGCTTGCCAGGCGAGCCGGTAGCCGCGCTCCTTGCTGCCGAGGGCGGCGCCGACGCCGCGGGTCAGCTGCATCAGGGCTGCGCACCAGATCTCGCCGACGTCGTGCACCTCCTGGTAGGAGAGGTCGGCGTTCGCCGGGCCCGCCACCTGTCCGGTCCCCTTGCCAATATCGCCGAAGGTCCCGGGGTACTGCTGGTCATAGGGCCGTTGCCGGATTCCGGACTCCCGCCCCGTCACCCAGCTTCCCGTGACCAGGCGCTCACTGGTACCCGGGAAGTTGTTGATGGTCAGTGCGAAGAAATCGCTCCACCCCTCCCCCATGGACACGGACTGGTCTTCGTCCAGGCCTTCCGCGTCCAGCATGCCGCCCACCAGCCTGTTGCTCACGCCGTGGACGTACTCATGGAACACAACGTCGGAGTCGTTGGCGGTGTGCCGGCCGGTGGAGGTCACCAGGCCCATGTTCATCAGGCCGGCCACCCCGTCGGCACGGGTGCTCATATTGGCCGTGCCGACGACCCGGCCCGGGTGGGCGAGTGCGTCGACAGGGTCCGCGCCCCGTCCCAGTCCGCTGGGGTTAATGGCCTGGAAATTTCCTGCTTCCTCAGTGAAGCCAAGCATCAGGAAAAAGTCGTGCATGTAGTTGCAGAAGAAGAAAATGTTGGTAATGAACTGCTCCGGGCTCTCAGGTGCGGGGGCGAAAACGCCGCCGCTGGCCGGCGCGGTGATCTCAAACGGCTTCCTGGTGGTTCCGTTGAGGGCACGCACATTATTGCCCACCGTGGCCAGCTTCCCGTTCACCGTGCCCGTCCACGGTCCGAAGGCCGGGAAGCCGGCCGGCGGTTCGATGGGGTATTCGGTTGCGGGCAGCGGGAAGGGCACTTCGCGGAAGTCGGTCTGGGCGGGGTTCCGTGTGAAGACGCGGCCGCCCACAGCGTGGCTGGTGGAGTCGTAGAAGTACAGGATCTCGGGCGCTTCCGGGTCCTTGGTGCTCCCATCAGCTTCCACGAAGGCCTTGTACTGGACGATCAGGTCCTCGCGGGAGAGGGTGAAGAACCACGTGAGCCGGAAGCTGCCGCCCATGTCCAGGTACACGAGCCGGGCAGGAATGTCTTCCGCGAAGGCTCCCCGGCTGAACGTCATGGGCCGGGACGGCAGCGGCTGGAAGGACAGGCGCCTGAAGTCTGCTTCGGCAACATCGAGCTGCGGCAGTTCGTCGTCGCCAAAGGTTCCCCTCAGGGTCCGCGCTTTGGCTGCTTCCCGCACGGCCACCAGCAGGGCCGCTTCTGCTGCGACTGCGGGTTTGGCCGGAAGGTCCGCGGGCACGCTGACGGTGTCCCCGACCAGCCGGTCCACAGCGCCGTCGCTGTGCAGCCAGACCTTCGGCGACATGGACCACACCTCGATGCCGTTCGACATCTGCTGCAGGCTGACCACCCGCAGTCCTTCCGAGGTGGTGGTGATGGTGGGATCCGCCTCGAACTCGGGCGGGACCGCCGCCTCGAACCCGACGGCTTCCGCCACGGACATGGCGTAGGACTTGGCCCTGGCGATGAACTCCGACTCGGAAGGTTCCGCCCCGGCTTCGAAACCGGGCGCATTGGCGGCCCTCAATTCCGAACGGTGACCGGTGAAGCGGTTCACCTTGCCGGGTCCGCCGGCCGGTTCGCCATCGGCCCCGGGCGCGGCCCTGCCGGCGCTTTCCCGCGGAGGACGTGCTTCGCCCTCGGCGAAGCGGTCGTGGTCCAGGTTGCGTTGATCAATGATCTTGCCCATGACGGTGGTCCTCTCGTGGTTGTTCAGAGTCCTGCGAGCGTCAGGGCCGCCACGGTGACGGCGCGGGCGATCGCTGCTGCGTATTCGGTGTTGTGGTCGGCGTCCTCGAGCGTGTCCCCGGGGAGGTGGTACTGCCGGGTGCCGGTGGCAGGCGAGGTGTCGGCGAAGAAGTTCTCGGAGACGGCAACCGCCGCCCAGCCGCGTTCGTGGAAGCTCGCGTGGTCGCTGCGGCCGGCAGCAGGGTCTGCGCTCCCGGTGAGCCTCTGGACCTCCAGGCCGGGCTCAATCGCCGCCGCTGCCTCAGCCAAACGGTCGCCCAGGGCGTTGGAAGCGTCCGCCACGGGGCCCGGCATTGCTGTGCCGGCATGGATTTCCACCCGCCGGGCACCGTCCTGCAGGCCGGCGATCATGTCCATCTGCAGGACGGCGGCGATGGTGTCGCCGTTGGCGGCCGCGGCGCGCGCGTAGTATTTGCTGCCGATGAGGCCCTGCTCCTCGGCGTTGAACAGGACGAAGCGGACGGTCCGCGCCGGCGTCCTCCCCGCCGCCACCATGGCGCTCAAGCACTCAGCCGCCGCCAGGACCGCGGCGGTCCCGCTCCCGTCGTCGTCGGCCCCCGGGGCCGGGTCGGTGCCGGGATCGTAGGGCCGGGGCCTGCCGGCCGGATCGGCGAATTCGCCGTATGCGGCCGTTGAATCGAGGTGGGCCGTGACCAGGACGGCCCCGCCTGATCCGTCGACCCGGTGTTCGGCCTCCACGTTGGCTAGGCGGTGCCCGCGCCAGGTGAAGGGCTGCAGCGTGACGGCGAAACCCAGGCGATGGAAGTGTGCCGCCAGGGCGTCGACAACCACCGTGTTCCCGGGGTTCGAGACGTCGCGGCTGGTAACCACCCGCGGGTCGCCGTCAACCAACGGGGCTGCCCCGGAGAGGCGTGCTGTGTGCCCGCGGATCTTGGACGACGTGACGGCCGCGCGGACGGCGTCGACGGTTTCGGGTGACGGCCCAGCCGCCGCAAAACCGGTGCGGGGGAACCCGGCGGCGAGCGCCCCGGCGTCGAGCTCCCCCGGACGGGCGAGCAGGCCGGGATCGGGAAGCAGGCGTTCGGTGTGGCCGTGGCGCGCGCCGGGGATATGCAGTTCCTCCAGCGGGGTGCCGGCAGGGGCCGCGATGTAGACGCCGCCGGGTGCCGGACCGAGGGAAACCATCGCCTGCGTCAGCCCGGTCAGCCCGCCCGCCATGAAGGAAAAGGCGGCCGCCGCGCGTGCCTGGCCGTCGGCCGGCCCTCCCGCAGGTGCTGCTGCAGGTGCCGGCGCCCCCGGAATGCCCGACGGCGGCTCGACCGCCCTGTCGTCCCGCACCAAGAACGCCACGGTGTCGTCCACGGATGCTTGCTGGTCCACGGCGAAGCCGGCGTCCACCAGGTGCTCCACGCCGGAGGCAGCGGCCATGGCGAGGACAAGCCGGGCCGACGCGACGTGCACGGGGACAACTTCGGCAGCATTGGCCACCACCCCGAGGTCCGTGAGGCTCTTGTCCTCGGGAAGGCTGATGCGGATCCACAGGACCTGGCGTCCTTCAATGACCGCGGCCGCAAAAACGGGATGCGGAGCCGTGCGGAGCCCCGCCTCGCGGGCAAACGCACGCTCGTCTGGATCTTCACCGACGAAAACACAGTCTTCCGCGTCAGCGCCCGCAGCGGCCACGGCGTCGTCGAAGATCGCGCGTGAATCCTTCGGTCCCCAGCGGATCAGCGCGCCGTCGGTGAACCGCCCCGGGAACGCCGCACCAAGCGCGGCGGCAGCGTGTGCCCGGGCCCGCTCGCCGGGACCGGGGTTGGAAATGATCCCCAGTTCCGTGCCGGCGAGCGCATCGAGGACCTCGTGGACGCGGGGCCGCGGCCGGAAGGTCAGCGAGCCGTCGGGGGCAGCACTCACATCCGCGAGGGTCGCCCCGATATCGAAGTAAACGGTGGCCACGGCCGTGCCTTCCCAACCCAGACCCGGCTAGGCCCGGGCCACGTACACGCCAGCTTCGCCGAATCCGACGATGTCAGCCTTGCCGCCACCTGTCACGTCCACCACGAAGCGGGGATGCCGTTCGATCCGCCAGCCGCCCGCCGGGTTCGCGTAGCCGAAATGCGTGTCCACCAGGCCGGGGGCTTCGAAGGCGCCGCCGCCCAGGTTCCGGGAGACATAGACTCCAGCTTCGCCGAAGCCCACAATGTCCGGCAGTCCGTCGCCGGTGGTGTCGGCCAGGAGGCGGGGATGCCGTTCGACGCGCCACCCGCCGGCCACGTAACCGAAGTCGGCCACAGCCAGCGTCACCGGGCCGTAGCTGCCGTCCGGTTGGGCAAGGGAGACATAGGCTCCGGCCTCCCCGAAGCCCAGGATGTCCGCACGCCCATCGCCGGTCAGGTCCACCACGAACCGTGGGTGCTTCTCCACCCGCCAGCCCCCGGCCACGTAGCCGAAGTTGTTCACCACCAGCCGCACGGCGTCGTAGCTGCCATCCGCCTGGGCACGCGAGACGTACACTCCAGCCTCGCCGAAGCCCACGATGTCCGCCCGGCCGTCCCCGGTGGTATCGGCCAGGAACCGTGGGTGCTTCTCCACCCGCCAGCCCCCGGCCACGTAGCCGAAGTTGTTCACCACCAGCCGCACGGCGTCGTAGCTGCCGTCCGCCTGGGCACGGGAAACGTAGACCCCCGCGTTGCCGAAGCCCACAATGTCGGCCCGGCCGTCCCCGGTGGTATCGGCCATGAACCGCGGATGGCTTTCCACCCGCCAGCCGCCGGCAACGTACGCGAAGTTGTCCACCACCCGCCGCAGCGCATCAAAGGTGCCGTCCGCCTGCGCGCGGGACACGTACACGCCGGCGTCGCCAAAGCCCACGATGTCCGCCCGGCCGTCTCCGGTGGTGTCGGCCAGGAACCGCGGGTGCTTCTCCACCCGCCACCCGCCGGCCACGTAGCCGAAGTTGTTCACGGCAAGGTGGGGAACCTCGAAGCGCCCATCGGCCTGGGCCCGGGAAAGGTAGACGCCGGCCTCCCCGAAGCCCACGATGTCGGCCCTGCCGTCCGCGGTCGTGTCGGCCAGTATGCGCGGATGGCGCCCCACCTGCCAGCCGCCCGCGGTAGCCCCGTAGTTGCGGACGAGGAGCTGCGGGGACCAGCCCAGATGGGCCGGGGTGTAGCCGCAGAGGGTGAAGGTATTGCCCTTCATGAGGCAGGGGACGCCGCCGCCGGAAGCACAGTTCTCGCAGTTGCCGTTTTTGGTCCCGTACCGGCCCCAGCTTCCACCGCAGTTGCAGCCGCTGACCGCATACTCGTCGGGGCAGCCGAAGATGTGTCCGGTTTCGTGGGCGAAGACCCTGTCGATGTTGTCCGGGCCCCAGCCGTCGTTGTTGTAGTCCATCACGATCCGCGGGCCGCCGATCGACGCGTACGCGAAGTGCCCGAGCGGGTATTTGGTGAAGAAGCCGCAGTACGTCCACCGGGTGCCGAAGCGGGTCCGCAGGTCCTCAACGTAAGCGGTGACGCCGCTCCAGTCGGCGCTGTAGCCGATGGCGCCCATGGCCGGATTCCGCCACAGGCCTTCCAGGTCGGCGTTGGCCGGGTCCGCCGGGGTAGCCAGGGTGACGTTCTGGATGTCATACGCAAAGCTGATGCCCGCGATCGGGTTGGTCGTGGCGAAGTACCCCAGGCCGTTCTGGACCTCAGCCACCACCTTCAGGACCTCTGCGTCCGAAAACTGCAGCGCCGCCGTCGGGCCCTGGACGATCACGATGCCCACCGCAACGGTGCCCTCCAGGTAACTGCTGGTGGGCGCTGCGGCGAAGGCCTGGCTGTCGGCTCCGGCGTCTTCCTCCCCCACCGGCACGACGTCGGTGCAGCCCGTCATGTCCCATGGTTCACCCTGCCGGGGACGGTTCTCCTTCGCGGTCCGGAACTCCTGCGAGTCGCGCAGGCGGAGCGCGTCAAGGCCCAGCCGCTCCGTCTCGGTGAGGTCCTCCGGCGGTGCGTCAGGCGCCAGCCCGTTCCGGAGCGGCCCGCCCCCTTCCGGCACCACGGCGATCCGGATCCGCCCGTACTGGTGGATCGGCGGATTCGGATCCGCACCGCTCCGCAGTCCCGGAAAATCGTCCAGGACGGCCTGCTCGCTGACATTCAAATCTCCAGACATTGCCCTCTCCTCACCCAGGCGTACAGCAAGGACTATGCACCGCTGGGCGTTACTGGAGTGTTACGGCTTGCGCGGAGGCTCGTCCGGCCAGTCAGGGGGCTCCTTCCCGGCGGCGTCCCACGGCAGGCCGTCCCCGGGGCGGAACTTTGCCTCGCGGCGGGAAAGCCAGGCGTCCACAAAAAGCCGCTCCGCCGGCGTGAAACCTGCCGCCACATCCGCGGGAATGTCACCGGTGTACCAGCTGGTCCCGGGGACTGCGTTGGGTAACGCACGGTGTGCCGGCACCAGGACTATCGCTATCCGCGGCGGCAGCCACTGAAGGACGACGGCGTGCTGGCGCACCAATTCGAGGCGGCTGCCGGCGGCATCGTCTGCTTCCAGCACCACGAGGGCCTCCACAAACTCCTGCGGCTGATGCTTCCCCGGACGGCGGGCCATACCGGCGCTAGATCCTGGATCCGTGCGGTTTTCCACCGACACCGTCCAAAACGCCTCGGGCCTGCCGGTCCACAAGGCCGGTCAATAGCTGCTGGGATGCCCCGAACAGGATTGCCCAGGCCAGGATTTGGGGCGCCGAATCCAGCGCGCTCAGCCCCGGCACGAACCCGCCTCCCATCAGGACCAGGCCCAGGACAGCGGTCAGTGCCCCGGTGGGAAGTTTGAGGACGGTCAGGGCTATCGGCAGGCTGAACGGGACCGGGGTTGCCTCCATCCGGTGCAGGGACGTTGCCCCGGACACCGCCGCGGCCACCAGGCCGACGAACTGGATCAGGAAGATGTCGAAGGGCATCGCCGTCCGGAGGATCACCAGGTTCTTGTCGTCCCCGTTGCCGGGTCGGTACAGGGATTCCGCGGCCGGGCAGACGATTTTGTCGTCCGGGTTGAAGCAGAGGGGAATGGACTGCGGGGCGCTCAGGCCCCAGATCCCCAATGCCACGGCGACGGAAAACAGCACCACCGTGGCCACCACCACCGCGTTCCTGAAGTTCCGCACCTTGATGTACTGCTGCCGGGAGTGCGACCGCGCCGCCGTGAGGGCTATGCCCAGGCTTTCCCTGGTGTCGATCGTGACCGGCTGGTCAAGGATCTGCTTTGACAGCGCCTCAATCCGGCGTCTCCGGGGATCCTCGGCCTCAAGGTACCGGCGGACGTCCGAGTGGATCCCCGGGAAATGTCCCTGGATATAGTCGTCCGGCGCGCGCAACAGCAGCAGTGACTCGGCGGCATCCAGGTTGCTGACGGCGCACTCAATGGCGGACCCGCCGAAATCGGTGAAGCCGCGGTGGTTCCGGCCCCCGGCTGAGGTCTCGGCAATGTCAAGGTGCCTGCTGATGCCCTCGTCGAGGACGGCGAGGAATTCGTCGTTGCTGCGGGACTGCATCCATACGGACAGGGCCCGAAGCCGGGTAGAGCGCGTCAGGACCTGTTCCGCCCAAATCCTGTTCTTGTGGCGTAACCGGCCAGGGTGGGCTGTCCCGTTCTCGGTTGGATCGCTCATACCGGTTGCCTTCCGCCGCATGGCTGACCGGGGAATCCGGCCAGCCCTCCCCGAGCCCCCAGTATGGACAGGCGGCGTTACGGTGGCGTTACGGGACCGTCCTTTCCGCGGTTTACCTGGCAGGCCTGACCACCATCGCCGAACCGCCGCCGCGCCTTACGGGTTCCGCCGCGGCGGTCATTTGTCCATCGGGACCGAACTCGATAGCTGTCGCCGCACCGATTTCCGGCAATGAGGTGAGGCCGTCACCAGCTTTCGTGAACACGTGCCCAAGAGCCTCCAAGTCGTCCAAGTAGGGGGCGTCGATGAACTCCTGCTCGGCGCTGATATTTGCTGTATTCCGCTGGGACGCACGAGGGGCCGCAAGAGCCTCGGAAACGGTCATGCCCAAGTCCACCCTGTTCAGGATGGTCTGCAGGACCGTCGTGATGATGGTCGACCCGCCGGGTGAACCGAGCGCCAGGAAGGGCTTGCCCTCATCCAGGATGATGGTGGGCGACATCGACGAGCGCGGGCGTTTCCCCGGTTGGATCTGGTTGGGCTCGTTGGGGATGGTGGACGTGTAGGAGAAATCCGTCAGTTCATTGTTGAGCAGGAACCCGCGGCCGGGAACCACTATGCCGGAACCGCCGGTCTGCTCGATCGTGAGGGTGTACTCCACCACGTTGCCCCATTTATCCGCGACAGTCAGGTTCGTGGTCGAGATGTTTTCGGTGTCCTTCTCAGCGGTGGCCGCCAGTAGAATCGTGCAGGCACCGGTGTTCGAGGTCACGTCGCCTGGTGCGACAGGTTTGGTGGCGGCAGCATTCGGATCGATTTCGCAGGCCCGCTCCTTGCCGAACAGCGGGTCGGTAAGGTCTGCGGTGGGGACATCAACGAATGCCGGATCGCCCACGTACCTGCCCCGGTCTGCGAAGGCAAGCGCGCTCGCCTCGAAGTAATGGTGCAGGGCCCCGGCATGGGACATCCCGGCGAGGTCGAAGGGCTGCAGGATGTTCAGCGCTTCGCCCACCGTCGTCCCGCCGCTGCTGGACGGTGCCATGCCGTACACGTCGTAGCCGCGGTAGTTGACGTGCGTTGGGGCCCTGTCAATCGTCTCGTAGCCGGCGAGATCCGCCGTGGTCAAGTAGCCCGGAAAAGCTGGAATCACTACCCGCGGAGCAGGAGGCACCGGATCAGGAGCCACCCATGTGGGATCTTTCGGCGGAGCCTGGACGGTAGCGGCGATCTCCCCTGCGAGCGGGCCCCCGTAGAAGGCATCCGTTCCCTCCTTCGCGAGGAGCCGGTACGTCTTGGCGAGGTCTTTGTTTTGGAAGACACTGCCGACGGCGGGCGCATCGCCGCCGGGTAGGAACAGATCACGAGTCGGTGTGAACGCCGAGAACCGGACTTTGTTGTCGAGGGTCTGCTGGCGGAATGTTTCGTCCACGACAAATCCGCGGTTTGCGACCTTTATCGCGGGCTCGAGGGCTTCGTCGAGGTCTAACGTGCCCCATCGTTCCAAGGCCCGTTCCCACGTGGCAGGCGTGCCGGGGACACCGACCGAAACGCCGCTGGAGACGAGCTGAGCAAAGGGATAGGCACTTCCTGCCGGGTTTGCCGGTGTGATGGTGGCGGGGTCGATGAACGCAGTAGTCGGCATCGTTGCCGGCGCGGTCTCGCGGCCGTCGATCGTGCCCACCTTGCCGGTCTTCGCGTCGTAGAACACGAAGTACCCGCCGCCGCCGATACCGGCGCTGTACGGCTCGGTGACGCCCAGGGTCGCAGCCGCGGCGACGGCGGCATCCGCCGCGTTTCCGCCGTGGCGGAGGACCTCGATGGCTGCCGCAGAGGCCTCCGGGTCGACTGTACTGACCGCCCCGCCGTACCCGGTCGCCGTCGGAACCTTCACTATCTCGCGGGGATCGGCGAGCGCCGGACTGGTCACCGCCCCGCCCGTCACGCTGAGAGCCAGTACCGCCGTGATGGCAGCCAGTCGACGTCGTAAAGTTGGCATGGTCGCTCCCTGGAGAGGGTGGTGCGGGTTGAGGTGGGCGTCAGCCTACTCCGCGGCACCCTGACATTCAACGGTGTTTGGAAAGCCGCGGCCATGCATGTTGTGAAGCTTCCCGGAGGCGCAGTTCAGGCGACAGGGCCCGTGTTGCCGGGTACCGGATCGTGCCTCAGGTACCGGCGGCGGAACCGTCCCGTGCCGGCGGTCAGGGCCCGCAGTTCCACGGCGTACTTCAGGAGTTCCTGGTCCGGTACTTCAGCGCTGATTTCGGTCAGATCCGAGCCGGATGACGTGGTCCCTGTCAGCCGCCCGCGGCGGCCGGAAAGGTCGCTCATGACGGCCCCCACATGCTCATCCGACACGCTGATGATGACTGAGGAAACAGGTTCGAGCAGCTGGATGCGTCCCGCTGCCGCAGCCTCCCGCAGCGCCAGGGCCCCGGCAGCCTGGAACGCCGCATCCGAGGAGTCCACGCTGTGCGCTTTTCCGCCCACCAGGGTTACCCGCAGGTCCACCACCGGGAATCCGGCGGAGACTCCCTTCTGCATCTGCGCCCGGACTCCCTTTTCCACGGAAGAGATGAACGTTCCGGGGATCACCCCGCCCACCGTCCTGTCCACGAATTCGAAGCCGCCGCCCCGGCTGAGGGGTTCCACTTCAATGTCGCAGATCGCGTACTGCCCGTGGCCGCCGGACTGTTTGACGTGCCGCCCGTGGCCGGCGGACGGGGCGGCAAAGGTTTCCCGGAGAGGCGTCACCACACTGACGGTGTGCAGCTTCACGCCCTGGTCACGGAGCCGGTCCAGCACCACCTCGGCATGGGCTTCCCCCATGCACCACAGGATCTGCTGGTGGGTCTCGGCGTTTCGTTCCACCCTCAGGGTGGGATCGCCGGCGGCCACCTTTCCGAGGCTGCGGGCCAGGACATCCTCGTCACTGTGGGAGTCGGCCTCGATGGCCACCGGCATCAGCGGCTCGGGGATCTCCCAGGTGGCCAGGAGCAGCGGCTGCTCACGGCCGGAGATCGTATCCCCGGTCTCGGCGCTCCCAAGCTTGGCCACTGCGCAGATGTCCCCTGCGACGCAGCTGGCGACCGGACGCAGGTTGGCACCCAGCGGGGAATAGAGGTGGGTGACGCGTTCGTCGGTGTCGTGGTCCTGATGGCCGCGGTCTGCCAGTCCGTGGCCGGCCACGTGCACCGGCGTGTCCGCCCGGAGCTCCCCGGAGAAGACCCTGACCAGGCAGACGCGGCCCAGGAAAGGATCAATGCTGGTCCGGACAACCTCTGCCGCCAGCGGCCCGGCCGGGTCACACGCCAAGGCACCCAGTGGCGTGCCGGCGAGGTCCGTCACGTCGGGCAGGCCGCGCTCAAGTGGCGACGGGAAGGCCTTGGTCAGCACCTCCAACAGTTCGGCGGAGCCCACCCCGGTCACGGCCGACGTCGACAGGACCGGGAAGAAGGCGCCGCGGGCGACGGCGGTTTCCAGATCGTCGACCAATACCGCGGTATCGATGTCCTCACCGCCCAGGTAGCGGTCCATCAGTGTCTCGTCTTCGCTTTCGGCGATGATCCCTTCAATGAGTTCGGCGCGGGCAGGTTCGGATTCCGCAAGCTCGCTTGCCGTGCCTGCGCGCGGGGCGGGGCGCACCTCCCCCGGTGCGTACTCGGTGACTGTCCCCGACAACAGTCCCAGCAGGCCGGTGACTTCACCGCCGGACCGGACCGGGACATAGAGCGGCAGCACCGAATCCCCGAACGCCGCACGGCAGGCGGCAAGGACGCCGTCGTAATCCGCACGGGGGTGGTCCAGGCGGGTGATGGCTACGGCGCGGGGCAGCCCCAGGTGTTCGCACTCGCCCCACAGGGCGGTGGTGGTCGCATCGACGCCATCGACTGCCGACACAACAAACAGGACCGCGTCCGCGGCCCGGAGCCCTGCGCGGAGCTCGCCGATGAAGTCCGGATATCCCGGCGTGTCCAGGAGGTTGACCTTGGTGTCCCCGAGCAGCAACGGGACCACTGACAGGGTGACCGACCGCTGCTGGTGGACGGCGGAGGGATCGGAGTCGCTGACCGTTGTCCCGTCCGCGATGGAGCCCTTGCGGGTGATCATGCCGTTCGCGGCGAGCAGCGCCTCGATGAGCATGGTCTTCCCGGCGCCAGAGTGGCCAACCAGAGCCACGTTCCGGACCTGCGCCGGACCCTGGGCCGGGCTTCCGGCGGAGGCATCCGACCGGCGTCCCTCCGGTCCGCCCCGGCCGGGCGTCCTCGCTGCGTCCTTCGTGCCTTTTACCGACATTGGAACCTCCTGGCGTCTTTGCCATGCCACCCGGGCCGAACGTGTTACTCGATTCGACACCCTGGCGGGCGGAACGGCAAGGGCACCGCCGCCGATTCATGGACTGGAGGACAATTGCAGCCAAGCCCCACGGTCGGCACAGCTGCAAAGGAGGTCCGGATGCAGGCGGTTCCGCGCATTACGGTGGAGGTACCTGTGCTGGGCGTGGGACGAGGGCCGGCGGACTACGAGGAACTGGGGCAGCACGTCGATGCCCTGCGCCGGCCGAACGGGCTGCATATGACCCTGCTGCACATTGGCATCCTCGCGGACTTCTCCCGCGACGTCACCGAATGGACCAAGGGCATCACTCCTGCCTCTGCTGCGACCCGGGAGACGGTCCTCTGGCTGAAGGCGCTGCCCGTCCTGGACGGCTTTTCCGGAACGGCGGAAAGACTCATTGTGCTGGGCGGCGGGGGAATCTCCGGACTGGAAGTGGATGTGCCGCAGCAGGTGCGTGACTACCAGGTTTCCCTGGTGGAGGGGCTGCGCGCGCTGCTGGACCGGCTGCTCGTGGACAACGTGGACGACTTCATCCTCAGTTCGCCGGCGCTTGGTTTCAGGTACCCGCACTGGGTACCGCATGTTGCCGTGGGGCGGCCAAGGTCACGGTCCCGCGAGCCCGTTGGCATTCCACCGGTCACCGTCACCTTCGGTGCATCGCGGATCAGGAACGGGCAGTTCCTGCCGGCGGCTGACTGAGGTCATCGGCTCCCGGGTCGCCCGGTACGGAGTCGCCCGGTACAGGCGGGGTGATTCTGGCGCAGCACTGCCCGGGAGTGCTGTTGCCGTGCACCCTTTCCTCGGAATCGCCGCATCCGGACGCGGCGCCGCGGAGGAAGGCGCCGTTCATCGTGCAGACGGTCTCCGGATACTTAGCGGCCAGCCGGTGGAAGGGGCAGTTCACGAGTGTCAGGCCTCCGGAACCGTCAGGTTCAGGCTGGTAACCCTCGGCGGCAAGGAAGGTTTCCAGCGTTCCGTTTCCCTCAGCGGCGGCACGCCCGGCTTCACGGGACGTGGCCAGGAGTGCTTCGCGGACGGGCGTGGTGCCCGCTGATGCGGATTCTATGGCCGCAGCCAGCAGCTCCCCGGCGAGATCGTAGTTTCGGTCCGGCACGAAGGCCCCAACCTCGGACTCGGCGGTCCGGTACATCTTGGCGGGGCGTCCCGATCCCGGACCGGCCTTGCCAGCGGGTTTGTGGAACTCAACTGCCAGAAGTCCGTCCTTCACCAGCCGGTCAAGGTGGAACGACGCCGTGCTTCTGGGCAGATCCACGGCCAGCGCCGCCTCGTCACGGCCAACAGCCCCGCCCGACGACGAGACAACATCAAAGAGCTGCCGGCGCTTTTCATCCCCCAGGGATGCGACGGCGGCCAGCCGGCCGGGCCATGGAAGCCTGCGCATGGATGCCTCTTTCTAAAAACAAGAACCGTTGATTAATCATTCTAGCGGTTCTAAAATATTTATACCTACTTTTAGAAGGAGATCATCATGAAAGCCACCGCTGCGGAGAAGGCAAACGGACGGACCCTGGCTGCGGAGCCGGACCGTCAGGCTTTCCTCCTGCTTCGCACTGTCTTCACCATTGCCCCCGTCGTTTTCGGACTGGACAAGTTCACCAATATCCTTGCCGACTGGACCGTCTACCTGGCCCCGGTGGCAACCAGCGTGCTGCCGCTTCCTGCGCAGACCATCATGTACACGGTTGGCGGGGTCGAAATCATCGCAGGCATCCTCGTGGCGGCCCGCCCGCGCATCGGGTCCCTGGTTGTGGCTGCCTGGCTGCTGGGGATCATCATCAACCTCTTAATCCTGGGCAGCTTCTATGACGTTGCCCTCCGGGACTTTGGCCTCCTGGTTGGCGCGCTGGCCCTGAACCGGCTCGCCACGGCGAGGTCGCATTAGGAGGGATCCCGGGCCCTTGCCGGGCTGCCGATGCGGCGAAATAATGGCCGCATGGTCCGCTTCAGCGGCGTGGTGCGCGTGCGAGGGCGCAACCTTTGCCTCGACATCCCGGATGCGGCAAGGAACGAGTTGATGCCGTTTGCGGACAGGGGCCGCATCAGGGTCGCCGGTCGCCTTGAAGGAGCGGACTTCAACGCAACCCTGATGCCGGTCAAAGAGGCCGGGCACGTCCTGTACCTCTCGGGGGGCCTTCGTGCGGCCACAGGACTGAACGCCGGCGACTCCGTGGTTGTCGATGTCCAGCCGCAAGCGGCCGGGCAGGTGACGCCTCCGGGTGACCTCGTATTGGCCCTCCACGATCAAGCAGGCGCCGCGGAACGATGGAGCCAACTGCCGGCTGCAGAGCGGCGCGAACTGGTTCGCTTCATCGAGGACGCCAGGTCCCGGACAACGCGGGCGCGACGGATCGAGCAGTTTTTGGCCCAGGTCCTGGGCAGGCCCGTCCACCCCCCGGGACAGCGAACTGCCGGACCCCTGTGGACATGTCCCATCTGCGGCCAGGCGTTCGTCACCCGGAACATGAACCACTCGTGCGGCTTGCACACAGTGGAGGAGCCGTTCCAGGGGAAGCCACCCGAAATCCGCCGGCTCTTCGACGTCGTGCGACAGGCAGTTGAAGCCATGGGTCCGGTAACACTGGTCCCCTACCGGGATCGTGTCGCCTTTATGGTCAAGGTGCGCTTTGCCGGGGCCAGGCCCGCGAACACGTGGCTGGATGTTGAGTTCTGGCTCACGCACAGGGTCGAATCCCCGCGGTTCCGGAAAATTGAGACACTCACGCCCTACACGCACATCCACACCGTCCGCCTCACCGGACCTGCCGACCTTGACGGCGAGCTGGCAGGCTGGCTGCAGGAGGCCTATGAGGTGGGCTGCCAGCATCACCTCCGGGAGCGCTAGCAGCAAACCCTGCACGCGCAGCAGTGCTTGCGGCGCCCGGGGAGCGTTGCCCTCAGTTCCCACTGAGGGCAGGGCGGTGGAGGACGAGCTTCGTGGCGTGTTCGGCATACGCTGTGGGCGCGTCGTCGAAGGCCGCCAGGTGGCTGGTCACTTTCTCTGCCGGAAAGTTGTTGGCGTGCACCCAGTCCAGGAGTTCGGGCAGGACGGCGCGGGGGTGCGAGACGCCCAGGTGCAGGGTGATGTCGTTGGCATACATGTGCATCAGGGGGATTCCGGTGTTCGTGCCGAAGTAGTAGCCAATGGCCGTGCAGATGCCGCCGGGGGCGGTGGCGCGGATGGCACTGCGGATCCCGGCGCCGGTGCTTGAGGCCTCGACGACGATGTCGTACCCGGCCCCGGGGCTTGCCGCCTTCCCGGTCCGCTGGTGGGCGTCGGCCCCGAGGGAATGGGCGACGTCGAGGCGCCGATGGCTGGTGTCCACATAATCGACCTTCGAGGCGCCGTGGGCGACGGCCAGGCCGGCCGCGTACAGGCCGATGGATTTGCCGCCGCCCCCGAGGACCAGGACCTTAGCGCCGGGCCGCGCCCGGAGCTGCGGCACCACCGTGCGCCAACCGTCGGAAAGGTTGTCGCTGGCCGCTGCTACCCGCAGGGGGCCGAGTCCAACGGGAAGCGGGACGAGCATATGGTCGGCAAACGGGACCCGGAACAGGTCCGAGATCATGCCCCCGTAGTGGCCGCTTGCCGGCCCGAAACCGAACGCGGCGATGGTGCGGCCGTCGCGCGCCGTGGTGCATTTGGAAGTCAAACCCCGCCGGCACGTCTCGCATCGCCCGCACGAGACAGACCAGGGCACCACTACCTGGTCGCCGACCCGAAGGTTTTTCACGTACGGTCCGGTTTCGACCACCTCCGCGATCGCTTCGTGGCCGATCGCGAACGGTCCTTGGAATGGCACCGGCCCACAGATGCTTCCGACGGCGGCGTCGATCACCCCGGTCTTCAAGCCGGCCTGCATGGCCCGCGAGACGCGATGGTGGATCGGCAACGCGTCGCCGTCGCAGCGGCCCACAACGATCGGGCGCACGATCGCATCGTCACCCGTGATCAGCGCCGGGTCGTTCCGTTCGATCCACTCCAATTTGCCGGTGCTGATGAAATTCAGTTCACGCATAATCGGTCCGTTCGTTGGGGAGCCCTGGTTGGGATGCTCATGCCACCGGCAGCTAACGCTGCTCAAACGCGGCCAGCAGCCGGGGACGCCCACCACGATACGGGCAGCGACTGCGTCGGAAAAGAGCGGCCGAGCAAACAGCGCTGCGTTGAATCTCTGGTGGTCGGAGGTTATCCACATAGGTCTTCTGCTTCGCCGTTTTTGTCGGATCCTCGCGGGATGATTTGGGTATGGAAAGCAGGGCAGTTGAGGAGGCGGTGGGGGCTTTTTTGGCGTCCGCTGCGGAGTTGGCTGACTGTGTGCGCCGCGGGGTAGGCAGTCGGGGTTCATGCGGTGCGGGTTACGGCGGTGCGGATCCTTTGCGGGAGCAGGCGGATGCGTGCCTGGACGGGCTGGCCGTTTCGGCGCGGGTTGATGCCATGGTGGCTGGATTGAGGGTGCGTCTGGTTTCCGGGTTCGTCGGGACGTCCGAGGCCATGGCAGCGCCGGCCATGAGTCCGGGCCAGCACACAGCCCAGGAGATGGGCGTCGTGTCGGAGGTCGCGTGTGCCTTGACGGTCAGTGAACGCTCGGCCTCGGCCCTGCTGGCGCAGTCCCGTGAACTTACCACCACGCTGCCGCTGACGCTGGCCGCGTTGCAGGCCGGGGACCTGTCGTGGCAGCACGCCCGGGTCATGGTGGACGAAACCACCAGTCTCGATCCGGCGGGTGCCGCGGCGTTGGAGGCGCATTTCCTGGACCCGGACACGGCGCACCCGGCCCGGTGGTGCCCGGCCGGTGAGCTGGTTCCGTCCCGGTTCCGGCACAAGGCGCGGACGTGGCGGGAACGGCACCACCCGGTCAGCATCGAAAAACGCCACGCCAGGAGTGTCCTGGACCGGCGGCTGGAGTACGCGCCGGACCGGGACGGGATGGCCTGGCTCTCCGCCTACCTGCCCGCCGATCAGGCGGCCGGGATCTGGAACGGCGTCACCGCCGCAGCCCGGGCCCTGCAGGGCCCCGCCGAGGGCCGGACACTGACCCAGCTCCGGGCAGACGTCGCCGCGAAACTGCTCCTCAGCGCCGGCTTCACCACCACCAGTCCGAGCCCAGAAGCAACCGCCGGCAGAACCAGCGATGATGGCGTGGCTGGCGGTGTTCCGGTCGCTGACGGGGTCGATGAGGCCGTGGCCGGCCTGGTTCCTGCTTTTGACGGGGTCGATTCGGGCCGCGTGCCCTTCCCGGCGGCCCAGGTCCTCGTGACCGTTCCGGTCTTTGCCCTGATGGGCCTCACCGACGAACCGGCCGACCTCGACGGCTACGGGCCAATCCCCGCCTCCATGGCGCGCAAACTCGTAGCCGACGGGGCATCCTCATTCCGCCGGGTCCTCATTGATCCACGGGATGGCGCACCGCTGGAAATCGGACGGGCCAACTACCGCATCCCACCGGCGATGCGGCGATGGCTCAGACTCCGGGACGGGAAATGTTCCTTCCCCGGCTGCAACAACCACTCCCTGGACAACGAAGCCGACCACATCCTCGCCTGGGCCGACGGCGGGAACACCGGCATCACCAATCTCGGGTCACTTTGCCGCAAACACCATAGGCTCAAACACACCACAGCCTGGACACCCACCGAAGCCACCAAAGACGAACCGCCCGGATGGATTTCACCCACCGGCCGCCGGTACCAAAGCGAACACCAGGACTGGGTACCACCCCAATGGCCACCCCGAATCCTGGACCAACTCGGCCAACGGGAAGTTGACCCGGTCGTGCCCGACCACATCCCGCCTGGCCAACCGCCGCCCCAAGAACCGCTGCCGGAAGATCCCTTACCGGAGTGGGTCCGGATGCAGTGGCCCATCGACGAACCAGACCCTGATCCGCGGGAGTGCCCACCCTACGACGACTCTTCCCTACCCGAAGACCCGTTCCCGGACTGGGCATGTTCACAAGCTACCCACAGCGCGATCCGTTAACGCTGGTCAAACGCGGCCAGCAGCCTCTTGACTGAGCTGCCCAGATTCCACTCGACGGCAAGGCGCTCCAGTTCGGCGCGCGAATCGCCGTCCACAGGGTGGAGCCGGGCTCCAGCCTCCTCCAGTGTGGGCAGCCTGAGATCGCGCACGATCTTCACCACGGTGGGGGCGACCGAAAGGTAGTCGGCCGCCGCTGCGAGCTTTGACCGCACGGACGCGGAGACTCCGCCTGCCCCGTCAGCTGCCGCAGCGAGCAGGCTTTCCAGCGTGCCGTACTCGCCCAGAAGCGACGCGGCGGTCTTCTCGCCGATGCCGGCGACTCCCGGCAGTCCGTCCGATGCGTCGCCCCGGAGCGTCGCGTAGTCCGCGTACTGTTCGGGCAGCACCCGGTATTTTCCGACGACGACGGCGTCCGTCACGATTTCGAGGTTCCTCATCCCCCGCGCTGTGTAGATCACCTGTACCTGGCGGGCGTCGTCTACGACCTGGAAAAGATCGCGGTCCCCGGTCACCACGTCGACAGGGAGCTCTGCGTGGCTGGCGTACGTGCCTACGACGTCGTCGGCTTCGTGTTCAGCAGCGCCGATGACAGCGATACCGGCCAGGTCGAGAACGTGCCGGATCAACGGAATCTGGGCTTCGAGGGCATCCGGGACAACCTCGACATCAGCGGCATCCGCCACCACCTCCGCGACCCGGTGCGACTTGTAGGTGGGGATAAGATCCACGCGCCACTGCGGACGCCAATCGTCGTCCCAGCACGCAATGAGGTGGGTCGCGCCGTAGTCGGTGGTGAGCCTGGCAATCATGTCCAGCAGGCCGCGGACTGCGTTCACCGGCGTCCCGTCGGGCCGGCGGATGGTGTCCGGCAGGCCGTAAAAGGCGCGAAAGTACAGGGAAGCGGTATCGAGCAGCATCAGGCGATCTGGCATACCTGATCCTGACACGAACACACCCGGCCGCGTTAGATCGCGCCGGCCCACCGGGGCCCGAGGGCGGGCTGACGGGAATTCCTGGCGTGGGAGTGAAGGTCGGCGGCCGGAATGCGCCGGACTTCATGTACCTGGGTAACGGGGACGTCGCGAATATCCGGCTGCGCTGCCTTCCGGGCCGTCGGGCTGAGGTCAGTGATGTGTCCCATGCCGGCGTACTCACGCACTTCTGCGATGCCGGCAACCGCGGCTGTCTTGGTGTCGAAGGCCTTGGAAACCGCCATTACGGTTCCATCCGGCGCTGTGAGACGGAACCTGAAATAGGACTCTGCGTCCATATAAAGTTCAAACATGCCGGCCATGGCTCTCCTCAAAGTCTGCGCGATCAAACCCAGCGGCGGCTTTGCCGCTGAGCTGACGGGACGCGACGCTGCGTCCCTTATCGCTGGTTTTGTTGTGCAATCCCATTGATCGGTGCATTAAGTTCCTAACGAGTCTCGCTTAGCTGATGGCGTGCACGCAAGACCTTGGAATTAAGCCATCAGCGTTCCGGACCGCCTTGCGCATGGCCCTTCCGCGGGGTAGGCAGGAACCAGCCACACCGACCACGGCCCGCTATCCCCTTCCGGCCTGACCTGCAGACTCCCATGCAAGGACCCAACTTCAGGCAATCTTGTGCAGAACCTGCGGCTCACTCTGCGCTGCCTCTCTTTGCGCTGTCTGTGACATCAGGCACAATGTGCTTCATGGGGCGATGGAGCGAGGAACGGGTGGTCAGCGCCGCGCCCGACGCGTCCTCCCTGGCGGCGGCCCGTAAACTGGCACATCCCGGCCCCTGGTCCGATACCGGCAGCAATGACGTCCTGGTCTGGGGGAAGTGCCAGGGCAGCGGCAAGGTTCCCTACCAGGTGAGCGTGGATACTGCCGCCCCTGCCTACCGGTGCTCCTGCTCCAGCCGGAAATTCCCCTGCAAGCACGCGCTGGCGCTGCTGCTTCTCTGGTCCCGCGGCGAAGCGGCCGACGGCGGCGCGGAGACCGCGGATTTCGCCCAGGAATGGGCGTCCCAGCGGGCGGAACGGGCCACGGTGCGCGAACGACGCCAGTCTGACCAGCCGGCGGACCCTGCGGCACAGGCCAAGCGGCTGGCCGACCGGATGGCCCTGATGGATTCCGGGATTGACGACTTTGCCCGCTGGCTGACGGATCTGGTGCGGACGGGCCTGGCAACTGCCCGCACCCAGCCGTATTCCTGGTGGGACGGCGTGGCAGCACGGCTGGTTGACGCCCAGCTTCCGGGGTTGGCTGAACAGGTGCGCGCCATGGGCTCGGACGTGCATGCGCGGGCCGACTGGGCCGACCACCTGCTCCTCCGCGCCGGCCGCTGGTGGGCCGTGACCAAAGCCTGGCGCATCCGCGACACCCTGACGCCGGACGAGCTCGCCGATCTCCGGGTGGCCGTTGGCTGGGCGGTTCCGACGGCGGACGTCCAGGGCACGGAGGCCCTGCCCGGTCCGTGGCTGGTGCTGGGCGCCCACCGCAGCGACGACGGACGGATCCAGCAGCAGCGGACCTGGCTTCGCGCACCCGACGGAACGGTCGTCGTCGTTCTCGACTTTGCCGCGCAGAGCGAGTCGCTGGCGACCCCGCAGCTGGCCGGCGCGCTGCTGGATGCCACCGTCGCACGGTACCCGGGCTCCGGACCCCGGCGGGCCATGTTCACCAGTCCCGTGGCCCCGCTGGGGACGGCAACCAGCCTTGGCGAGGGTGGCAGCATCCCGGACGCGCTGGAAGCCGAATCGGTTGCCGTGGCCCTCTCCCTGTGGCGTGGGCGCCACCCGGTGCTGCTCTCCGGGGTCCGCGTCTCCCCCGGCGGCGACGGCTGGCTGCGGGACGCATCCGGGAACGCCCTCCCGCTGGTCGATGCACCACTGGACTCCCTGCTGGCCCTGACCGGCGGCCACGCGGTGGACCTGTTCGGCGAGCTGGAAGAGGGCCGCGTGCGGCCGTTGTCCGCCGTCGTCGGCGGAGCGGTGGTGACGCCATGACGTGGTTGTCGGACCTTCGAACGGCGGCGCTTGTTGGCACCGCCCGGCACCCGGCGCCGCCGCCGCCTGTGGAACTGGGTGTCCGTCCGCCGGAGGGCCGGTCCAGTGAGGAGTCGCTGCTGGACCAGGCAGCCCTGGCGGACGCCGTCACCCGCGCCGCCCGAGCGTGCAGCACCCTGGACGTGGCCGGCTTGCCTGAGCCCGCGCCGCCGGACGATGCGCCCGAAGCGTCAGGTGAGGCTTCCAGGCTGCTGGACCTGCTCCTCACCCAGCCGCCCGTCGGACTGGAACTCCGCAGCCAGCTGGTGGCGGACTGGCTCCAGGCCGCCGGAGCGTACGGACGGCGGGTGCCGCACCGGGTGCTGCCCCTGCTGCTGTCCCTGGCAGACACCAAACCCGGCGTAGCGAAGCACCTGCATCCCGCTATTGGAACCAGGGGCCGCTGGCTTCAGGACCTCAAAGCCGGCACCTCCCAACCCGGGCCGGGAAAGCCGGAAGACTGGGCCGAGTTGAAGAGCGCCGACGCCACTACGGAACTGGAACGGCTCCGCCGCGTTGACCCGGCCGCCGCCCGCGGGCAGCTCGGCACACATTGGGACAGCCTCGGCGCCCGGGAACGCGCCTCCCACCTGGCCACTTTCGGCACGAACCTCCAGGACGGCGACGAGGAGTTGCTGGAGCGTGCGCTCGACGACAAGGCCAAGACCGTGCGGGAGGTTGCCGCCGGCCTGCTGGACCGGCTCCCGGCCAGTGCCCGCGCGGCACGCATGGCCGCACGGCTGCTTCCGCTGCTCCGCGTCAAGGGCGTGCTGCGCAAACAGTTCGAGATCGACCTCCCGCCCGGGCCCGATGCGGCCGCCCTGAGGGACGGGATCGCTCCGGAACCGCGCAGTGGTGAACCCGACCGGCTGGGCCGGCTCGACGCCGTCGTCCGCGGCGCCCCGCTCGATGTCTGGACGACGGTGTCCGGCCGCGGCCCGGCGGCGACCGTGGCACTGCTCAAGGGCGAAACCCGCGTCCTCGAAACCATCCTCACCACGGCCGCCCAGCGGGCCGACCTTGGCTGGGCGCGTGCGCTGCTTGAGGTCCGCACGGACCTGCGGCTGCTCAAGCTCCTGCCCCCGGACGAGCGTGAGGACATGCTCGTGCGGCACATCCGGGGCGGCACCTCCAACCCGTTCACGGTGGCCACGCCACTGCGTGACCTGCCAAAACCTTGGGGACCTGGCCTGGCTAACGCGGTGCTCGGGCAGATCGCGGCCAAAAACGGCGGCCAGCTGGCGGCCCTGCTGGCCGACATCCTTCCCGCGGCGCTCCCGCCCGAGGCAACCGAAGAGGCCCGGCGCCTGCTGGAGCGGTCCGACGACGACGCCGCACGGCGCCGCGTGCTTCGTGATGCCGTGCAGTACCAATCGTTCCGACAATCCCTCACGGAGGCCTTCAAATGACCGATGCCCAGACCGGCACAGACGTTCTTCGCGCCCACGCCGAGAACGCCTACGCCGACGAGCTCACTGCACTGGCCGCCGTCGACGACCGGCCCCGGCCGCCCAGCTGGCGGCTGTCTCCCTGGGCAGTGACCACGTATATCCTCGGCGGCACGCTGCCGGACGGAGTGCAGATCACGCCGAAATACCTGGGATCGGAACGGCTGGTCGAAATCGCTGTCGCGTCCCTGGCCACAGACCGCGCCCTCCTGCTTCTTGGTGTGCCCGGCACCGCTAAAACCTGGCTGGGCGAGCACCTCGCCGCGGCCGTGTCGGGCTCCTCCACGCTGGTCGTGCAAGGCACTGCCGGCACGCCGGAAGAGGCTCTGCGGTACGGCTGGAACTACGCGCGGCTGCTCGCCGACGGCCCCTCCCGGGCGGCAATGGTCCCCGGGCCGGTCATGCGCGCAATGGAGACCGGAAGCGTGGTCCGGGTGGAAGAACTCACCCGGATCCCGTCCGATGTGCAGGATTCCCTGATCACGATCCTGAGCGAGAAGACCCTGCCGATCCCCGAACTCAACGAGGAAGTGCAGGCGCGCAAGGGGTTCAACATCATCGCGACGGCCAACAACCGCGACAAGGGCGTCAACGATCTGTCCTCGGCGCTGCGCCGCCGCTTCAACACCGTGGTGCTGCCGCTTCCGGACAGCATCGAGCAGGAAGTGGAGATCGTCACCAGCCGGGTCCGCAGCCTCGGCGCCGCCCTGGAGCTTCCGGCCGACCTGGCCGCGCTCTCCGAGGTCCGCCGCGTGGTCACTGTCATGCGGGAACTGCGCGCCGGCGTGACCCAGGACCAGCGCACCACCATCAAGTCACCCTCCGCGACACTCTCCACCGCCGAAGCTATCTCGGTGATGACCAACGGGCTTTCGCTCGCCGCCCACTTCGGTGATGGAACGGTCCGGGCCCAGGATGTGGCGGCCAGCCTGGTGGGCGCGGTGGTCAAGGATCCCGTGCAGGACCGGGTCATCTGGCAGGAATACTTGGAAACTGTGGTCCGGAACCGGCCGGAGTGGAAGGACCTGTACAGGGCCTGCCGCGACCTCGAATCGTCGAACTGACCTGTGGCAACGGACCCGATGGCAGACGTCCACGTCCTGGGGATCCGGCACCATGGCCCGGGTTCGGCGCACTCGGTCGCCGAAGCACTGGCCAGCCTCCGCCCGGACTTGGTGCTGGTGGAGGGCCCGCCCGAACTTGACCAGGTGATCCCCCTGCTGTCCGATCCGGACATGATGCCGCCCGTCGCCGGGCTGATCTACGCGGCCGATGAGCCCCGGATGGCTTCCTTCTACCCGATGGCCAGCTTCTCGCCGGAATGGGTAGCGGTCCGTTGGGCGCTGTCCACCGGCGCCCAGGTGCGGGCCATCGACCTGCCGGCGGCGCACACCTTCGCGCTCCGCCTGGCGGAGGAAGCTGCCGGGCCGCCGTCGTCCGTGGACGGGGAGGACACAGCGGCCGACGTCGGTCCTTCCACCGAGGGCGGAGAACCTCCGGCGCAAACCCAGCAGCCGTACCGCCCGGACGCGATTGCGATGCTGGCCGACGCCGCCGGGTACAGTGACGCCGAGCGCTGGTGGGAGGACGCCGTCGAGCACCGGAACACTGACCCCGTCGACCGGTTCGCGGCGCTCACCGAAGCCATTGCGGAGATCCGCGCGGCCGACGACAGGCCCGGCGGCCATCCCGACGTGATGGAGAACAACCGGCGGGAGGCCTCGATGCGGCGCCTGATCCGGGCCGCCATGCGCGAGGGGCACGCTCGGATCGCCGTGGTGTGCGGCGCCTACCACGCCCCGGCGCTGCTGCCCGCCGGTTTTCCGCCGGCGTCTGCCGACAACAAGGTGCTCGCCGGCCTGCCCAAGGCCAAGGTCGCCGTCACGTGGGTACCGTGGACCTCGAACCGGCTCAGCCGGCACAGCGGGTACGGGGCCGGCGTCACGGCGCCCGGCTGGTACCAGCATCTCTTCACCCACTGGATGGCGCAGGATCCGGGCACGGAGGTGTCCACCACCTGGCTGGTCCGGGTAGCCCACGCCCTGCGCCGGGAAAACCTCGATGCGTCAACGGCCTCCGTCGTCGAGGCAAGCCGGATGGCGAACGCCCTGGCCGCCGTCCGCGGGCGGCCCAGCCCCGGACTGGCAGAACTGGACGACGCCGCGCAGGCGGTGCTGTGCGACGGTTCACCCCTGCCGCTGGCGCTGGTGCACCGCGAACTCACGGTCGGACTCGAACTGGGGACCGTGCCGGAGTCCGCACCGACCCTCCCCCTGGCGGCCGACCTCGCCGCCACCCAGCGAAGGCTCCGCTGGAAACCAAGCGCCATGGAGGAAGTCCTCACCCTCGACCTGCGCAAGGCCAACCAACTGGCCCGCTCGGTCCTGCTCCACCGGCTGGCGCTGCTTGGCATCGAGTGGGGCGTCCAGACCGAAACAGGCCGGACCACAGGCACCTTCAAGGAGGTGTGGACACTCCAGTGGCAGCCGGAACTGGCCATAGCAGTGGTGGAAGCCAGCCGCTACGGCACCACGGTCGCCTCGGCCGCCGCAGCCTACGTCTCCGAACGCGCCCAGGACGCCCGCAGCCTGACGGAGCTCAGCAACCTGCTCGCCGGCTGCCTGCTCGCCGACCTGCCGGACGGCATTGGCGGCGTTGTGCAGGTACTTGCCGAGCGCACCGCCCTGCAGCAGGACGCCGCGCCGCTGCTGGAAACCGTTGCACCGCTTGCCCGGACCTGCCGGTACGGCAACGTGCGCGGCGTTGACGTCACCGGGGTGCGGAAGATCCTGGACACAACGGTGGTCCGCGCCTCTGTGGGACTGCCAACGGCGTGCGCCGGGCTTGACGACGAGGCCGCAGACGCCATGCGGCGCGCCGTCGACTCCGCCCAGCAAGGACTGTCCCTGCTGCCCGACCTGCCGCTGGACGACTGGCACCGCGCGCTCGCCGCCGTCGCAGGTTCGGACCGGATCCACGGAGCAGTGGCGGGGCGCGCCACCAGGTTGCTCCTGGACGCGGGCCTGGTGGACGGGAACGACGCCGCGGCCAGGCTCAGCCGCCGGCTCTCAGCCGCCACTCCGGCGCGGGAAGCCGCGGCATGGCTGGACGGACTCCTCTCCGGCGACGCAACGCTGCTCATCTACGACCGGCGCCTGCTGCAGATCGTTGACGACTGGGTCGCCGGCGTGGACGGCGAAGTCTTCGACGACGTGCTGCCGCTCCTTCGCAGGACATTTTCGGCGTTCAGCCGGCCGGAGCGGCGGGAAATCGGCGAGCAGGTGAGCCGCATGGGCGGCATCGTCCAGACAGCCGGCGAGGCAACACTGGACCTGGCGGCCGCGGGCCCCGCCGTCCGGGCCATGGCCCGGTACCTCGGATGGGAGGCGATCGCGTGACGGAAACGGACCTTGATGGCGACAACCGCCGCGGACGGCTGGGCCGCTGGCGCCTGGTGCTCGGCGGGCAGGATGCCGACGGCATCATCACGGTGGACGGCCACAGCGTGGAGCTCTCCGCCGATGACGCGCGCCGCGACCAGGCGCTGGAGGACCTGTACGGGGCGGAGAAGAACGGCCGCGGCGGCCTCGGCGCGTCCAGTCCACGGGTTGCCCGCTGGCTCGGCGACATCCGCGGCTATTTCCCGTCCACCGTGGTGCAGGTGATGCAGGCGGATGCCATGGACCGGCTCGGGCTGCGCCAGTTGCTGCTCGAGCCGGAGATGCTGCGCACTGTACAGCCCGACGTCGGCCTCGTCAGCACGCTGGTGGGCCTCGGCCGGGTGATCCCCGAACATTCACGCGAGACGGCCAGGGCTGTCATCCGCCAGGTCACCAACGAGCTGGAGGACCGCCTGCGGGCACGGACAGTCCAGGCAGTGTCGGGAGCGTTGAACCGGGCGGCCCGGACGCGAAGGCCCCGGCACCGGGACATTGACTGGAACAGGACCATTGCCGCCAACCTCAGGCACTACCAGCCCGAATACCGGACGATCGTGCCGGAGCGGCTGGTGGGCCACGCCCGGCGCAGCACCGAGATCCAGCGGGAGATCATCCTGTGCATCGACCAGTCGGGTTCCATGGCCGAATCCGTGGTGTATTCCAGCGTGTTCGGGGCGGTGCTCAGCTCGCTTCGGTCGGTGCGCACCCGCCTGGTGGTCTTCGACACCGAGGTCGTGGACCTGACCGACGAGCTGGACGATCCCGTCGACGTGCTGTTTGGCGTGCAGCTCGGCGGCGGCACGGACATCAACCGTGCCCTGGCGTATTGCCAGGACCAGATCACCCAGCCAACCGAAACCATCCTGGTTTTGATCAGCGACCTCTACGAGGGCGGGATTGCGGAGGAAATGCTGCGGCGGGCGGCCACCATCGTGGGGTCAGGAACCACCATGATCGCGCTCCTGGCGCTGAGTGACAGCGGCCATCCGTCGTTCGATTCGAACCACGCTGCGGCCCTTGCAGGGATCGGCGTCCCGGCGTTCGCCTGCACGCCGGACCTGTTTCCGGACCTGATGGCGGCGGCCATTGAACGCCGGGACGTGGGCGAATGGGCAGCTTCGCAGGACATTCCCACGAGCCACGAAGCGTAGCGGGAGACCTGTCACCCTGCCCACGGAAGGGCCGGCTGTACGGCGCTCTGGCACACGGCGCTGAACAGGACGAGAATGGCCTCGTGGTCACAACTCGCCGTGGCGGGGACGGCGAAACGATGAACGCTGCCGCCCGAAAAATCCAGCGCATCTACCTCACCTTGACGTTGGGCAATACCCTCGCGGCTTCCTTCATCTGGGGGGTCAACACGCTGTTCCTGCTGGACGCCGGCCTGAGCAACTTCGAGGCCTTCGCCGCCAACGCCTTCTTCACAGTCGGTATGGTGCTGTTCGAGGTACCCACCGGCGTGGTGGCCGACGGTTGGGGCCGCCGGGCATCGTTCCTGCTCGGGACCGTGACCCTCGCCGTTTCAACCTACTTTTACTATGTACTCTGGCAAGTTTCCGCCCCGTTCTGGGCCTGGGCAGTGGTGTCGGTCCTGCTCGGCCTGGGCTTTACGTTCTTTTCGGGTGCGGTCGAGGCCTGGCTGGTGGATGCGTTGCGGTTCTCAGGCTACGACGGCGGCCTGGAGGCAGTGTTCGGGCGCGGGCTGATGGTGTCGGGGGTGGCCATGTTCATCGGCTCGTCGGCCGGTGGTGTGATCGCCCAGGCCACCAACCTGGGCGTACCGTTCCTGCTGCGGGTGGGCGTCCTGCTTGCGATGTTCGGAGTGGCTTTTGGACTCATGCGCGATGTCGGGTTTACCCCGGAACGCTCCACGCATCCCCTCCGGGCGACCCGGGCCGTTCTTACTGCATCCATCGAAGGCGGCCTGAAGAATCCCCCCGTGCGATACGTGATGCTGGCCGCGCCGTTCAGCGCCGGCGTCGGAATCTACGTCTTTTACGCCCTCCAGCCTTACCTTTTGGAGCTATTCGGCGACCCTCATGCGTACTCCGTGGCGGGGCTGGCAGCGGCAATCGTCGCCGTCGCGCAGGTGATTGGCGGCTGGCTCGCCCCCTATGCCCGCGGGTTGTTCCGCAAGCGCACGTCGTTGCTGATCGTCAGTGGCATCGTGGGCGCCTTGATTCTCTTCGCGCTCGGGTTTACTAAGGTATTCTGGCTGGCCCTGGTCCTGCTGACGATGTGGGCCCTGATCGGCTCGGCAGCAGCACCGGTACGGCAGGCCTACGTCAACGACATGATCCCGTCGAAGCAGCGGGCCACAGTCCTAAGCTTCGATTCACTCATGGGATCAAGCGGCGGTGTGGTGGTGCAGCCGCTGCTCGGCCGGGGAGCCGATCTGTACGGCTACCCGGCGTCATTGGCCATCGGCGGCGTCATCGAGATGCTGGCCATTCCGTTCCTGCTGGCCAGCCGGAGGCAGGCAGCTGTGGCCGATGAAGCCAACGCCTCACCTAAGCCATCGGCCGGGCAAACCAGTCCCTAGCCGCCGCAGTACTTGTCGAAACGTTCGCGGCCCATGCGGCCCAGCCTCTCGACCGTGTGCCAGCTGACCACGGCAAGGACCAGCGTCAGCAGGATCGCGGACACAGCCACGAGCGGCGGCAGGTCGGCAGTCGATCCGTGGTTGAGCCAAAGAATGACCGGATAGTTCCAGAGGTACGCCGCGTAGGAAACCGTGCCCAGCAGCTGCAATGGCCGCGTCCATTGCGGCATCCTGCCTGACCGGGAGGCGGCCAGCACCACCAGGACAGCGGCCGCAGCCATGGCCAGCGGGCCGCCAATGAAGAAGAAGGCGGGAGTCTCGTTGGCTTTGGGAAAGAACATCAGCGAGGCCAGGACCGCAGCGGCACCCAACAGGGCAGCGCGCCTCATCCTGGGGCCGGAGAACCAGCTAAACATCCGGACCCGGTACAGGCGCAGGGCCGAACCAATGATCAGCGCCAGTCCCCACGTGGTCGGCAGTGCATAAACCAGCGAATGGAGGTGCGGGGCAAGGATCAGCATCGCGAGGACGCTCGCCGTCATCAGTGACACGACGACGGCGGCAGACCAGCCAACCAGCCGTCCCTGCCGGTTCTTCCGCAGGGCGAGCACCAGCAATGCTGGCCAGATCAGGTAGAACTGCTCTTCCACCGCCAGCGTCCAGAGCGGCCCGATGGCCATGCTGACATCGAACGGCAGCGGCAGGTCTTTCAGGTAGCCGAAACCGGCAAGGAGCGTATAGCCGATGATTCCCTTGGACCGGTCCCCGAGGACGTCAGCGGCCAGCTCCACGATGGCGTAGACGCCCAGGAACGCGATGAGGGCCGGCAGCAGGCGGAAGGCCCGGTGCGCGTAAAAGCGGCCGTAGCGGACTTTGCGGTGCCGCTCGATGTCCCTCATCAGCACACCTGTGATCAGGTAGCCGCTCAGCACAAAGAACACAATCACCCCGACGATGCCGGCGCCCTGGAAGACTCCGGGCCAGGAATGCCCCAGGAGAACGGCGCCAACGGCGGCCCCGCGGAGGACATCCAGGCCGTCCAGCCTTTGGCGCACGGTAGTCTGCCGGGCGGCCGTCTCCACGGTTCCACCAATGAGCAACGTCACATAACCTCCGGGGCTTTCGTCTGGACGGTTCCAGCCGCGGCTGAATCTGGGCAAGAACCGGCCCTCGTCTGTTGACATGAATCTGATGGCAGGCGCCAGGCCCGCAACTTTCCAGTCTTCCGGACTTTTCTGGACGAAACCTGAGCGCCCGACCCCGCAAGGCACTCAGGTGTGGCCGGAAAAGCGGAGGAATGGTGGAGAAACACAGAAGGGCCCGTTCACAGGAACGGGCCCTTCTGCAGTGGTAAGTCAGCCGCGTATGCTACCGGCGAGGTTGCGGGCTATGTCCCCGCAGGCTGGTCGTACTTCTGGCCTTCCGGCTTGGACGGCAGGATCGTCAGGACCAGCACAGCCAACGCGCCCAGGAAGGGCACCAGCAGGAGGAGAGCCAAAAGGCCGCTGAAGCCGGCGTCGTGCAGGCGACGAACAAGGAGCGCCAGGGACGGAACGAGAGTGGCAAGGGCCCAGAGGACGGCCAGAATGCTCCCGGCGCCCAGGGCTGGCGCGCTGTCCAGGCTCGCGGGCGTCGTCGCGGACGTGATGATGTTCAGGACAATGCTCACGGCAAAGGAAACAAGGGCCCACCACCAGAATTCACTCCGGCTGGCGCGCCCCGAGAACGTGGCGTACTTCTTGAAGAACCGCTTGACGGCTGCCGGCAACGGCGCACCGTAGTACGGTGCCCAAAGCGGCGGCTCGCCGCCCTGCAAGGTCTGCTGCGGCGTCTGTTGCTGCGGGTATTGCGGATAGCTCATGGTGATTCCCCCGAAAATTTTGAGTGATGAGACGTGCCCATCGTATGGCCCCTTGGGGGTATTTAGCCTTTCAATGGACAAAATTTACTTCGATTGACGCCCGTTCCGCTGTGAACGTTACTGCGACTCCCTCCCACCCGGGCTGATTCATGGGGTTCCTGACGCTTCGGTGGACCGGCTAAATTTGAAGCGATGATTCACATTGCCCACGATGACCCCTCGCGCCCCGATGTCGACCAACTCCTGAGCGAGCACCTGGCAGACATGTTTGCCACCTCGCCCGCCGGAAGCGTGCACGCACTGGACCACGCAGCACTGTCCGGACCGTTGATCACGTTCTGGACGGCACGGGAGGACGGCGAACTCCTGGGATGCGGGGCGCTCAAACTCCTCGATTCCCCGCACAGCACGGCCAAGCACGGTGAAATCAAGTCCATGCGCACCACGGCAAGTGCGCGCGGGCGCGGCGTCGCCACCCTCGTGCTCACACACATCCTGGACGAAGCCCGGAGCCGGAACTACGGGCGCATCTTCCTCGAGACAGGAACCGAGGAGTATTTCGCCCCCGCACGGCGGCTCTACACCCGCAACGGCTTCACCGAGTGCCCGCCATTTGCAGGCTACGCGCTGGATCCGAACAGCGTTTTTATGGAACTCCGCCTCTGAGCCAGGCCACCCTTTGTCCTACATGACCCCTCGCCGGGCACGCTTTACGGATTCACGCCCGGGCGTCAGGCGAGGAGCGGGACGCGGAAAACCTGGCCGGGAAAGATCAGGTTCGGGTTGCTGATCCTGTCCCGGTTGGCCTGGAAAATATCGTCGGCCGTGGTGTTTTGGCCCTGCTCCCGGGCGATTTTGGTCAGGTTGTCGCCGCTGACCACTTCGTGGAGCCTAAAACCCTCCAGCCCGGTGAAGACGGTGACCGGGACGACGTTCAGGTCGGGCCCCGGCGGGTGCATCCCGGAGGGATCGTCACCGAATACCTGAAGCATCAGGTGGGCGGCCCGGGCAGAAAAACCGCCGAGCGAGACCTGGTGTCCGAAGTCGCGGATCACCCCCATGCTGCCCGCACCCTGGATGTTGCCGGCCGCGACGACGTGCCCGGCGGTGTCAAGCACACGCCAGAGGACCGTCGCTTCGAACCCGGTCCCGAACCCGGCGATCGTGAACTCCCGGCCCACGACGTCGTTCGCTTTGGGCTGGCGTATTTCGATGAGTCGCGGCGCCACAGCATGCCTCCCGGTAGATGGTCGTTCCGCCTTGAACCTACGGATCAGCCGTTACCGCGGCGTTATTGGCAGCTGAGGCGCCGGAATCCGTCGCAGGTTCCGCCCGCCGTCGGCCATGGCCGGCCGGCCTGCCTTACTTCGCTGCGGGGATGACGGGCGGCACGAAGTCGAACGTCATTCCCAGCAGCCAGACCAGCAGCAGCACCACGGGCAGGTGGAACACGAACTGCAGGAAGGTGAAGCCGACGAGGTCCCGGGCCCGGAGCCGCAGCACCGCGAGCAGGGGCAGCATAAAGAACGGGTTGATCAGGTTGGGCAGCGCCTCGGCGATGTTGTAGATCTGCACGGTCCAGCCGAGGTTCATCTGCACATCGGTGGCCGACTGCATCACGTAGGGCGCCTCCACAAGCCACTTGCCGCCGCCGGACGGGACGAGCAGTCCCAGCACGGCGGTGTAGAGCGCAATCACGACCGCGAACGCGCCGTTGCCGCCGATGTCCGAGAAGAACCCGGCAAGGTGCGCCGAAATGGTCATTCCGTCGTGGCCGGTGGCCTTGGTCAGGATCGCCGCCATCGCCGCGTACAGGGGGAACTGGACCAGGATCCCGGCGGTGGCCGGCACAGCCTTGGTGACGGCCTGCAGGAAGTTCCGGGGCGTCCCGTGCAGCACCAGGCCCAGGATCAGGAAGACCAGCAGGTAGCCGTTGAGGCTGCTCACTACGGTCAGGAACGGCTTGGTCAGGAACTGGGAGACCAGCCAGCCCAGTGTCAGGATGCCGGCGAGGATCGGCAGGATCATGCTGTATTCGAGCCACTCGCCCGGGCGGGACCGGGGCGCCGGTTCGCTGGGTTCGTCGTCGAGGTCGACGCCGAGATCCTCCGCTGTGCGGATCGCACCACCCTGGGGCGCGGAGAAGTGAGCGATCACGGTGGTGAGGGCCATCAGGATAACGAGCGTGAGCAGCGACTGCAACGTGAAGATGGTTGTGCCGAAGTCCAGGATGCCGGTGATCTTCAGCAGGGCCGGCGGCAGCGAGGCCGCGGTGGCCTGCAGTTGCGCGGCGGAGGAGGACAGGCCCAGCGCCCAGACGGCCCCGAGGCCCATGAACGCGGCCGCACCGAGCGCCCGGTAGTCCACGGTGAGGTCCTTGCGGCGCGCAATGGCCCGTGCCAGCAGGCCGCCGAAGATGAGGCTGAGGCCCCAGTTGAGGAAGGACACGGACATCGACATCATCGCCACGAAGCTGACCGCCATGCGGGCGGTGGACGGGACGAGGGCCAGCCGGTTGATGAGTTTGGCTACCGGCGGGGAGGTCGCCACGACGTAACCGGTGAGTACCACCATGGCCATCTGCAGGGTAAACGCCGTCAGGTCCCAAAAGCCGTTCCCGAAGGAATCGGCAATCGACTGGGGTGTTGCACCGATGGCAAGGGCGGCAAGGGCGATGATGACCACGCCGGCGAGGGCGAAGATGTAGGCATCCGGGAACCACTTCTCGGTCCAGGCCGCCATCCGTTGGGCAATTCGGGCGAGACCTCGTTCTTCGGTTCCGCTTCTCGTCAGGACTGTGTCTGCCAAGGGACTGCCTCTCCATTGAGTACGATCTTGTACCCGACGGACTCTAGTCCTGATCTTCACCCAGCCCGGTATGTCGGGACCGGAAGCCCGTGCGCCCCGGACCTTCGGCCCTGGGGTCAGGCATCAACGAACACCTCCACGGCAACGACGTGCACTTCCGACATTCCCTGCGCCGGACCGGGCCGTTCCAGCAGCACCGGCTGGGTGTGGGTGGACGCCCATTCCCGCGCGTCGGGCCCCAGTACGTCATCGATCCACACCACCGCGTCCCAGTCCGCTTCGCCCGCGAGTTCCATTCGCCTTAGCCACCGGCGCACCGAACGGAGTTTCGGCGTCGGCTCATCGCTGTCACCGGCCCGCAGCGTCAACGTCACGCGCAATGGTGCCACGTCCAGTTCCAGCTGCGACTCCAGGCTGGCCGTCTGGTCCGCCGGCCACGTGGACACCCACGCAATCCGGCCGCACTGTGCCAGCCTTCGGACGAGGGAAACTTTGGCTTCCGGCAGCCACAACCCGGCCCGGTCCCCGGCGCCACCCGGTCGGACCACCGGGTTGAGCACGCCATCGATGTCCAGGAGGATAATCGGCCTCAGGGCAGGCACCATGGCCTATAGCCGCGCGTCAGGCCATTGGCTGGGGTCGTAGCCATGCAGGCCAGGCACGCGGCGCGGCTCGGGCGCCTTGTCAGAAGGCTCCTTTTGATCCTTCCCGCCGCTGCTTGCGGCCTTGCCCGGATCGGCCGTTGCCTTCGCTTCAGCCCTCCGGCGCGCATGCTCACTGCGTTTACTGTCAGCCATTTGATACTCCGACCACTGAAGGTGGGGGTCCATCTGCCTGAACCACTAAGCCAAACCTAGTCTCCGGAATTCCGGCTGACACGCCTTATCTGCTCAAGATCCGGGCAATTTTGGCTACGCCTGTGTGGTCCCGGTCCGGCAGCTAGCCGGCAGGCGCCACGACGTCCTCCAGCACGGACCTGTCGAAGAAACGGACCTCGCCCGTCGCCTCGAAGAACACCGGCACAACTGATGTGCTCGGGTCCTTGGACGTTTCATAGATGTCAGGCGGGCTCCCGTGCTTCCGGGCAATTGTTCCAACCAGCTCGGTACCGCGAACCCGGACGGTTCGATATTTGTAGCTCACGTTGACCCCTTCGTCGATTAGGTCAAACCCTACTCCTGGGACGGGTGCGGCCGGCCGAACCCATACTGTGCAAGGCTTGATGCATGGATCTGGAGGTTTCGACGGCGCTCACCATACCCGCGTCGGAACTTGGCTGGCGGTTTTCACGGTCGTCCGGACCGGGCGGGCAACACGTCAACACCTCGGACAGTCGCGTCGAGCTCTTCTGGGATGTCGGCGGCTCGGCGGCGCTTTCAGACGGTCAACGGCTGATGCTCCTCACGCGCCTGGAACGGCGCCTCATCGCGGGGGTTGTCACCGTGACCGCCTCCGAGCAGCGCTCGCAGCTGCGCAATCGCGAGATCGCACTGGCCAAGCTCGCCGACCTCGTGGCAGAGGGTCTTGCTCCTGAGGCTCCCCGCCGCCGGGCGACCAAACCCACCCGGGGCTCGAACCGCCGGCGCCTCGCCGCCAAGCAGCAGCGCGCCGTGACGAAACAGCAAAGAAAACGGCCTTCCGCCGAGTAGCTCGCCCGGCGGTGCCATGCTTGTGTATCAGGTCGCTTCGGACTGCAGGTTCTGGGCGACGACGGCCAGGGTGCGGGCGAGTTCCTCGGTCGGGCTGAACTCCACCAGCTCCGTGCCGGGAGCAAGCTCATCAGTATGGCCGGGAGCCGTGTAGTAGGCCTCGCCCGCTTCGACGACCTCATCTCCGGCGGGCGTGTGCATGATCAGCCGGCCCCGGACGACGTATCCCCAGTGGTGGCTCTGGCACAGGTCATCCGGCAAGCCCTGATAGAACGGGGTGAAATCGCCTCCCTCTTCGAATTTTTCGAAGGCAATGGTGTAGCCGTCTGCCTCCCGGTAGCGGCCCTCATAGCCGGTCATGCGCTCCACCCTCGCGGTTTCGTCATCTTTTGAAAGCTTTGCCATCGTCGTATTCCTTCCTTGTCTCCGCGCCGGTCATTCCGGCGCTGCATTTTCCGCCGCTGCGACAAGCCGCCGCAGACCTGCCCTGCTTGCCCGCGTCCACTCGCGCACGGCGAGCGACCGCAAAACGGGAGTTCCGAACATCACCAACAGGCCGGGCAGCGCGGTCGCGCGGACCAGGCGGCAGGTGTAGGAGATGTCGCTCTGGCTTCCGTCCGCCCGTATGTCGTAGCGGTGTACCAGGAGCCAGTCAGCCGGTGTCCCGTCCCTCTTGGATTCCAGTGCGGATTCAGTGACCCGCTCGAACGTCGAGGGCCGAACCGCTTCGGTGACCACGGAGGAATCCCGCATCCGGCAGATGGCGTCCTCGGCCGTGGACGTGAACTCCGTCCCAGCCGTGGCCTGCCCCTGCGGGGCTTCCATGGATAAAAGCGTTGACGCCTCGGCACCTCCCCAGACGGGATGGCGGGGCAAGTCAGCGAGGACATCGAAAAGCAGAGTGGCCGGGGCGGTGCTGTGTTCGCGTACCGTCACGGTAACCTCGCGCTTCAGGACATTGGCTGCTGTTCGTTGCTGCCGCATTTCGCACCTCCTGCTATGTCTTGCGGACACTCCAAGCATGCGTCGCGGGCCAAGCGAAAGGATGGGGGGCATCCCCCATTTGTGGCCCTAATCCCGGAGGGAGCTGCGCAGGGCGAAGGCGGCGGCTTCGCCACGGCTGCGCAGCTGCAACTTGGCCAGGATGCTGCTCACATGGTGTTCCGCCGTCTTGGCGCTGATGAAAAGGCGGTCAGCGATTTCGGCGTTCGTCATTGCCTCGGCAAGCAGCGCCAGGACTTCGCGTTCCCGCCGCGACAGCAGGCCCAGGGTCTTCGGTCCGGTGCCGGCGGGGCCACCCAGGGACCGGAGGAGCGCCGCGGCTTTGTCGGCGAGGCCGCCGGCGCCCGCTTCGTCGAACGCGGCCAAGGCCACCCGGGCCTCGTGGACTGCCACCTCAGGATCCGAATCACGCAAGGCGTCAGCCAGTGCGAGCCGTGCCTTAGCGGCTTCCAGCGGCATGTTGAGCCCGCCGAACATTCCAATCGCTGCGTCGAGCCGCTCCTGCGCGGATGCGGCTTGGCCGACGGCGGCTGCGACGCGACCTGCCGTCAGGTGTGATGACGCAATGGCGCGGGGCCAGCGGGTGGCGGCCGCAACGTCGTCCAGGCGCTCTGCTGTTGCCAGGGCCTGGGCTGGGACGCCTTGTTCCAGCTCGACCTCGGCAAGCAGTGCGAGCAGCGGAACCGCCAGCAGTCCGTCACCGACCTGATGGATCCTGCGGTGCAGCAGCGCCGCGGACACGGCTGTGTCGCCGGCTGCCAGGCGGACCGCGGCGGACGCCCGCAGCGCATCGGGGCGGTCTTCGAAGCCTGAAAGCAGCCGGCCAGCCTCCTCCACGCGGCCTTGGAGCAGCCGCAGCTCCGCGAGCTTTGCTGCCGGGTGCACGCAGCGGGCACGGTGGCCGCCCTGTTCCAGCTCGCGGAGCGTCTTGATCAGCCAGCCCTCAGCACTGGCGATGTCGCCGGAGGCGAGGAGGATCTCTGCGCAGCACGTGCCGCAGAATTCCAGGAGTGCCGGATGCCCCGAGCTCTGCATAAAGCGCAGGAGGATCTTGTTCCACTGGCCCAGGCGGGAGGTGTCGCAGGCCTCTTCGCTGGCTCGGGTAACCATGCAGCAAATGTCTCCGAAAACCATTTGGTCGCGTAGTTCCCCGGCGGTGACCACCACCATGGCCTCATCGACCAGAGCCATGCCTTCCGGCACGTCGCCGGCGGCTATAGTCCCCAAACCCAGGAGTGCCAAGGCGGTTGCCTCAAGATCCGGATCGCCGCAGTTGCGCGCAGCTGCCAGCGCGGTCCGGGCGTCGCCGCGTGCCGTTGCCGGGTCAGCACGCAGCAGCCCGCGCGTCACGGCCAGCCAGCCGCCGTCGACCCCGTCAGGGAAGCGGGATGCGAGGCCTTCCGCACGGGAAAGCCAGCCACGGCTGACTGACTCGTTTCCCAGCGACTCGGCGTACTCGCGCGCAAGCCACAGTGCCGAGCGGCAGGCCCGCGCTTCCTGGCTTGCCCGGCGAAAGCCTGTATAGGCTGCTGTGCGTTCCGCAATCGCCTGGTCCACGTCCCGAAGCCACCACATGGCGGTTGCCAGGCCGTCGTGGGCCATGGGATGGTCATGGATTGCGAGCACGGAATCGAACGCATCCGCCGCCGCTGCCCAGTCGGCAGCAGCAAGGAGGCGTTCCCCTTCCGCAAGGCCTGCGGAAACCGCGGCGTCGACCATGAATCCATTCTGCTCCCGCGGTCGCCGCCCTCCTAGCGAGCGTGGCAGATTCCTGGGAGGCGGCCGGTCCGTCCAATATCGGCTTCACCACCTTGTCGAAACCCCACAAAATCCCGCGTCCAACAGGGAACTACCGTCGGTTCGGAAGAAAGATCCGCAGCTACGCACCCCAAGGACTATCGATGACGATGCAGCCAGACCTCCAGGCCGGACCCGGCACCATTCTCGAAACCGCCCGCTACCAGGTCCTGGATCAGGGCATCGGCCTGTCCGAAAGCCAGCTCCTGGAAATCCTCCGGCTGCCGGTCAGCGACCTGCCCGCAGCCCTGCAGCTCGCCCACGAAGTCCGGCTCAAACACTGCGGCGAGGACGTCGAGGTGGAGGGCATCATTTCCATCAAGACCGGCGGCTGCCCCGAAGACTGCCATTTCTGCAGCCAGTCAGGCCTGTTCGACTCGCCCGTCCGCGGCGTCTGGCTGGACATCCCCGAGCTGGTCAAAGCCGCGAAGGAGACCGCCGCCACGGGAGCAACCGAGTTCTGCATCGTAGCCGCCGTCCGCGGCCCCGACATCAAACTGATGAACCAGATCAAGTTCGCGATTGACCGCATCAACGAAGCAGTGGACATCAACATCGCCTGCTCCCTGGGGATGCTGACCCAGCGCCAGGTGGACCAGCTCGCGGAGTGGGGTGTGCACCGCTACAACCACAACCTCGAAACAGCCCGCAGCTACTTCCCCGAGGTCGTCACCACGCACAGCTACGAAGAACGCCTCGACACCTGCAACATGGTCAAAGCCGCGGGCATGGAACTGTGCTGTGGCGCCCTGATCGGCATGGGCGAATCCCTGGAACAGCGCGCAGAACTGGCAGCCCAGCTCGCCGCCCTGGAACCGCACGAAGTCCCGCTGAACTTCCTCAACCCCCGCCCCGGCACGCCGCTGGAAAACCAGGGCATCATGGACGGCAAGGACGCCCTCCGCGCCATCGCCGCGTTCCGTCTCGCCATGCCACGCACCGTGCTGCGTTACGCGGGCGGCCGGGAACTGACCCTCGGCGACCTCGGCACCCGCGAAGGCCTGATGGGCGGCATTAACGCCGTCATCGTCGGCAACTACCTCACCACCCTGGGCCGGCCGGCCACCGCGGACCTGAACCTCCTGGTCGAACTGAACATGCCCATCAAGGAACTCCAGAAGACACTATGAACGGGGTTTCGACAAGCTCAAGCACCGGTGCTACAGCAGGCTCAGCCATCAGTGCTGCCGCGGGCTCAACTACCGCTCAGTTCTGCGGGCACTGCGGTGAGCCGTCCGACGGCGGCACCAGCCCGGCGTCGGACGCTCACCGCCGTTGCGCCGAGCGCCTCGCGATGGAGCCGCCGCGCTACTGCGCCGCCTGCCACCGGCGGATGAAAGTCCAGGTGACACCGCTGGGCTGGTCGGCGGAATGCTCCCGCCACGGGGTGTTGGCACCATGAGCGGCGGGGCGCAGCCTGGCCTGATTGAGCGGGACCGCGCGCGGTTGTGGCACCCGTACGCGCCGGCGTCCCCGGACCTTCCGTTGTGGGAGGTTGAGGCGGCCGATTGCGTGCGGCTGCGGCTTCTGGACGAGGACGGCACCCGCCACGAGGTGGTGGATGCGATGTCCTCGTGGTGGTCGGTGATCCACGGCTACCGCAATCCGGTGCTGGACGCCGCCGCTCATCGGCAGCTGGAAAACTTCAGCCATGTGATGTTCGGCGGGCTCACGCACGCCCCGGCGGTGGAACTTGCCGAGCGGCTGATGGACATGGCCCCATCGGCGCCCGCGCGGCCGGGTTTGGAGCGGGTGTTCCTGGCGGATTCGGGTTCGGTGGCCGTTGAGGTGGCGCTGAAGCTGGCGGTGCAGTTCCAGACCGCGTCCGGGCACCCGAGGAGACAGCAGTTCCTGAGCATCCGCGGCGGGTACCACGGCGACACGTTCGCGGCGATGGGCGTCTGCGATCCCGTGGACGGGATGCACTCAGCGTTTCCGGGCCTGCTGGCCGGCAATGTCTTTGCGCCGCGTCCCCCGGCGGCGTCGTCAGCCACGCCCGAATCCATGCAGGCATGGGCAGCCGGCCTCGAGGACATCGCGGCTGCGCATTCCGGGGAACTCGCCGCGATCATCGTCGAGCCCGTCCTGCAGGGTGCCGGCGGGATGCACGCCTACCCGGGCGAATGCCTGACAGTGATGCGGCAGGTGGCCGACCGGCACGGCCTGCTGCTCATCTTTGATGAGATCGCCACCGGGTTTGGGCGGACCGGCGAGCTGTTTGCGGCCGATCATGCCGGCGTCGTGCCCGACATCATGTGCGTGGGCAAGGCCCTGACCGGCGGATACCTGACCCTCGCCGCCATGCTCTGCACCGGTGAGATTGCGGCGACAGTTTCCGGCGGCGCGGCCGGGGCGCTGCTGCATGGCCCCACGTTCATGGGCAACCCGCTGGCATGTGCGGTAGCGAACGCCAGCCTCGGCATCATCGCCGGCGGCGGCTGGCGGACCGACGTCGCCCGGATCGGCGCCGGCCTCGATTCAGGGCTCTCGCCCGCACTGGACCTGGAAGCCGTCCGGGATGTCCGCACCATCGGCGCCGTCGGAGTCATTGAGCTGCACCACGCCGTGGATGTCACGGCCGTGACCGCCGCGGCGATCCGGCACGGTGTCTGGGTCCGGCCGTTCCGGAACCTCGTCTACACCATGCCCCCGTACATCAGCACCGCGGCGGACATTGAGCAGATCACCGCGGGCATGACCGCGGCCATCGCCGAAGTCCACGGTCGCGTCCCGGCACTGGCCGGGGGCGCCGAACGGGCCGGGGGTGCGGCATGAGCACCTCCATGACCCAGTGGCTCGAACGGCAGGCCGCCGTCCGCGACCGCCGTGGCCTGGTCCGCCGCCCGCTCCCCCGTGACGCGGACGAACGGTTCATCGACCTGGCCAGCAACGATTACCTGGGCCTCGCGGCGGACCCGCGGGTTGCCGCGGCAGCCGCGGCAGCGGCCTGGCGGTGGGGCGCAGGTGCCACGTCCTCGCGCCTGGTGGCCGGAACCACCCGGCTGCATCTGGAACTTGAGCAGGAACTTGCCGCCCTGGCCGGGATGGAAACGGCTCTCGTGTTCTCTTCCGGCTATCTGGCCAACATCGGCGTGATCACGGCGCTCGGCGGACCCGGGACCCTGATTGTCGCTGACGAACACTGCCACGCCTCGATGATCGACGGTTTCCGCCTCAGCCGGTCCCGCACCGAATCGTTCACCCACAACAGCGTGGCGGACGCCGGCCGGATGCTGGCTGACCGGGCGGAACCGCGGGCGCTGATCGCCGTCGAATCCCTCTACAGCGTGCTGGGCGACGAAGCCCCGCTCGCCGGGCTGCTGGCCCTGGCCGTGGAGCACGACGCCGTACTGCTGATCGACGAGGCGCACAGCCTGGGAGTCAACGGCACCGGGACCTGCCAAGGCCGCGGCTCGGCGGCCGGGACAGCCCTGGCCGCGCACCCGAACGTGGTCGTGACCGCGACGTTGTCCAAGGCACTGGGCAGCCAGGGCGGCGCGGTCCTGGGCTCTGGCCTCCTGCGGGAACACCTCGTCAACCGGGCGCGCGGCTTCATCTTCGACACCGGACTGGCGCCTGCCTCCGCCGCGGCCGCCCTCGCCGCGGTGCGGATCATCCGGGATGAGCCCTGGCGGGCGGAAGCCGTCCGAACCAACGCTGCGGCGCTGGCCGCCGGGCTCGCCCCGGCGTTGGGGGCCCGCGGCGCCGACGTCGACCGGGCCGCCGTCGACGGTCCCGCGGTCGAGCAAACGGCGGGGGCCGTGTTGTCCGTCGCCATGCCATCGGCCGAATCAGCCTTAGCGGCCGCCGGTGCCGCGCGCGCGGCCGGCGTCCGGGTCGGATGCTTCCGCCCACCGTCGGTTCCGGACGGGATCTCACGGCTGCGGCTCACCGCCCGCGCCACCCTGACCCCTGCGGAAATTGAGGAGAGCTGCGCAGTGCTGCGCGGCATTTTGGAGGAACGTCCATGAACTTGCCCGGCATCATCCTGGTCACCGGAACGGACACCGGCGTCGGAAAAACCATCACGACGGCGGCCCTCGCCGCCGTCCTGTGGGGTACGGGGCGCAGCGTGGCGGTGTACAAACCGTGCCAGTCGGGAGCCGCCGACGGCGACTCCGATACGGCCGAAATTATGCGGCTCGCCGGCACCGTGGCGGCAGAAAACGGAGTCGTCCTGGCGCAGCCCCTGGCACCAGTCGCCGCTGCCGCCGTCGACCGAAAGCAGCTGCCCGCGCTCGCAGCGCACGCCGGGCGGGTCCGCGAACTCGCGGCGACGCACGACCACGTCCTGGTTGAGGGCGCCGGCGGCCTGCTGGTGGAACTGGATTCCGACGGCGGCACCCTGGCGGACCTCGGATGCATCCTGGCGGCGGCCTTTGTGCTCGTCGCCCGTCCGGGGCTCGGGACCCTGAACCACACCGCACTGACCCTCGAAGCACTGGCTGCGCGGGAACTTCACGTCCTGGGGCTGGTGCTCGGCAGCTGGCCCGCTAGCCCCGAACACGTGCACCACAGCAACCGCCAGGTGCTGGGGTCGTTGCGGGTGCCTTTTCTCGGCGCCCTCCCGGAGCACGCGGCGGAACTTTCCCCAGCCGATTTCCGTGCCGGCGCAGCTGCCTGGCTGAACGGCCTGCCCGCATGAACCCGGCGATGACGGCCGCGGCCCCTCTGGCGGAAACTTCTGGACAGGCGCGGTGCCCGTACCTGGTGGTACGTGACCCGGACACGGTCCGTGACGTGCTGCACCGGCCCGCCGACTTCAGCCCGGCGAATGCCCTCGTTGCGGTGACCACGCTGGCTGGGCCCGCCCTGCGCGTACTGCAGCGGGTGGGCTTTGCGCTGCCGCCCGTGCTGGCGAGCAACGACACTGACTCGCACGCCGGGATCCGCAAGGTCGTGGCGGGGTTCTTCACCCCCGCCACAGTGGCAGCCATGGAACCTCGGATCCGGGAACTGGCACAGGAAGCGGCGCGGAACGCCGCGGACCGCCTTGATGCTTCGGGCCAGGTGGACCTGGTGCAGGCGGTCGCGGCGTTTCCGCCGGCGGTCGTGATGCTCGAGCTCCTGGGGCTGCCCGTTCGGGACCTTCCTGACCTTAAGCGGTGGGGCCTTGACTCCATGGAGCTGTTCTGGGGCTGGCCCGACGAGGACCGGCAGCTCGAACTGGCGCACAGCGCCGCCGATTTCTACGTCTGGCTGCGGAAGCTCGTAGCGGAAGCTGTGGCGGCTCCGGGGCGCAACCTGTTCAAATCCCTGGCCGGACACGGCCTCTCCACGCCGGAACTGTGTTCGCTGGGTTACTTCCTGCTGATCGCCGGCCAGGAAACCACCACCCAGCTGATCAGCACCACCCTCTTCCGTCTCCTTGAGGGTTCCGCGCCTGTCACCTGGACTGACGCTGATACTGAAGGCGGCTCCAGGGCCATGGTCCGGCACGTGCTCGCCACCGAATCATCGGTCCCCACCTGGCGGCGGGTGGCCGCCCACGAGACGAAGCTCGGTGACGGCCTGATCCCAGCCGGCACCGAAATCCTTCTGGAACTGAGCGGCAACCGCATCACCGCACCGGCCCCGGCCATGGCTGCGCAGGCTGCCCGGCCGGGCCAAACCAGAGGACCTGGCCTGGTGTTTGGGTCGGGCATCCACCGCTGCCTCGGGGCCAAGCTCGCAGAGCTGGAGGCCGCCATAGTTGTCCAGGAAGCCGCCCTTGCCCTGCCGGAAGTGCTACTGCAGAACTACCGGCCAGACTGGATCAGGCTGCTGTCATTCCAGGCGCCCCGGACCGTCACAGTAGAAAGCCGGGAGTGAGCCAAGCGGGCTGATGCCGGAGATCGGCTCCGCGGAATAGCTCAGGCAGGGCCGCTGCCGGGCGGACCGTTGAGCAGTGTGGGCACGTACTCGAGCAGCTGGAGCCGCCCGTCGAAGGTCCTGCTGTCCACCATCTCGAGTGCGACGTCCGGATAGCCGTCGTAAATCCGCTCCTTCCCGGTGCGGCCCGTGATCACAGGGAAGACCACCAGCCGGAACCTGTCCACGAGGCCAGCAGTCAGCAGTGACCGGCAGAGGCTAAGGCTGCCGAGCGTGCTCAGGGTTCCGCTCCCCGTCCGTTTCATCTCCGCCACGGCTTTCACCGCGTCACCCGTGACCAGAGTCGAGTTCGGCCATGTCAGGGGCGCCTGCAGGGTAGACGAGAAGACCACCTTTGGGACGGCGGCCAGGCCGGAAAGGCTGGCCCCCTCATTCTCCGTGAAGCCTGAGCCTTCAGCCGCGGCTTCCTCCGACATGCCGGACATCAGCCGGTAGGTGTTCGCCCCGAGAAGAAAGGTGTAGTTCTTTTCCCCCTCCTGCCCGAGCCACGCCAGGTATTCCGGGCCCTCCAGGCCCCACCAGCCAGGCCATCCCTCGGCTGAGGCATACCCGTCCAGGGAAATGATCAGGTCCACCATCAGGGTTGCTGATGAGGCCGCTGCTGTTGTATCGCCCATGACCGTCTCCTCGATGTGACTGATGACAGTGTCTGCTTTGCGCCAGTCCAGCGGCCGCTGGGCACGGGACCTCCGCGCGGGGCCATGCTAGCCCCGTGGCGCCCGGACCTTCAAGGGGGCCGTGGTTGGTCGTGGGAAAAGCGCGGCCTGGGCCTCCCCCTTTGGTGGCGGTCAATGAGACCATACAGGGATGGCACCCATACAGCGCATCCGCCCCCAGGGGCTTGTCTCGAGCCCGGCCTTCAGCCACGTCGCCATCGTTCCGCCCGGCGCGACCACCATCTATGTCGGCGGCCAGAACGCCGTCGACGGCGACGGTGCACTTATCGGAGAGGGCGACGTGGCGGTGCAGTCTGCACGCGCCCTCGAGAACGCAAGGACAGCCCTCGCCGCGGCCGGCGCCACCCTCGCCGACGTCGTGCACTGGACAGTGCTCTTCGTCGACGGCGCAGACCTCGCCGCGGGCTACGGGGCGATCGCGGTCGAACTCGCATCCGACGAACCGGCACTGGTCACCGCGGCGCGTGTGGCCGGGCTGGGAGTGCCCGGCGCGCTCGTCGAGATCAGCGCAGTAGCCGCCGTGCTGCAGTGAGAGCCGCGTAGTGCCCCGACTATCGACTGCGCTGACGCTCGACGCTGCCAGCCGGATCACGGCCAGCCCTGTTCGAGACTCCCGAGCGCCGGGGGCTATGGTGCCTTGGGTGGGATTTCCTGGATGACCCAGCGGTTGCCGTCCGGATCGCTGAGGTAAGCGAAGGCAAACCCGCCCATGTCCTGGGCTTCGCTGATGGGGGCTCCCCGGCCAAGGAGTTCGGTACGCGCCTCCGGCATGTCCGGCACCACCAATTGCAGTCCTTCGAGGCTTCCCGGAACCATGGACGTCATGCCGGTCCCGATCACAATGGAGCAGGATGAGCCCGGCGGGGTCAGCTGGACGACGCGCATGCCGGGGATGTGTTCGACGTCGTGATCGAGCACGAAGCCGAGTTTGTCGGTGTAGAAGGCTTTGGCCCGGTCCACGTCGGAGACGGGCACCTGGACAACCTCGAGGCGTAGTTTCATGCCGCCACCCTAATGCATCTCAGAAGGTTTTGGATCCGGAACCCACTGGCGGCGCCGAGGGATTCCGGGGCCTTCGCCTAGGCATGGGTCGGCGGCTGAGCTGTACTGCCGTCACGTTCCTCGGCTTCTTCCCAAGGGGTCCGGTTCAGCCCTTACCTACCGCCCGGTATGCGCTGGGGCTCACCCCATGCATCCGGCGGAACTGGCGGGAGAAATAGAACTGATCATCCAGTCCGATCTCGCGTCCTACCTGGGCTATCGTCAGATCGGTCGTATCGAGCAGGAGTCTCGCCCGCGCCATCTTCAGGGCAGTGTGGTGGGCCAGCACTCCCCCGCCGGTGGCTTCCCGGAAGAGCTTGCTCAGCTGCGACGATGAGACGCCGACGACGGCAGCCAGGTCAGGCAACCGGACGGCACCATCCACCCGGTCCTCAAGGAACTTCATGGCCTGCTGCACGGGCGTTCCCTGTTCAGGGAGGCGGCGGTCGACGGCCAGCGTGGTGAGCAGCTTCCAGGCCATCCCTGCCGTGGCTACCAGGCGCGCGGGCGACTGGTCCTGTTCCAGGGCAGTAATGATCTCGTCCAGCATGGCCGTCAGCCGGTCCACCGCCACCAGCGGAATGATGGGCCGGTCCGGGCGCACTCCCGATTCTTCGACGAGTTCGGCGGCATCGGAACCGAGGACATGGCACCACCAGATCGTCCATGGGTCAGCAGCGGAGGCACCGTAGGAATGGGGTTCCCCCGTGCCGCCGGGGAGTACGACGGCGGTGGCCTTCCCGACGTCGAACCGGGAACCGCCGGTTTCAACCCACCCCTTCCCCGCGACGCAGAGGATGATGATGGTTTCCTTCGCGCCCTGGGGGCGGTGCCGACCGTGCGCCTCAGCGACGGGAAAGAAGCCTGCGTCGGTGACCACCAGGTGCCGCGTGATCGGACGGAGAAGCGCCTCCCTGACCAGCGGGCGCGGCACTACCACCAAGCGCTGGTTCTGGAATCCCGTTGCCCGCTCCAAGTGCGCTCCCTCCGACACGAAATGTCCATACTATGGCACCGGGAGCGTACGTCAGGAGGGCATTTCGTCCCAACTGGTCCACTGCAGCACTTCCACCGTGTCCAAGGAGGACAGGTCGCCCGCAACAGCGTCGCGCCGGCGCTGGGCCTCGGCGGGCATTCCAACTTCTGCTGACTTCGGGAGGGGAAGGATCTGGAGCCGGATGTCCGAGCAAGGGTGCATCCCGGCGTCGTTGGTTGAAATCACCCAGGAAGAACCGTCCCAGAACCGGTCAGCAACCACTTTGCCGTCGATGATCAGCCTGGCGACGTCTCCGGCCCAGGTGACCTCCAGTTCCGTGTGTTCTTCTCCGGTCAGGGATGCCGCCGTCAGGTCCAGCCGGTAGACCTCTGCCAGTTCGTTGATGACAGCGTCAGTGGGCGCTGCTGCCCGGCCGGCCAGCGAGCCGAAGGAAGCCGGGACCGCCTGGGCGGAACGGATCCGTTCCGCAGGGACGTGCTGCCGGCGCATCGGGGGTTCCGTGGTTTCTGTGGTCACGTCCTGGAACTGGTTTGAATGCGTGGAATAGCGGCGGGCGTGCGGCGACCCCTGCGACCTGCCGGCCAGGCCTCCAGTGGCGCCAACCCAGAGCGGATCGGCAGACAGGACCAGTTCCCGTCCCTGCGGCGTTTCCAGGACCCACGCCTGATCCGCCACAGGGCAGGGCAAAACAAGGATGGCCAACGAGCCGTGTTGGGACGTGGCCAACAGTGTGACTGGCGGCGCGGTGTTGGTTACTGTGTCGACGGCGTAGACGTTTCCACCCAATGCGGCGGCAGGCCCGTCCAGCGTGGTTCCTTCCGGCAGGCAAAGCTGCGTTTGAATCCCGGCTTCAGCGGCGAGGACCAGGGTGGGTGTGGATTCGGGGCCCAGGATGGTCAGGGGTGATGCCGTAGCCCACTGCAGGCGTACGCCGGCAATCTCGAGGTTGAAGGGCCAGCGTGCGATCGTCCCGGCGGGAATGGCGAGCGGTGTCGGGGGAAAGCTCACTGACCGTTCGCCGAGGGACAGCCTGAACCGGGCTGCGGCGTAGTCCGGCAGAGGGACGTGGGGCTGGTGCCAGGTGACGAACAGGAATCCGGAGTGGCCATCGGACCGCATGGCCCAGCGTAGCGTCTGTGCATCGTCGACTCCGGTGGGGAGGTTGTCCGGAAGGGTCGAAGGCATGGGGGCGAGGCGTTCCCCGAAAGCGGCGAGGAAGGCGTGCTGTTTGCGCAGTTCGCCGAAGCTCGGTGCCAGCCTGCCTGAGGCGCCGATGGGGGCATGGAAGTCGTAGTCGAAAACCGGGAGGTCGTTCGGGTAACCCGTAGCCTGGGATTCCTGCAGTCCGCCCGGAGGATTCGTTCCACCGGCGAACATGTAATAGCCCTGCCACCCGGAGCCGCTGCCGATCTTGTTGTTGGCAACGGCGGCAACGTCTTTGCCCTTCGGCCAGGGCCGCCTCTGATACGCCGTTGCCATGCCTCCGGTCAGCTCACAGGTGGCCGGAGGGTAGAGGGTGGACGCGGACCGGGGCGGTGCGGCTTCGCTTCCGGCCAGGTGTTCGCGGAGGTCCGCGCCGATGCCGGGGTCATCCCACTGGTGGCTGAAGAAGTAGTGCTGCCGGAAGGTCGGGTCCCAAGGGTCCGCTGCGTCCACCCAGAAGCCGTCTCCGTAGCCGCCGAAGACTGGCATCACGTCGTCCTCGGGGATGTCGGCGCCGCCCCAGGCCGTTGCGGTCCAGATGGGAGCGATTAGTCCTGCTGCCCGGGCAATCCTCTTGAGTTCCGTAATATGTCCGGGCTGGTCGTAGAGTTCATTTTCCAGCTGGATGCCAATGACATTGCTGTCCGGACCGGTCAGGCCCCTCAGTTCCGCGCCGATGTGGCTGAACCAGCGTTCCACCAATGCCAGGTAAGCCGGGTCGTTGGTCCGGTGTTCGACGGCAGCAGCCTGCACCCAGTCGGGGAAGCCGCCGTTGCGGACCTCGCCGTGGGCCCAGGGCCCGATCCGCAGGACCACGTCCAGGCCGATGGAAGCGCAGAGCCTGACAAAGGCGGCCACGTCCAGGTTGCCGTCGAAGCGGGCCTCACCCTCGGTTTGTTCGTGGTGGATCCAGAACACGTAGCAGGCAACGACGGTGATCCCGCCGGCCTTCATCAGCCGCAGCCTCTCGTCCCAGCGGGTCCGCGGCAGGCGGCTGTAATGGATTTCCCCTGAGACCGGCAACGCGGGCAGGCCGGCGCATTCGATGTAGTGGTTGGTCAGCCGCCATATGTTGTGAGGGTCCAGGCCGTTGCTCATCGCCGGGGACTGCAGGCCCAGCTCGTGGGGCCGGTGCATGGCGGAGAGCAGCTCAAGGGTCTTTTGTTCAGAAGGCATGCGGATTTCTTTCAGCTGGTGGGGGCAGTGAGGATGCGGCTGTTCATGCGGCGTTGCCACACTTCGTCGGCCCACATGGGGTGATGGGGAGCTGCGTTCGAACACAGAACCATGCCCCAGACACCGTGGTCCAGAGCGGTCCGGATGCCGCGTTCGGCGAGGTCGCGCCCGATCGGGCCTTCCTCGAATGTGCCGTTGAGCGGGGTGTAGCCGATCCACCCTTCGCCCACGACTGCCGGGACATTCTTCCACCGGGCCCACGCCGCAATGGCGATGACGCGCGAGTCGATTTCCCGCCGCATGACTTCGCGGTACGGCCCGTACTCGTTGCAGAGCCAGGTGTCCCAGGCATCCGTGTCGATCAAGTCGTAGCCGTAGAACATCTGGTCGGTCACCACGGTGGCACGGTACTTCCAGTCCGCCAGGCGCCCGTAGTCGGCGACGGACGGGGCGCCGGGCCGCAGCAGGGCCCGAAGTGCCGGGTTGGGGAAGTCGTCGGTACCCTCGGACCGGATGTCGATCCGTTTCTGCAGCGCGTCAAGCACGCCGTAGCTGTAGGCGTGGAACTGTGCCGCACCCAGTCCGTCCGGAAGGGTGTGCATGGCCAGGTGCGGGGGTTTGCCGTAGCTGGCCGTGACCAGCAGGTCCGGGTGGAGTCCCCGCAGGCGGTGAAGTTGTTCGCTGCCGCCGTCCGCGAGCGCCGGCAGGATGGAAAAGTCCACCTCGTTGTGCAGTTCAACGAGGGCAATCCGTTCACGGTGTCCGGCAGCTGTGAGCGCTCCGATGAGGCGGTCCCAGGAATCTGCCAGGAGCCGGAACCGCTCATGGAGCGGGACGGCGTCGATGGCGTCGAACCATCGCGGCGAACCGGCGAAGACCGTCGATTGCTGGTATTCCCAGCTGGCCAGGATGACGACGAGCCCGTGCCGGGCCGCGGAGTCGAAGAGTTCCAGGAGGCGCTCATGCAGGTTGAGCCGGTAACCGCCGGGAGCGTTGTACCAGCGGGTGCCCCTGCCGTAGATACCGCCGTCCGCGGCTTTCCCCAGCCCTTCGATGTCCAGGTCCGTGGACAGGCCATCCAGGCCGAGGTTGCCGAAAAGGAGCAACGGGGCGGCGCAGATCCGGATCGTGTTGTAACCCAGTTCAGCGGCTTTGGCACAGGCAGCGTCCAGATCGGCATACGGGCCGCCGTTCTCGGCCCGGGTATACCAGGAGAAGTCCCAGAGCGTGATGGTCAGCCGGGCCGGCAGATGCGACGGCGGCGTGCCCGTCAGGGAGACGGTGTCGGCGTCGATGGTCCCGGAACCGAGGTATCTCGCTGGTTCTGTCACCGGGTTGCCTCATCTTTCTGGTGTGCGCGGCCCTGTAACGCTCGGCCCTGCGCGGCCAGTGCGCGCAGGGCCTTCGCCGTTTCGATGCGGGCCGCGGCAGTATCAGTGTCGAAAAGCAGCAGCGCAGGCAGGGACGTTGCAAAGTAGTCCGGAGCTGAAGGACCGGACACCAGGGCATCAGCCCGGGCTTCCAGGCTTCCCCAGATGCGTTCAGCTTCCGACTTCCTGCCGAGGCGTGTGTAGGCGATGCCTTTCCAGTACGCGGCTGGCCCGGCTGGCGGAGTGTGGACCGCCAGTGCGTTCCCTTCCCGGCACGCCAGGTGCCAAGCCTCCGCAGCCCCTGCTGCGTCCCCTGCCAGTTCGAGGGCATCTCCGAGGGCGACCAACCGTTCGGCCATGCTGTGGGCCGGGTGGCGCCCCTCGCCCAGGTTTGCGGGAGCTTCAATGCCGTCGCGCAACAAGGCGGCTGCCGCCGTCGGGTCCTGCTCCATGACTGTGCGCGCGCAGAGGACGGCCGCCCGGTCATAGGCCTCCAGCGCCAGTCCTTCGCCGCCTTCGAAGGGCTGGAAGTTGCGTGTGGACATCATCTGAACAGCCTCCTCGGGCCGCCCGGCGTCGGTGAGCAGGTTGACGTAGAGCAGCGCCAGGTCATCGCGGTCCAGGACGGAGCCGTCGTGGCGCTCAATCGCAGCCATCCGCTCCTGGACCGGCAGTCCGCGGAGACCGGCCAGGATGGCGCGTTCGAAAACCAGCCGGGCGTCATCCGGGCTGAACTCGAGGGCACGCTGGAAGTAGGAGTCCGCCGTCGAAGCATCGCCTCCGGTGTTGACCGTGGCGATGGCAGCGTTCCGCCACACCACGGGATCCTCTGAACCATGCGCGATGGAGGTTTCCAGATGGACGAGGGCGTCCCCGGTTCGGCCCGCGCCAAGCAGCCAGCACCCCAGCAGCCCATGCGCCACCTTGTCCTTGGGGTCTGCCTCAAGGACGCGGCGGAGGGCGTCGTAGTCGTCCAGCCCGTAGGGGAACGCATAGGTGGGGTCGCTGCGCCGCGCTGCGGACCTTTCCCGGGACGCAGCCGCAGGTTCCAGCAGTTCCTCCAGCCAGCTGGCACGCAGGTAGTGGCGTAGGGGCTCTGGATTGCCGAATACCTTGTGGGCTGACTCGGCTGAATGTTCCGTGAGGTCCAGCGCGAGCTGCCACTGGCCGGAGCTGGCAATCCAGCAGGCCACCGTGAGTGAGGTCTTCGGGTCCGCCGCGATCAACGAACCGTCAAGAGCCAACGCCACGGGATCCAGCGGATCAAGAGAGAGGATGCTCCGCAGAAGCGCGGCGGCTTCGTCCTGGCGCCCCAGCCTGCCGAGGGCCAGGACGAGCAGGTGCTTCGCGGCGGGGCTGGCCGGGTCCTGCCGCAGGGCAGCTTCGGCGTGCCGGCGAGCGTCGGCATGCTGTCCTGACCTGAGGGCCAGGCGTGCCAGCGCCAGGTACGCGGGGTGAGCCCACGCCTTGTCCCAGGCTGCCTTGCCGAAGCGTTCCTCTGCCGCCTCAAACTGCCCGGTGCGCTCCAGGAGAAGGCCCAGCCGGTAGCTCGCCTCACCGCTGGGCGGGTTCAGGTTGCGGCGGGTCAGCCGGGCAAGTGCGTTCTCCAGCAGCTCACGCGCCTGCTCGTAGCGACCGGCGCCGTACTCTGCCGATCCGAGCGCGATCGAGGCGCGTGAGTCGAGCGGATCCCGGCGGAGCATCTCTTCAAAATAGGGCATGGGTGACCTGGTGGGGTGCCGGTTCTGCATGAGATGGGTAGCGGTGACGTAGAGCTCGTCCTGGCTGTTGATGTCAGCCGGGAGCCCAGGTTCCGTGGCTACCCAGGGCTCCTCGGCGCGGTCTGCTGTTTGACGCGGGGACCACACCATCAGTTCGTCGCCGTCGTGCAGCACCTGCAGGGTGAGGTCAGCCCCGTCCGCCGGGACGGCGAGTTCAACGACTTCGGTGAAAGGGTGGGCAGGCGAGATCCGTTCGGTCCATGAGCCGATGGTTGCGCCCCGGAGCTTAAGGACGATGGTTGCCTGTTCGCGGTTGGCAGTGCTGGATACACCCACCCTGACCGTCCGGCCGGCCTCGCCCAGCTGAAGGGCGACGGCGACATTCAGGTTGGCCTGGTGGGCGGGACCGATGTTGCGGATCGGGTACCAGAACTCGCTGAACGTGCGGGTCTCGCCCGGGGCGAGGTAGCTGAAGTCGGGCTGGTTGTCGGTGAAGACACCGGACATCAACTCGACGTAGGGACCATCGGTGTCGGTCAGGTGGGCGTCCCAGGCGCGTCCCACGGGTCCGTTCCCCCAGGTCCATTGCTTCTTCCCCGGGGAAATGGACCGGTCCGCCCAATGCACGAACCCGGCATTGGCGTCGTGGTCGTAGCCGCCAAAGAAACTGTCCGTGGTATCAGTGATCATGTAGGACGTGGGGACGGGAATGTTGGAGTAGAAGTCAATGCGGTCGGCATTCGCGTGGCCCTGCCCGGCCAACGCCGGGTAATCGACTCCGTAGTAGGGGCGGTCGGCCCGCGGGAAGGACGTGATGGCGCCCCTGGCATGATCCGCAACAAAGCGCACGTCTGTGGGAAAGAACGACTGGTACGCCTCATGAGTTCGGGCCGCAACGTTCGCCCACCAGAGGAATGTCTGCGGCTCATCGGTGCGGTTGTACAGCCGCGCCTCGACCTCAAGCAGGGAACTCCCGGGCCTGAGCCGCACGCCGTGCGTTCCGCGCATCCGCTGCAGCGGATCCAGGTCGCTGTGCCACACTGTGACCTGTCCTTCGTCGCCGTGCTCTATGGAGGTTTCCACGGGCAGGAAGGTCGCCGGCCGGTGGTGCTGCGGCCAGTTGAATTCCACGCCGCCGGAGATCCAGGGTCCGGCAAGGCCCACCAGGCCCGGTTTGATCACGTTGTTCCGGTAGAAGAAGTCGTAGCCTGCCGTTTTGTCGTATCCGATGTGGATGCGGCCCCCGAGTTCCGGAAGCAGCATGAGGCGGACGTATTCGTTTTCCAGGTGGATCGCCTGCCATAGCCGCGGTTCCTTACGGGCGGAGATGCTGTCAATGAACGGCATGGGATACACCTTGCCGCTCGAGCCTTGGTAGACCCTTCGGTCGAGGAACAGCGGATACCGGTCAGGCTCGCCCGGTGCATACGTGTCAATGGAGACAGGCTCACTCCAGCAGGCAACACCACCGGCGTCCAGGACGGCCTGCTGCTCCGGCGGCGCGTCCGGCAGGGAAATACTGCTCTTGGGTTCATCGGTATTCGTCACGGATGCAAGCTTATGAACATTGGCGGGCGGGTCCCATGGCAGAAATGCGCCAAAATATGGACGATCGTGCATCTCCAGCATGACGTTGCCTGGGAACTGGAGGAGCCGTGTTGTCTTGCTGCCACCTCAGTGGGAACCAGTGATGAACCGCTAAAGGTCAGATGGGGTTGGCTGTTATGGCGCCATCATCAATAGTGGCGGTAGCTTTGGATTACTTTTCCTTGGAAGCACCGAGGTATCGGAGGTGCCGCTGATGCAAGGCTTGTCCACGTCGTTGGTGCTGATTGCCCTACTGGCTATCGCAGCGCCCCTCGCGGCCCGCTTCCTCGATCGCGTTGTCAAGGTGCCGATCGTAGTCTTCGAAATTGTTCTCGGAATCATGCTCGGCCCCAGCCTGCTTGGGTGGATCCAACCCGCCGAGTTTACGGATACGCTGGCCCAATTCGGGCTGGCCATGCTCTTCTTCGTTGCCGGCAACGAGATTGATTTCGCAGTAATCCGAGGCCGGCCCGCCAACCGTGCATCTGCCGGCTGGGTCGTCTCTCTGGCGGCCGGCATAGGCGCCGGCCTGCTCCTGGCCCCCACACCGGAGGCTACTGTGATCATCGGCGTGGCCTTGTGCTCCACGGCCCTGGGCGCGCTGCTGCCAATCCTCCGCGACGCCGGGGAATCAAAGTCCCCGGTCGGTATCGCGGTCACGGCACTGGGTGCGGCTGGGGAGTTTGGTCCGCTCGTCGCGATCTCGCTGTTCTTCAGTGGCAGGCAGTTGGGACCGGCCACAGCAGTTCTTCTCGGGTTTGTTCTGCTGACCGGCCTGGCGATTTATCTCGCCTCGCGCGCACGGCATACACTGCTCCACTCCCACGTCACCAGGACCCTCCACACCAGCGGCCAGTTCGCCGTCCGGTCCATCATGTTCATTCTCACCGCGCTCGTGGTGCTGAGCATGGTGCTTGGACTGGACATGCTGCTGGGGGCTTTCGCCGCCGGAGTCCTCTGGAAAGTTGCCATCGCGCGGGCTCCCGAAAAGGACCGGGCGGTCATCGAGACGAAAATCGACGCCATCGCGTTCGGGTTCCTGGTGCCGATCTTCTTTATCGACACCGGCGTGGACTTCGACCTGCGCGCGCTTACCGCAAGCCCGGCCACTCTGGCAATGATCCCCCTGTTCCTGCTGCTCCTGCTCATTATCCGCGGGCTGCCTTCGTTGCTCGCCGCGCCTCCCAACTCCACACGCGCCGACAAACGGGCCATCATACTGTTTGGGGCAACCGGATTGCCGATCATCGTAGCGGTGACAGCCATTGGCCAGGACGAGGGGCTCATCTCAAGCGGAACCGCTTCCGCACTCGTTGGAGCAGGGATGCTCTCGGTACTGCTCTTTCCACTGCTCGCGCTCCGTCAACGTCAACGTCAACGTCAACGCAAACCATCGGGGATCCCTGCGCGGCACCAGGAACTCCCCTAGAAGATGCGCGGATCGAGTGGCGAAGCTCCGGCCAAATAGCCATTGGCCGGAGCTTCGATTCATTATGGCTGGCTGAACCTTGGGATTTGCTGGGAAGCCCGTTCACGGGGACATCATCTGCATCCGGGAAGAACACATCCAGATCGCCGACGCCGTCACCAACCGCCGCGCGTCGGCGTATGCCCCTTTCGGGCGTCGTCGGGCATTGCCATTTCGGCCCGCAGGCCCAGGAGCCGGATTGGACGGCCCGCTTCGATTCCGGCTGCGAGGTCCAAGGCCTGCGCCAGGATTTCGTTCCGGTCGAATGTCTCGGGAATCTTCCTCGCGTGCGTCTTGGTGATGAACGGCGCATACCGGACCTTCAGGGTCAGCCCGACCACGGGCCGTCCTTCCGCCACAACATCCTCAAGGACACGCGCTGCCAGTTCCCGCACGGCGTCGTCCACCTGGGCGGGCTCGGTCAGGTCCCGCTGGAAGGTGGTCTCCCTGCTATGCCCGCGGGCAACCCACGGAGTGTCGTCAACAACGCTGGCGCCATCCCCTCGTCCGAGCTCCGCGTACCAGGGACCCATCCTGGGGCCGAACTCGGGGACCAGGTCCTGTGGGTCGGACGCGGCGAGCTCGGCGACGGTGTTGATGCCGAGTTTGGCCAGCCGGCCGGAGACTTTGGTTCCGACGCCCCACAGGTCCTTGGTGGGCCGGCTGCCCATGACTTCGAGCCAGTTCCCGGCGGTGAGACGGAAGACGCCGGCCGGCTTGCCGAACCCGGTGGCGACCTTGGCCCGGACCAGGGTGTCGCCGATGCCCACGCTGCAATGCAGCTGCGTCCGTTCCAGGACATCGGCCTGCACCTGCCGGGCGTAGGCTTCCGGGTTCCCTGTCTCAGTGCCTATGAAGGCTTCATCCCAACCCAACACCTGGACGGTGGCGCCGGGCTGCGCGCGCAGGGTAGCCATCACCGTGTCAGACGCCGCGAGGTAGGCCTCCTGGTCGACCGGCAGGATCACGGCGTCGGGCACTTTCCGGGCCGCAATGCGCAAGGGCATTCCGGAACCCACACCGAACGCCCTGGCCTCGTAGGAGGCCGTGGACACCACGGCCCGTTCCGTGGGGTCGCCCCGGCCGCCGATAATGATCGGCTTGCCCGCAAGCTCGGGCCGCCGGAGCACTTCGACCGCCGCGATGAACTGGTCGAGGTCGACGTGCAGCACCCACCGGATTCCGTTCACGCCACCAGTCTGCCCTATGCATCCATGGCAGGCACCGGTTCTCCGCCCAGCCGGTTAGAGTGCGCGCTTTCGCCGGTGAGGGCATTCCGGACCGAGGTCCAGGACTTAAGGACTTCCAGCACTGCGGGGTCGTGCTCGGCAAGGATGGCCTGCCGGTAGGAGTCCTCGAGGAGTGCGTCCACGGACACACGGGATCCGGTGGCCGCGCTCTGGATGGCAGCTTCCACCATGGCCAGGCTCATGATGTTTTGGTGGACCCTTCCCATCGGCGTGCTCCCCGTGCGGACAGCCGCCACGAAGTCCCGCAACGACCCCGCGATTTCCTGGCCCGGGTCTTCGCTGTAGCCCGCGTCGGAGGCAACCGAGGATAGAGGGCCGTTGTCGCCGTCCCACAGGACCGTTCCGTGCTCGCCGCTGATCCGCCATGCAGCGTTCCAAGAGGTTTCCTGGCCCGGACTGCACCAGCTGCCGTTGAACACGAAGCGTTCGCCACCGGTCATCTCGAAGATGGCTGTGGACCCCGCATCCCCGCGGTACCAGCTCCAGGCGGGGTTGTACTCCTCACAGAAGACGGAGACGGGATCCGCATCGAGCAGGAACCGGGCCATGTCGAACTGATGGATTGCCATGTCCAGCAGCAGGGGGTGGTCCATGGCGTCCCGGAAACCGCCGAAGTGCGGGGCCTTGAAGAACTCGGCGGAGACGATGCCCACCCTGCCCAGGGAAGAGGACAGGCGCTTCGCTTCGAACAGGTGCCTGTTGTAGCGGCGGGACTGGCTGACCATGAACAGTTGGCCGTGGAGTTCTGCGGCGGCCGCGAGCGACAGTCCCTGGGCCACTGTGGACGCCACTGGCTTTTCGCCGAGGACGGGCAGCCCGGCGGCGAGCGCTTCGGTGGTGACCGGATGGTGAGCGGCTGGGACGGTGACGTTGATGACTGCCTGGGCGCCGACGTCGGACGCCAACGCGGCTGTACCGGCGCCCACCGGGAGGTCGGGACGCCCCAGCGCTGCGGCAGCCGCCCGGGCAGCGTCCACGTCCAGGTCGACGATGCCCGCGAGCTCCACCGAGGCGGACTCTTCGACGGTCCTGAGCCAGGCGCGGCCCATGCCGCCGGCGCCGACGACGACGACGCGCAGTGGAGTGCCGTCGTCGGGGATGGTGGCGAAGGGGGTGCTCACGCGTTGGCTCCCTGGTAGCTCTTGCCGTTGAAGAAGTCACCGGTCTCGTAGCGCAGCAGCTCGGGGACGGCCCGTTCCGGCCGGTCGGTGACGGCCCATTCCACTGCGTTGGCGATGACGCGGCGGATGTCCTTGTGGTGGTAGACGGGGTAGTCCTGGTCGCCGGGGCTGAAGAAGAAGATCTTGCCGTGTCCGCGACGGAAGGTGCAGCCGGAACGGAAGACTTCGCCGCCGCTGAATGAGCTGATGAACACGAGTTCTTCGGGTGTGGGGATGTCGAAGAATTCGCCGTACATCTCCTGCTCAGGGATTTCGATGGGGTGCGGCACCCCTTTGGCGATGGGGTGGGTGGGGTCCACGGTCCAGACGAGTTCGCGGTCCTGTTCGGACCGCCAGCGAAGGGTGCAGGACGTACCCATAAGCTTGGTGAAGATCTTGGACCAGTGCCCGGAGTGCAGCACGATCAGGCCCATGCCAGCGAGGACGTGGCGGTGAACGCGCTCCACGATCGCGTCGTCGACGTCCGAGTGGGACATGTGCCCCCACCAGGTCAGGACGTCGGTGTTGGCGAGGACTTCCTCCGTGAGGCCGTGTTCCGGCTCGTCCAGGGTTGCGGTCCGGACCACGACGGCGGAGCCCAGGTTCTCCTCGATGCCCGCCTTGACCGCACCGTGCATTCCCTCCGGGTACAGGCGGGCCACCAGTTCGTCCCGCTTCTCGTGCCGGTTCTCGCTCCAGACGGTAACGCGGATGGGCTTGCTGTCAGTCATGATTTTCTCCTTGTAGGTGCGGCGGTCTATTTGACCGCGCCGCCGGTGGTACCGGCAGCGATGTATTTCTGGGCTGCGACCAGCAGGACAATGGCCGGGATGGAGGCGAGTACCGCCGTCGCCATCACTGAACTCCAGTCGTTCACGTAGGCGCCGATGTACTGGAAGATGCCCAGCGTCACGGGCCGGACGGCTTCAGTAGTGGTCAGGGTCAGTGCGAACAGGAAGTCGCTCCAGGCAAACAGGAAGGTGAACAAGCCCGCGGTGATCAGGGAGTTTCGGCTCAGCGGCAGCACGATGGACCAGAACGCCCGGACGTGGCCAGCGCCGTCCACCCGCGCAGCCTCGATGACGGAGGCCGGCATGCCATTCATAAACGCCCGGATGATGAGGATGGCGAACGGGATTCCGTGCGCCGAGTCCGCAAGGATCAGGCCTGGAATGGAGTTGAGCAGGCCAAGATCGTTGTACGCGGTGTACAGGGCGTTGGCCACAACGATGCCCGGGATCATCTGGCTGATGAGGATGGCGAACAGGACCACGCCCGCGCCGCGGACCTTGAAGTACGCCAGGGCATAGGCCGCGGGGGCTGCGATGGCCAGGCTCAACGCCACACTTCCGAGTGAGATGACCAGGCTCGTGCCCAGATTGCCGGCCTGCTCGTTAATGGCTGTGGCGTAGCCGGTGAAGTCGGGCTTCAGCGGCAGCCACGAGGTTTCCAAGGTGGCGCCGTTGGGTTGCAGGGATGCATTGACCATCCAGTAGACCGGGAAAAGCATGACGGCCAGGAAGAAGATGGCCAATGCTGTGTACGCCCAGTTCTTCCGGTCGGGGGCGGCCACGGCGCTTCGGCTTGGGAGTGACTTCAGTTGGATTGTCATGGTTTCCTCACTCGTCCACTGCGCGTCGGCTGGCCCGCAGGTAGAGGACCGCGAATACCAGGGAAATGATCACCAGCACGTTGCCCAGGGCCGCGCCTTCGCCGAATTTGAACTCGTTGAAGGACAGGGCGTAGGACTGGGTGGCGATGGTCTGGGTTGAATTCGCGGGGCCGCCGTTGGTGAGGCCAAGGATGATGTCCAGCACCTTGAGCGTGTAGACGACGCCGAGCACCAGCACCACGCTGACCACCGGCCGCAGCATGGGCCACGTGATATGCCGGAACGCCCGCCACCCGGTGGCCCCGTCCAGGGACCCTGCCTCATATAGCTCGTCCGGGATTTCCTGGAGACCGCCGTAGAGGATGGTCAGGTTGAAGGGAATGCCAATCCAGATATTCACCCCCACCACGGCAATCAGCGCCAGGGAAGTGCTGGTCAGCCACGGGATGCCGGTGTCGATGATGCCCAGGTCACCGAGGAAGCGGTTCAGGGCGCCGCTGTCCTTGTCCAGGATCCAGCGCCACACGGCACTCGAAACGATCAGCGGCAGAAGCCACGGCAGCAGAAGCAGCGACCGCAGGATTCCGTTGAGCGGGAACCTGCGCTGGAAGAAGATCGCCAGCGCAAGCCCGATCACGAACTGGCCCAGGATTGACCCCAGCGTAAACAGCGCGGTGTTCAGCAGCGAGGTGGAAAACAACGACGACGACAATACAGTCGTGTAGTTCGCCAATCCCACCCAGGGGGCTTCTCCGGTGAAGAACGTGGACGTGGTGTAGTCCTGGAAACTCATCACGACGTTCTTGACCACCGGGTAGCCAAAGAACAGGGCCATGTAGACCACGGCCGGAACCAGGAAGAGCCACTGGAAGATGCGCTCGCGGCGTTGGCGGCTGCGCCGCCTCGGACGTTGCGCTTCCGTCCCTGAATCGTTGGCGCGTCCGTGCTTCCGGGAGGACTTTCCGGTGGACGGCCCCGCCGCCGTGTGCGATACGTCGGTTGTTAGTGACATGGCTGGCTGCCTACTGGCCCTGGGCTTGCTTGAGTGCGTCGGCCGGCGAGGCGTTGCCGGTCAGCGCCGTCTGGATGGCGGTGTAGATCTTGGTGGCCTGGGCAGGCCATTCCTCGCCGAGCTGGCCGGTGCGTGCACGGGCGGTCTTGATCAGTTCTGTGAAGGTGGCGAGCTTGGGGTTCTCGGATGCGAACGTTTCCGCAAGCGTGCTCTTGGACGGAATGGTGTTGCGGACCTTGGCCATCGCCAGCTGGTTTTCGTCGCTGTTCAGGCAGGCAACCACTTCGGCCGCCTTGGCCTGGCGGGCCTTGTTCCCGGTCTGCGGGACGGTCCAGACTTCCCCACCGAGCGGGGCCACGGACGTCTGGCCGGCTTCACGGACCGGGATCTTCACTACGCCGTACTGAAGGGCCGGCTGCTTGTCCAGGGAAGGAATCTGCCACGGGCCGTTGACCATCATGGCTGCCTTGCCGGCCATGAACTGGTCCTTCACGTCGGCCTGGGTCCAGTTCAGGGCGGAGGACGAGACTGAACCGTTCTTGACCAAATCCGTCCACAGCTGCAGGGCCTGTTCGGTCTCTTTGGTGTCAATCTTCTTTTCGTCACCGCCGTTTGACCACATGACCGGGAGGAACTGCCACGTCCCCTCGTAGGTGGGGTTGGCGTTGAAAGCCAGTCCGTACTGGTCCCCGGACGTGAGCTTGGCGGCTGCTGACTTCAGCTCATCCCAGGTGGTCGGCGGCGTGACACCGGCTTTAGCCAGGATGTCCTTGTTGTAGAACAGGGCGATGGTGTTGACGGTGGGTGCCAGTCCGTAGACCTTGTCCTTGTAGGTGCCGGCGCTGAGCACGCCGGGAGCAAAGTCGTCGGTGCTGATTTTGAAATCGGCCAACGGGGCCAGTGCCCCCGTGGCAGCAATCTGCTGCAGGTCGGGGTTGTCCAGCATGAGTACGTCTGGCAGCGTTTTGGAGGAGGACTGCTGGAGCACCTTGGAGATCAGCGATTTGCCCGGAACAGTCTCGCGCTTGATGGTGACGCCCGCTTTGGTGCCGCATGCGGTGAGGGCGTCGCCGATGAAGGACTTGTCCGGCTCGTTGTTGTAGTAGTCAACCACCGAGATCTCTTTGACGGGCTCAGTGGAGGAAGCCGAATTGCCGGCCGCTCCGCAGCCTGAGATGAACAGCGGCATGCCGACGAGGGCGGCAACGGCCAGGGAGAGCGGACGCGCGGTCCTGTGTGCTGACTTCATTGTCTGTTCCTTTGTTGTGGGAATCGATTTTGTCGATGCGTATCGACGATGCGGATCGATGACTGGAATCGGGTGTGGATCAGGGGCGCTGGGGGATTCAGCTGCCGCGGGGTGGGCGGAGCGTGCTGGAACGGTGCGTGATGACCGTGGGCACCAACTCCAGGGATTCGGTTGGTCCCTGCGGGTCGGCTTCGAGGAGGTCGCAAATAATCTTTACCGCGCGGCGCGAGACTTCTGCCGGGCGGAGGTCGATGGTGGAAAGCGGAATGGGCTGGAGCTCGGCAAGCGTGGGAGAGGCGCTCCCAATCACCGACACGTCTTTGCCCGGAGTCAGGCCGCGGCTGGAAAGTACCCGCCGCAGAACGTCCTGAACGGTGCCGTCAGGGGCAATGAACGCCGGCGTTCCGGTGGTTTCAGCCAAGGCCTTGTCCACGGAATCGGCAATGACGTCGCGGTCCGTGCCGCCCGGCAGGTGAAGCATCTTGACGCCCATGCTCTCCGCGGCCTGGTCGGTACCGGACATAAAGCGTTCCACGTAGTTAACGTGCCGGTCCACTACCTCGCGCTGCCAATCGAGCACGCAGATCACGTCATGCCCTGCTGCGGCGAGGTCCTGGACACACTGTTTTCCGGCCATTTCAAAGTCGGCATCAATGCAGACAAGGCCGGAAGGATCGTGCGGGATGCCGATCAGGACCACCGGGACCTTGAGGCTCCGGACCACGGGGAGCCGCTCGTCGTCGCCCTCCACCTGCATGAGGATCAGTCCGTCGCAGATCTGCTGGCCGACCACGCGCCGCAGGCCAGCTGCCCCCTCGTCCTCGGTGACCAGCAGGATGTCGTGGTCGTAGCGGCGGGCGGTATTGGCGATCACGGAAACGAATTCCATGATCGAGGCCATGTGAAGCTCGGGTATGAACGGAATGACCAGCCCGATGACACGGGTCCTGCGGCTGGCCAGCGCGCGAGCCCCGGCGTTGGGCTGATAGGTCAGGTGCTCGATAGCGTCCTCGACCTTCTTCCGGGTCTTTTCAGAAATCGGCCGCTTGCCACTCAGGACATAGGAAACCGTGCTTTGGGCAACACCGGCGGCCTGGGCAACGTCCTTGCTGGTGGGCATTGCTTGGCCTCCTTGTACCCTCTGCTGGGTGGTTTCTGCGAATCATCGATACGCATCGTCGATGCGCATCGAGAAACAGTATGACATAGGTCACCAGGGGCCACAAGGCCGAGTTATCGCATTAATAGGTGCTGAGAAGGCCGGTCAGTACTCGCCCTTGATCACGAAGTAGGAGCCGCGGATCACGCCTGCCAACTTTGATTTCTGGCGGGCGAACTTGAAACGGGACGCCAGTTCCTCTGGAATCTCCATGCCTTCTGCCAGCTTGAATCCGACCGCCCGCTTCCCGCCGTTTTCGATGCTGTACATAACGTTGACCGACAGCCCCGACTCGAAGAACACATAGTCCATCCGCAAGCCGTCGACTTCAAAGGCGGTTGCCTCGAGCGGGCGGGAGCCGATGACAATCTCGCGCTCCTCTTTGAGGATGCGGTTCACCCGGTCGACCACGTCCGGAGCCTCGCTTGCTGGGCTAACGGTGAAGACGTGGTCGTACTTGTTGCGGTAGTAGCGGCCCTCGTTGGCGCGCAACCCGGCAAGCGCCTCGGCGACCGGCGACGGTTCCAGGCCGACAGTGGAAACGTCCTTGAAGTCAACAACGTACGGCATACGTCCTCCTGATCAGGTGTGTTGGTCCAACGATAACGTGAGGCCATGCGACGGAGTTTGGACGCCATTCGGTGGGTGAAAAGTCTCTCGCTCGTTCAGGGAATCCGTGAAAAACTCTAAGTGTGAAAATGGGCCCTGACCGTATGGCCGAGCACCTTCAAGGATGGCTGAAGGCGCTGGCCGATGTCGGTGCGGCAGTCAACCGCGGCGTTTCGCTGGGCGAGCTGTTGGACCTGATCGCCAGGACCGCCGGCAAATTGATGTCCTATGACTTCTGCGCGATCACCATGCCGGATGCGGCATCGCAAGTCCTGATGATCGAAGGCTCCTACGGCCTCTCAGCCGACTACATCCGGGAAATAAACGCAACACATCCGATCCGGCTTCATGGCGTTCATACGCCCACCCCGTCGATCCAGGCATTCACCATGGGCGTTCCCGTACAGATCGAGGACTTTGGAAGCCACCCGGCGATGCTCGTTTGGAGAGCCGCGGCAAAAGACCAAGGTTTTAACTCCATGATCGCCGTGCCTTTGAACTCCGCCGATGAAACACTCGGAACCCTCAACTGCTACACCCGCTCGACTCACCACTTCACCAAGGAAGAAGAATCGCGCCTTTTGATGTTGGCAGACCAAGCCGCCTTAGCTATCACCACCAGCCGCCTGCGCTCCCAACAGGCAGAGCGGATCGCGGTCCTCAACGGCCTGAACGAGTCGCTTGAGGCGCAGTATGAACTGCAAAGGCAAGCCGAAGCGATCCACGATCGGTTGACAGCCCTGACGCTCGAAGGAGGCGGAGTCAGGGCCCTTGGCGGAGCCCTGACAGAGATCCTGGATCGTCCCGTCGCGGTGTGCGAGACCAACGGGACCATCCTCTACAACACCGAAGGTGATGGCGCATCGCTCCCGGCTGCCCTCCTCGCAAACGCCGCTGACCTCCCCCTGCCCGATGTCATGTCCGCGGGCAGTGCCGGGTTGCTGGCCGAGGTGAACCTTCCGGATACAACAGGGACCCGGACCTTTGTCCGCGTCCCGGTAATGATCAAGGACAAGGTCATCGCGTGGATCTGGACGAGCGGGACAATCTCCGAGCTCAGACCGCTGGACCGCCAGGCGCTGGAAAGGGCCGCGGCGCCACTGGCTTTGGAACTCCTCCGGACCCGGACAGCAACCCAGACAGAGTGGCGGGACACTGGCGAGATTCTCTCCGCGCTCCTGTCGGGCAGAGGGCACGAAGCCACAGCGCTCCTGGCCGAAGCCGCACGGCTCGGCCACGACCTGTCACTGCCCCACGCAGTCATCGCAGTCCAGTTTGACCCCCGGAACGAACGTACCCTGCCGCACTGGCTTACCGCCAAGTTCGCACAAATGGCATGGCAAATTTCACCAAGGCCGCTGCTTGGACCATACGGTGGGTTCGTTGTTGCTCTCTGGCCGATGGTGCCAACCAGGCGGATCGACCAAATGCGTGGCATCGCCGACAAAGTCAGGCAGATCCCTTCAGGACACGGCCAAAGCACGGATCCCGCGTACGTTGCCATGACGGGACCGGTCACAAACATCGCCGACTATCCGGCAGCTTTTGCAACTGCCCGCGGAGCTGTTGAGCTGGCAGCCCTTCGCCTGAATCCCCCCGGGACCATTGTGTTGAGCGACCTGGGCTTGACGGGGCTCCTGCTTCAGCTCCCGGATGTGTCCGCCCTGAACCACTATGCGGACGACGTGCTTGGCCCGTTGCGAGGCAACGACCCGGCTCAAGGTGCTTCGCTTCTGCCGACCTTGTCAGCGCTCATTCGCAATAACCTCAGCGCGGGCAAGACCGCTGAGCAGCTGCATATCCAGGAAGACACGGTCGTCGAAGCCCGCCGACAGATCGAGGCTCTTCTCGCACTGGACCTTTCACGCGTTGCCGACCTCACACGCATCTCGACGGCCCTCGAAGTCCACGACGTCATCGAAACCAGGCACAGTCAGAGCAATATCGACGCCTGATTCCCACTGGGCGGAACCAACCGAAGGCACTCCCCCAAAGCCTGCCGCCACCTGAAGAACGGCATAGCGAAAGGGTGCACCTCCCCGGGGTGCACCCTTTTCGCGTCAGCCAATGAAAGTTACTTCACGAACTGGTACAGCAGCGCCGCCATTCCGAAGCCCACAACCGAGAGCACGGTTTCCAGGACCGTCCACGTCTTCAGGGTGTCCTTGACGGACATGTTGAAGTACTTGGAAATGATCCAGAAGCCGCCATCGTTGACGTGGCTGGCGATGATGGAACCGGAGGAAATGGCCACCACGATCAGGGCAAGCTGCGGCTGGGAGAACCCGGAGGCCAGGCTGGGTGCCAGGATGCCGCCGGTAGTCACGATCGCCACGGTCGCCGAGCCCTGGGCGATGCGCATTCCCGCACTGATGACGAAGGCGGACAGGATGATCGGCAGGCCGGCCTGGGCCAGTGAATCCGCCACAGCCTTGCCAACGCCGGTGGCGGAAAGGACCGCGCCGAAGAAAGCGCCTGCGCCCACCACCAGCAGGATCATGCCCACCGGACGCAGGGAGGAGCCGGTGATTTCGCTGAGTTCGTCCGGCGTCATGCCGCGGCGGATGCCCAGCAGCCACATGGCCAGCAGCACAGCCATCGTCAGTGCGATCGCCGGGTTGCCGAAGAACGTCAGGACATCACGGAACGGGCCGGCGGGGGCGAAAATATTGCCGAACGTGCCGCCGAGGATGAGGATCATGGGCAGGCCGATGGCCAGCAAAACGAGGCCAATGGACGGTTCGTGGCCCTTGGCTTCCTCGGATTCGGGAACAATCCGGTCCTCCGGAACATTGACCATAACGCGCTTGCCGATCCACGTGCCCCACAGGATGCCGGAGGCGAACCAGGCCGGGATGCCGCAGATGAGGCCCATCAGGATGATCCAGCCGAGGTCCACGTGGAACAGGCCGGCGGCGGCAACAGGTCCGGGGTGCGGCGGCAGGAAGGCGTGGGTGACGGAGAGGCCTGCCAGCAGCGGCAGGGCGTACAGTGCGAGGGATTTGCCGCCGCGGATGGCCGCGACGTAGACCAGCGGGGCCAGGACGAAGATGCCGATGTCGAAGAACACCGGGATGCCCAGCACGAAGCCGGTGATGCCCATGGCGAGCGGGGTGCCCTTTTCGCCGAAGATCTTCACGAGCCGTCCGAGCAGCACCTCCGCACCGCCGGACCGTTCCAGGATGGCGCCCAGTACTGTGCCGAGGCCGATGATGACCGTGATGTGGCCCAGGATGCCGGCGAAGCCCTTCTCAATGAGGGCGTCGCTGCTCTTGGTGGCTGAGCCGACCAGGGCCTCCACTGAGATCCCACCCACCAGCGCCACGATCACGCCGGTTCCCACCAGGGCGATGAACGGCTCGAGCTTGACTTTGATGATCAGGAAAAGCAGGAGGGCGATGCCCGCGCCTGCCAGGAGGAGCAGGCCGGCGGTGTCGTGCCGCAGCCATTCAAGAAATTCATTCATGGACGTTTCTTTCTGGGTAAGTCCTACTTGAGGGTGCCGGTGAAGGCGGTGGCACGTGCCGCGATGTCTGCCCAGTCGCCGGCAGCCACAGCTGCCGGCGGGACCACGCTGGTGCCGCAGCAAACTGCAGCAGCACCGGCGTCGAGGTAGCTCTTGGCGTTGGAGGCGTCAATGCCTCCTGAAGGCAGCAGCCGGATGCCCGGGTACGGGCCCTGCAGGTCCTTCAGATACACCGGGCCGAGCTGCCGGGCGGGAAAAATCTTGACGGCGGCGGACCCCAGATCCAGGGCCTGGGCCACCTCGGTGGGCGTCATGGCGCCGAGGCTGAACGGGATGCCGGCGGCTACGGCGACGGCGGCAACCTCCGGCCGCAGGCCCGGCGTCACTAGGAACTGCGCGCCGGCGTCGATCGCTGCCCGTGCCTGGTCCGCCGTCATCACCGTTCCGATCCCGACGGCGGCACCGTGCTCGGCTACAGTCTCCGCCGCGCGCCTGACGTGCTTGAGCACATCCGGGGTGGTGAAGGTCAGTTCGACGCTGTGGATGCCGCCGTCGGCCAGTGCCCGGCAGAGATCCGCGGCGTCCGTGATGGACGGAGCCCGGACAACGGCCAGGGTGCGGTCGGCTTCAAGCTGCCGGACGAATTGTTCAGGAGTCATGCTGTCCTTCTCTAGTGACGCTGTCTTCTCGGGTGAGTCCGTCGCTGCTGCGACGGAGGGCGCGGCCGGCGCGGGCGCCGGTGGGTTTGCCGCCGTCGATCGCCGCCGTGCCGTTGACGAAGACGTAATGGATGCCGCTGGCGGCTTGCCGCGGTTTCTCAAAGGTGGCTTCGTCGCGGATGGTTTCCGGATCGAAAAGTACGACGTCGGCCGCGTAGCCTTCGCGTACCAGTCCCCTGTGGTGGAGCTTGAGTCGTGCGGCGGGGCGGCCACTGAGGTGGTGGACGGTCTCTTCGAGGCTGAGCAGACCGAGGTCCCGGGAGTAATGGCCGAGGTAGCGCGGGAACGTGCCCCAGGCCCGCGGGTGCGGCTTGGCGCCGACCAGGAGCCCGTCGCTGCCGCCGGTGTGAGTGCGGTGCTGCATGATGGCCCGGACGTTTTCCTCGTGGCCGACGTGCTGGAGGATGCCGGTGCCGAGGCGGTCGTCCGTGAGGATCTGCGCGAAGACCTCGAACGGTTCCCGGTTTGATTCTGCAGCGATGTCCTTGATGGACTTCCCCACGTAGCCTGCTAGGGCCGGGTTCTGCACCCCGCTGATTTCCAGGGTGTCCCACTCGGCAACCACGCCGTGGCAACCGTCGGAGCCGTAGATCTCCACGCTTTCACGGATCTTCGCCCGGGTTTCGGGAGCGGCGAGACGGGCGAGCGTGGCTTCGGTTCCGCCCGATGATGCCCAGCTGGGGAGGATCGCCGAGAGCGTGGTGGCTCCGGGGAGGTACGGGTAGGTGTCGAGCGTGATGTCCACGCCGTGGCCCAGTGCTTCGTCGATCAGGTCCAGCAGTTCGCCGGCGCGGCCCTTGTTCTCGGCGAAATTCATGGTGGCGTGGGAGAGATGCAGTGCGCAGCCGGTGTCCCGGCTCAGCCCGATCATCTCGGCGTAGGCACCCAGCGCGCCCTTGCCGTAGGAGCGGTGGTGCGGTGCGTAGAAGCCACCCAGTTCGCCCACGGTCCGGCAGAGACCGGCGAGTTCCTCGGTCTGCGCGTACATGCCCGGGGTGTAGGTGAGGCCCGAGGACATTCCGACGGCGCCTTCCTCCATTGCCGCGCGGATGACGTCCTGCATCTGTTGCTGTTGCCCGGGCGTCGGGTCCCCTTCGGCGAAGCCCATCACCATGGCGCGGACGGTTCCCTGCGGGACGAGGTACGCGGCGTTGGTGGCGATGCGGCCTGTGTTGCCGTCTTCATCGGCGACTTCGGCGTCGAGGCGGTCGAGGTACTCCCCCACGGTCCGCCAGTTCCAGTCGAAGTCCGCCGGGTTGTCGTTCCAACCGGCGATCTTCTCCCGCACGCCGGCGAGCGTGGCCTCGTCCACGGGCGCATAGGACAGTCCGTCCTGGCCCAGCAGCTCGGTGGTGACGCCCTGGCTCAGCTTGGCGTAGTGGTCCCTGTTGACCAGCAGCTGGAGATCCGAGTGCGCGTGCATGTCTATGAAGCCGGGGCACAGGACCAGGCCGGTGGCGTCGATCGTTCGGTCCGCGCCGGTTTCCGCTGCGGTGAGGGTTCCGGCGCCGGCGACGGCGGCAATCACCGTGCCGTCCAGCAGGACGTCCGCGGGGCGGCGGTCCGCTCCGGTTCCGTCCACCAGGGTGGCGTTACTGATGAGTGTCTTCATGGGTTGTCCTAGAAGAAGGTATGGATGAGGTCGACGACGGTCCGGTCGCCATCTGGGCCGCTGTCCGCCAGCACCGGGATGACGGTCCATTTGTCGAAGGCTGTGCATGGGTGGGACAAGCCCAGCCGGACGACGTCGCCGGGGCGCACGGTGGTGGTGCCGGCGTCGAAGGTCATAAAGCAGTGCTGATCGTTGACCGAAGTGATTTTGGCTCCAACCAGGGGTTCCATGGGACCGCCGAGTTCTGCGCCGATGAGCTGGGGCTCCGGCAGGCCTTCATCGAACGGAAGGTCCCGCTTGCCGGCGTCGAGGATGGCCAGGCCTGGTTCCGGCTGCGAGACAACCCGGGCCCAGCCGTGCATCCCGGCTTTGAAGGGGCTGCCGCCGTCCCGGGAAAACGGCGAGATTCCTCGGTAGAAGCCGTCGTCGTGGATGATGTAGGCACCGCTGCGGATCATCAGGTCCACGCTCTTTGAGCCTGTTGCCGTGCCATCGCTGATGCACGGCGACAGGACCGAGACGACGTCGTCGAAGTACGCACTGCCGCCCGCAGTGAGGATCACGGAGTCTGTGCCGTAGAGGCGGTCGGCGAGCAGCTGCTCGTGAAGCAGCCGCATCTGGGCGAGGTAGCCGCGGACGGCGGCCAGTCCGGCGTCGTCCGCTGTGTGCGCAAGCGACCCTTCGTATCCGCTGACGCCGACCAGACTCAGGTTCGGCGAAGCGGAGATCGCGCGGGCCACGTCCATGGCGGCCTCGACGCCGCGGGCACCGGTCCTGCCACCCTTCGCACCGAGCTCCACCAGGACATCCAGCACGGCATCGCTACCGGCCAAGGTCCGGTTGATGACGTCCACGGTTCCCACCGAGTCCACCCACGAGAGAATCGGCGCGTCGTCGGTGGCGGTGCCGGCGACCCATTCGATGGCGTGCGGATCGGTGAGGCTGTTGGCCAGCTGCAGGTTCCGGACACCGAACCCGCGGGCCACGCGGAGTTGCGCGAAATTGGCCAGCGTGATGCCCCATGCCCCGCGATGGAGCTGCTCGGACCAGAGCTGCGGCGACATGGTGGTTTTGCCGTGCGGCGCCAGCAGCACGCCATGTTCTTTGCACCAGGCGGCCAGGCGATCGGCGTTCGAACGCAGGGCGTCGGCGTCGAGGGTCAGCAGCGGCGTCTGGAGGTCGGCCAGCGTGTGCTTGGCGGCGACGAACTCAGCGTGGGTGGTGCCGTTGGCGGTGGACGGAATGGCTTTGTGCCGCCAATCGAGCCGACGGTCTGCGAGACCGGCCACGGCGGTTGCCGAAATGGCTTCGGAAGTGTTCACGCGTTGATTCCCTTCGCGGTGCTGCGTTTTTGAAGCTGCGTTGTGGGGTGGTGTTCGGTGAGGCTTTCGTTAGCGTTGCGTATTTTGCAACGCTGGTTGCAAACCTGCTGGTGATATGTCTAACATGGTGGCGGATGGTCAGTCAAGGCCGCGGCAGGACCGCAGAGCCGTCCCATCCGCCGCGGAACGCTTTGTATCGCGGCGTCCGAGTGCCGCTGAAAAGCGCAAAAGTGAGTGTGGGAGATACATGCTTTCAGCTGTATGTGTTGGCGAGACGATGGCCATGCTTACCCCTGCCCAGGCCGTCCCCCTGCATCTGGCTACCGAGCTCCATTGCGGGATCGGGGGCGCCGAGTCCAACGTCGCCATGGGCCTGGCAGCCATGGGCCTGGACACGCATTGGGTGGGCCGGGTAGGCCGCGACGGATTCGGAACGCGGATCGTCAACGAGCTCAGGGACCACGGCGTGGGTGTCTCCGGCGTCGAGGTGGACGGGTCCCTGCCCACGGGCGTTTACGTGAAGGTCCCGGCGCAGGAAACAGACCCCGACGGCGGCAGTTCAGTTTTGTACTACCGGCAAGGATCTGCGGCCTCGGCCATGGGGCGCGGCACGCTGGCCAATCCCGCTGTGGCATCCCTGCTGGAAGACGCGGCACTCATCCACCTGAGCGGCATCACCGCGGCACTCTCCCCGGAATGCCTCGGGCTGCTTGAGGCCATCCTGACCGCACCACGGAACGGCCGTATCATCAGCTTCGACGTCAACTGGCGGGCCGCCCTGTGGGCCGGCCGGGACCGTACGGTCCTGCAGCGCCTTGCGAACCTTGCCGACGTGGTGCTTGTTGGAAAAGACGAGGCCGAACACGCCTTCGGCACCACGGACGAGGCCGAACTCCGCCGGATGATGCCGGACCCGGAGGTGCTGGTCATCAAGAACGAGGCGATCAGCGCGATCGCACTGGCGCGCGGCGGCAGTGCCGGCGGCGCGGCTGACACGGCTGGCACCCGGGAGGAAGTTCCCGCACTGTCCGTCGACGTCGTCGAGCCCGTAGGCGCCGGCGACTCCTTCGCCGCCGGTTACCTCAGCGGCATGCTGTTCGGCCTGGGCCAGAAGGCGAGCCTCCGCAGGGGGCATGTTGCAGCCGCCTGCACCCTGTCCGTCCATGGCGACCGGGGTCCGCTGCCTCCCGCTGAGCAACTGGCCGCCATCCTCGATTCTTCCGATGACGGCTGGGCTGCTATCCATGTTGTAGGCGGACATTTCAACACCAGAACCGGAGCGTGACACCTTGAGCCAGAGCCTCATGCGGGCCATCGACCTGCTCGCCGAACTCGCCGCGAAGCCGGCCACGCTGGACGAGCTTTCATCCAGGGCCTCCGTGCACAAAACCACCGTGATGCGGCTCCTGCACGCCATGGAGGAGAAGCGCTTTGTAGTGCGCGACGAAGGCCAGCGGTTTATGCTCGGCTCCAAGCTGTTCGAGCTGTCCTCCCTCGCGCTGGAACAGCGGGACATCCGCAAGGTGGCCCACCCGCACCTGGCCGAACTGAACGGCCGCACCGGGCACACCGTGCACCTCGCGGCCTTCGAAGTCAACGAGGTGGTGTACATCGACAAGTTCGAGTCGCACCACCCCGTCCGCATGTACTCGCGCATCGGCCTGACTGCATCGTTGCATTCGGCCGCCGTGTCCAAGGTCCTCCTCGCCGACATGCCGCGCAGCCGGCAGGAAAAGATCGCGGCGGGGCTGGACTACATCAAAGTTACCGAAAACACCCTGACCTCACCGGAGGCCCTGCTGGCCGAACTGGAGCAGGTCAGGATCCAGGGCTGGGCCCACGACAACGCCGAGCACGAAGCGTTTGTGCACTGCATCGCGGCCCCCATCCGCGACGCCAGCGGCGCCGTTGTTGCCGCAGCCTCCTGTTCGGTACCGGTAGTGATGCTCAGCTATGAAGGATTGCTTGAGCTGCTGCCCGACCTCAAAGCCAGCACCGAGGCCATCTCCAACGACCTCGGCTGGATCAGCCACGAAAGGAACTCAGCATGAGCGAAAAGACAGTAGTACTGACCGAAAACGCCCCCGCCCCGGCGCACGTTTTCTCCCAGGGCATCCAGAAGGGCGGATTCTTCCAGGTTTCCGGCCAGGGCCCCATGGACCCTGCCACCAACCAGTACATCGGCGAAGGCGACGTCCGCGTCCAGACCCGCCGCACGCTGGAAAACGTGAAAGCCATCCTCGAGGCCGGCGGATCCTCCGTGGAGGACGTCCTGATGTTCCGCGTGTACCTCACCACCCGCGACGACTTCGCCGCCATGAACGAGGTCTACGGCGAGTTCATCAAGGAGAACGTCCCCAGCGGCGCGCTTCCGAGCCGCACCACCGTTTTTGTGGATCTCCCCCACGAGGTCATGCTCGTCGAGATCGACGCGCTGGCGGTTACCGGCTAGCCTGCTGCACTCATAACGGCGGCGGCGGCGCCGGGAACGACGGCTGATGGGCAGTAACCAGCCAGTCGGCTTCCCTGGCGCTGTCGCCGTCCGTCGTCCGGACCGGAAGGCCGTTCCGCGCCCCAATACTCGATGCCGCCGATCATTTCCCGGACCGGGTAGCCCAGGGTGGCCAGCGCCAGCGCTGCGAAAGTGCTGCCATTGCAGCCCGGTCCCCAGGAGTAAACCACCACCGGGGTGCCTGCCGGGATGAGCTCCGGGGCTCGGGACGGGATGTCCGCGGTGGGAATATGTACGGCTCCAGGGATATGGCCGTGCTCCCAGGAGGCCAGCCGCCGGGTGTCCACCAGCATGAATCCGCCTGACGGAAGGCAGTCGGCCACGTCCATCACGTCTATCTCGAACTGCAACTTGGACTGGAAGTGGGCGGCTGCGTCCGTATGGTCTGTGTTCATCCCTGTCCTGTCTTGCGGCGACCGCCGGTTCGGCGTCGTGATCCCTTATCCAGCTGTTCACGATAGTCGGCGGAAAGATTTTCCGTGATTCGTCTTGCGCACGGTGCCGCTGATCCTTCAGACTGACTACAGATCCGCAGGAATTCTTCCGCCGATCCGGACCGCCGGCATTCTCCGGCCACCGCCCCATCAAAGCATGCAGGGCACCCCTCTCGAACCACAGCCTTCAGCCTCCCTGGGATTTTTCCCGGCCAGGAGGCGCGCCTGCCCAGCCCTCAGGCAATTACTCTCCCCGAGAAAGAGACTTCGATGATCAAGCGCCAGTCTGACCTCGTCCTGGAAATCACCGCCTATGACCCCCACACGGTTGAAAACGACCTCAACACCGCCGTGGACATGGCCCGCGAACACGCCATGCAGGAACGCCGCCACGGGATCCTCGTCACCCAGCACGGCTACACCAGCTATACGGTGGCCGTCAGCCGCGACGTCCCTTTCGGCCAGACCCGCGAACGCCGCGAATAGCCCGGTCTCCTGCACAATCTGCGGCAAATTTCACGCTTTGACCCTGTTTCGTGAGGGCATGCCGGCGGCTTGCCGGTGCCGGGCGACTGCGTCCGTGTTTCCGCAGCGGGCGCTGCAGTAGCGCTGCCTGCCGGCCTTGGAGTTGTCGATGAACGCCCTGACGCAGGCCGGCCGGGCGCAGGTGCCGATCCAGGCGATGAACAGTGCGAGGCCGCCGGCCGTGACTGCCTTAACCCGGGACAGGATGTCGTCACCCTCGGGGAAGAGATGCAGGTGGGGACGGGAATCGTCATGTGTCGTCAACGAAATCCTCCCCGCGGAGCGATCGAGGAGCGCGTTGATGGAGCGGCATCGCTCATCAACGGTTTGGGCGGCGAATGCCGACGCCAGTTCGACTGCCCAGCCGTACAGGCCCTGCTCCGCGGCAGCATCCAGCCGTGGTTCCCGAATGCTGAACTCCCGCAGGACAGCCTCCAGGTCGTCTCCTGCCTGGGCGTTTACCAGGGCAGCGGCCAGTTGGGCTCCGACCTGGTTTTCATGGCTGTATCCCATACCCAAAACTGTAATGGTTGAATGACATCAACCCATTACCGGATGCTGGTTTTATGCATGAACATAACTGGCAAACCCTCTCCCGGCACACCACATCAACCGGAACCGTCACATACTCCCGCTGCCCCTGCGGCGTCCACACCATCTTGCTCGAGGACGGCAGCGAGAACCTCCTCGCCGCCGTCGTGGAACGATGAAAGCGTCATCCGTTGCCGTCCTGTCTGGGCTTCCGGCAACCACTGGCCAGAACTGGTCTGGCCTTGTCGCCCGGTCCACGGACCAGGCGTCTCGCGCGGTTGGAGGAATACGGCTAGCGTGACGCACATGGCTCAGGCAGCCCCGCATGTACGCGCGTGGATCGGGACGATCGTCTTCCTCTTCCTCGCGCCCGGCGTCGTCGCAGGCCTCATCCCGTGGCTCATCTCAGGCTGGCGCTGGCACAGCTGGGGCGGCTCGGCCTGGGTCGTCGTGCCGATCGGCTGGGCCGGCATCGCTACCGGGGTGGCATTCCTCCTTCACACTTTCGCCCTGTTCGCCATGCACCACGGCACGCCTGCTCCGGTCGCTCCTACCCAGACTCTCGTCGTAACGGGGGCCTACCGATACGTGCGCAACCCGATGTACCTCGCCGTGCTCACCATCATCCTCAGCCAGGCACTGCTGTTCGGCAGCTGGTTGCTCGTGCTCTACGCCGCTGTTACGTTCACCGCGGTCCTCGCGTTCGTAAAAGGCTACGAGGAACCAACCCTCACCAGCACGTACGCCGAGCAGTACCTTAACTACCGGCGCAACGTCCCGGGCTGGTGGCCCCGACGCACGCCGTGGCGGCCGTGACGGCAACAGCCGGGCTGAACAGGATGGGCATCAGACGCGGGTGGGAGGCAGGGGCAGCTTGTCTCTGCCACCGCGGCCGGAGGCTCCTCGGCTGGGACGTCGGCTAGTTCGCCCTTCACTGCGCTGGAGCGTCATGCAACGGCCGTTCCCGCCGCCGGCAACGTGCGGCACGCACTCCAGAAAACCTCAAAGCTCCCGCTGAGCAGGTAACAGTCCGATAACCCGGCGGTTCATATTGTGGAGTCACCGCCTCCACTCAGGCCCACCGGCTATCACAAGCCGTACCTCACCACATCAGATATGGGAGAAGAAACACCATGAAAAAGATCAAGACTGAAATCGACAAAGTCCTCGAACAGCTCGTGGCCGACCGGCGCGAAGAGGTCATCCGTTTGCAGACCAGCCAGGCCAGCCGGCTGCGGGAACTTGAAAGCAGGGGACAAACCCGGCTGTCCCAACTGCAGGACACCTTGCCAGGTGAATTGGGAGAGGCCTTCAAAGCCCAAGAGCGTTCGCACGAGGAACAAGCCGAGCAGACCCTCCAACTGACCACCTCACTGAGCAAGGAACTGTCCGCCGCGTCTTCCTCGATTGAACAGACCACGTTGCACCCGGGCGTTGGTGCCGCATTGAACGCCAGTGCGGCTGCCGTCGGCTGGCTTACCCCCTACTACGGGACGCTGCACGGTTCGAATGGGACCGTGTACTGGCAGGGCTACAACCCCGGCACCATAGATGCCTCGGTATATGCCAACGGTTCAGGATCGGGACTGTTCGGTACCGGCGCGGGATCCTTCACTGTCTACATGGACTGGTGGTTCACCTACAGGGCGCCGGAGAATCGCAACTACTCCCATTCGGTGTCGGTTCCCTTTAACGGTTTCTACATCGTCCGGGCCGACGACGGGTTCTGGGACTCGAAGGAAGCCCATGCACGAATCGACCTCTCAGCCGTCGGCTACCAATACAACTACAAAGCTACCGGCACCGCCAACGTCCTTGACGTCCGCGATGACAACATCAACGTCAACGATCGGTTCGATGGATGGCGGAACATTTACTATTCGGACCTATTGGGAGCCGACCAGGCTTACTTGCGCGTTACTGCCTCCCTGTACGTCTACGCCCGGGGCGGCGGCTCCACCGCCCAGCTGAACTTCAGCGACGGTTCCGCGAACTACCTCGGTGTTCCCTGGGTGTACGTGAACTGATATGTAGGTGTTCCTTGTCAAGAGGGCAAGGGTGAGTGGTCCAAGGCTGGTTTGTCTTGGACCACTCTTTTGTGTCCGTTCCCTGCTTGGTCCGGTTGGCTGGCGCGTCGTGATCGACGGGGGGCGCTGTCAGACTGATATGCGCGGGTTGGTTACCGCAGGACGAGGTGTTCGGCTGGAGGGGTGCCGCTGGTCTAGGAATGTCGGGCGTCACCGGCGTTTGCCGGTTGTCCATAGTTCAGTCGCGGGTCTCCTCCACGCTGCCGAGCGGTCCGGGTCGGGCCGGGAACGGCGCACGTCTATTCATTCGTCCATGGCTGTTCCTGTTGTACCGGGGCGGCGAGGGACCAGCACCAGCCGGCCAGTTCGCGGGCGACGGCGACGTTGACGATGACCCGGCGTTTGTGCCGGGCTCGAACTGCTCCCACTTGTGGTGGAGTCGGTGGTTGCCTTGGTGGCCGCGGACCCGGGACGCTTCGTCGGCTGCGTCCCAGCGGGAGCGCATGTCACGGCTGGCATTGGTGTAGGGGCGGCGGTGGTGCCAGGCGGCCTCGACCAGCAGACGGCGGGCGTGGGTGTTCCCGTCTTGGTGATGGCCCCCTGGGACCGGGAGGCGCCCGAGGAGTGCTCCGAGGGGACCAGGCCCAGGTATGCACCGATGGTGCTGCCCGTGAAGCGGGTCCAGTCGCCGATTTCCACCGCCAGGCCGAACGCGGTCAGCACCGAGATTCCGCGCAGACACATCAGGGAGTGGACCACCGGGGCATACCGGTCAGTTGCCGCCAGAGAGGTTATCTTCGCGTCCAGCCGGTTTCTGCGGTCCAGCGTCAACTCCGCTGTCTCGAGCCCGGCTTCGTAGGCGGCCTGCAGTGCAGGGTCGTCAAAGTGTTGCCGGTGCAGCCAGGTGTGGTGGGCGTCGGTCCAGGCATGGCCGCCGGAGTAGACCAGGCCGTGGCGCAGCAGGAGCTTTGAGACGCGGTGCCTGGCCCGCATGAGATCCGCGCGGACGTCCTCGCGGGCACGGACCAGATCACGGGCAGCCTCATCCGCGCGGCCCGGAACCCGTACCGGAGATATCTGCCCGAGCAGGGCCAACCGAGCCAGATGCTCGGCATCGCGGGCATCAGTCTTGACCCGGTCTCCGGAGGGCCTTTGCAGCTTGGACGGTGCGGCGACCAAGCACTCGATACCGGCGGCAGCCAGGAGCCTGGCCAACCCGAATCCCGTCGGGCCTGCCTCATAGACAACCAGGACCGGGCCTGGCAATCCTGACACCCACTCGGCTACCCCGGCATCGCTGGCCGCCAGGCTCTGGCGCAGGATCTCGCCTGTCTCGCGGTCGATCGCGCAGCCCTTCACACTGCGGGCATGGACATCCAAACCGACGTAAGTACGCTTATTCATGGCTGGAACCTCCAGACGTTCAAATGTGGCTCTACCAGTCCACACCCCGCACCTTCGTGCGGAAAGACGGACCGGCAACCCACGAAACTCTTTGAACCCGAGGTTCCAGTCCTATCTCAGGGCCAGCCCACCACAGTCATATCGTCTAGGTGTGCGGCAGCCACCACCCTGCCCACAGGAACGGCGGAGGAACAACAAGTTCCTCCGCCGTTCCTGTCCGCTGTCATAGGCGGGACGGGAATGAAGGGCCGCCCTGGGCATGGAGGCCCGTGCGTTAGCCATTAAGTGATAGCACGGAAGCGCGGTTCCAGGGTCGCCAGCAGACTGAAAGGACACTTTCACCACCGAAGTTACAAAGGATCCGGCAATGACAGACAATACGTGGACTTTGAATCTTTTGGGCTGCTGGCAGTTACGGCACCTCGGCCAACCGGTGCGGGTTGCGAGCCGGCAACGCCGACTGATCACCGCGCTGGCCCTTGTTGGGCCACGACCGCGAACGGCCATCGCGGGGCTGCTCTGGCCAGACAGCAACGACCAACAGGCCGCTGCCAGCCTACGGGTGGCACTGTGGCACGTGGCCCACGAACTTCCGGGCCTGCTGCGGGACGCCCAAGGCCAGCTGGCCTTGGACCCAACAGTGGCCGTTGACTTCCACGGCCTGCAGCACTCGCTCACGCACGCATACGCCGAGCACGTTTCGATCGAGGACTTGCGGACCGGAGAACTGCTGCCGGGATGGTACGAGGACTGGGTCATCGGCGAACAGGAGCGTTTCCGGCACCTGCGGGTCATGGCCTTGGACGCAGCAGCAGAGCGGGCCCTCGCCGAGGGCGACGCAGACACGGCCGAAACAGCGGCGCTGGCCGCAGCCAACCTCGAACCCCTGCGCGAGCGCTCGGCGATTCTCTTGGTTCGGGCTGAACTCGCCGCCGGTAACATCAACGGGGCCCAACGTTCATATCGCCATTTCCGCAGTCTCTGCCGGGACACGTTCGGCCTGGAGCCCGGTTTCCAGTTAGGCCAGTTGATGCGCTCGGAGCTGCAGGCGCGCGTTTCGGCCCTCGTTGGATCCTGATGATGGCGTCCAGCTGCGCCGATCCGCCCTCAGTGCCAGGGATCGTGTCCGGCGCGCAGGTAAGTCAGGACCGCGAGCACCCTCCGGTGGTCCTCTGGTTCAGGGTGTAGTCCGAACTTGAGGAAGATGCTGCGGACATGTGCCTCCACGGTACGCTCGCCCATGAACAGCGCCGAGGCTATTCCCGTGTTGGTGCGACCCTCGGCCATCAACGCCAGTACGTCCTTTTCCCGGCTGGAGAGTTCCTGGCTGTAGCGGTCCGTGGCCCGTGGCCGGGAGACCATGCGACTGACCAGGTCCGGGTCGATGGCGGTTCCTCCGACGGCAACCCGCTGCAGTGCGTCCAGGAACTCGTCCACGTCCGACACGCGCTCTTTCAGGAGGTACCCCAGACTGCGGGCGCCGTTGCTCAAAAGGGCCATGGCATTGTCAGTTTCGACGTACTGGGAAAGCAGCAAGACACCGGTTTCCGGGTGGTCCCGGCGGATCTGTTCCGCCGCCCGGATGCCCTCAAGGGTGTAGGACGGCGGCATCCGGATGTCGACCACCGCCACGTCAGGTCGGTGGGTTACCACCAGATCAAGCAGGCCCTGAGCTTCCGAGGCTTCCCCGACGACATCGAGGCCTTCGGAGGCCAGCAGCACCGCCAGGCCCCGCCGCAGCAGGGCCGAATCGTCGGCGATCACCACACGCAGCGTCACGGCAGGGACCGCTCGGCGTCATTGACGAAGGGCAGGACTGCGGTAATCGTGGTTCCCCGCCCGGGCGGGCTGGTAACAGTCAGGACCCCGCCCAAAGCTTCCGCACGGTCTGTCAAGCCGAGAAGGCCACCGTCAGGTCCAAACCCGGCCCCGCCGCGCCCGTCGTCGGAAATGGTCAAGAAGAGATCCTTTGTAGTGCTGGTCAGGGAAATGGCCACGGAGGTGGCCGCCGCATGCTTGAGGGCGTTGGTGACCGCTTCGGCGCAGATGAAATAGGCGGCCAGCTCCACCGTGGGTGGTGGCCGCTGGGAAAGGTCGGCCTTGACTTGGATGGGCAAGGCCGCGCGTTCAGCAACTGCAGTCACGGCTGCGAGGAGGCCACGTTCGCGCAATGACGGCGGGTACACGCCATGTGCCAGCTCGCGGAGCTCGGTCAGCGCCTCATTAAGGTCCTGGCACGCCTGCTCCACGAGGATGCGCATGTCTTTCTGGTCCTGCACCCGCCGTGCCCTAGCCAGCGCCATGGCGACGGCCACCAGCCGCTGCTGGGCGCCGTCGTGCAGGTCCCTCTCCAGCTGGCGCCTGCGGTCGTCCCCGGCCGTGACAATGCGTTTCCGCGAGCGCCTGACCTCGATCAGCTGTTTGCGCAGCTGCTCCTCCATATGCTGGTTTTCGAGGGTGAGCGCGGTTGCGCTGCTGAGGGCGGCGAGGAGTTCCGGTTGATCTTTGAGCGTCTCGTCAAAGACCAGCGCGCCGAAGGGCCTGCCACTGCGTTCGAGGACAATCGCAGCCCTGCCTGAGGTGCCAATGGGCAGGACCTGCGGGCGCCCGTCGTCGTCCAAGAATTGTTCGGCTTCGGCGGACCAACGCCACAGCTGCAGCGTGGGGTCGTGAACGGAGCGGCGCAGGACGCGGATCAGCCTGTCGCTGACCGGTGCCGCGCCGATTTCGACCATGACCTCGCCGAGGGCGCCCCGGGCAAAGCGGTAGCGCCAAAGGCCGAACAACACCGCAAAAGGCACCACCGCCGTCGCGGGATACTGCCACAACAGCGCTGCCGGCGAGAGGGTCCCGGATAGCTGCACTACCGCCAGGGACACCCAGATGGTTGCAGCGGTCTTCAGGATGACAGCCAGCCACAGTGGCAGGAATGAGGCTCGATAAGCCGGTGTCCCGGAACGCCACCGTGCTACCAGGACAGCCACAACGGCAAGCCCCACGCAGATTTGGAATACCCTGGCCGTGTTGCCGATGCTATTGGTGATCTCCGGACTGTTCCACACCAGGAACAGGTTCTGCGAGCTTGAGACGTGCCCTTGAATCTGTTCGCGCGGGTCGAAGAAGGCCCACCCTGCAATGGCAATGAACAGCCAGGAGGCAAAGAAGAACGTCACGAACCGTCTCTCCCACGCGCTGCGCAGAACGCCTCCGGGAAAGGACAGTGCCAGCTGCAGCAACGGCGGCTGGTACATCAGGGTCAATGTCACCCCAAAGGTGAAGGCCAGCGGATTGCTGGATAGGCGAAGACCGGCAGCGAGCCACATCCATCCCGACACCACTAGCAGCAGACCCGGATTCCGGTTGGGCCTGGTATGCCATGCAGTGACGCCTGCTGCTACGAAGGCCAGTCCGACGGCGAGGAACAGCAGCAGTTCCGGAACCGAAAACGGGGTCCGGTTGGGATTCTGGCTCCAGCGCAAGACCCCCTGCGCGTTCAGAAACAAGGTGCGGGCGGGGTCAGTGACGGCTGCCGGAGACCAGTCGACATTGACCAGCACCAACGCCACAACGGCAGCCGTTGTGGCCAACACGCTGCAGAACTGTCTAAAAGTCATACAGGTGGCCAAGCGCGACTGGCGTTATTGTCCATGCCCAACCCCAAGCATTCGTTTGCCCAGCCGCTGGAGAAAATGTTCAGCAGACGGGGACTCATGCTTGCACTAAGGGCGTTACTGGAGCGTTACTGGAGCATCGGTGAACCCAAACCATGGTCTCGAGGTGCGCACTCTCAGGACGATCCTGTGTCCATTGCCCGCTTGAGGTCGCTAGTGACGTGAAGGTGCCGTCGGCCTTGCCCAAGAAGGGCTTGAATTTCAGGGCGTAGGTCTTCCCGACGACGGGAACCGCGTCGGTCTCGGGAGGCACCGCGACGCGTCGTAGGCGGCGCCCGGTAATTCCCTGCCTCCAGGTTGAGATGACTACATGGTAGGACTTGCCAGCACTCTAAAGAATAGGCGTGGAATAACGCACGCAGGCTGGTTGAGACCCCGCTAATTTCAGCGACGGCGGCCAGGACGAATGGCACCTTTGACCTCGCAATGGGCATGTCGGCGTTGACTCGCTCAACGATTAGTTCGTGCTCATACTCGGCGAGGGTGGCCAGCGCGTTCAACACCAGCCGTCCCGTTGAGGTCGCCGGGTCCATGCCGTCGGAACGGTAACGGATATTGCCGCGGTCCCGCAGCAGGGTCACGGGAAAGAGGCACTCCCGCGTTGCACGACATCAAAGGCCAGCCCTTATCCAGGGGATGGAGTTCAGCTACGGCAGTGCAGACACCTCGCGCCAGTTGCCTGATGGTCTGTAGTGGACACCCGCCGGTCGATGGCTCTTGCGGAGGAAGAGCCTAAGCCACGGCTCGACGACGGGCGAGGGAATGCGGACGATTTCGAGTTCGGACATGTCGACAAGACGCCTGCCACCAGTCAGGGTGTCCAAAATCCAGAACCGCCCATGGTCCGGGACTACCTCCGTGACCGGCCCACGATATACCAACCTGTTCTCGTGGAACGCCTCGACGGCATCACCCGATCCCAGTTCATAACATGATCCAATAACACCGCGATCAACAATTCCCATGACAGTCCTTTATCCCTGGTGAAGCGCTCCCCCTATAAGGATTGTTTCGCTGCAAGGTTGCCCCAGGGTGTCCTCGACATGATCATTTGCTGACATTTCCCCAGGGATACCTGCCCGTATCAACCTCCCACGGCGGCGGGATCGCTCTGCCCGGCTCAGGCGGTGAGAGCTAGTCGGTCCGCCGTGGCAGCTTCAACGCGGCCTTCAAACATGAGAACGTAGGTATCGCCGTTCGCCACCTCGATCCGACAACTTGGAGGCGGCAAGCGGAGTCCGCCGGGCGTCCAACCGAACAGGCGGTGCGCGACCGGCGGTCATTTGAAGCGCACGGTCACAGAAGCTGCCCCTATTGACGAGCCCGAAGTATCTGTCCACGCCAGCCACCATTGCCGAAGCAGTGCAGTGCAGTGCGGTGCAGTCGACCATGCGCCCGTGGAAAGGGTGTTGACAGTGTCAACGCCTCTTTGGCCGGAGAGTTGCGCGTTGAGCCCACTCTGTCTGGCCCGCAAGGGACCCAGCTGCGGCGGCAGCAAATGCAGAACGGAGCGGGCAGTTCAGGCCCACTGACACTTGATCAGAACGTTGCGGCGTCAATGACGAAGCGGAACCGAACTTCGCTCGTCAGCACCCGTTTGTGGGCTTCGTTGATCTGATTGGCTCGGATGACTTCCACCTCTGCTCCCAGGCCGTTGGCTGCGCAGAACTCCAGCATTTCCTGGGTTTGTCGGATGTTACCCATCTTGGAGCCAGTCAGGCTGCGTCGCATTCCAATGAGGGACCAGGCGCGTTGACTCAACGGCTTGGAGGGGAGACCTACCAAAACCATGGTGCCGCCCAGGGCAAGCAACCCGAGGTACGCATCCACATCGATGTCCGCAGAGACGGTGTTGATGATCAGATCCAACTGACCTTTCAGATGTTCGAAGGTGGCAGGTTCGGATGTCGCGTAGTAGCGCTGGGCGCCGAGCCGCAGGGCGTCCTCCCGCTTCTTTAGTGACTGGCTGAGGACCGTAACCTCGGCTCCCATCGCGGCAGCAATCTTTACGCCCATATGGCCAAGTCCACCCATACCGAGGATGGCAACACGCTTCCCCGGCCCTGCACGCCAGTTACGCAGTGGCGAGTACATGGTGATCCCAGCGCACAGTAACGGGGCCGCGGCTTCGAGGCAAATGCCGTCTGGAATGCTCAGGACGTAGTTTTCATCCACGACGATATGGGTGCTGTAACCACCAGCCGTGGGAAGACCATCACGTCCGTAAGAGTTATAGGTGCTTGTTGCCCCCTGCAAACAGTACTGCTGCTCGCCTTCACGGCAGTTGGCGCATTCCCTGCAGGAGTCAACAAAGCAGCCCACCCCAACACGGTCCCCTACTGAATGGCGAGTGACCTTGGGACCGATGGCGTCCACCACTCCGGCGATCTCATGGCCGACAACCAGGGGGTACGTAGTCCCTGCCCAGTCGCCGCGGGAAGCATGGATATCGGAATGGCAGATCCCGGTGTATTTGATGGAAATTTGCACATCAAATTCACCGGGGTTCCGCCTCTCCACCGTTCCAGGCTCTAGTTCCGATGTTGGAGAAGAAGCTACGTAGGCCTTGGCGATCGTGGGCATACCGGGGTCTTTCAGTGGTGGGCTGAGTGGGAATACAGCTAGTTGGAAGGGAAGTTGTAGCTTGCGCCGGAGGCGTGGGTGGGTTCGGGCCAGCGTGAGGTGACGACTTTGCCGCGGGTGTAGAAGGAGACGCCTTCGGGGCCGTAGATGTGCTTGTCACCGAACAGGGAAGCCTTCCAGCCGCCGAAGGAGTGGTAGGCCACCGGGACCGGCAGGGGGACGTTGATGCCGATCATGCCCACGCTCACGGAGCGCTGGAACTTCCGGGCGTTCGCGCCGGAGGAGGTGAAGATCGCGGTGCCGTTGCCGTACGGGTTGGCGTTGATCAGGGCGATGCCGGCGTCGAGGTCCTCAACGCGGACGACGACGAGCACGGGTCCGAAGATTTCCTCCGTGTAGGCGGTCATTCCGGTCTTCACGTGGTCGATGACCGTGGGGCCGACCCAGAAGCCGTCCTCGTGGCCGGGGACGACGAGGTCGCGGCCGTCCACGACCATGGCAGCTCCTGCGGTTTCGGCCTCGGTGACGATCTTCACGATGCGTTCCTTGGACGCCGGGGTGATGACCGGGCCCATTTCGGCGCCGGGTGCGGTGCCGTTGTTGACCTTCACGGCCAGGGCGCGCTCTTCGACCTTTTTGACGATCAGGTCCGCGGCGTCCCCGACGGCGACGGCGACGGAGATCGCCATGCAGCGCTCCCCGGCGGAGCCGAACGCGGCGGCGGCGAGGTGGTCGGCGGCGTTGTCCAGGTCCGCGTCCGGCATGATGATGGCGTGGTTTTTCGCCCCGCCCAGGGCCTGGACGCGCTTGCCGTGCCTGGTGGCGGTTTCGTGGACGTACTGGGCGATCGGGGTGGACCCAACAAAACTAATGCCGTCCACGTCCGGGTGGGTCAGGAGACCCTCGACGGTTTCCTTGTCACCGTGCAGGACCTGGAACACCCCGTCGGGCAGGCCGGCCTGCTTGAACAGCTTCGCGAGCAGCATCGACGCGGACGGGTCACGTTCGGAGGGCTTGAGGATGAACGCGTTGCCGGTGGCGATCGCCATCGGGGCCATCCACAACGGCACCATGACGGGGAAGTTGAACGGGGTGATGCCCGCGACGACGCCGAGCGGCTCACGGAAGGAGAAGACGTCGATGCCGGTGGAGACCTGGTCCGAGTAGTCGCCCTTGAGCAGGGTCGGGATGCCGCAGGCGAACTCGATGACCTCCAGGCCGCGGCCGATCTCGCCCTTCGCGTCGGAGAGGACCTTGCCGTGCTCGGCGGTGATCAGTTCAGCGAGCTCGTCCACGTGCGCGGCGACGAGTTCGCGGAACTTGAACAGCACGTTGGTGCGCTTGGCCAGGGAAATATCACCCCAGGAATCGGCGGCGGCACGGGCAGCGGCGACAGTGGCGTCCAGGTCGGCCCGGTTGGCCAGCCGCAGCTGGGCGGACACGGCACCGGTGGCCGGGTTGTAGACGGGGGTGGTGCGGTCGCCAGCGCCGGCGGTTTCGGCGCCGTTAATGAAATGGTTGATGGTGGTCAGAGTGGTCGTCGGCGTCGACGTGGTCATAGAGCTTGTTCCTTCGGCGTATCAGTGGGGAATCAGGGAGACGGGACGAACCCGAGGTTTTTGTCCACCACGTTCTGCAGCGCCTGGCTGTTGCAGTAGCGCTTGAGGTTGTCCACGAAAAGTTTGCCGAGGTCATCCAGGTACTCCTCGGTGTCACCGCTCATATGCGGTGTGATGATCACGTTGTCCATGCTCCAGAGGGCGTGCCCCCCGGGCAGAGGCTCGGGGTGTACAACATCAAGGGCAGCGCCGGCCAGGGCCCCCGAAACCAATGCTGCGGTCAGGGCGTCAGTGTCAACGAGTTCCCCACGCCCGACGTTGATCAGGTGTGCAGAGGGGCTCATCGCTCCAAGGACCGTGGCGTTTACCAAGCCCCGGGTGTCGGCAGTCAGAGGTGCGGCAAGCACAACGTAGTCGTATTCGTGGATGAAGCTTGCCAGGTCCCCGGAGGAGTAGATCCAATCGAAATCCTCACCACCAGCGCGGCTGGTTCGGCCAGCCCCGCTGACCTCCATACCCACAGCGCGGAGGAGCCGGGCGATTTCACGTCCAATGGACCCGGTGCCCACCACCAGCGCGCTTTGACCCTGGATCTTGCGGGTAACGCGGTGCTGCCAGCGTTGTTGCTGCTGCAGCCTAAATGAGCCCTGCGTGTCCTTGGCCATGTCCAGCACAAAGCCGAGCGCAAATTCAGCTATGGCGGTGCTGAGGACTCCACGTGAGTTCGTGTAGATAACGTCACTGCGGATCAGCTCGCCAAAAAGCAACTGGCTCACGCCGGCCGCCGAGACGTGGATCCACTTCAGTGAAGAGGCAGCGCCCCAGTTCTCCTTGAGCGCGGGCGAGAAGGAGTGCCACTGATAGAGCACGTCGGCGCCGACCATCGCCTTCGCCAGACCATCGGCCTTGGTCAGCCTGACTTCAGCCAGCTCCTCGATCTCGGAAAGCCGGGGCGGCAGCGCCTCGCGGTAAAGCGCTGCGACGATCGGCCGCCTGCGTCCTGCAGCGTCAATCATGACGCCGCCACTCCGCCGGGGCTGAGCGTGTAGTTGGCGGACAGGGCGTCAATGGCCGTCAGGACTGCGGCAGTGAACTCCGACGTCGACGACGTGCCCCCAACATCCCGGGTACCGAAGCCGTCCCGCAGCGCAGCCTCAAATGCGGCCTGGAGGTGGACCGCCGCTTCCGGATGCCCGAGGTGCTCCAGCATCATGGCACCGGACCAGATCTGGCCTACCGGGTTTGCCAGGCCCTTGCCGGCGATGTCCGGGGCCGAACCGTGGACCGGCTCGAAGAGGGACGGGAAGTTGCCCTCAGGGTTCAGGTTGGCACTGGGAGCCAGGCCGATGGAGCCCGTCACGGAGCTGCCCAAGTCAGAGAGGATGTCACCGAACAGGTTGGACGCCACAATGACGTCAAAAGTCCAAGGCTTCAGGACGAGGTGCGCGGCCAGGGCATCCACCAGTTCGCTGGTCAGGGTGACGCCGGGATATTCACGCACCGTCTCCTCGACGATCTCGTCCCAGAAGGGCATGGTGTGCACAATGCCGTTGCTCTTCGTGGCGGACGTCAGCTGTCCCCGGCGGGCCGCTGCCAGGCGGGCGGCGTAATGTGCCGCACGCGAAACGCCCAGCCTGGTGAAGATCGTTTCCTGCACCGCACTCTCCTGGGGCAGGCCCCGGTACATCCGGCCGCCGACCTCCGAATACTCCCCTTCGTTGTTTTCCCGGACGATGAGCAGATCGATCGGCTGCTTGGCCGCAAGAGGTGATGCGACGCCGTCGAGCGTTTTGACCGGACGCAGGTTGATGTACTGCTGGAATTCACGGCGAATGGGGATCAGCAACCCCCACAGTGATTCTGCGTCGGGGACTTCCGGTGAGCCTACGGCGCCCAGGAAGATGGCGTCGTGCTTGGCCAGTTGCTCAAGTCCGTCAACGGGCATCATCCGTCCGTGGCGGCCGTAGTAGTCAGATCCCCAGTCGAAGTACGTGAACTCCATGTTCAGGTCATGGATCCCTGCGATCCGCTGGAGGCATTCGATGGCAGCCGGAACAACTTCATTCCCGATGCCGTCGCCTGCGATGACTGCGATGCTGTGCCTGCTCATGGTGTCCGTTCTGACAGCCAGCCCTGTTGCTGCCGGCGGGTGGGCTCTCCGAGGTTGATGATGGTGCTCTTCGGTTCGGTCATCTCCAGGACGGCATACTTGACGCCTTCGCGCCCTACGCCTGACTTCTTGAATCCGCCGAACGGCATGGAATCAATGCGGACGTCGCTTGTCTCATTGATCACAACGGCGCCCACGTGCAGCCGGTCGGCGATGGCCATCGCAAGGTCGATGGATTGTGTGAACACACCCGCCTGGAGACCGTATTCGGATCTGTTGGCTGCAAAAATCGCATCCTGGGCTTCGATGAACGGCAGGATGCTGACAACTGGCCCGAACACTTCCTCTCGGATCACCCGGCAGTCCGAGGGCACATCGGTCAGGACCGTGGGTTCGTAGTAGGCGTTCCTGCGTCTGCCCCCGGCGTGGACGGTGGCGCCTGCAGCCTTCGCCTCCTCCACCCATTCCTCGACCCGCTGCGCCTCTTCCTCCGAAATGAGTGGTCCGACGTCGGTGTTCCGGTCGAGCTTCGACCCCGTCCTGAGTGCCTTGGTGCCGGCGGTGACGTGTTCGAGTACCTGGTCAAAGAGCGAAGTGTGGACGTAGACCCGCTGCACGGACAGGCAGTTCTGGCCTGCAACACCGAACGCTCCCGCCACAATCGCCTTGGCTGCCTGCACGGCGTCAGCGTCCGGGCAGACAATGGTGGCGTTGTTGCCGCCGAGTTCCGAAATGATCTTCTTGGCGCCTGCGGCGGCGGCAATCCGGTCGGCGGTCTGGGGACCGCCGGTGAAGGAGATCAGATCCACCTGCGGGTCCGTCACCAGCGCTTCGGAAACGCCCGGACCGGCCACGATCGCTGCAATACGTCCCGACGGAACACCCGCTTCAAGCAACAGTTGGACCAGTGCCAGCCCGGACAGCGGGGTCCGGCCGGAAGGCTTGAGCACGACGCCGTTGCCTCCAATGATGGCCGGGCCCAGCTTGTGTGCCACGAGGTTCAGTGGATCATTGAACGGCGTGATGGCCGCAACGATGCCCACCGGCTTACGGCTGTACCAGCCGATCTTGTTTCCGCCCGTCATGCTGTCATCAAAGCCCAGCGTCTCCCCCGTGAGCTCGGACGAAGCGGCGGCGGAAAGCCTCAGGGTTTCCATGCAACGCCGCACCTCACGCTCGGCCTCGACGATCGTCTTGCTGCTTTCCGCAGCAATGATCTTCGCGAACCGCTCTGACTGTTCGCCCAGGAGATGGACAGCATTCTCCAGCGTCACACGGCGTGAACGGAGCGGCCATTCGTCAACCAGGAGGTGGCGATGAATGTGCGCGATCGCGCGCCGCACGTCCTGTGGTGTGGAGGTGCAGACCCGGCCCAGCAGGATGCCATCTTCAGGATCCCGTATTTCCAGGGTCCTGTCGGTGGTTTGCCACTGTCCTTCGAAGAAGGCACCGCCAGGAAGGTTGGCCACGTTTGCCCGGCCATAACCCGTTTCCGCAGCTGTTTTTGGGCGCGCTTGAGCCGCGGTCGTTGATGAAAGCATATGAACCCTTGTCCTGCCTATTTGACCCGGTCGATGATTTTTGCGGCTGCGCCGATGAAGGGCAGGAACCAGGGCGGACCGAAGTGCCCCGGGACGGCCGGGTTCTTCAGGTCTTCCCAAACATTGGCGCTCTTGTCTCCGGCCATGTAGTGGGCCATCCGCTTGCCCATGTGGGCGGCCATCTGCACGCCGTGTCCGCTGTAGCAGAGGGAGTAGTAGAGCCCGTCGTGGACGCCGGCGTGGACCATCTGGTCCATCGAAAGGTCCACGAGGCCGCCCCAGATGTAGTCCACCTTGGCGTTGGAGAGGTACGGGAAGAGTTCCAGCATGGCCTTGCGCAGGATCTCGGCGCTCTTGACGTCCGAGTCCGGGCTGGAGAGGGCAAAGCGGGCCCGGCCGCCGAACAGCAGCCTGTTGTCCGGGGTGATCCGGAAGTAGTAGGTCAGCATCTTGCTGTCGGACGCCTGGCGCCGGTTGGGCAGGATGCGGTTGACCACGTCTTCGGGCAGCGGGTCAGTGACAATGATGAAGCTGCCCACTGGAATCACACGGCGCTGCATCCATGGCGTGATGTTGCCGGTGTAGCCGCTGGTGGCGACCAGGACCTGCTTGGCCCTGGTGATGCCACGGGTGGTGTGCACGTCATGCACCGTGCCGGAGACCTTGTTCAGCTCGGTCACCGCCGCGTTCTCGCAGATATCCGCTCCGGCTGCAACCGCCGCCCCGGCCAGGCCATGGACAAACTTGCCAACGTGCAGACCGGCCCCGAGCGGGTCAACCATCGCGCCCTGGTAGAAGTCCGTGCCGATTTCGCTGTGAATCTCGGACTTCGGGATCACAGTGACGTGATGGTCGGCCAGGTTGGCCAGCTTCTCCTGCGACTTCAGGAAGCCCTCATAGTGGGACTTATGGAAGGCCAGCGAGAGCTTTCCAAACCGGTTGTAATCACAGTCGATGCCATTGTCATGCACGAGCTTCTCGATGGTGTCGATGGCGTCGTTGTATTCCTGGAACATCTCCACGGCACGGGTGGCCCCGTAGCGCTTGACCGCAGTGCTGAAGCTGATGGCCAACCCGGTAGTCGCCATTCCCCCGTTACGGCCGGATGCGCCCCACCCCACGGTATGGGTTTCGAAAACGGCAACGCTGGCGCCTTGCTTGGCAAATTCCAGGGCCGCGGACAGCCCCGTAAATCCGGCGCCGATGATTGCCACATCGACATTTTCCGGTACCGGAGTCTGCCGGTAGTCTCCGGATGCTTGGGCTGTGTCCAGCCAGTAAGGAATGAGTTTCACGGTTAGACCTTTCGCCTCGAAATCGGTTTAGAGACCGAGGTGCTTGTTAATCTCGTCCAGGGACTTAGCGGTGTTGAGGTCGTAGCCCGGGCCAATGGGGTCATAGCCACGGTCCAGCATCCAGAGGTTCCGGAAGCCCATGTCGTGCATCGGGTGCATGTCGTAGCGGGTGTGCGAGGAGACGTGCAGGAAGTCCTCCGGCTTGGCGTTCAGGGTGTCCAGCATGTACTCGAAGGCCTGGTAGCGCGGCTTGTAGGCCTGGGCCTGCTCAGCGGTGAAGACGGCGTGGAAGTCCGCGCCGAGCTTGGGAATGCTGATGTCCAGGAAGCTGGTGTCCGCGTTGGACAGAGCCACGAGCTGGTAGTTGTCGCCCATGAGCTTCAGCGGAGCCGGCACGTCCTCGTGCGCAACCCAGCCGCGGACAGCCTCGGCGAATTCTGCGCCGGCGCCTTCGGTGGGCCCAATGCCCCAGCGCTTGCACACGCGGTCAAAGGAATCCTGGAGGATCTGCTCGTAGGGCTTGTAGTCGCCAAGGACTTCGTCGAACCGGTAGCCGCGGAACTGCTTCTTGAAGGTCGGCCACTGCTCTTCAGAGATGCGGCCATCAAGCAGGCGGCGCGTGGTGGGGTCAATGTCGAAGTTGATGAGAGTGCCGTAGATATCAAAAGAGATGTACTTCGGCCGGAAGTTCGTGTCTGCCATGATTCGTCCGTTCTGTTGCGTCTTGAACGGGAGGCCCGGATGTGCGGCCTGCCGCCTTCCTGTGGTCTGTGCCAGCGGGTTCCTGGGGTTCGCCAAAGGCTCCATTCCCGCTCCTCTCGACTCTAGATCCGATGATTGTAGATTGTCAACAGTTCTTAGTGAGATTCCTTCGCAAAAAGAGCGGGGCCGGAAAATACTCGATTTATTTATCGTCAATTGTTGACAATCAGCGATTTGAGCTGTTGCATTGCTTTAGATGCGGAACGAGATCCTGATCACAACCGCATGGATGCAACACCAAGACTGCCCCCATCTCAGCAAATCAACAACAGCTGAAACCATTCGAAGGGAAGCACCATGAAGACCATCAATAAGGTTCAGACCGCAGCCGCAGGGCTCGCAGTTATGTTCGCCCTCAGTGCCTGTGGCGGCGCGGCCACCAGCGCTCCGGGATCGGAGTCAAAGACCAACAACACCACCGACATCTCCGAGGGCGTCCAGGCTGACGCGGCTGCTGTGGCACTGTTGCCGCAGTCCTACAAGGACAAGGGCGAGCTCACGGTCGCGATGGACCTGCACTACCCGCCCACGACCTTCCTCGCGGAGGACAACACCACTCCGATCGGTCTGAACCCGGACATTGCCCGGCTCGTTGCTAAGAAGCTTGACCTGAAGCTGAAGTTCGTGGACACGAAGTTCGACACGATCGTCCCGGGCCTGGACGGTGGCCGGTTCGACTTCACCGCCACGACCATGGCCAAGACCGAAGAGCGGCTCAAGGTCCTGGACATGATTGACTACTTCCAGGCTGGCACCTCCGTGGCCGCGGCCGCGGGGAACCCGCTGAACCTCACCGTCGAGACCCTGTGCGGGAAGAACATCGCCGTCACCCAGGGCTCCACCGGCCAGCTCAAGCGTCTCCCGGCGCTGAGCGAGCAGACCTGCACCTCCAAGGGACAGCCGGCGATCAACGCCGTGACGCTGCCCAACGTCCAGGACGCCCTGACCCAGCTGCACTCCAAGCGGATCGACGGCATCCTCTACGACACGACCGCTCTCGGGTGGGCAGAAAAGCAGCAGCCGGGTTCCTTCACCCTGCTCGGCCGGGTCAACGTCGGCAACAGCGACCTGACCGCCGTCGGCCTGAAGAAGGGCTCGCCGCTGACCCCGGCCTTCCAGAAAGCGCTCCAGTCCGTCTTGGAGACCCCGGAGTACAAGGAGTCCCTGGAGACCTGGGGCCTGGACTCCGGTGCCATCACCGACGCCAAGCTGAACTAGCGGGGCGCCACCATGGTCACAGCTACTAAAAAAGGAAGTAGAACAACGATGGGTGGCATTGATGCAGCCCTCAAGCCACGGCTTCGGCTTCGGACCCGCTCCGAGTACGCGGGATGGGTCTTCAGCATCCTCGCCGGCATCGGGATCCTCACCTCCGTCCTGACCAACCCCAACTTCAAGTGGGGTGTGGTTGCCCAGTACTTCACCCATGAATCCATTCTCCGTGGCCTGATGCTCACGATCTTCCTCACGGTAGCGAGCATGACGCTGGGAACGCTGCTGGGGCTGGGCCTGGCGATCATGCGCTCCTCGCACGTGAAGCCCGTTTCCATCGCCGCGGGGATCTACATCACCCTGTTCCGCGGCACCCCGGTCCTGGTGCAGCTGATCTTCTGGTTCAACATCTCCGCGCTTTACCCGAACCTGACGATCGGGATCCCGTTCACGGACATCGGCACCGCGATCGACATGAACGCCCTGATGGCACCCATCACCGCGGCGCTGATCGGCCTGACACTCAATGAAGCCGCCTACATGGCCGAGATCATCCGCGGCGGGTTCTCCTCGGTGGGCAAGGGCCAGATCGAGGCGGCCGACTCGCTCGGGATGAGCGCCGGCATGAGGATGCGCAAGGTCATCATTCCCCAGGCGATGCCCTCGATCATCCCGGCGACCGGTAACCAGGTGATCGGCATGTTCAAGGGAACGTCTCTCGTGAGTGTGCTCGGTGTTGCCGAGCTGCTTCAGAGCGCCCAGCTCATCTACGCCCGGACCTACGAGACCATCCCGCTGCTGATCGTCGCCAGCCTCTGGTACCTGGTCATGACCCTGGTCCTGAGCTACCCGCAGTCCAAGCTCGAGCAGAAATACTCCCGCACAACCTCCCGGCTTCCCCGGAAGGCGAAAAAAGTTGTGCTGACCGACCCGGAAGGTAACCTCCGATGAGCAACGACGGCACCATTCTTGCCCGGAAAATCCGAAAGTCCTTCGGACCCAAAACAGTCCTCAAAGACATCGACCTGGACATCGCCAGCGGAGAGATCTGCTGCATCATCGGCCCCAGCGGCTCCGGCAAATCCACTATCCTGCGCTGCATCAACGGCCTGGAAACAGTCGACACGGGCGTCCTGAAAGTCAACGGCGAAGACTTCGGCTACTACGAAACCGACACCGCCTACCACGCCCTGCCGCCCAAGAAACTCGCCGAGCAGCGCACCAGGGTCGGCATGGTCTTCCAGTCCTTCAACCTCTTCCCCAACATGACCGCGCACGAAAACATCATGTCCGGACCCGTCCTGGTCAAACGTGCAGATAAGAAAGAGTCAGCCAAGCGCGCCCACGAACTGCTCGCCAGCGTCGGCCTTGGCGGCTTCGGGGACTACTACCCCGCCCAGCTCTCCGGCGGACAGCAACAGCGCGTCGCCATCGCCCGGTCCCTGGCGATGGACCCCGAGATCATGCTCTTCGACGAACCCACCTCGGCCCTGGA